>JBAZYD010000036.1:0-3282 GCA_041659465.1 Candidatus Micrarchaeia archaeon | reverse complement strand
CACGCCCCCTCGTCAGTCCCGTCGAGCATTATGGAGCGCACGCCCGCGCCATCCCCCGCCTGCATATCCTCCACGTTGTCGCCTACAAAAACGGCATCGCCAGCTCGCACGCCCATCTTCCCAAGCGCACGCCTAATCATGGTGGGATCGGGCTTTGGGGGGCAATCTTCACTTGTCATCACAGCCTCGAAGTGCCCCTCGATGCCGATTTGCCGCAGCACTAGCCCCGCGCTTGATTTCCTGTTGCTTGCGGCGGCAAGCATGTATCTCGCGGCAAGCGCAGGCACCTGCGCGGCAAGGCGCGACGGCTTCACAAGCGCAATATTTTCCCAAGTAAGCTCCCGCAGCCTGCCCAGCATTTTTTTCCTCAGCGCCGCGTCCTTCCCAAGCGGCGGGGCAAGCGCAACAAGCACGGATTCTGCCGAGTGTGCGGATGCCATGCTCTCCACGCGCGCATCAGGCACGTCAAACCCAAACTCCTTCATAAGGCAGACTGTATTGTGCGCGATTGCCTCCTTCGAGTCCGCAAGCACGCCGTCAATGTCGAAGATTATCGCCTTCACCGCCATTTTATCATCCGGGTTGCCTCGGTTTTTTCATCCCTGCACAAGAGCGCCACGCGCGAAGGCGCATGGACGTCGGTGAAGCGATAGCCAGTCATCTTTGCAAGCTCTTTTGCAATCGTCTCGGTTTCCTCCATTTTCAGCATGGAATCAAGCGACAGGTTGCGCCCAGGGGAGCGCGCGCCGCCCACGAAAACCATGCTTTTCACCTCGACATAATGCGGCTGGGCAAGCAAAATCTGCCTTGCATAGCCTTCCAAATCGCCATCGTTGAGGCCGCGCGCAAGCGTCATCCGAAGCACAGTCCTTGTTTTCTTCCCGATGGCTTGCATCATGCCCAGCGTCTTTAAGTATTTTTTCCACAGGCCACGCGCCGACGGGCGTATGAATTTTTGATAAACCTTCTCGTTTGGCGCCACCATGGAAACGTAGAATTGCGTGGGCAGCGCTTTCCATCCGGCAACCGCTTCCGGAAGGGTGCCGTTGGTGACTACGAACGTGGTCATTCCGCGCGAGTGGAACTCGGAGAGAAGCTGGCCCATCTTCGGGTACATCGCGGGCTCTCCCGTAAGGGAAAGCGCCACGTGCCTGGGGGCAAGCGCCTCAGCGTAAAGCGCGCGCTTCACCCCCGGGTTGCCGCCAAAGCCGGACACAAGATTTTTCTGCGCCCTTACCAGCCCGTCAGCCACAGCCCTGGCATCCTCCCATCCAAACCCTTTCACATCTCCGTATTTGCCCCGCTCAGGCATCATCCTCCAGCAGAAAACGCACGCATGGTTGCAGAATTGGAGGACTGGCGTGCACTGCAGGCAGCGGTGCGAGGCGATTCCGTAGAACTTGGACTTGTAGCATTCCCCCCTGCCTCGGAGCGACTCGCCCGCCCAGTGGCAAAGCTTGGCTGCGGAATGCTCGCCCACAATCGCATACTTCTGCATCACCAGCCTCGAAAGCATGGCATCCGGCAGGCAGGCATTGCCACGCCTAGCCTTTTCGTACTGCTTTCCCTTCCCAAGCTTCCTCCTCACCCTTGCCATGTTTTGATTCCCCTTCCCCCGCATTATAAACCTTCTGGGGCAATACGGAAGCAGCAATCCTGCGAGGACGTTTTTTTCAGCGCCTCCTGAAGCGTGATGGAATGGCAATCAAAATCGAGTTTTCACCAAAGAAAAAGTCCGCCTGCGTCTCCGAGCCGGAATCGGTCTCCTCTCTGGTGAACGGCCATTATGGCTACATGAAAAAGGGAGTGATACACCTTTTTCCCGAGGAAGCGCTTTACCTCATGGACATACGGAATGCGCGCGCATTCGACTCTTCCCTGAACGAGTACCGCTTCAACCACGTGGCTGCGGCATTCGAGCGCAAGCGCCAGATGGCGCGGTATTTCACCTACAAGGACTGGCGCGACCGCGGCCTGATCGCCCGCCAGGTGGGCGAAATCTCCGAGCGCTATGGCAGGAACAACCGCCTGAAATACCCCTCAGGAACGCTCTCGCTTGACAAGTATTCCCTTGTGGGCCGCTTCTACCCTGACGACCTGTGGTCCATAATCGACGACGAGGAAGCCGGCAGGCGGCTTTACGAGGAGCACTGGTTCGGCCAGTTCGGCTCCTACAAGGCTGAGCAGCGCGGCAAGCTGTCCAAGCTCGATGCATACGAAACGCTTTTCCTCATGCGCCATGCGGGCATGAGGCTGGAGAATGCGGACGAGGCCGCGGTGATACGCGCCGCCAAGCGCCAGCACAGGGACTTTTTGCACCTCTACGAGGCCTACGAGGACTGGCGGCTGCACGGGTTTGTCCTGAAAACAGGCTTCAAGTTCGGCACGCACTTCAGGCTCTATTTCCCAGGCGCCTCTCCCTCGCGCGAAGGAAAGGAATGGATACACTCCAAGCACGTGGTGCACTGCTTCCCGCGCGCAAGCAAGCTCCTCATCTCCGAGTGGGCGCGCGCAATCCGCGTGGCGCACTCGGTGAAAAAGACGTTTGTGCTTGCGATTCCCGGGGAGGCAAGGAAGAAAGCAAAAGCCGCCTCAAAAAAGGCAAAGGAGGGCAAAGCCGATTTGCGCACCACCCTGGACTTCCTCCTCTACCACCGCCAGCATGGCGGCATTGAAAACCCGAAGACAGGCAAGCCGAAATACCTGATGTTCTCGCTTTCCGAGGAGGAGCACATCGGCGGGGAGGAGCTTGCCGATGCAATCTCGCAGTGCAAGCGCATAGGGCTCGAGCTCCTGCTTGCGATTTGCGACCGCGAGACCTCTGTCACATACTACCTGGTGAAAAGGCTCGAAGTGCCTGGAAGCACGCGCGAGTACTATGAGATAGAATGGGTGCAGCCTTAAAATCAGAAGCGATGGTCTTCCATAATGTATTCCTGCCTGCTGACAACAAGCCCTCTCAAATAGTCCAGCGGCACCCCCGCCTTGCCGGCGGCTGCCATGAAGTCTTCCCTTATCCTTTCTATCAGCGGCTCGCGCTCATGGAACCTTATTTCCATCTTTTTCTTCGGGCCAAAAAACATGGCCATCGCGCTTTCCTTCCAGTTCGAAGGCGCCACCACCACCTCTTCCCAATACAAAGTCTCAATCCCATGGCAGCAGTGATTGTAGCTCTTCAGCGCCATCTTTGCATATTCTTCCCTCGCCTTCCCTTCACCCAACGTGCCTGCAGCCGTTAGGTATGCATCATAAGCAGCGGAATACCTGCCATTCTGATAGGCG
>JBAZYD010000035.1:0-3310 GCA_041659465.1 Candidatus Micrarchaeia archaeon | reverse complement strand
TTTGAACATGAATATCCCTCCCGCCGGGATATTGGTGGGCAAATTTTTAAACATGCCCCGCCACATTGCCAGCCATGGAAACGCCCCTTTACCTGTCAGACTCCTACTCGCGCACATGCAGCGCGCGCGTGCTTGCCGTCACGGAGGGCAAATTCGCCACCCTCGACACCCAGCTTTTCTCGCCGCGCGGCGGCGGGCTGGCATCGGACACTGGAAAGCTTGTGCGCAAGAGCGACGGAGCAATTTTCCCTGTCCTCTACGTTGTGAAAAAGGAAGGGTTGGTGCTCCACGAGCTGGGCAGGGAAGGAATGCAGGCAGGCGATGAAGTAACGTGCGAAATTGACTGGGAGCGCAGGCACCGTCTCATGCGCAGCCACACTGCAGGGCACATCCTCTCCGCAATCATGTTTAGGAAAAATGGCATTCTCATCACAGGCAATGCAATCGACATTGACAAATCGCGCTTTGACTTTTCCATGGAAACCTTCAGCAAGGAGGCGTTCCAAACGCTCATTGACGAGGCAAACGCGCAGATAGCGCGCAATCTCGATGTGTCGGTTTCCTACCTTGCGCGCGAGGAGGCTCTCAAGCTTTCCGGCATGGTGAAGCTTGCAGGCGCGCTTCCGCCAGATGTGAAGGAGCTGCGCATAGTGAAAATAGGCGACGTGGACGAGCAGGCTGACGGCGGCGTGCACGTAAAGAACACGGGCGAAATCGGGAAAATCGTGTTCCTTTCGGCTGAGAACAAGGGAAAAACAAACAGAAGGGTCTATTTCTCGCTTGAGCCCTGATTATTTTTTGCTTTTTCTTTAATAGCGGCAATTTCCCTCAGTGTTGCTTCCTTCATTGCCAGAAATTCATCTTCCATATCATCTGGGAGCTTGCCTATTGCCGCTTCCTTGCCATGCTTTTCCAAATATTCCTCGATTTTCAACCTTGCAGAATCCCCGAGGCTGGCAAATCTTTGGACAGTTGTGATGCTAATCATCGTTTCCTCCGGGTACTTTTCGCCCCATCCCAAAATCGCATCAACCAGCATGTTCTGCCCATTTTCCGTAGTCGCCCTCTTCAATACCAGCATGTCTGTCATTAGGTTTGGGTTGGCCGCCCCCACTATTCCTGCAATGAATTTTTCCTGCTTTTTCTCGGAAAGCCTTTTTCCATTTGAAAGACGGTATTCCATATATTCCTGCTCTGTTCCGACTTCCAAGCCCATTTTCCTGAACAGGCGGTTTTTGTTCAGGGTGTTCACACTGATTCCTGCTTTCCTGAAACAGTGCTCTGCGTT
This sequence comes from Candidatus Micrarchaeia archaeon, assembly GCA_041659465.1. Taxonomy (GTDB): domain Archaea; phylum Micrarchaeota; class Micrarchaeia; order Anstonellales; family Anstonellaceae; genus UBA10161. The sequence goes on along the minus strand of JBAZYD010000035.1, from coordinate 2,022 downwards.
TATTTTCCACCTTGGCCTGACGGTGACAATTTCAACCAGGCCACCGGGGTGCATATTCATTCCTGCGCCTAAATTTATGCGTGTTTCTTGCATGGCAGTTTTTGTGATAACACGTGTTTTTAAAACAGATGGAAAAAAAGAAAAATAAAAAGAAGGCGAACTTCAGGCCAAAGCCGTGGCTTCACCGCAAAATCCTCTTGAGGATGTGCCTTGCCTCGGGATTGAGGTTCACGTCCCTTCCGATGAACATCGCCTGTGTGCATCCAATCTCAAGCGGGACGAGGTTCTCAATGAGCTTGGTCTGGAAATCATTCCTTCTTTTGCCGCCCTGCTCGCTTTTAAGCGCCCTGACCACTGCCAGCTCCTTTCGTGCGGTTTTCGAGAACGGGAATCTGAGGATAATGGGCAGGATGGGCGCCTTTCCCACCTCTCCGTAGAATGTGATGGTGCGTACCTTCCCGTCCACTTTCTTGAAAGTCCTCATATCCAATACCTCCTTGGTCCGCGCATTCTGCTGAAGAGGGTTTATATCGGTGCCTACTCCCTGCAGGGGAGCATGCTTTATATACTTATATGCGCATACATGCATATATGAGCGATGGCATGGCGCGCCTTTTCGGCGTGCTTTCCGACCCGGTGAGGCTGGAGATACTCTCCGCGCTTGCGAGGAAGGGCTGCTGCGTGTCAGTGCTGCAGCTTGCGGTGGGAAGGAGCCAGCCCAACATAAGCCAGCACCTGCGCGTGCTTAGGCAGGCTGGGCTGGTGGAAACAAGGCGCGAGGGCAGGAAAATCTGCTACTCAATTGCCAAGCCTGGCGTGATAAAAATGCTTTCGCTTGCAAAGTCGGCGTCAGGGTGAGAAGAGGTGGATAATATGATAGATGAAAGTACGCTCAAGCAGCCCAAGGTGACGGTGTATTCCACGCCCACCTGCCCATATTGCGTGATGGCAAAGCGCTACCTGAACGAGCGCGGGGTGAAGTACGAGGATGCGGACGTCTCGCGCGACCAGGCGCGCGCGCTTGAGATGCTCACCAAAACAGGCCAGATGGGCGTGCCCGTGCTTGACATAGGCGGAAAAGTGATAGTGGGCTTCAACCGCCCTGCCATTGACGACGCGCTTTTCATGCACCGGTAGCTGTCCCACACCGTTTATTTTTTAAACACTTCCTGGCAGATGAAAGCCCATGCTTGGCAATGCACCCGTAGTGAAAGTGATAGGGCAGGGAAAGATCGGCCTCAAGTCACAGGGGCTGATTGACAGCAAGCCTGCATTCCAAAAGGCGAATTCGCCCTTCCCTGACATTTTTCCCATAATCTCATCATATTTCGGCGACTTTTATGGCAGGGCAAAGGTGGGCAAGGATACTGATGAAAATACTGCAAAGAAAAACATTGACAACACGCCTTTCACAAAAAACGAAATGGAAGGCATTCTGGATGTGGCTCTCCCGTATTTCATTTTTTCTTCATCATTCTCCTATCGTGATTTCTGCAAACTGTACGCGGCAATTGCGCGCTCTGATGAATGGGCTGCAGGCACAGGAATCAGGAAAACCGAGGAGGCACTCTCGTATGGCGACGAAGCCGTCTTTATCGAGCGCCTTTTTATCGCAATAAAGGAAGTGCTTGCAAGCGGCTTTACAAAGGACGCCAAGATATTCGACAGGATGATGGGCGTGGGGGAGGAGGCAAACGGCGCCATGCTCATGCCCTATTACGGAAGCAGGTACTTTTTGGAAAAGATGGCGGCGGTTTTCCCGCTTTTCCTTTCAGTCGCCTATGCAGGCAAAGGGGCCAAAAAAACATCGATTTACAGCCTAGTCGGGGATGGGACGCTGGGCCAGTGGAATCTGTATTCTCCTCAAGGGCTGTTTGACCTGGTATGCAATAATGTTATTGATTATCACCTTCACATGCCCCATCTGCTCCAACTTCAGAAGTGCATGCACGGGGCAAGCACCCTGGATGGATACACTTTCACGCTGGACACGGTTTTGAGCGACAGCGTTCCGGAAAACTT
>JBAZYD010000034.1:0-3914 GCA_041659465.1 Candidatus Micrarchaeia archaeon | reverse complement strand
AAGCCTTGTTGAGCTGCCTTGCTTCCGACCTTGTAATTACGCAATTAGACATCCTACCACCCTGGGAAAATGAGATAGAAAATGTTTAAAAATGAGATTGAAAGGGGAAGACTAGAGCCCTTCCACGAACACTTCGGCTTCGGCGTTCTCGTCTATTGCGAACGGGATGTCGAGCTTCACGCGCAGCTTCCAGATGTAGATTGCGTTGTCGTGCCCGTATTCCCTGCTGGTCGGCTGCGCGTTCTGCGGAAGCGTGAACTGCACGCTGAACGTTTCCTCTCCTGAAAACTCGCGCTCGCCGCTGATTTTTTTCTCCTGGCTGAAAACGTCGTTCTCGCGCGTTTCCGTCTTCGTCTCCATGTGGGAGGCGTATGGCTGGCCCATCTCGCGGTCGCGCTCGAAATCATACTTGTCCAGCATGACCTGCGTCTTCACCTGCTTGCGCTCCGTGCAGGAAAGCGTTGCATAAAGCCCGCGCGCCTTGACTGCCTTTTTATGGCTGACGCCGATTGCTGCGTTGATGATGCCGCCCGCTGGGTAGGATGAGCTGTCAAGCGAAATGGTAATCATGTTGCCGCCGCCACGGGACTATGGGTTTTCCACTTCGACGTCGCCGGTCACTGTCACCTGGCACGCGAGGCGCTGGTTGGGCTTTGCCCCGAACCCCTCGAGGGTCGCCTTTTCATTTTCAGTGGGCGGCGTGAGGTTTTCCATCCCCTTCACGATGTTCACAAGGCACGAGACGCATACGCCTGCCTTGCATGAGAACGGGATGGACGCTGCGTTGTCCTCGGCAATCTGCACAAGGGGCGTGCCTGAGGGCACTTCCACTGTTTTTCCGTCTGATTTGAATGTAACTTTTGGCATAATATCCCTCGGCTCAAATTTGCGGCAAGAGTTTAAAAAAGTGCCTAGGTGGTTTTTGGCGCGGGAGAAGCCGGCGCCGGCACGAACGTAATAAAAATGGGGACGGTGTAAGTACGAGCGGTGATATGCATGCCTTCCAACCTCCCATCGAGCTTTTCGCGCCCTGGCGCAAGCAAGCCGTATTCGGCCCCTGAGCCGCAGGCGCAAAGCGCGGCTCCGCAGGGTGGCGCAAGCAACATCACGATGATTGTGGCAGTGCTCGCGCTGGCGCTTGCCCTTGCAAGCGTGTACGGGACGTATTTCATGGAAAAGCCGCTTTCACCCGCCCAAAAGGCGCAGCTCATGGGCATTGCTGAGGACTTAAGGGCGCTGCAGAACCGGGACATCGTGATGACCGCGCCCGTCTCCACCACCATAAGCCTGGACAGGAGCTACCCGATAAAGGACCTGTTCCCATCGCAGTTCGACATCCCCCTCTCATTCATCATACCCATTGACACCAGCCTCGTGGGGCTTTCATCAACAGGCCAGCCAGTGCAGTTCCGCGTGCAGGAGGAAGTGCCCATCGAGGCGACAATCCCGATATCGAGCGCAGCCGCGTTCGGCAACAACACGATTAGGATAAAGAAGGATTTGCCTGTCGAGGCGAAGTTCACATCGTCGATAAAGATACGCGCGGCATACGGGCAGGACCTGAACAACATAATAGACAAGATCGAGGCGGTTGCAGGCAATTAGAGGGAAATGATTTTTGCCACTCCGCGCGAGCCGTCCCACTCCTTTTCCATTTCCCTTATTTTCAGCGCTTGGGTGAAAAATGGCGCGTTTGAGACGAATGTCTCGCCTTCGCCCCCTTCAAGGTGCGGGCTGACTGGCGGCTTCATCTTTTTGAGCCTGTTGACGAACTTTTCATCGAATTTTGCGCCCAGGTCAGCCTTGCCCAATCCTTCTGCCGAGACTGCGGCAACGAGGCTGTCAAGGTATTTGCACTGCTCTGACAGGAGTGTTTCCCCTGTGCGCCAGATGGGCGAGAAGGAATGGATGCCAAGCTCGTGCGCGATTTTGTCAATGCGCTGCTTCTGGTACTCGCTCTCTATCGCGCCTGTCGCAACCGCGTCCGCGCGCATCTTGCGCAAGCCTTCCTTTATCGCCGCAAGCTCGTCCTCCTCGGCCTCGCCATCCGCCTCCACCATCGTGAATGGCATGCCCATCGCCTCTGCCTGTTTCGCGCACCACTTTATGTTTGGGTGGTGGAACATCGTCGAGTATTCCGCAGGCTCTATTGTAAGAAGGGACACATCGTAGCCTGACTGCGCGCACGCGAACGCGGCGAAGACGGAATCCTTTCCGCCGGAGAAGAGGACTGCGACTTTCATGGCAGGTGCTGGGGCGAATAAGAATAAAAAAGGTACATTTTCCTGCGGAAAATGCCTCGCCATTTTCGTCTGCGAAAATGTCGATGGACTGGACGGGATTTGGACCCGTGGCCTCGTCGTTGCGAACGACGCGCTCTACCGCTGAGCTACCAGCCCATTCTTCGGGAGTTTGGATTGAAGGGTTTAAAAAATAGGTTGAAAGACGGGGGTGAACCGTTAGGGGGAAGCTAATGTTGGCGACTGCCCCCTACGGATTGAAGAGTTTATAAAAGATACGATAGGGGTGGGAGAAAACACAGCACCTTGCCGCAAAGGAGATACCAGAGGAAAGCAGCGGCGGGAATTGATTATTTTTTGAACTCATTCTCTTTGCCAGGATTTTGGGCATCTTCTATTGCTTTTAGCAGGATCTTTGCTTTGCCCTGTATGCTCGTGTAATATGCCTGCCCGTCATATCCTGATGAAAACGCAGTAGACATGAATTTCTCAAGAAATTTATCTGAGCTTTTCTTATAAATTTCAAAAGAGCCAATAAGCGATAACAGAGGCTTCTCGATAGGCTGCTTCATTCCAAGACCCTTGGCAGCAACGTATGCCTTGAACAAACTAGTGATTTGCGAGTCGAGATAACGGTCAAAAGCCACCAAGTTTACCCCGTCACCGTTGCCGCCCGACACGACTTTAAGAAGCTTTAAGTATGGTTCATAGGGAGACTTTCCAGGGCTATATCCGCAATGCTGGATTATCGCATTGAGTGCGCTTTTCATGTTGGCTATTTCAGAATTGAGATCGGATATTTCTGCCTTTTTTGTTATTTTGACAGTCTGAAATAGAAATACCGTGCCATCATCTCCGAGTGGTTCCTTACCTGTAGAAATTAGATTAAGCTAATTTAAAAAATAATGCGCCCTGGTTGGGAAGGGCGCGCCTGGAAAAGGAAAAAAAGGCGCTCAGATGTAGTTGAGCGCGTCCATTGTCACTGCCCTGCTGCTTTGCTTCTGCTGCTCGGCGGGGTTGATGGCGTATGGGTTCCTGATGCCCGTCACCACTGCGGTGACCGAGATTCCGTCGCCCATGCTCGGGTCGAGGCGCGCGCCAATCTTCACATCCGCGTTCATGTCGAAGCTGGAGGAGATTTTCTCGCCGATGTCTATGCCCTCGCCAAGCGTGAGGCCCGTGCCTCCGTTGATGTGCAAAAGCGCGCCCTTTGCGCCCTCGTAGGAAACGTCGAGGAGCGGGTGCTCCATGGTGTTCCTTACCACCTGCTCAATCCTGTCAGTCCCGTGCGCCTCGCCCATGGAGATGAGGGCGAAGCCGCCGTTCTCCATGACGGACTTCACGTCCGCAAAGTCGATGTTCATCAGCGACGGCAGCATTATGGTGTCCGCGATGCCGGTTATCGCCTTGCCGGTGATTGCGTCGGCAAGGTTGAATGCTTCGCCGATTGGCAGGTTGGGCACATAGTTCACCAGCCTGTCGTTCTCGATTACGATGACCGTGTCGGACTTTGCCGCAAGGCGCTCCAGGCCCCATTTCGCCTTCTGCACGCGCGCGCGCTCAAGGCGGAACGGGATGGAAACGACCGAGACGACGATTGCGCCCTGCTCCTTTGCAATCTCGGCGATGACAGGCGCGGCGCCTGTCCCCGTGCCTCCGCCCATGCCTGCGCAG
>JBAZYD010000033.1:0-4370 GCA_041659465.1 Candidatus Micrarchaeia archaeon | reverse complement strand
CTCCCGTGTGCCCAGCCATTTTTCCAAGCCGGCAAGCTTGGCAAGCACCAGCATGCCCGCTATGTTGAATGCCGCCGAGACCCACCCATAAAGCGACAGGTCAACATAGGCAGCCCTAAGGATGCTTTGGTAGAACCAGAAAACAAAGAAAGCGGCTGCCGAGATGGAAACATAGTCTATGGCAAGGCCCTGCAGCTTCCTATTCTGCCGAAGCGCATCAAACCCCCTCATGGCAAGATTCCATCCGCTTTTCCGCGACTTTTCCCTTTTCGGCTCAACCACTGTGAGGCAAGCAAGGAATGCAAGCCCGAATGCGGCAACAGTCATGAAAAAGGGCAGGGTGAGGCTGCCCGGATAAGTGCCAATGTTTGCCGCCACCCACGCGCCTGCAGGGGCTGCAACCACGATGCCGGCAGTATCGGCTATTTTCATATTTGCAAAAACATCCTTTGCCCTCTTTTCCTGCCCTGCCTCAGCAAGCGAGTCAAAGGCAAGCGCGCGGTCTGCCCCTGATATGAATGCAGCCGAGATTCCCCAAATTATCTCAGTGGCAAGAAACACCCAGAAATTCGCGCCCAATGCCAGGAACAGCAATATGCCTGCCATCTGCAGGAATATGCCCACGAGAATGGAATTTTTCCTTCCATGCTTGTCTGCAAACACCCCTGTCGGCACTTCGGACGCCACAATGGCTATGGAAAACGCGGCTTCAAGCGTGAAAATTGCGGCATAGTTCAATTTTCCCCAGTCCAGGAAAAACGGCACCACGATTGCCCCGAAAAAAGTGAGCCCAAGAAGGAAAGATGCAAGGTACACCTTTGGTATGTTGCCCAACACCCCTCGTTTATCAGCCATTTTCCCGCCGTCCCCATTCCTTCGCCAAGCTTTTTATACAGAGTCGCGCGAATTGACGTTATGTTCGAACTCACCGTGCTAGGCACATCGTCCGCAATGCCCACTCCCGAGCGCTCGCTTTCCTGCATTGCAATGAGGCGCGACGGCGACATATTCCTTTTCGACTGCGGGGAGGGCAGCCAGCGCCAGATGATGCGCTTTGGCGTGTCCTACATGAAGGTGCGCGCGATTTTCATCTCCCACCTGCACATGGACCATTTCCTGGGCGTGTTCGGGCTTCTTGAGACGCTGCGCCTGAACGGACGGACGGAAAAGCTCACCATCTACGCGCCGCGCGGGGCTGAAGGCGTGTTTGGCAGGAAAGAATTCCTTGAAATTAAGGAAATCGATGAAAAATGGAGCCAGGACTTTGGAAGCTTCACCGTGTCGTCATTTGCCACCAAGCACGCAGGCACAAGCTTTGGCTTTTCCATCGAGGAAAAGGAAAAGATGCGCTTCCACGAGGAAAAGGCAAAGGGGCTGGGCTTGGCAGGCCCCATGTTCACCGAGATTCAGAAAAAAGGAAAGCTCACCGTTGCAGGCAAGGTCATCAAGCTCAAAGATGTCACCTATTCCCAGCCAGGCAAGAAAATCGTGTACAGCGGCGACTCCGCGCCATGCGCGTCCCTTTCGCGCGCGGCTAAGGGGGCAGACCTTCTCATCCACGAAAGCACATTCGGCTCGGACAAGGTGGCAGAGGCAAAGGAAACGTCGCACTCCACGGCTGAAGACGCGGCGGCATGCGCGAAAAAGGCAGGCGCGAAAAAGCTCCTGCTCACGCACTTCTCCTGCAGGTATGCAAGCACGGCGCAACTTGTCGAAGAGGCAAAGAAGGCGTTCCCTGCGGTGGAAGCGGCAAAGGACGGCATGAAGCTGGAAGTATGAACTAGTCTTATTACCTTTCCGCCCAAAATCCGTTCGGTCAACAACTCAAGCCTAAAGGCTTGGGCTTGCTGATAGGTTAGGAAAAGTTATATGCAAAAGACAAGCTGCCTTTACCCACGGCTGGAAGCCGTGGGCTGCGGGCTTGGGTTGTTGGTGTTTTTGTGGGATATCGCACTCATTACATATCTGAAGCAAAAAAGCTCATAGGCAGCGAAGTCACCCTCGCAGGCTGGGTGCACGAGGTGCGCGACTTGGGGAAACTCAAATTCGTGCAGCTGCGCGACCAGACCGGCATTATCCAGGTGACTGGCAAGCTGGGGCGCGAGCCAGACGCCGCGCTTGCCGCAATGAGCCAGCCCAAGGAAACCGTGGTGCAGGTGCGCGGGAAAGTGGCGGAAAGCAAAATGGCAGACTCAGGCTGCGAATTTATTCCCTCTGAATTCATCGTGCTCAACGAGCTATCGGCAAAAGTGCCATTCGAGGTGACGGGCAAGGTTCCAGCAGAGCTTGATGTCAGGCTTGACAACCGTTCTGTTGACATGAGAACGACAAAGACTGCCGCCATCTTCCGCATCCGCTCAGTCATCGCAAACGCCTTCCGCGAGAAAGCATTGCAGCTTGGCTGCACCGAAATACAAACGCCTTGCATCGTTGAAGCTGCCACAGAAGGCGGCGCAGACCTGTTCAAGGTGCAGTATTTCGAAAAGGAAGCATACCTTGTGCAGTCACCCCAGCTTTACAAGCAGCTTTGCGTCATCGGCGGCATGGACCGTGTTTTCATGACAGTGCCTGTTTTCCGCGCGGAAAAGCACAACACGCTCACCCACCTGAACGAAGCGACGCAGATGGACATTGAGGCTGCATTCGTCACGCCTGACGAGGCAATTGACATGCTGGAAGCGGCAACGCTCCACTGCCTGTCGCGCGTGAAGGAGAAGTGCTCAGCAGAGCTTGCCACGCTTGGGCGCGAGCTAGTCGTTCCAACCAAAATTCCCCGCCACACCTACACCGAGCTTGTGGAAAAGCTCAACGCAGCAGGGGAGAAATTCGAGTGGGGCACTGACTTTTCGCGCGAGACCGAGGCAAAGCTCACCGAGGTGCTGGGATATGCAACGTACTTCATTACGAAGTGGCCAACTGCGATTCGCGCATTCTACTCCATGCCGTCCGAGGAGGACCCCAAGATTTGCAATGCATACGACCTGAATTACGAAGGGCTTGAAATCTCGTCTGGCGCACAGCGTGTCCACAAGCCCGACGTTCTCATAAATCAGCTCAAGAGCCGCGGGCTCAACCCCGAGGACTTCTCGTTCTATGTCAACGCCTTCCGCGTGGGCGCGCCGCCGCACTGCGGCTGGTCGATTGGCATGGACAGGCTCACCATGAAGGTGTGCGGCTTGCACAACATAAGGGAGGCGGTGCTGTTCCCAAGGGACCGCGTGCGCGTCAAGCCCTGATTGCGAGGCATGGCATTTCCTACGCGACAGGGTGAGGGTGAAACCCTAGAAACCGGATTCCATTTTACCTCGTTTGACCACCTTTTATAAATCTTTTGTTGTAAAAAGAGATTGGTGCGGAAATGGATAACAAGAAACAAAAAATCCCATTAGAAGGTACAATCAGTGCAATAGGCGTCGGATCAATCGGGCTTGCCATCGCTGCCGCCGTCATAGTCCCTCCGACGATGATTCTCGTTCAAACCAAGGTCAGGAACATTGTGGCAAAAAACATTGTGGCAAAGGTGGAAACCCTCAGCGCTCGCTGGGAGAAATCCAACAAAAAACTAATGGAAACTGCGGGCATTCTTCAGGAAACCGTACTAAGAGATGACAAGAATTATCTTGCGCCATATATTGAGCCTTATAGAAAAGAGCTTCGTGCATTCCATGACTCGTGTAGAACATACACAGATCAAGCTGGAGACAAAATAGGGGTTGCAAAGAAACCATCGAGCTACGCGTTTAGCGATCACCCATGGCATATCCAGAGAATCATAAATGAAAATGTTTTTGGACCCGATATTATACTGATGCCAAGGCAAAGGAAACTGGCGCTTGAGGCAGCTGAAAACAACCTCTCTAAAGCCGAAAAAATAATAAATAGCCAGAAATTCAATGGCCTGGTCCACACGATAGATTCTACTCGCAAGGCATTTCAAGATCCGGCAAAGTACAGGATGCTGGTGCAACTGAATAAGAGTTGCCAAGCAACAAAAGTCACGCCTAAAGCCAGATCCGTATTGTAGCAACACGCGCGGCTGCGTGCGCGTCAAGCCATGTTTGCAGGCGCATCCGTGCGCTGCCTGGGGCGGGGTGTGCGCCAAGCCTCAAATCGCAGCGCCCGAAGTCAGCTTTATATACCTTTCTCCTTATACTAGAGCCTGCGAGTTTTGTCCCCTGGCGATATGGGGACGAGTCATGTTTGCCGATGCCTTCGGGCATACCGAAACTGAATTGACCTTACAGTGGGTCATCGCACCCGGAAACGGGCAATCGCCGAAAACATGGAAACGCGATCCTTTCGCGTTCGACGCACGCTTCAGGCAACTACAAGGAAAGAGCGATTAGAGTGCTAAACCGCTGATCCAAAGA
>JBAZYD010000032.1:1059-5298 GCA_041659465.1 Candidatus Micrarchaeia archaeon | reverse complement strand
ACGCTAAACGGCATCAACGTGAAAAATGTGCAGAAGGAAAAGGGCGTGGTGCTGCACGAGGTGGAAAAGCCTTCCGCCTTCAAAGCCGGCGATGCCGCGCATGGCAGGGTGGACGGTGAGAGGAGGAAGCAGGTGACAAGGCACCACACCGCCATCCACCTCATCAACGCGTGCGCGCGGCAAGTGCTGGGCCCGCACATCTGGCAGGCTGGCTCGTACAAGGACGAGCGCAAGGCGCAAATCGACCTGACGCACTACCGCAAGATTTCCTGGGAAGAGCTTGAAAGGATGGAGCAGCTTGCCAACAGGTACGTGGCAGATGACTTGCCGGTGCAAACCGAGGTGCTTGGCAGGACGGATGCCGAGCAGAAATACGGCTTTAGGCTTTACCAGGGCGGGGCGGTGCCAGGCAAGGAACTGCGCGTGGTTTCAATCGGCAATATCGACCATCAGGCGTGCGGCGGGACGCACAACTACATAAAAAGCACCGGCGAGCTTGAGCTTGTGAAAATCGTCAAGCGCGAAGGGGTGCAAGACGGGGTGGAAAGAGTGGTGATAAAATGCGGCCCCGAGGCCGTCAAGCACATCCAGGAGCGCGAGCGGCTGCTTCGCGAGGCGGCAGAGGCATTGGCGGTGCCCGAGGACCAGCTCAAGCCGACCATAATGCGCTTCTTCAACGAATGGAAGGAGCGCGGCAAGGAGATAGAGAAGCTGCAGGCGCTCCTTGCGCAGCAGATTTGCGACGCCGAGGCGGCAAAAGCCGCGGCGGCAGGCAAGAAAACAGTGGAGCTTCTCGGCGCCCCCTACACGCAAAAGCTCGCGGAGGAAGTCTGTTCGAAGCTGAGCGCACAAGGGTTTGCAGCAGTCATTTCAATCTCGGACGGCTTCATCGTGGCTGTCGCGCCGAAAGGCAGCGGCATGAATGCCATTGAGCTTCTCAAGAAGCACGGCGGAAAGGGCGGCGGGAGCGAGGCATTCGCAAGAGGGAAAGTAACAAAGGAGTAGATGGATGCATGGACAGCATTGATTTGCTCGGGTATGCCGCAGGCACGTTAGTCGTAATTTCACTTTTGCCGCAGGTGGTGAAAAGCTGGAAGACCAAATCCACCAAGGACATTTCCCTTGCAAGGTATGCAATTTACATCACAGGGCTTCTCCTATGGATTGCTTATGCGCTGCTCATTGGCAACGGCCCGGTTGCCATGATGAACAGTGTAGGTTTAATCCTCGCCATCTGTGTCCTTGCGCTTAAGTTGAAATACGGCTAGTAGAACAGCTCTGGCTTCCTCAGGAATTCTATGTCCTCCGGCTTTTTCACCGCCTGCATGAGCCCCTTCCTGAACGGCGCATAGGCGCCGAAGGCTGACGAGAACTCGGGCGCGCGCAGCTCCCGGAGCTCAAAGTCCCCGCCGTAGTTCCTGTTCTTCACGAGCTTGCCGTCGCTCATTTCATAGTAGCAGCCGCCGCGCATCCGCAGGAACTGCGAATAGTCCGCGTCAAAGTCCGACGACACCAGGTTCCCAAGCACCAAGTCTTGCTTTCCCGGATTTATCGTGACGTGCCCGTAGCCCGGCGGGATGAGGAGGCATTCGCCCTTTTTCGCGGACAGGAGAACCGCATCCTGCACCCCGAGCTGGGTCACTTTCTGGAGCAGGAAATGCGCCTCGCCCGACAGCACCTCATACACCTCCGCCCAGGGCGTACCCTTTGCCGAGCGCGGGTGGACGTGCCCAAGCGTCTTGTTCCTCTCCCCCGCGAGGTCCAGCGGAAGTATGCGCGTGACGTCGTACCTGATTTTGCCGAAGTGCGCAACGTCGCGGTACATGTAGTATGTCGGCGAATCGGCGGCAAGGCCGGTTTCCTTCTTAGGCGTTGCAAGCACGGGCGCCATTTCCACGAACTTGCGCACGGACGGCTTTATCCTCCGCCCGGAAAACTCAAGCGATTCCTCGTCGAACTTCCATTCCATGAAAATTACCCTGAAGCGTTATTTTTTTCTCCCGTTTTTCTTTCCAGGGGGCGCCCTGCCCCTGCCTGCCCCGAGATGCGACTCCCTCATGGGCACAATCCCGGATATGCCCGTGCCCTCGTGCCTTGCCATCTTCTCCTTCTTCAGCTTCTCGGATACGATGTACAGGTAAGTGGAAAATTCCTTCAGGTCGATGTCGTGCTCCTCCATCGCCTCCTCGCAGCGCTGCAGGAGCCTGACCACGTCCACCAGGAGCCCGGGGTCAATCCTCCCATCGCGCGTGCCCTTGCTTATCCTTTCCATCAGCAGCAGGCGGGACATCTGGAGCTCCTTGATCACTTTCCGCACCTTTGCCCTTTTTTCCACGGTGCGCACCTGGAAGTCGGTGGAAAGCTGCACCACGGATTCCCATGAGACGTCGCCCAGGTTCTCGCTCACCTGCACTGGCAGCGAGTAGCGCGCGGAAAATGGGAGCTCGTTTGCCGTTGGCATGGCTATCGCTTCCCTTTCTCGGCTTCGATTTAAAAGCTATGGTGCGGCAAATATGCGCATGGCAGGGAACGAAGTTGGAACCGTGGTCTCCACCTTGGAGGGTCCGACCACCATCGCATTCTCATTCGTGATACTCTCCCCCAATGTGAGGAAAGGGCAGTTTGTAAAGGTGCAGTCCCAGCTGGGGTTTGTCCTGGCATCCGTGACCGAAATCACGCGCGCAAACCGCTATTTCGAGCGCGCCGAGTCGGTCGCGGAATACGAGCGCAACCTGCCGCTCTCGCAGTCCTTCCCGACGGGCGAATGGGAATACTCGGTGGCAAACGCGCGCGTGCACGGCGTGTTCGAGGGGGAAAATATCGCGCGCTCCACATTCCCAGTGGCGCCGGGCAGCAAGGTGGTGCTGGCCGAGGACGCGCTTCTCAAGAAATTCCTGCTTCTCGACGACAACGGGCTGATGCTTGGGACTCTCCAGCACCATTCCCTCCCCGCGAAAATCTCCATGGGGCGGCTGCTCCAGAAGCACCTGGCGATACTTGCGATGTCGGGGAGCGGGAAGTCGTATTTCACGTCCGTGCTCATCGAGGAGCTTCTGGACAGGAAAGCCGAGAGCGGGCGGATGGCGGTCGTGGTGCTTGACAGCCACGGCGAGTACACGGGCTTCAGGCAGACGCAATACGGGAAGAGCACCACCGTGGTGGGCGCGAAGAAGTTCCGGATAGCCTTCCGCAAAATCACCCCCCAGATGCTTTCCGAATGGGCGCCCGAGATGTCCTCCACCCAGATGCGCGAGCTTGCCCCCATCATGGAGGCGCTGCGCAAGGAAAGCAAGGAAAAGCACGAGTCATACACGCTTGAGGACCTGATAGCGCGCGTGGAAGCCGAAATGGCGGACAAGAAAAAGGACAATGTGAAGCGCCCCCTCCTTGCGTGGCTTTCCGAGCTGCGCTCGCTTCGCCTGTTCGGCGCGGCCGACTCCCCGAAGCTCGAGGAAGTGGTGTCGCCAGGCATGCTCACGGTGTTCGACCTGTCCGAAATCGACCACTCCAAGAAAAAGCAGCTCATCGTCTCCTACCTTTGCAGGCGGCTTTTCAAATTGCGGAAAAAGGAGAAAATCCCGCCGTTTTTGCTCGTGGTGGAGGAGGCGCACAATTATGCGCCCGAGAAGGCGGAAAAGCGCCATGCGCTTGCCAAGGGCCCCATCACCACGATTGCGCGCGAAGGCAGGAAGTTCGGCGCGTGCCTGTGCCTGATTTCCCAGCGCCCGGTGCAGCTTGCCACCACGGCGCTTGCGCAATGCAACACGAACGTGATACTGAGGATAACCAACCCGTTCGACATCGACCACGTCGGCGAGTCGTGCGAGGGCATAGACAAGGCGATGCTGGATTCCATCACCACATTGCGCGTGGGCGAGGCGCTCTTCGTGGGCGAGGCTGTCGGCTCGCCGGTGTTCGTGAAAATCAGGAAGAGGAAGACCTCGTTCTCCGCAAAGGGGAAGGACCTGGAGCTGATCGCGCGCAAGTTCGAGGAGGACAACGCGAAGAAAAAGGAGGACGTGGAAGCGTTCCTGTAATCCCCATTCCCATTCATCCGAGGTGTCTTGATGGCAAAATCAGTCAACGAGGTCCGCAAGGACGTGATAGGCAGGAAAGTCGTGATAACCGCAACGCGCGGCAGCCGCCCGCACGACGCGCCGGAGCAGGCGCGCGCGCAAAAAATGACGCCGCCTGAAAAATGCTTCTTCTGCCCGGGGAACGAGCATCTGACGCCCCCTG
>JBAZYD010000032.1:0-1049 GCA_041659465.1 Candidatus Micrarchaeia archaeon | reverse complement strand
GATTGAGCGCGACGGCAAGTGGGAAATCCGCTGCTTCCCCAACAAGTTCCCCGCCTTTTCCGTCGAAAGCAAAAAGGCGTATGGCAGGCACGAGGTCATCGTGGAGACGCCCGAGCACCAGAAAACGCTTTCAGAGCTTGGCGAGGAGAATATTTTCGACTACCTTTCCATGGTGAAGCGCAGGATGGCGTCCGCCGCGGCGGACCCGAAGCTTGCCTACGCCATCGTCTTCAAGAACGAGGGCAAGGCGGGCGGCGCGTCGCTTGAGCACTCGCATACCCAGCTGGTGGGCATGCCGTTCGTGCCCGACTATGTCAAGAAGCTTGCCAAGAAGGCAAGCCAAATACGGAAGATGGCGAAAAAGCAGCAGAAGAACGTGTTTGCAAGGAACGCGCACTTCTTTGCCATGTGCCCGAACGCCCCGCGCTACCACTTCGAGACGTGGATAGTCCCGGAGGGCGACGCCAACTCGCTCGCCGGGCTGCCGGACGGGGAGCTGCGCGCGCTCGCATCCATCCTCAAGTCCGTGCTCGCCGCGTTCGATTCTGCGACCGGCTTTGGCCCCTACAATATAATCTTCCACTCCGCGCCGCATGCCGGCGGGGCGTTCCCGTTCCACCTCG
Organism: Candidatus Micrarchaeia archaeon; assembly: GCA_041659465.1. GTDB lineage: Archaea > Micrarchaeota > Micrarchaeia > Anstonellales > Anstonellaceae > UBA10161. The sequence goes on along the minus strand of JBAZYD010000032.1, from coordinate 426 downwards.
AGGTGGTCTCGCGCCTCTCCACCTGGGCGGGCTTCGAGCTTGGCACAGAGGTGGTGATGGTGTCCGAGCTGCCTGAGATGTCCGCAAGGGCCTTGGCGGGAAAGCTTGCGGAAATAAAGGACAAAAACGCAATTTCCTGACGCTTTTCGCAAGAACTCCTGCACAAAAATGTGCAGTTTCCCCTGGTTTTTTAAACTGTTGCCTAATGTATTGAAGCGGGAGGCTTGACATGGTGTCAAACTGGAACAAATGCAATGTTGCGGATTGCCATATGCCCAGCCCTATTTTTGGACAGTTTATCCTTCCATCCTGAAGTCTGGCCTTTGTGACCTTGGCAAATTGCAGGGGCCTCCGGAAAAAGCCGGGCTAAAAAATTTTTCGAGCCGAGCCCGGCTTGATGTTGACGAATATCGCTTAGAAATAAAT
>JBAZYD010000031.1:0-5961 GCA_041659465.1 Candidatus Micrarchaeia archaeon | reverse complement strand
GTTGGAGATTGCCTGCTTGCCTGCGGATGTGTAGGGGACGTATACGCTGGAAATATTCACGAAGACGGAAAGCGGCTCTTCGTCGAAGTTCTTGAGCTTGTAGCGCTTCCAGTCGATTGCCTTTACCGCCTCGGTGATTGCGCAGCCCGAGTTGTCGAACAGCAATGGCGCACGGTTGGCATAGCGGATGACTTCGGAGGAGGACATGTCGCCTGCCTTCTTGCCTGCGCCTCCGCCATATGCGAGCGCAGCCTCCACCATGAAGGGAATGCCTCCCTTGTATATCTTGGGGGAGCGCTCGGACACCACCACGAATTCAGGGGCGAGGATGTTCTTGAGCGACTTTTCAATCTGCTCCTTGCCGATGGGCTTTACAGAGTCGGTTGCAGGCGCAATCCATTTTACCTGGGGGTTTTGGATGGCCTTTATGATTTTCTCGGCCTCCACCCATGCCAGGTCCTTGGGGTTCTTGTCAAAGTCAACGTCAGGGCAAAGCGCCTTTATCTCGTCCACCTTTGCGGCGGAGAAGCGGGCGAAGCGCTCCTGGAGGAATGATGAGACGCGGCGGCACTCCTTTTCCCTGTGCGCGAAGTCGATTAAGTCGTTTGTGGAAATCCCCATGGGGTGGGGCTGCACAATCATGGGCTTGTCGGGTATCTTGTCCGACGAGCGGGGGAACTGGTGGGTCTGGCCCTCGGGGTCGTGGAGCGTGATTTGCAGGTGGGGATTCGCAAGCGCGGTGCGCCGCACGTATTCATAGACCCCGAAGCTGGACTTGTCGTACTTCACGTCCGCGAACTCGCCCTCCACCGTGAGGCCGTGCCCGAACTCGCCCTCGTCCTTCACCAGGTTCAGCACGAGAGGGGTGTTGGACTTGAGGTCAATGGAAACTTCGCACGTTATCCTTCGCGTGTCATAGCGGGAGATTGCCTTGACGGGCTTCCCGGTTGTTATCTGCGAGTACATGGTGCAGCCCGATGCGCCTATCCCCTGCTGCCCGCGCTGCTGGGCATAGCGGTGGAACTTGGTGCCTGCAAGCATCTGCCCAAGCGCTTTCCCGATGTGCTTTTCAGGGATGCCAGGCCCGTTGTCCTCGGCAATCACCTTGTAGCGCTCCTTGTCGATTTCCACGATGTTGATGTCCACTTCGGGCAGTATGCCCCCCTCCTCGCACGCGTCCAGGGAGTTTGTGACGTATTCGTGGATGATGGTGGTGAGCGAGCGCGTCTTTCCCGAAAAGCCCAGCATCTGCTGGTTCTTCTTGAAAAACTCCGCAACCGAGTGCTCGCGGAACTCGGAGAAAATCTTTTCTGTTGACGTGGGTGCCATCTAACTCACTTGTAAGCATCTTGATTTCTGTCCAACTGGTCGAAAGGAATACGGGGTTCGGCTTAATATTGGTTATGGTTGGGCACTTGCAGTTCACTTCGGATGGAATGCCAGCGCTAAGCCTGACACGGCCGCGATTGCCGCCGCAGCGCAAAATGCCGTCTAGCGCGCGGAAGCAAACAGCCAAGCTGCCGCAACCGCAGCCACGGCTGCCGCAACTCCGAATGCCGCAGCCGCGCCCCACGCCGCCCAGAGCGCGCCGAAAAGCACGCTTGCGGGAAGGTAGGCCGCGCCCACTGAGGTGTTGTAGGCACCAAGCGCGATTCCCCTCTGCTTTTCATGCACCATGTCGGATACATATGCCTTGTTGACAGACTCGTCTGCTGCGACAAAGATGCCGTAGAGGGCGAAGAGGATGGCAAGCTGCCAAAGCTCGCCTGCGAAGATGAAGCCTATGCAGATTGCCGCATAGAAGAGGAAGGAGGCGGCGATTATCGGCTTCCTGCCCAGTTTGTCGGACAGCTTCCCGATTGGGATGGAGGAGAGCATGTACACTACGTTATACAGGATGTACATCAGCAATATGTTTTCCGTGGAGATTCCCACCTCGCTTGCGCGCACGATGAGAAGCGCGAATGAAAAGTAGGCAAGGGAGAAAAGGCAGGAAATTTTCAGGAAGCGCATGTAGTTTGGAGGGAGGAGCCGAAGCTTTTGCCAGAAGCCGATTTTTTTCGCTTTTTCCTTTTCCGAGTCAGCCGGGGCCGCTGCTTTTTTCGGCTCGCGCACGAAAAGCCAGATGGCGGCGACTGCGAGGAAGGCGGGGATGATTGCCGCGTAGAAAACAGTGCGGTAGCCTGATTCCGTGCTGCCAAGCGAGGCAAGCATAACATAGGCGATGGCAGGGCCTGCAACCGCGCCAAGCGTGTCCATTGCGCGATGGAGCCCGAATGCAGTGCCGCGCGCGCCCTTTGTGCTGGAGGCTGCGATGATTGCATCGCGCGGGGAGGTCCTTATGCTTTTGCCTATGCGCTCCACGCCGCGGAAAACAAGCACCATTGGCCAGGTGGAGGCAAATGCAATGCCGAGTTTGGAAATTGAGGAAAAGCCGTAGCCTGCAATGACAAACCGCTTGCGCCTGCCTGACGAGTCTGACCAGTAGCCTATGAAGATGTCAAGAAGAGACGCCATGCTGTCCGCGACTCCCTCGATAAGCCCCACAGCGGCGGTGCTTGCGCCAAGCACCGTGGTCAGGAAAACAGGGAGTATGGGGAAAATCATTTCTGATGAGACGTCAGTAAGGAAACTCACTAAGCCTAAGACAAGGACGTTTTGCTTTATGCCGGATAACAATCCCGTGGAATGCGCCCCTAAAACAGCTTTTTGCTTCGCTCCTGCTCGCCCTGCGATTGCAGGTCAGAACAGCTTCCTCAATTCCGCTTCCTTTATCTTGCGGCGGCACTTCTCCAAGTATGCATACACGGATGCGTGGTTGGAGCCCTCGATGATGCGGAAGACCGCCTCCATTGCGTAGTCGAGCGTGTCCACCGCGCAAATCACGCCGACCGTGTGCCCGTAGCACACCACGTCCGCGCCCACTTCCTCCTTTATTATCTCCTTGGTGCGCCCGTGCTCGCCAATCACGCGCCCCATTATGCGGTGGCGCGCGCCTTCGTGCCCTGCATAGTCGCGAAGGTCGATGAGCTTGAAGCCGTAGTCGTCGGAGAGAAGCCTAAGCGCGACAGCAGGCTCAAACCCGCGCCCTATCGCCTTCACAATGTCCTTGCCGATGAACTCGTCCAGCGGGTCTCCGTTTATCTCCACCGCGCCGTCCGAGTCCGCGCTGATGCTGACTTTCATCCTGCGCTCCAGGTAGTCCTTGGTCTCGCCGGATTCTCCTAAAAGCGCGCTCACGCGCTCGGACGGGATTTTGATTATCTGCATATGGCTCAGGTGAATTTTGCGCCTGCAAACTATAATAAGCATGACTGGCGGGCGCCGTCAGCCCCCCTTTAAAAAGAGTTTTGCGCCTAATGCATGATATGGGTGGAAGCGCGTCTTCAGCCAAGGGCGATGAAACTGCTCTCAAAAACCTGCGCTCTGCGCTTGACGAGACAACTAAGTATATGGCCATGGAATCCAACTCCTTGGTGTTTTTTGTATTGCAAAGGAGGATAGAAGAAGCGTGCCTTGTGGCGGGCAAAGTGACTCCAGCAATGAAAAATGTGGCGGATGCCGAGCTTGCCAAGATATTGAGGAGAATGTCCCCGACTGACTATGCAGATGTGATGAAACCCCTGGTTTATGATGCAGAACATGGAACCTCAGGATTATATGGTGCAGATGCTGAACGGCTCGTTTTTGGGAACCTATTGGAGATGCTTGGCAAGCTGCAGCTCGAGGAGACAGGATTCCTGGCAGGCAGGGTGAACAGGACAATCCGCGAAGACCTGCTGATCCTCAGGCAGCGCCTTGGGGCACGGGGCGACCTTGAACGATTCGGGAAAGCCCATCCGGACGCCATGCAGGCTTTGGACAATATGGTTGGCGGCTTGCAGCGCGCCCATGAAAAGAAACTGGTCGGCTTCATTGTTTCCCAAACAAGCAAGGGGGATGAACAGGCGCTGATGAAGGAAATGGCAGTGCGGATGATGGGCATCGGAGTGAGCTTGGATAGGTTCATCAAGATTGCGGAAAATCCGAGCAGGCTGAAAATGCTTTCCGCTGCCTGGCCGCAATGCTCAGGCAGCGTCATTAACGCGGATGACGCAGTCGGCAAGATCGACGATATCCTGCTGAATTTCAGCAAGGGAAAGCAGGCGAAGATTGCCGAGCTTGCAGTGGCCCTTTTTCAGGTTTCGCCAATGCCGCTTGAATTGCTTGGCGGAAAAATAGGCCTTCAGCAAAAAAAAGAGTTCGCGCGCGGAAAATGGAGCCCGATTGATGACACGTGTGTCCTTGACAAATGCGGCTGGGACGCGGGCTTTGCAAAGCAGATAGTTAGGATGGCTGGGAAAAATGCGGCGCGAGTCCTGCCACTCCTTGGCGTGATTTATGAAAACAGGGAAGACCCGTCCTTCATGGCGCTCCTCCAGTCATTCAAGGGCGAGGAGCACTATGTTGCGGCGCTCTATGGCTGCAAGGGGGTGCAGGGGCAGAAAACCATAAAGGGAAAAACCGCGGAAATAATGAAACGAATGAGCGTGCTGAAGGAATACGGGGTGGAATCCGTCGAGAGATTTGATTCAGTGCTACTTGAGCATTTTTACAGTGTTGCAATGGGGAAAGCGGACAAATGCGATTCTGAGGGACGGGAGAGGAAGCTTGCGCTCATTGTCCTTAACAAGAATGACTGGAATGGAGGGTTTGCAGATGACCAGTCAAAGTACCATGACCTGATAGAGCATGGCTACAACCTGATTTTCTGCGAGGCAGGCAAGGACACCGAGGTTGCGGAACGGTTTTTCAATTACGGGAAACTGGCCGGAAAGCCATCAAGCAAAAGGGTCGAGGGCATGAAAGCCAAATATGACCTTTTGGTGCTTGGCGGGCACGGAACGCCTTCGACCATGACTTTTGGAAAGTATCCGTTTGATCAGTGGGCAGTGGATGCATCCGATTACTCGAAGCTGAGGGACTACGGAAATTGGGACGGGATGCTCACAAAACGGGCAGCAGTCCTGCTCTGGTCGTGCGAGACTGCAGGGGCGCGGGAACATTCATGGGACCAGTTCACGAACCTCATAAACATGTTCAGCGGCCTTACGCGCCATAAAACGTTCGCTCCGACGATTCCTACCAGTGTCAAAAAGATTGAATTTGATTCTGACGATTATGTTGTTGGCCAAAAGTATGGCGACAGCGGGGCTAGCGCCAGTTCGGACATGATGGCGCCCAGGCAGCCAGGTGCTGAACAGAAAAAATGACGCTCGCATGAAGCCCGCAAGCCATCCTGCTTCTGAAGGCAGGCGCGCCCTGCATCTACATGAACTCCGCCAAGCCTTTCTGCTTTTCCGGCTCCTCGGTGAATATGCTGCTTATGTCCTTCCTGAACAGCTCCATCCTCTGCTTCATGTATGCGGGAAGGTGGTAGCGCGCGATGAGCCTGTCCGCGTGGTCAAGGTATTTTGTGATGCCGCCCTTGTTTATTGTCAGGAGGAGCTTGCCTCCGCACGCATTGCACTTGCCTGAAAGCGGCACGCGGCGGTACTTCACCTTGCAGTCCAGGCAGCGGAACTCCTGCTGAGAGAATGAGCGCAGGTTGCCGTACAGGTCCGGGAAGAAGTGGTGCAGGAGAAGCCGCTCAGCGGCGTCCGCAGGGTTCACCGCGCGTATCTTTTCCTGCAAAGTGAACTGCGCCTCGATTTTTTCCCCCATGTCCTTGAATTTCAGGTAGGTGCTCTGGTGCGGCCCAGCCGACACATCAGCGGTTTCATGCGAGTAGGGAAGGGACCCGTACTGCTCTGGCTTGCCAAGGAGCTTTTTCACGGTGTCAATCTTGAGGTCTGATGGCATGGAGTACTTGTCGGAAAGCTCGTAAAGCTCGATTGGGTAAACGCTGCATATTTCCATGGAGTGCGCCTCGTCGTCCACCTCGTCCGGGTCAAGCTCGGTGGTAAGCACAAGGGGCGCGTC
>JBAZYD010000030.1:0-6218 GCA_041659465.1 Candidatus Micrarchaeia archaeon | reverse complement strand
CACCCCCCTCCTTTACCTTGACGGGGCGCAGGCCGCAAACCCATACTCGGCAGTGCTTGCAGCCGGCTACTACAACTTCACCGCAAACTCAAGCGGCAACGAGAACTACACTGCGGCATCCAAGACATATTTTGCAAACATAACCAAGGCAGTTCCAACCGCCACCGTCACTGCTGACAGCTGGGCAATCCCCTACGGACAGAACGCCACAATAAACTGCTCGATAGACAACCTGCAGTCCAACCTCTCGCTCTACCGGAACGGCACCTTCCTGAACTCATCCGCGGGCGCCAATTTCAGCATCATAGCCTCTTCGCTTGCGGCAGGAACGTACAACTACACCTGCAACTCGACAGCGTCGGAGAACTACACGGCATCAGCAGGGCAATCCAGCCTGCTCACAATCGCCAATGTCTATGGCAACGGCTCGTCCATCAATGTTTCTGGCAGCTCCAACATCACCAACGTGTCCGCCGCGATAGGCAACAGCAGCAATGTCAACGGGACAGGGCAAGCCGGGGTGAAAACAGTGAACATCTCAAGCAATGGCCTGCCCCTGTTTGTCTTCGGCTACAATTTCACCAACTCAAGCCTGAACTTTTCAGGGGTGAGCATTGAGGAAGGGGCAAGCGGCGGAAACTCATACGCCTCGATATCAGGCATAAACTCATCATTTATCGCAGCGGGCGGCAAGACCATCTACATGTACAACGCAAGCACCGGGATAAACAGCGTGTGCGTGAAGGATGCTGATGGCGTGGCGTACGCCAACATTTCCGCAGCCTGCACAAGCTCAAACGAGACGCCTGTTTCATGCGACGGCGCCAACCACTCAGGTTACACCTGCACATTTTCCGGCACCACTGCGATAATCACGGGCTTGCTGCACTCTGCTGTGGTGCAGTTTGCAGCAGGCAGCGGCACAACCGCATCTTCCGGCGGCTCGTCTTACACAACCCCCTCGCTGGCATATTCGTTCAACTGCTCCACAGGCGCGCTTTCAATCAGCGCCATGTCGTCCGGCTCGCCCATCGGCAATCTTGGGATACGCCTCAAGAACCCGTCGCAAACAGGCTGGCTCGCGTCCGCAACAACCTCTTCATCAGGGGTTGCAACATTCGCAATAACCGAAAGCAAGCGCTACTCGATAGAAAGCGTCCAGGCTGGCGGATACTCGGTATCCTACATCAACCCATTTGCGCTTGCGCTTTGCAATGCGCCTGCCGGGAACGCAACGGTTCTGCCGAAACAAGCAGGCACGCCTGCAGCAAACTGCTCCTCGTTCACGTACGAAACCTGCCCCTCGGAATGCGTGGTATGCCCGCCATGCGCGGCATGCTCGTCCATCTCATGCCAAACCGAGGCATTCTGCGCAGGAATCGGCTTCAACCGCAGCTGGTATGGAAGCGTGCGCCCACCGAACCAGACAGCGCCGGCGAAGGAAGAGCCGTCCGTGTGGGTGCCGCGCAAGCTGCCCGCAGCGCCCGTGGGGCAGCCTGCCGCGCCAGCAGCCCCAAGTGCCGCCCCTTCTGCGCCATCCGACAACAGCCCAGGCTTGTTCGGCCTGGCGCTTGTGCTTGGCGCAATCGTGGTTGTGGCCGGCGCGGTGTTCTTCTTTGCCCTGGGGCGGAAAAAGAAGGGCATGTAATCCGGGGTTTCTTTTTTGCTTCAAGCAAAAAGCTGCCCCTGAAAAACATTGATTCTGCCTAATTAAAGCAAAAAAAAAACAAAAAAATCAGCCAGCCCAGCTTCAGGCCGAAAGGGAGACTGCCAGCCCCATGATCAGGAGAAACGTCGAGATATAAAACAGCACCCATATCTCGGGGTTCTGCAGATTTCCTTCCAAAGCCGTGCGTATCCCTGGCAGCGGCCCATATCCATCCTCTTCCTGGCCATTCAACTTGACGCCCATGCCCATCCCCTCCGCCTAGTAGCAGCCATAGCCGCCATCGCTGTGCTGGCGCGCAGCTTTTCTGGCATCCGGCACAATCACCAGCAATTGGCGGCCATCACTGTCCCGCACGATTTTTTCCACCTTCTTCACAAACCCACGCCCGAAGCCATCCTATTTGCGCTTTGCGCAAATGGACCCCTTTTTGCGTTGCGACGCAAAAAGCGGGGCGCCTTAAGGCGCTGGTAAAGGCAGCTTATCTTTCGCATTCCATCTTCCAAATCCAACACAGAAGCCCACGCCTTTAGGCGTGGGTTTGTGTCACCTCCTTCCTGCCTGCTTCGGCTGCCATTCTGCAATGCAATACGTGCCGCACTCGATTTTTTTCAGGTCCATGTTCACACCTCCCGCCATTTTCAATGCCTGGAAGGAAAGCGCGGAGCGACATTTGAGGTGGTTAAAATTCCGCGCCTTCCTGCAGGCACGTTCCTTTTTCAAGGAATCCGATTCAGGGGCAAAAATCCCGCCGCCGAAAAAGAGCCGGAAAAAAAAACAAAAAACCGCCAAGCAAGCGCAAGCGCTCACAGCCGGCCCTTTCTCAGATGGAACTTCAGGTTCCCTTTTGCGTACCTATCCATCGATTCACCAGCGGGTTGCGCACGCTTTTCCTGCACTCTCCCGTCCCTGCGCAATCCTGTTCTCTATCGTCGGCTGCTTTTTATACGGCTGCTTACTCACAAATGGATAAGCGCCGCTGCAAAACATCGTCCAGACAATTTTGCCCGCGGCTGCAAAAAGCCGGCATGCTTTCCAGGTTCCCGCGCCATTTTTGCGCCCCTGGACAGGAAGTAATAAATGCAGCCTTGGAGGATAGCTGCTTGCAGGGTGGTGCAATGGTCTCGCGAAAGGTTTCCAAGGTAATCACGGGCAGGCACGCTATTGACGGCGCAGGCGTGAGGCTCTTCCGGCTGTTCTCGAACGCCGAGGCGCACCTTTTCGACCCGTTCCTTCTCCTTGACAGCTTTGGCTCGGACAGGCCGGAGGATTACATGGCAGGCTTCCCGTGGCACCCCCACCGCGGGATTGAAACCGTCACCTACATGGTGAACGGCGAAGTGGAGCATGCCGACTCGCTCGGGAATTCCGGCTCCATCAGGTCCGGCGAGGTGCAGTGGATGACTGCGGGCAGCGGCGTTATCCACCAAGAAATGCCAAAGGAAACAAAAGGCAGGAGCATCGGCTTCCAGCTCTGGGTGAACCTTCCTGCAAAGGAGAAGATGTGCGCGCCTGCCTACCGCGGCATAGCCGCCCGCGAAATATCCGAGGCAAGAATCGGGGACGCTTCTGCAAAGGTGGTCTGCGGCAAGGTGAACGGCGTATGGGGGCCTGTGCACAACCTTGCCGTAGAGGCCGAGTACCTTGACATCAGCCTTGGCGCGGGCGGCAGTATGGCGCACAGGATTCCGCGCGCCTACAATTCATTTGCATTTGTCCATGGCGGGGCGTGCTCCTTCGGGGCGGAGCGCACAATGGTGAAGGAAGGGCAGGTCGCGCTGTTTGGCGCCGGCGACGAAATCCTTGCGCACGCTGATGGCGCGCCTGCAAGGTTCCTCCTCATATCAGGCGTGCCTATCCATGAGCCCATAGCCTGGGGCGGGCCGATTGTGATGAACACGGAACAAGAGCTTGCGCAGGCGTTCGGGGAGCTGCAGAAAGGGACTTTCATCAAGGCCGGGAAAAAATAGGGCGCGCATACCCGTATAAGCTTTCCACCCCAAAACCATGCAGGTGGTGGAATGGCGGGGAAAAAGCCTGTTTTTATAGTCGCGCAGTGGCAGCACAACAGCAAGGGGCTGTACACGCTCGTCGAGGTCGGCGCAGCCACCAAGTATGTCGTGAAAAAAGGAGACCAGCGCTGGACGCTGCGCATCGGCAAGTCCATGTACCGCCTCTACCCTCTCAAGGACTGGCGCGCGCACAAGAAAAAGGGCCTGCCGCGCGCAAAAATCGTGCCGATTGGGAAGCACAAGCTGTGAGGGCGGAATAAAAAATAAAAAAAACAGGACTACTTGTTCCACGTGGCATTCCAGTGCCCTTTCCTCAGGGCTTCAAGGCTGCGCCCTCGTACTGGACAGTCCTTTCCACTTTCTTCGCGGCATTCTCCCGCTCGCTGCACCATGCGGCAATCTCCACAAGCTCGGATTTGCTGTACGGGGTTGCAATGTGCGCGATTGCGGCTTTCAGCAGGCGCTGCACCACCAGGTCCATGTACTTCTGGTTCGGCGACATTCCGACAAGGCAATCCCCTTCGGCAATGCAAAAGTATTCCACCTGCTCCCGCCCGTCAAGCATAGCGTACTCTCCAGGCCCAAGCAACTTTGCAATTTCCCCTGACAAGCCGGAAAACCCGCCCGGGCCTGCCTCCTTTTCCTTTGCCAAAAATTCCGAGAGCGCGCGCGCGTCGGGCTCGGGAGGAAGCGCAAATCCTTTTGCATCGGCAATTTCCGCAATCCCTTCCCATTCCTTCGGGATTGCCACCACCCTGCGTATGGCTGGAACATGCGCATCTTCCAGGCAGCCGTTCATCGCGCGGTTCGCGCAAGCCATGAAATTCCCGATTATCATCTTTGCCCTGTCCGTTTCAACCACGCACAGCCCCAGCGTCCTGTCTTCTTCGCCTGCACCCATGGCGCCTTGCGCCCTGCTGCCAGCCGCGGCGTCCCGCGCTTCCGCCTCGCCTGCCCTGAACTTGCTCAGCCTCAGCGACGCCTCGTCCTGGAGCAGGATTTGCCCGGCAAGCTCTGGCATCTCCTCGAATATTTCAGGAGTTTCCCTGCCCTCGATCAACGCGCCTGCTTCCCCCAGCGTAAGCTGCGCATGGTTCCTAACATATGCGCGGCAAATCTTCCCGAACCGCACGTTCCCGCGCGGAAGCACAGCGAATTCCACCACGATTGCCAGCCTGTCGCAATCCATCGGGAATGCGGACAGGTCGCTTGACAGCTGCTCGGGCAGCATGGGGAATGATTCTTTCCCTGGGTAAACGGATGTGGCGTTTGTTTCGGCATGCGCGTCCAGCACGGAGCCCTTGGGCGCAAACGCGTCCACGTCCGCAATCGCCACCTTCACCAGTATTTCCCCGCCCTGCCCCCTCTCGCAACATTCCATCTGGTCCAGGCTGCGCGAATAATAGCTGTTGATGGACGACCAGGGCAGGTGCCTCAGGTCGCGCAATGCCGCGCCGATTTTCTTTATGAAGAATTCGTCGTGCGCATTCGCCTTCGCATTGACCACGAGGGACAATTTGTGCTCAAAGCCGTATTTCCCCATTGCGTCCTGCGCAATCATCTGGAGATTGAGCTCGGGCATGCGCCTGGCATTCTCCTCGGCCTCCCGAATCGCCCTTTTCCGCGCGCGCTCGGCAAACTTAGGGTTCGCCCGGCGCTTTGGCTCGGCACCAGCGGAATCCCCGGGCTTTCCAGGCGCGCGCGCGCCGCTCCTTGAGCGGGCTTTCCCCCTCGGGCGCACCTTGTTGAACCGTACCATGGTGGAATACGCGCACAGGAGAGGATAAAAAGGCGACGGCTGGCACGCTGCCGCTAAGATGCTTCCTGCAGAGCCGCCGAAATGCACCAGGCGGATAAATTGATTTAAACTGTTCCCCCGCCTATGCATACGGGGTGTTGGCTTGGCATCGAAAATAATCCACATTGGCGCCATCAGGCTTTCTTCAAGGGAAGTAACGCCGGGGAAAGCGCTTTTTCGCATCCTTCCCCTGCCGTCAAGCATGCGCGTCCCATCAGTCGCCTGGGTGTCCGCGCAGGATTACGCCGACATAGCCGGCAGGAAAGCCGGGGGAAACGATGAGGCGGGAGCGGCTAAAAATTTCGGAAAGGCGCTTTCCATTGATCCTGGCAACGAGGCGGCAAACTGCGGGATGGGCAGCATATACCGCAGCCATGGCGCTTTCTACGAGGCGGCAAAATGCTTTGAAAAAGCCGCAGCCGCAAATCCGAAAAATACGGAGGCGGGCCGGCTGGCAAGGCTGTGCAGGGACGAGCATTCGGTGCGGCAGGCCGCCAGCATCTGGTGACATAAATGCAACCGGCATCCGCTGATGCCGGGTGAAAAAAAGCAAAACAGGCTAGCCGGGCGTTGCGGATATCTTGTACTTGTCCTGCTGGTCGGTGCCGACCGTGCAGAGCACCTTGCCCGTGAATCCGTTGTGGCGGCAATCATGGGACGTGAAATGCAGCTCAACCTTGCCCTTGAAGCCTTGCATCCCGTTTACCGTGTTGAAGAACGCAAGCGCCTGCGTGCCGTCCTT
>JBAZYD010000029.1:0-6553 GCA_041659465.1 Candidatus Micrarchaeia archaeon | reverse complement strand
AAGCCTTATAAATATATGTTTTTACACAATAAACAACATATACTGAAACATTAAAATGCCATCCGCCTAAACGAAAGATGATATCATGGATTTCCAGCTCATGCTCGCGCCCATGGAGGGCGGAACGGACGGCGCATTCCGCGCGCTCTGCCACAGGAACGGCGCTGACCTGACTTTCACCGAGATTGCGCGCGTTTCAAACCTTGCGCGCGGAAAGAAAGGCGAGCTTGAAAAAATCGCCATCCCAGACTCCACGCCCACTCAGATACAGCTTGCGGGCGCGAAGGTGGCGGAATACGAGCGGTTTCTTTCCGCCTTCAAGCCATCCGGCGGCTTCCAGGGATTTAACCTGAATTTGGGCTGCTCCTCGCCGGACTTCCTGCGCCAGGGGCTGGGCGCGGCAATGGTGAAGCGCGTGACGCGCGTGAATGAAATAGTGTCGCTCATCGGCAAGCACGGATACGTTTGCTCGATTAAGATGCGCCTGGGCGCGGACAACTACGAAAAGCAGAAAGGCGCATACCTCAACCTCATAAAAAACGTGGACGCATCCTTTTTCGTGGTGCATGCGCGCACCGCAAAGCAAACGCTTAGAGACACGGCGGATTTTTCAGTATATGCAAAATGCGTGGAAACCGGCAAGCGCATTGTCGCGAACGGGGACATAAAGACAAGCGAGCAGGTTGCCGCGCTCCGGCGCCAGGGGCTGTACGGCGCAATGGTGGGGCGCGCGGCAATGGGCAACCCGGGCATATTCCGGGAACTGCGCGAGGGCTGAAGCGGCACGTATTTTAATTGCGCCCCCGAAGATGGTGCGGTGATGCGGCATGGCAACTGATTACATCGGCATTGTCGGGCTTCTCCTCATCCTTGCCGGCTGGGCCTGGGAATTCCTGCAGACGCTGAAAAGCAACAAGTCCGGCGTGCCGCTTTCATTCGCGCTCCTTTACGGCGCTGGAAGCCTTCTCCTCACCTTGCACAGCATGGCGCTTGGCGACACCGTGTTCATCGTCCTGAACGCCGCGGCAACGCTCATCGCGGCTGCAAACGCAATATTCGCATTGACGCGCGGGAACGCGAAAAAGAAATAGGCGCACGGGGCAATAAAGCAATTTTTTCTCAGGCCTGAGCCTAGGGCATGAAGTTTTATAAACACATATTTATAGGAAATATAACGATTCAGCATGAACATATTGGCCCATCACGCAATCGCCAGGATAAACCTGGCACGGGAGAATTACTGCAAAACAGGCTATGAGCCAGCCCGGCTGGTTTTAGAGTACAGGATAAGGCGGAAATGCAATCTCCTCCTCAATCTGGACATGCCAAAAGGCGCCCGCTCTGTGCTGGAGAAGGGCACATCGCTGAACGGAATCCCTGAGAAAAACCAGGAAGCCGTGGCAAAGCTCAAGCGCGAACTGTTCACAGAATTCTCCCCGCTGATTGAATCGTGCGAAAAAGACCTGACGATGAGGGGGCTGTTTGTAACCATGTTGCTTATGGTGGGCTATGTGGCCACCAAGGCGTACGCATCAAAGGGCTCGATTTGGCACAACAATGTCGACAACCTGCTGGAGGCGGCGTGGTGGAGCCAGATCGCCAGCCACGCATCATATGCCCTCAAGCGCGCCATCGGCAAAACAAGCGCCGTCAAGGATTATTTTTCAGAAAAATTCCCGCTGATCGGCCCAACCGTCATTTTTGGCATTGGCTCGTTCTTGGAAGTGCTCCAGAAACACCATTTGTATTTTGGCACATACAAATACGATGAAAAGGATTTCATCTACATGGCTGTCGGTGCGCTGGTGGGCTATTTAACTGGAAAAATAGCAGTCCACGACGTCTGGATTTACAAAGGCAGGTTCAAGAGTTAAACCGCATCTGCGTTTTGGCATGCAAAGCGCGCATGCTGGGCGCCAGCCGAAGCTGCTATATAAGCTTTTTGAATGTAATTCGTCAGCCTTTCGTTTACAATACGTATTACTTGAAAGCCGCACGCGGCTTGTGACACTGGCGCAGGTGGGGAAATGGAACAGAACGTCGCTGAAGTGGTCGAGCTCATAAACAACGTGGCGGAGGACACCTCCGTCCCGAAGAACATCCGCCGCGCGCTTGTCGAGGCGCGCGAGAGGCTCAAGACCAACGAGGAGCTTTCGACAAAGGTCGGGTCCGCGGTGTATTCCATCGAGGCGGTGTCCGAGGACATCAACATGCCCATGCACGCGCGCACCCAGATATGGACCATCCTGTCCGCGCTGGAATCGATAAAATCCCCCTAGCATTATTACCCTGGTGCAGCATTATCCGGGTGCACAGCCAATCGGGCACATGCGGGCGTTGTGACGCAACGTTCGCATTTTCTGGAAAAGTAGCCGCAATCGCCGAATGAGGCACATCTTTGCGGGTGAAAACGTGAAATCCGACATAGACGCCATTTACGCAAAAGGCATCCGCCTTGCGCCCGACGCATACGACTTTTTGGAAAAGTTCGCGCTCGAGCCTGCCGCGCTTGAAAAAATCCTGTCCAGCGACAGCTTCATGCTCACGAAAGACAACATCGACGGGATACTATCCTCCGAGGAAAAAATCCCGACGGAAACAATCGTGAGCCGCTCGCCCCATTTCAAGCCCGAGGCGAAGGAATATTCCCCGGACTACAAAGTCATCGAGAAATCCGACGTGAGCGGCAAATCCCGCTGCACCGGCAAGCTTGAGGACTTCGTCGCCCACTTCCGCGACCGCTACCAGCGCATCTCAAAAATTGTGCGCGCCCGCATTTCCCAAAACGCAATCGTCCCCACCAGCAAGCTCAAGTCCACCTCGGGCGCCAAGGTGCGCCTCATCGCCATGGTGAACAAGAAGCAGATGACGAAGAAGGGCAATGTCTTATTGGAAGTGGAGGACGAGGAAGGCTCCGCCAAGGTGGTGGTGATGAAGGACACCGCGGGCTTCAAGGTGCACCACAAGATACTCAACGACGACATAATCGCGCTTGACGGGAAGAACGTGGACGAGCTTTTCATCTGCGACAACGTGGAGTGGCCGGATATCCCTGTCGCGCGCGAGATGAGGAAAAGCGAGCGGGATTCGGGCATCGCCTACCTGTCAGACCTCCACTTCGGCAGCAAGAAATTCCTGGAGGGCGAGTTCACGCACTTCATAAGCTGGCTCAACGGTTCCGAGGGCAGGTCAGACCTGGCGGGCAAGGTGAAATACCTGGTAATCGCAGGCGACATTGCCGACGGCATAGGCATCTACCCCGAGCAGGAAAAGGAGCTTGCGGTGAAGGACATCTACAAGCAGTACGAGATGTTCGACTCCTTCATGGAAAAGGTGCCCGACTACATAACCGTGATAGTGGGGCCGGGCAACCACGACGCGGTGAGGAGGGCGGAGCCGCAGCCCATCATCCCGTACGACATGATCAAGAGCGGCGTGGTGCGTGTGGGCAGCCCCTCGCGCGTGGAGATAGAGGGCTTGAAGCACCTCATATACCACGGCAACTCGCTCGATTCCATAATCGCAACCGGCGGGCTCACCTATGACAAGCCGCACGAGGCGATGCTTGAGCTTGTGCGCCGCCGCCACCTCTCCCCAATCTACGGGCAGAACCTCATCGTGCCAGAGGACCACGACTACCTTGTCATCGAGGACGAGCCGGACGTGGTGCACATGGGGCACGTGCACAAGAACGGGCACATGCTCTACCGCGGCACGCTCCTATTGAACAGCGGCACATTCCAGGACAGGACGGACTTCCAGGTGAGGATGGGCCACGTGCCCTCGCCTGGCTTAGTGCCCATATTGGAAACCAACACTGGAAAGGTGAACTACATAGGCTTCAAATCAGGGGTTGGAACATGACAGGAATAAGCAAGGAAACATCCCTGCGGGCGCATGCGCCTTGCCATCAGAGGGAAATACATGACTGAACGCACCGAGGAAATGCAGAAGTATTTCACCGCGCTTAGCACTGCGCTTGAGCACGCCTATGCAGTTGCGGAGGAGGCGCGCGGCAAGGGCGTGGACCCAGCTCCCTTTGTGGAGATAAAGAGGGCCGCAGACGTCGCTGCGCGCGTGGAGGGCATTGTGGGCCCGCCGGGAATCACCGGCGTCATCCGCGCGCTGGAGCGCGAGGGGCACAGCAGGCAGACCATCGCGCACATGGTGGTGCAAAAGATTGCGGCAGGCGAAATAATCAAGGGCAGCAAGCAGCGGCTCATCGACCAGTCCGTGCGCACGGGCGTGGGCATTCTCACCGAGGGCGTGCTCGTTGCGCCAACGGAAGGCATCTCGAAATTCGAAATCAGGAACAACCCGGACGGCAGCGACTACCTTGCGATTTATTTCGCAGGCCCCATCCGCTCCGCGGGAGGCACGGTGGCTGCGCTTGCCGTGGTGCTTGGCGACGTGGCGCGCAGGCAGCTTGGCGTGGGCGACTTCCGCCCCACTGACGCGATGCTCGACAGGTATGTCGAGGAGATAGAGGTGTACGGCACCCGCTCCGCGCACCTGCAGTACCGCCCGCCCGAGGCCGACATACGCCACATCGTGAAAAGCTGCCCTGTGTGCATCGACGGCGACCCAACGGAGGACGCGGAGGTGTCTGTGCACCGCGACGTGCCGGGCGTTGCAAGCAACCGCGTGCGCTCGGGAATCGCGCTTGTCATCTGCGAAGGCATTGCCCAGAAGGCCGCAAAAGTGTCAAGGTACACCAAGAAAATAGGGCTGGACTGGGGCTGGATGGACTCCATCATAAAGGTGGCAAAAAAAGAGGGCAAGTTCGAGCCCAAGCCGGATTTCCGCTTCCTCGACGAGTCCGTGGCAGGCAGGGCGGTTTTCGCGTACCCGTCCACCAAGGGCGGCTGGCGCCTGCGCTACGGCAGGAGCCGCGGCAGCGGGATAATGGGGAAGTCCGTGCACCCTGCAAGCATGTACATGCTTGACTCGTTCATTGCGGTCGGCACGCAGATGAAGATAGAGCGCCCGGGAAAGAGCACAGTCATCACGCCGTGCGACTCCATACTCGGCCCGGTGGTAAAGCTCAAGGACGGCTCGGTGGTGGAAGTGTCTTCCGCTGCCGAGGCAGAGCGCATATTGCCTTACGTTGAGCGCATACTGTTCCTGGGAGACATGCTGGTCTCCATCGGCGACTTCCTGAAAAGCAACCACCCCCTCTTCCCTGCAGCCTGGTGCGAGGAGCGGCTAGAGCTTTTGGCAAAAAAAGCAGGCTTCGCACCGCCCAAGCCCGACTGCTCCGCAGGCGAGGCAGTGGCATTCTCGCGAAAGACATCTCTTCCGCTCCACCCGCGCTACACATACTTCTGGCACGACATCCCCCACGACTCCCTGCGGGGGCTTGCTCTTTGGCTGAAAACAGGCAAGCCCATCTACGGGCTCCTCAAGCTTGAAAGCTTCGAGCTGGAGTCATCCCCGGCAAAATCGGTGCTTGAGGAGCTTTGCGTGCCCCACAGCATGCAGGAAGGGAAGGTGAAAATCTCAGGCGAGCACGCATACGCTCTCCTGAAAACCCTGGGCATAATGGTGGACAAGAAAATCACTGCGGAAAAGTTCGACGCGCTTTTCGACGAGAAAAAGCCCGTGCTTGAAATCCTTTCATCTCTTTCAGGCATGAAAATAATGCCAAAGGCGCCGACATACATAGGCTCGCGCATGGGCAGGCCGGAAAAAGCGCGCGAGCGGAAGATGAAAAAGAGCGTGAACGTGCTCTTCCCGATAGGCAACCACATCGACAAGAACGCAAGCATAAGCCGCGCTTACGCCAAGCTTCTCGCAAAGGGCGGGCGCGACGGACGCGGGGTGGAGGTGGAAATCGCGCGCATGCGCTGCACATCGTGCGGCAACACGACGTTCTCGCCATTGTGCGCATGCGGCGGCAGGGCAATGCCCATCACAGTCTGCCCGAAATGCGGAAGGCCCAAGAACGCAGAGGAATGCTCCGAGTGCCACGTGGCGACAAAGCAATACGACAAGCGCGCGGTGGACATCCTCAAGCTGTTCGAGCGCGCGGCCGAGCGCACGCGCATCGACCCGGCAAAGTCTGCGGACATCAAGGGCGTGGAGGGGCTTTTCTCAAAATCCAAGACGCCGGAGCCCTTGGAAAAGGGGTTCCTGCGCGCACTGCACAAGGTGTTCGTGTTCCGCGACGGCACATGCCGCTTCGACGCAACCGACATTCCCCTCACGCACTTCCGCCCGGACGAAATGGGCATAAGCGTGGAGCAGGCAGCCGCGTTCGGCTACACGCACGACAAGGACAATGCCCCCCTGAAGCTCCCCTCGCAGGTGCTGGCCCTCAACGCCCAGGACATCATCCTATCGCGCAGCGGCGCGCACTACCTTTTCCAGGTGTCAAAATTCATCGACGACTCGCTTGAGAGGCTCTATGGCATGCCGCGCTTCTACAACCTGTCGCGCGCAGAGGATATCCTGGGGCATTTGGTAATCGGCCTGTCGCCGCACACTTCCGCCGGCGTGCTTGCGCGCGTGGTGGGCTTCACTGACGCGCACGTGGGGTTCGCGCACCCGTACT
>JBAZYD010000028.1:0-8112 GCA_041659465.1 Candidatus Micrarchaeia archaeon | reverse complement strand
GGACAGCGTTGCGGCTAACAGCAACGAGGATGCAGAGGAGTTTGCGAAAAAGCACCCCTTCCCGCTCATATTGCGCCCCGCATACACGCTTGGCGGCACGGGCGGCGGCATTGCAAGGAACCGCCAGGAGTTCGAGGCGCTGCTTGCGCTTGGCTTCACGCTCTCCCCCACGCACCAGATACTTGTGGAGGAGTCTGTGCTTGGCTGGGGCGAGTTCGAATACGAGATGATGAGGGACAGGTTCGACAACTGCATAACGATTTGCAACATGGAGAATGTGGACCCCATGGGCGTGCACACGGGCGAGTCCATCGTGGTCGCGCCATCGCAAACGCTTTCCGACGACGAGCACCAAATCCTCCGCTCTGCCGCGATAAAAATCATCAGGGCGCTTGGCATTGAGGGAGGGTGCAACATACAGTTCGCGCTCAACCAGAAAACGGGCGAGTATATCGTGGTGGAAGTGAACCCGCGCCTGTCGCGCTCCTCGGCGCTGGCTTCCAAGGCGACAGGCTACCCCATTGCGCGCGTGGCTGCAAAAATAGCGCTTGGCATGGGCCTGCACGAGATAAGGAATGCCGTCACGAAGACCACGCCCGCGGCCTTCGAGCCTGCACTGGACTACTGCGTGGTGAAGATACCCAGGTGGCCTTTTGACAAGATACCGGAAAGCAGCCGCGTCATAGGCACGCAGATGAAGTCCACAGGGGAGACAATGGCCATAGGCAGGACTTTCGAGGAGGCGTTCGGCAAGGCGCTGCGCTCGGTGGAGATGAAAAAGACGAGGGTGGAAAGGCAGGACTGGGAGCGGCACATGACCGCGCCCACTGACTTGAGGATGTACGCCATCCTCGACGCGCTGCGCGCGGGCTGGGACAGGAAGAGGATATCCGAGATGACGAACATACACATGTGGTTCCTGGACAGGCTGCTGGATTATGTCGATGTCGAAAAAAGGCTCAGGCGGGAAGTGTTCGGAAAGGTCGTGCTGCTTGAGGCAAAAAGGCTTGGCTACTCGGACGAGCAGATTGCTGCGGTTGTGGGGCAGGAGGCCGAGATGGTGCGCCAGATGAGGAAAAAGCTTGGCGTGCTGCCGGTCTACAAGATGGTGGACACCTGCGCAGCCGAGTTCGAGGCGAAAACGCCGTATTACTATTCCACGTATGAAACCGAGAACGAGAGCGTGCCCTCCGAGCGGCGCAAGGTGCTCATCATCGGCAGCGGCCCGATTCGGATTGGGCAGGGCATTGAGTTCGACTACTGCTGCTGCCATGCGGCGTTCGCATTGCGCGAGATGGGGATTGAGTCCATCATGGTGAACAACAACCCCGAGACCGTGAGCACGGACTTTGACACATCGGACAGGCTTTACTTCGAGCCGCTCACCTACGAGGACGTGATGAACATCGTGGAGCACGAAAAGCCCGAGGGCGTGGTGGTGCAGTTCGGCGGGCAGACGTCCATCAACCTTGCGCAGAGGCTTTCCATGAACGGCGTGAAAATACTGGGCACGCAGATGGACGGAATCGACGTTGCCGAGGACAGGGAGAAGTTCAAGGTGCTGCTGCATGAGCTGGGCATCCGCCAGCCGGAGAACGGCACTGCGACGAATTTGGAGGAGGCGCTCGCTGTTGCGGAGAGGATTGGCTACCCAATTGTGGTGCGCCCGTCCTACGTGATTGCAGGCAGGGGCATGATGATTGTGTATGATGCCGCCGAGATGAAAAAATACATAGGCGAGGCGGTGGACGTTTCCGAGAAAAAGCCCGTGCTCATAGACAAGTACATCGAGAGGGCGATTGAGTGCGAGATAGACGGGGTTGCGGACAGCGAGCACTTGTTTGTCGGGGGCATAATGGAGCATGTGGAGCGGGCGGGCGTGCACTCGGGCGATGCGAACAACGTGGTGCCCTGCGTGAGGCTGAAGAAAGAGGTACAGAAGCAGATACTTGATTTTTCCGAGAAAATCGCGCTCGCGCTTGAGACGGTCGGCGCCATCAACATACAATACGTTGTGCAGGACGACGTTGTCTTTGTGCTTGAGGCGAACCCGCGGGGCTCAAGGACAATGCCCTTCCTTTCCAAGGCGACCGGCGTGCCGCTTGTCAAGCTTGCCATGCAGGTGATAATGGGGAAGAAGCTGAAGGATATCGGGGCAGGGGCTGACATGCCGAAGATGAACCACTATGCCGTGAAAGGCGTGGTGTTCCCGTTCCTCAAGCTTCCCGGAAGCGACACCGTGCTTGGGCCTGAGATGAAAAGCACAGGGGAGAGCATGGGCGCGGATAAGTTCTTCCCCATGGCATTCATGAAGGCGCTTTTGGGCGCGAACCTGAAGATTCCTGAGAAAGGGGGCGTTGCCATATCGCTGAAGGACGGGGACAAGGAGCGCGCGGCGCCGCTTGCGGTGGTGCTGCAGAGGATGGGCTTTGACGTGTACGCCACGCCGTCCACTGCAACGCACCTTGGCAAGAACATCATCATGCTCAAAAAAATTGACGAAGGCGAGCCCAACATCATCTCCGAAATCAAGAAGGGCAGGATTCACCTTGTCTTCAACACGCCGAAAAAGGGCAAGGTGGCGTCCACGGACGGATTCAGGATACGCCGCGCGTGCCTGGAGCACGGCATCCCGTGCATCACGAACTTCGAGGCGTGCGAGGCGCTGGTGCAGGCGATAGAGCACTCGCACGGGAAGCAGCAGTCTCTGGAGCGGATTGAGGATTATGGAGGAAAGAGATAGTGGCTCGTTAGCGGGCTTGGGAATATTGCTGGAATTCAGTAAGGTATTTTAAAGAATTTGTGGAACAG
Source organism: Candidatus Micrarchaeia archaeon (assembly GCA_041659465.1). Taxonomy (GTDB): domain Archaea; phylum Micrarchaeota; class Micrarchaeia; order Anstonellales; family Anstonellaceae; genus UBA10161. Next base: position 5,301 of record JBAZYD010000028.1, on the reverse strand, counting down.
GGAGGTAAATGTCAGAGGAGTAGCGTCAGGGCTTAGGGCGCGGACGTATGCCACCGTGAAATTGTATTCTTTTTGCATGCTTTCCTTGATTTGCAGCATGCGCTCCAGCTCAACAGCCCATGCTTTTTCAACCGCAGCGTTGAGCTTGCCCCTGAGAACCATCAGGGGAGTGGGTTTCAACCTGAGCAGGCAGACTATTGAACTTGCATAAAGGTCCCTTTTTGTGAATTTTCGGATTGAATCTACCGAGAGTATTGTCTCTATTGCACATTTTGAAGCATAATTGCATTCAATCAACAGAGCCACGTTTGGGTTGTCGGCACTGTGTGGGAGAGGATACTGCTTTGCCATTTTCTCTAACTCTTGATAGGCACTTGTCTTTTTTACAGAAGAATTTAACGGGCGGGAAGATACGCAGGTGCGACCGCTTTTAAGAAAATCATTGTTGAGTGCCTTGGCATTTCTAAGTGAAACGAGCGCCATTATATCTCCTCATTTGTTATTCTATTTGTTATAATATGTGTATCAGTTTATAAACTTTATCTGATGATATCATCCGGTGGAGGGCATGGCTAGAGAGAAGACAGCCATTCTTTTTCTTGTTCTGCTAGTTGCAGTTCTCCTTGCCTATATCGCTTTCCTCCCGCCAGCCGCGTGCGCCGGCTGCAATGCAAAGGTGGCGCTTGTCCTCTCGCCTGGCGCGGAAGGGGAAGTGGTTTCATTCATCCGCTCGGCGCGGCAGAGCATCGACATCGAGATGTATGTTTTCACCTCGGACGTGATTGCGCGCGAGCTCGGCGATGCTGTGAAGCGCGGCGTGTCCGTGCGCGTGATACTGGAGCCGCGCGTGGAAGACAGCAGGAAGCAGAAGATGTTCGACACGCTGTCCGCGCTTGGCGTTGATGTGCGCTGGGCGAGCTTTTCGTACAAGCTCACTCACTCGAAATTCATTGTCGTTGACGGCAGGCGCGCGCTAGTGGGAAGCATCAACTTTTCCGCAAGCGCGCTGAATTACAACAGGGAAACTGCGGTGGAGATTGAAGGGGAGAAGGTGAAAGAGCTTGCGGATGCATTTGAGACTGATTGGGAAATGGCAAGCGCAACCGCCGTGGCGGCAGGGGGAACGGCAGCCGGGGAGTAAATGAGGCGGGCAAGCAATGGCTGATGCGGCAAGAGAATGGCAGGGGTTTGGAATGGCAGGGGTTTGGGCTGGCAGCGGCGAACGGGCGGCAGGGGGATGATGGCAGGCTTGTTTTTCTTCACTTCTTGGGCGCGATGCCCAATGTGCGCATCAGGGGCGTTTCTGCGTCGCCCACCATAGGCTTGATGACGAAAAAGAAAGTCGCCGGGCTTATCCTGTTCACCTTGGCAAAATCGGAATTTGAGCCTTTCTCGTCGCCCAGCAGCTCCCTTGTGTAGTGCCGCAGCGCAAGCGCAACGGCATCGCCAGGCTTTTTCCGGACAGCGGCATTGAGGGCGCCAAGCGCGCCTTTCAAGTCATCGTTTTTGATTTTTTCAAGCGCATTGCGCATGTCGGGCCTGCCAAGCCTGGCTTTCACCTGCTTTGCAGTGCTGTCCGCGCGTTTGGCGAACGATTTTTCCCAGGCAGCCCCGCCCGGCTCCTGCACAATTTGCCGTTTCACGCGCAACATAAGAAGCACCGCCTTGATTGGGCACAAAGGCTTTAAGACAATATCGCGCGGCGGCAGAAGAACGGGAGGCACATGGCAGGGCAGGCTAGTTGGACCCTAGGAAGAGAAATATTTTTCCCTTGGGCTGTTTTCCTGATTTTGGCGCGTCCCCGTATGAGTTGCTGAGGGGGATTGCATAGAAACGCTTGAGGGGGATGATGTCGCCTGCGCATGGCGGGTCTTTTTTCATTCCTGCAAGGCGCTCAAGCGTTGCGTTGCCAGCATCGCTTTCGCTGCGCCCGTGCTTTACCATTTCTATCGCCTTGCGCGCCGCGCCCGCAAGATTGGGCTCGCTTTTCGCAAAGTTCTCCAGTGCATCGATGATTCCGGAGGGATTTTCCGAAGCAATGCCAATTGCAATGATTTTTTTGAGCGTCGCTGCCACTTCCCCTGCTTGGCTGCCCTCGTGGGCCTCTTTTAGGGAAATGAGAAGCCTGCCGATGCCCGGTTGCGTTCCCTTGCAGCCGGCAAGCATGTGGCGCGCCAATATCAAGTTTTCCTCGTTGAACGAGGAGGGAGGGGTTGCGGACACCATCAGCATGGTTTCAAGGCTGGCAAGGAGCTCCGGGTCGCCAATGCCTTGCGCCTGCGCCTCCCTCACCACGACATATGCGCCAGGCAGCTCAAGGAGGGAGTCAAAAAGCTCGGAGGTTTTGGAGCTTGCTGGCTCCTTGCAGTATTGCTCGATAAGAAGGTTCAGCAGTGTCGCTGCCCGGGAGAGGTCGCCTTCGGTAATCATGTGATAGAGAGTGGTATGATGGAAATATAAAGCTTGCTGTTTTGCCGCAAATGGAGGTCACTTGCCATCCTTCTTTTTCTTCTCCTTGCGCTTCTTTTTTTGCTTTTCCTTTTTCTGAGCTGCAAGCTTGAGAGCCAGGCGCGCCTTCATTGCATCAAGCTCGGCACGCACGCTTTTCTCGAATGAGTCGCGCCCGCGCTTCTCCACATCCTGCGATTCGCGAAGCTGCATGGGGCCTTCGGACATGGATATTGGCGAAGGGATTGGGCGCGCTGATGGCGCTTTTTTTTCGGAGAGATGCACAGAGGAGTCAAAAGGCGACACTGTGGGCGCGTGCACTGGCTCGGCAGGCTTATGTTCCTCCTTCTTTTTAGCGAATGCGCCCTGCATGGAGGAGTGGGGAAGCCTGGATTTAAAAAATGTATTGGGAATAAGGGGATGGAGGCTACTTTGTCAACAATCCACGCCTAAATGCGGGGTTTGCAGATAGACAAAGGATTGCTTGCCAAGGACAGGCTGCATTTACCCGCGCCTGCAGGCGCGGGCTACGGGCGTGGATTGTTGTGGCATTTAAGGTTACTCGCGCGCTAGTGAGCGTCTGGGACAAGAGGGATTTGGCCGCCTTTGCCGCAAGGCTGGCTGCCTGCGGAGTGGAAATAATATCCACCGGAGGCACTGCGAAGTTCCTGCGCGAGGCCGGCATTGCGGTGCGCGAGGTGTCAGATGTCACGGGCTTCCCTGAGTTGTTCGAGGGAAGGGTGAAGACGCTGCACCCGAAGATACACGGCGGCATACTTTACAGGAGGGACAGCGCAGCTCATGCAAAGCAGGCTGTGGACAATGGCATTTCCGGGATTGACATGGTGGTCGCCAACCTCTACCCGTTCGAGCAGGTGGCTGGAAGGGAGGGCGTGAAGCTGGAGGAGGCCATCGAGAACATTGATGTCGGGGGCCCGGCGATGGTGAGGGCCGCGGCGAAAAACCACGAGCATGTTGTTGTGGTGGTGGACCCCAAGGACTACCCTGCGGTTGCAGAGGCCGTGGAAAAGGGCGAACTGCCCATACAGAGGAGGCGGGAGCTTGCGCTCAAGGCGTTCGCGAGAACGAGCAGCTACGATGCGGCAATCTGCCGCTACCTTGCAGGCGCCACAAGCGAGAACATGTACCCTGACTTTTTGGAGATGAATTTCGAGAGGGCCTACGTCCTGCGCTATGGCGAGAACCCCAGCCAGCATGCTGCGGCATACAGGATACTGGGGAGGACGAGCATTTTCGATTCGGTCATATATACCGGAAGCAAGCTGATGTCCTACAACAACTTCCTGGACGCGTCGTCCGCGTTCTCGCTCATCCGCGAGTTCAAGGACGAGGTCGCCACAGTGATACTCAAGCACAACAACCCGTGCGGCGGGGCAGAGGGGAAGACGCTTGAGGAAAGCTACGTGCGCGCGCATGCGTCCGACCCTGAGTCGTCGTTCGGCGGCATTGTGGCGTTTTCGCGCAAGGTGGATGTTGCGACTGCGAATGCGATTGGCACAAAATACCTCGAGGTAATACTTGCGCCGGGGTTTGAGCCAGAGGCGCTGGAGATATTGAAGCAGAGGGAAAGCAGGAGGATACTTGACGTTTCAAACCTGTGGGACCAGTCTGCAGAGAGGGCGGTGGAGTTCCGCTACATAGTGGGCGGCATGCTCTACCAGGGAAGGGACCCGGGCATTTATGACAAGGGCGAGCTGAAAGTGGTTACCAAGAAACAGCCCACGCCAGAGCAGCTTGAGGACTGTTATTTTGCCAGCAAGTTTGCCAAGCACATAAAGTCCAATGCTATCGCGATTGTGAACGGAAGGCACCTTTTGGGCGTGGGCGCGGGGCAGATGAGCCGCGTGGACTCGTGCAACATCGCCATACAGAAGGCAAGGAGGCACGGGTTTGACCTCAAGGGCACTGTGGCTGCGTCGGATGCGTTCTTCCCGTTCAGGGATGGCCTGGACGCGCTTGCTGACGGCGGCATAGGATGCGTGGTGCAGCCGGGCGGCTCCGTGAAGGATGCAGAGGTGATTGCCGCGGCTGACGAGCGCGGGATAGCCATGGTGTTCACTGGAAGAAGGCACTTCAAGCACTGATTTTCAGGCATTGTTATGGCAGGAGGAGTTGCACCATCCAGCGGCAGGCGCAAGCCCACGGGCGGTGCGCGCCAAAAGCCACTTGCGCCATTCATCGGCAGGTTGCCGCATGCGCCCCGCAATGTAGATGCGCAATCCATAGGAAGGCGCAGGCAGGGCGGCAGCTCGAGCCGGAAGCCATCTGCACTTTTCATAGGCAGGTTCCAGCCTTTGCACAAGGGGCACTTGTCCGCGCTTTTGTGGATTGCAAGGCAAAGCGCGCGTGTTTTTGTCGTCATCGGAAGCTCGCAGGAAAAGAGGACTGAGAAAAACCCGTTTTCCGCGCGGCAGCGGCTGTCCATGATGCGCGCGGTGCTGAAGAGAGGGGGGCTGGCGCGAAAGTGCCGCGTGTTCCTTTTGTCAGATATCCCGAACGACTACGAATGGGTCTCATACCTTGACGCGCACGTGCCGCGCTATGATATTTGCTACTCGAATAATGCGCTTGTTTTGAAACTGATGAGGCGCTCGGGAAAGAAAGTGATGCGCGTTCCATTGCTTGCGCGCGCAAAGTACAGGGGCGAGAAGATACGTGGGAGAATGCGCGCGGGAAAGGAATGGGAGAGCAGGGTGCCAAAGAAGGTGCAAGAAAGGATAAAAGCAAGAAAAATTGGAAAAAAATCAGCCTGATTTCACTTCAGCCCCAGGCACCACCGCGGATATGGTGCGGCGCGCGGCCTCGAGCTTTTCAGACGGCACGCCCTTGAGG
>JBAZYD010000027.1:0-9715 GCA_041659465.1 Candidatus Micrarchaeia archaeon | reverse complement strand
AGAACAAGATAGACCTCGTTGACAAGGAAAAGGCAATGGAAAACTACAGGCAGATAAAGAAGTTCCTCAAGGGCTCGACAGTGGAGAACGCGCCCATTGTCCCGATATCTGCGAATTACAACGCGAACATCGACAAGCTCATCGAGGCGATTGAAAAGACAATCCCCACCCCGAAGCGCGACACCTCCCTTCCGGCAAGGATGTACGTTGCCCGCTCGTTCGACGTGAACAAGCCTGGGGCGGACATATCGAAGCTGAAAGGGGGCGTGGTGGGCGGCTCGCTCATACAGGGCACGCTCAAGGTCGGGGATGAAATCGAGATTCTTCCGGGCGTTGCAAAGAAGATAAAGGACAAGGAGAGCGTGGAGCCCCTTGTGCTGAAAATCAGCGCGCTCATGGCAGGCAACGAGCCTGTGCAGGAGGCGCACCCAGGAGGGCTTATAGGCGTGGCGACAGGGCTTGACCCCGCGGTTGCAAAGTCTGACCACCTTGTCGGGAATATAATTGGGAAGAAGGGGACGCTTCCGCCCGTGCTTTCGGAGATTACGCTGGATTATTCGCTCCTCAAGCGCGAGGGGTTTGACAACCCAGCGCTCAAAGCCGCGGAGCCGCTCGTGGTCTCGTCAGGCACCGCCACCTCGCTTGGCGTGATTGTCAAGCTAAAGGGCACTGCGGTTACGCTCAAGCTCAAGCGCCCCATCTGCGCGGAAAAGGGCAACAAGATGGCAATCACGAGGCGCCTCGGGCAGAGATGGAGATTGTCAGGGTTCGGCGTGCTCAAGTGAGTTGCGTGGGAATGAAAGAGGGCAAGGAAACTGATTTTGAGGAAAGCGAGGCGGCAGACAACTGGGAAAACGGCTTTTTCAGGCCAGACAAAAACGAAGAGCCTGGCAACGGCAGGCTTATAGCGAAAAGCCAGTGGGGCTATTTGATAAAGGCCTTGGGCATTTTTGCCCTTTTGCTCGGGCTGTGGCGCATTTACCTGGCCCTTGACCCAAGGCAGGATGCGATGCAGCAGCTTTATGGCGCGTCGCTCTTTTTTGCAATGGCGTTCATGGCCCTCGTGCTCGGGACTGACATTGAAATCAGGAGAGACGGCGAGAGGGGGGAAATCACGCTGGTTGAGAGCAGGATGCTGTTTGGGCGCTCGTCCAGGAAATACCTGTTTGCGCAAATTGCCAAGGTGGTGTACGTCGGGCCCACGAGGCAGCATCCGGACGGGCAGATTCAATTCGAGGCAAGGGACGGAAAGAAGTTCAGGTGCAATATTTACGGCTCCTACGTGCCCAAGGAGCACGAGTTTGGCAGCGCCAAAGTCGAATACCGCTACGGCCCCCTTCGCGCGATGGTTTGACTAGGGCTTTTGCAATATTTGAAGCGCAGCCCCGCGCTTGTCGTAGGGCACAAGCACGTGGTCGTGGCAGTAGCCTGCGTACACGTTTGCCGGGATTTTTTCGCGCGCAAGCGCAGATGAGAACGCCGCTGTTATGCCGACGTCGAGAAGGGAAGTTGGCGCGCGCAATGTGATGAGCGCGAAGGGGCCTTGCATCTTTTTATCAGTGTATATTTCCAGGGCGGATTTTGCGTTCTCCGAGAAAACAACGGTCAGCCCCTCGTCCTCGCGGAAGATGCAGATTATGTGCTGCAGGTAGCCTGCCAGCCCCATCATCTGCGCCTCGGGGAATGTGCCGACGAAGTATTTCCCGTCCGAAAGCGAGGGGAGAAGGTTTTTTGCTGCCATGCGCCAAGTTGGGCGACAAATTTTAAATATAGCCCCCCAATTCCCATTGAAGTGATGTTTATGAATATTGCAGGATTGTGCTCGATTTGCGGGCGGACCGCCACTGAAACCTGCCGCGCGTGCGGGAAGGGCAACTGCGGACGCGCGCAGTGCAAGACAGGGTTTGTCTGCAACGACTGCGCAAAGGGGAAGCAGCAGTAGCTCTCTCGCGCAGTTCCACTTTTGGCTACTTTTAAAAATGCTTCTGCATAGATTCCATCCTATGCCAGAATTTATTCCTTTGCTTTTCCTGCCTTCAAGGAAACCGATTGCTTATGATGGGAGGATGAACGCCAATGCCAGGTGCGCTGATAAAACAGTGCGGGAGTTTTCAGAAAAGCTAGGAATAGCACCTCCTAGGATGAAAATAAAGGATTGCGTCCACCCCCTGATTAGCGTGAACAATAAGGATATCATCACTCTTTCTTCCATGTTGATGCGGGTTGCCAAGGAGGAGGAATTGCGCGAAATCCTTGCAATCCAGCTGTGCCAGATGCAAAACAACAGCGCAAAGAAAGCCGCGCCCATATTCATTGCCATGCAGCTGGCGGAAATCGCGGGCTTTGCCGCATCGTTTTTGCTGCGCTCTGCGTGGCCGGCAATTGCAGGGGTAATCCTGAAAAACGGCGTGCTAGGATATGTTTGCGAAAGGCTTGACCACAAGGCGGAAATGGCTGCGGAGGAATTGGCTGGCACGCTTGAGCACTTGAGGGACTTGGAGTTTTCGGATGGCATTAGAAAGGCCCCGCATGCAACCCGTGACGCCTTGCTGAGCCTGCTTAAGGCGCCCCACAACATTGTTGCCATGATTTTCAAGGGGTTGCGCATCAGCAAGGAGGAAAAGCGGGAAAAGGCGCGCGGCGAAGCCTTGGAAATCTTCACGGATTTTCTTGGGGACTATGCAACAGGGATGAAGGAACACCTCGACAACGAGCACGGAGACCAATTGAGAGATTTATCGAAAAGGAACTGAAGCACACAGTATGAGGCAGGAACAGGCTTTTTTTACAGTTTCAGGAAGAACTCGTGGAATTTCGTCGTGGTGAGCTCGGGGTGGAACGAGGTTGCGAGGAAGTGCCGCTCGCCCTTCCTCTGGTATGCCGCGACCACCTCTTCGCCGAGGAATGCCATGGGCTGGCAGTCACGGCCCATGGGCGTGATTTTGGGCGCGCGGATGAACACGCCGTTCACCGTGCCGAAAACCGTGGTGAGGCGCGCCTCGAAGGATGAGAGCTGCGAGCCGTAGGCGTTGCGCGCGGAGGAAATGTCCATAAGGGAGAGGAAGCGCTGGTTGGGCACTGCGCCTTGCACCTCGCGCGAAAGCATGATGGCGCCTGCGCAGGTGCCGAATATCTTGCGGATTTTCAGAACGCAGGGGAACAGGCTTTCCCTTTCCATGAGCCTGCCTATCGAGGTGGACTCGCCGCCCGGAAGGATGATTCCGTCCAGGCCCTCGGCGTCTTCCCGGGAGCGGACTTCCACCACCTGGACGGGCAGGCTGCATTTTGCAGAGGCGGACAGGAGCGCGCTTATGTGCTCCTCCACCCCGCCCTGGAGCGAGAGCACGCCTATCCGCTTCATCTTCTCAGTGCCAGCCATATTCAAATGCCTCGTCTGGAAAGCCGCTCTTCAGGCCGCAGCGTGTTGACATCCATGCTGTCCATGGGCTTGCCCAATCCCTCGGACGCCGCAGCGATTTTATCAGGCTCGTCGTAGTGCGCAACCGCGTCCACTATTGCCTGCGCGCGCTTCTCTGGGTCTGATGACTTGAAGATGCCGCTTCCCACGAACACGCCGTCGCAGCCAAGCTGCATGCAAAGCGCCGCGTCCGCAGGGGTCGCAATCCCGCCTGCCGCGAAGTTCACCACGGGCAGCCTGCCAAGCTCGGCGACCTTTTCCACAAGCGAGGATGGAACGCGCATGTCGTGCGCCAGGCGCACGAACTCCTTTTTGCCCATTCCCTTAAGCGAAGCGATTTCCTCGTTCACCGTCCTGATGTGCCGCACCGCCTCGATGATGTTGCCTGTGCCTGCCTCGCCCTTTGTCCTAATCATCGCCGCGCCTTCCGAAATCCTGCGCAGCGCCTCGCCAAGGTCGCGGCAGCCGCACACGAAAGGCACCGAGAACGCCCACTTGTCTATGTGGTGCTGCGCATCGGCGACTGTGAGCACCTCGCTTTCGTCAATGTAATCGACTTTCAGGGACTGCAGGACCTGCGCCTCCACAAAATGCCCTATCCTGCATTTTGCCATCACAGGGATGGAAACCGCGGCCTTGATTTCCTTGATGCGCTTGGGGTCGCACATGCGCGCCACTCCGCCAAGCCTGCGGATATCGGACGGCACAGCCTCAAGCGCCATCACCGCGACCGCGCCTGCGTCCTCGGCAAGCTTTGCCTGCTCGGCGTCTATGACGTCCATTATCACGCCGCCCTTTAGCATCTGGGCAAGGCCTGCCTTTACAGCGAACGTGCCCACCGCGCGCGTCTGCGCGCCCTGGGGCTGGGATGAAGATTTTTTCAAGTGAAACACCTGCCGGAGATGTATCGGAGCCTAGGTTAAATAGCTTTCGGCAAATGCTCAGAAAACGGCATGGCAGCAGGCGAATTGGAAAACGCTCAGTCCCCCAGGATTTTGGTGTTGCCCTTTATTTGCGCGATAACGTACTGGGAGAGCCCGCCTTCTGCATGGAGGGCCCGCATTTCTTCCCGCCAGGCTGACGGGCGGGTTGCCTCGTTGATGCCCAAATCGGGCCGGATGTTTTCCTCGCCGCCGATTGCCTTGGCAAGCGCCAAATACTCCTGAAGCTCGCAGATGGGCTTGAAATTGCTGGAAAGCCACCCGGCCTCTTGCGGCAGCCTGCCATCGGCAACGAGGTTGGACACCGTGTAAAGCCAATAGGCAAGGTTGCTTTGCGACCTGTTGAAAACCGAGGGAATCTTGCCGGTTTCCCCAAGGATGCACCCGCGCATCTCCAGCTTTTGCTTCCAAATATCGACAATGCTGATATCGGGGAGCAGTTTCTTGATCATTATCTCTGTTTCAAGTGGGAGCTTGCCCTGCCTTGCAAGCTGGAAGCAGCAGTCATATCCATAAGCCAGCCGCTTTTCATCGTCGCTTTCTGCATCCTTGGATGGTGCGCGCTTGTTCCCGCTTTGGAATGCACCATAGTTCACGAGAAGCTTTGTCCAGTAATTGTTGATTTCAGTGCTGAATGCGACGACGTCGGACTTCACGATTGCCGCCATCTCCTTGTCATATGGGGGGCATGCCGGCTCCTGCTTCGCTTTTGTTTTTTGGCAGTCGGCCGCAAGATCTGAGCTGGAAAGGGGAAGCCGGCCATGGAACTCCGTTTCATACCGTTTATTGAGCCCGTCCATCACGGCCCGGTGCTCGAGGGGCATGTTGCGATATTGGGGCCCCTTGCGGTATAAGAGGAAAAAACCGCGCAGCTCCCTGTCCAGGTCGGGGAACCGCTTTTCGCACGCCTCGAGCTGGTCCCATAAGCGCTCTTCCCGCTGCATGCGGGCAGAGCCGCGCTTGCCAGGGTCGGGCGCCTGATGTATCTTCATGAGGCAGCATGTGTTGCGAAAGGTAGTTAAATGTAATGCATGCTGCGGAATTTCAACAAAACTCTCCCTCAATTTTCCCATCTTAGTGCAAGTGCGCTTGCACTTCCCACTTTTTCAGCATCGAGCTTCGCTCGATGTCTGAGTTGCCAAGTTTGCAAAACTTGGCAAATTGTCGAGCGGCGAACCGCTCGACAACTGCATTTTGCTTCGGCAAAATGCACATCCTGCGGAAAAAAGGGCCCGACTCGAACCGCAGTTCGAGTGGGCTATTTGTCGCAGTCCTCTTTTTGCTCCGCGAAAAGGGATCCCTTCGCCTACAGGCGAAGTGGACAGCAAAAAGTGGGCGGGGCAAAAAATCTTCCCATTTTTTGCCCACCACGCCGATGTTTTTCCGCGCAAAAGAAGCTATATAAATGTGTCCGCCCGATAACCGTTGCAAGCGCAACAGGTTGTGGTTGGCTTACCCGAAAAACACCATATATTGTGGTTTTTCAGGGTTCGAACATGTGCGAAAATCGCAGGAAAAACGCCTTCGCACGGCCCCTTCGCTTGCTTTTGGCAGACCGGCAAACGAGGTGGGAACGTGGCTGAGACGATTGTGGCAAATTCTGAGGACAGAATTGGCCTGAAGCAGGGCGAGGGCGAAGCCCGAAACACTGCTGCGATGACCAGGCAAGTTACAAAACAGGGCGGGATGCAGATAAAGAGGCTTTTTACAGAAGAGGGAACCGACCCGCTGTCGGCTGTGGAATACGAGATGCGCACCTCGGTCATCAGGAACTCGGACGGCTCGGTCGTCTTCGAAATGCGCGACGTGGAAGTCCCAAAAAGCTGGTCGCAGGTCGCAACCGACATCATTGCGCAGAAGTACTTCCGCAAAGCGGGCGTGCCGCAGTATGACAAGTTGGGAAATCTCCTCAAGGACAGCAACGGCAAAGTGGTAACTGGAAGCGAGAAGTCCGCAAGGCAGGTCGTCTCCAGGCTTGCAGGCTGCTGGCGCAGCTGGGGCGAGAAATACGGCTACTTCCTTGGCAAGGCCGACGCGGACGCGTTCGAGGACGAGCTGAAATACATGCTCATCAGCCAGATGGCGTCGCCGAACTCCCCGCAGTGGTTCAACACGGGGCTCGCACACGCTTACAGCATAAAGGGAAACAAGCAGGGGCACTATTACATCGACCCCGTCGACGGAGTGGCAAAACAATCCACAGATGCCTACACACATCCACAACCTCATGCGTGCTTTATTCAGTCGTTAAAGGATGACTTGGTGAACGAGGGCGGGATATTCGACCTCGTTACGCGCGAGGCGCGGCTCTTCAAGTACGGCTCGGGGACCGGCACCAACTTTTCCTGCCTGCGCGGCGAGGGCGAAAGGCTCTCGGGCGGCGGGCACTCGTCGGGCATGATGTCTTTCCTCAAGATATACGACAGGGCTGCAGGCGCCATCAAGTCTGGCGGCACGACACGGCGCGCGGCAAAGATGGTGATAGTGGATGTTGACCACCCGGACATCGAGAAGTTCGTGAACTGGAAGGTGAGGGAGGAGCAGAAGGTGGCTGCGCTTGTCGCCGGCACCAAGGCGTGCTCGAAGTCGCTCAAGAGGATAATGCGCGTGGCAAAGGAGGAGCAGACAGTGGACCTGAAGAACGAGCGCATCAAGCTTGCGGTCGTGCAGGCGCTTGCAAAGAACGTCTCCATGAACTACATACTGCGCACGCTGGCGCTTGTGAAGCAGGGCAAGAGCGACATCGACTTCCCGGTTTTCGACACGCACTACGAGTCCGAGGCATACATCACGGTTGCTGGGCAGAACGGCAACAATTCCGTGCGGCTTTCAAACAGGTTTGTCTGGGCCGTGCAGAACGACGCAGAGTGGAACCTGCTCTCAAGGACTGACGGAAGCGTGATGAAGAGGATGAAGGCGCGCGACCTGTGGGACACCATTGCATTCGCGGCATGGTCGTGCGCAGACCCAGGCCTGCAGTTCGACGACATCATAAACGAATGGCACACCTGCCCTGTGGACGGCAGGATTAATGCGTCGAATCCGTGCTCGGAATACATGTTCCTGGACGACACCGCATGCAACCTTGCAAGCATGAACCTGATGAAGTTCTACAACGAGGAGAGCGGCGTGTTCAACGTCGAGGCATTCAAGCATGCAAGCAGGATATGGACCATTGTGCTTGAGATTTCGGTGCTCATGGCGCAGTTCCCGTCGAAGGAGATTGCGAAGAAAAGCTTTGACTTCCGCACGCTCGGGCTTGGGTATGCCAACCTGGGAACGCTCCTGATGGTGATGGGGGTGCCCTATGACAGCCCGCAGGGGCTTGCCATCGCAGGCGCGATTTCCGCGATAATGACGGGCGAGGCATATTCCACGTCGGCGGAAATGGCGCGCGAGCTTGGCGCGTTCCCCGCATACGAGAGGAACCGCGAGCACATGCTGCGCGTCATCCGGAACCACAGGCGCGCGGCGCACAGCGCCGCGGACAATGAGTATGAAGGCTTGTCGGTAAAGCCCACAGGCATCCACCCCACGCACTGCCCAGACTACATGCTGCAGTCGGCGCAGGAATGCTGGGACAGGGCGTATGCGCTCGGCGAGGAATTCGGCTACAGGAATGCGCAGACCACGCTCATCGCGCCCACAGGCACCATAGGGCTTCAGATGGACTGCGACACCACTGGCATTGAGCCTGATTTCGCCACAGTGAAATTCAAGAAGCTGGCAGGCGGCGGGTACTTCAAGATTGTGAACAATTCCGTGAAGAAGGCGCTGCACAAGCTCGGCTACGAGGCATCGCAGATGCGCGACATCGAGCTTTACTGCGCCGGGAGGGGCACACTTTCGGGCTGCCCGCACATAAGCGCCGAGGCGCTTGCGGCAAAGGGATTCACAACCGAGAAGCTTTCGAAAGTGGAAGCGCAGCTTCCCAAGGCGTTTGACATACGCTTCGCGTTCAACAAGTACGTACTCGGCGAGGATTTCCTGAGGGGATTGGGATTTGCGGATGCAGACCTCGCCGACCCGAAGTTCGACCTTTTGTCGAAACTGGGCTTTTCCAAGAAGCAGGTTGAGGAGGCGAACGAGTACGTGTGCGGCACCATGACTATCGAGGGCGCGCCGCACCTCAAGCAGGAACACTATGCGGTTTTCGACTGCGCGAACAAGTGCGGGAAAAAGGGCAAGAGGTTCATTTCCTACCCTGCGCACATACGCATGATGGCTGCGGCGCAGCCTTTCCTGTCAGGCTCGATTTCGAAAACCGTGAACATGCCGTCCGACTCCACCATAGAGGACATCAAGGAGGCGTACATGCTCTCCTGGAGGCAGATGGTGAAGTCGAATGCACTTTACAGGGATGGAAGCAAGCTGTCGCAGCCGCTCAATGCCACTGCCGATGTTGATGAGGACGAGCTTGCAGCGCTTTACGGGCTTGGCGACGACATAGACGAGTCGTTCGGCCCAGCGCAGATGCAGAGCAAGATTGTGGGCAGGATAAACAGGCGCAAACTGCCGACGCGGCGCCGCGGGTTCATCCAGGAGGCGCGCGTGGGCGGGCACAAGGTGTACCTGAAAACCGGGGAATACCCTGACGGCGCGCTTGGCGAGATATTCGTGGACATGTACAAGGAAGGCGCGGGCTACCGCGCGCTTTTGAACTGCTTTGCAATCGCAGTGAGCAAGGGCCTGCAGTACGGGGTGCCCCTTGATGAGTTTGTGGACACGTTCACCTTCACGCGCTTTGAGCCGGCAGGGGTCGTGACCGGGCACGAGGCCGTGAAGAACGCCACCTCGATTGTGGACTACGTGTTCCGCGTGCTTGGCTACGAGTATCTGCAGAGGACGGATTTTGTCCATGTCAAGCCGGTGAACGGCGACTCGCACGGCGCGCACGCGCTTGGCGAGCATTCGCCGCACCCGCACATCGAGGAGCAAAAGTCGCAGGGGAAGCTTGTGGAAGCGCCGGCTGAAAATGATTCTGGCAGCGAAAGCGCGGATTATGAGACGCGCGCAAAAGCCGCGATGGAACAGGGCTTCACAGGCGCGCAGTGCCTTGCCTGCAGCTCGATGAAAGTAAAACAAAACGGTTCCTGCCAAGTATGCATAGATTGCGGCGAGACGACGGGCTGCTCCTAGCCTTTTCATTTGTTTTTTCCTGCTTTTGAGGCAAAGAGCCAGTGTTAGCGCGAGTGGGGCCCCATGCACTCATTTAAAAATCCGTTGCGGCAGAATTGGCGCCGATGGTGATAAGATGAAAGGCTGGACCTTGCTTGCTTTCCTAATCGCGCTCATGGGCGGCGCGTATGCATACAATGTATATGATTGCGGTACTCTTTCAGCGCCCGGCACGTAC
>JBAZYD010000026.1:0-10293 GCA_041659465.1 Candidatus Micrarchaeia archaeon | reverse complement strand
CAAACGCGACCGCCGGCCACTCCTTCACTGCAACCGCAGGCGCAACAGACCCTGACGGGGTGTCCGACATCTCAGGCGCATCAATATCCGATGCAGCCTGCACTTTCCTCTCCAACCACACATCTGGCACAGAATTCAACGCAACCTTCAACTGCACATCCGCCTTCCCCGCAATCTCCTCCCTCGCAATCACCTTCAACGACTCATCAGGCGCATCAGCCGCAACTTCCCCCTCATCCAACTCCTACCCCGACAACGCGCCATCCCTTGGGCAGCCATTCATCTTCCCATCCACCCCTGCCAGCACCGATACCCTCACCTGCGGCGCAGGCATTTTTTCGGACATTGACGACGATGCGGAAAACGCATCCGCAATAACCTGGGCATGGTACAGGAACGGCGCGCTCATTTCCGGGCAGAACAACCAGACCCTCCCTCCCGCCTACTTCAACAAGTCAGACACCATCAACTGCTCTGAAACCTCCCAGTCCCAGAACTGGAGCGCATCAACGGCAACAAGCATATCTGCAGCAGTGGCAATACCCAACTTGCCGCCAAACATCGCCTCAATCTCGGTGATCCCTGCAAGCGCATTCGCATCCACCAGCCTCTCCTGCAACCTCACCGTGGCAGATGCCGACGACACATCCTCCAATGTTTCCATCAGCTGGTACAAGAACGGCGTGAACCAGACCTCGCTTGCAGCAGCCTATGCCGGCTTGGGCAGCGGCACAGCCACAATCGTTTCCACCATCAACGCATCCAACTTGGCCAAAGGCGACAATTGGTCCTGCATGGCAATCGCATTCGATGGCGCCAACTACTCCAGCGCAAACTTCTCCTCAAACGTGACCATACAGAACTCTGCTCCCTTCATCCTCCATGCCACTGCCTTTGCCTACGCGCCAAACCATCATGACTTCAACGCAACGGCAGGCGTGCTTGACGCCGACGGCGGCTTGGACATCGCCTCATCCTCAATCTCATCAAACGCAACCGCCTGCAGCTACCTTGGCAACTCCACCTCAGGCAACGCCTTCAACGCAACCTTCAACTGCACAGCCTCAGGCACCGCGGAGGTGAACATCACATTCACCGACTCCTCTGGCGCAAGCATATCCGCATCCCCTGCACAAAGCGAATTCAACAACACCGCCCCCTCAGTCACGCAGCCCTCAATCTCCCCCTCCTCGCCCAACAAGACATCTACCCTCATCTGCAGCAACGGGGCCTTCTCTGACATCAACGGCGACTTTGAGCTCTTCAGCGAATACCGCTGGTATGTGAACGGCAGCCTCATATTGCAGCCCTTCATGAACGCCACCACCCTTGGCAACTCCAGCTTCAACAAGGGCGACAACATCTCCTGCTCGCAAACGCCGTTCGACGAGCACGGCCTTGGCGGGGCAGCAAACATGTCCGCCAACGTGACCATACAGAACTCCTTGCCTGAAATAGCCTTTCAAGTTGCATTCGCAAACGCGACCGCCGGCCACTCCTTCACTGCAACCGCAGGCGCAACAGACCCTGACGGGGTGTCCGACATCTCAGGCGCATCAATATCCGATGCAGCCTGCAATTTCCTCTCCAACCACACCTCAGGCTCAGAATTCAACGCAACCTTCAACTGCACATCCGCCTTCCCCGCAACCTCCACTTCTACAATCACCTTCAACGACTCATCAGGCGCATCAGCCGCAACTTCCCCTTCATCCAACTCCTACCCCGACAACGCGCCATCCCTTGGGCAGCCCATCATCACCCCTTCATCTCCCAACAAGACCTCCACTCTCTCCTGCAACAACGGAGCCTTCTCCGACCTCGATGGCGACATTGAAAACAGCTCAGCAATAGCCTGGGCGTGGTACAGGAACGGCACAATCATCCCAGGGCAGGCAAGCGCCACCCTTGCGCCTGCCTACTTCAACAAATCCGACGCTATCAACTGCTCAGAAACTTCCCAGTCTCAGAATTGGAGTGCATATACTGCCAGCAATGCATCGGACGCAGCCACGATACAAAACTCAGCGCCAGCCATCCCTTCCAGCCTTTCGCCTGCCGGTGGCGAGGCCTTCACCGACCCATCATCGATTTCCATAAGCTGGCCCGCTTCCACCGACCCGGACAACGATTCCATCTTCTATTTGCTTGACTATTCAGCGGACTCGGGCGCCACTTGGCAATCCATAATCCCCTCCGCCGCATCCAGCCCCTATTCATGGGCAGTATCCAGCCTCGGGGCAGGCGCAACCTACAGGATAAGGATAGCTGCGAACGATTCCACTTCCATCTCAGCGTATGCACAATCTGCGGATTTTGCCATTGCAAGAAGCGCGCCGGCGCCATCTCCCGAATCAAGCAACGGCGGAGGAAACGTGTACATCCCTCCTACTCCTCCAGCTCCTGCGCAGCAGCCGCCAGCAACAGCGCCTTCTCCCCCCCAACCGCCTTCGCCTTCCCAGCAGCCGAACGCATCGCAGGGCTCACCGACAATCATTGTTCCGCAAAACATGGTGGCAGGCCAGCAAGTCGAAATAAAGGCGCTGGATGCTGCAGGCGCCCCTCTCGCAGGCAAGGACATACAAGTCACAATGCCTGACGGAAGCGAGGTCACCCTGATAACCGGCCTTGACGGGTCCGTCTCATTTACCGCCGACCTGGCAGGAATTTACAGGTTCGAGCTTGCAGGCGCGCCTTCCGCATCATCATACGCGGCACTGCCCACGGCGCAGCCGCCATCTGCCCAGCCGGCCCCTTCCGGTGCTGCCCCTTCGCCGCAATCCGCTTCAATTCCCTTCCTCGCGCTCGCGGCAATCGGCATCGGGGTCATCGCAATAGCCGGCGCAATCCTCGCTTACCTGGCATTCCGCAAAAAAAGAGGATTGTGAATAGACGGAGGATAAATGCGGCGTTGATGCTCCGGCGCCTTCGCCCAAAATTTTTTTGAAAAAAAAAGTGCGGCGCGACTCGCCTGCCCACTTTTTCGCTTTCGCGAAAAAGGGGTCCCTTTTTGCCCTCAGGCAAAAAGTGGACGGCGACTGCGCGAGCAGAATTTCATTCTGCTGCATTGCCGGCTCTGCCGGCAACAGGACGAAACGCGCTCGTTTCGTCCACGCATCAGAACGTTTCGACGTTCTGATTGCGCCCCAAATTTTTTGAAAAAAAAATTTGCGGCGGTCATTTTGCGCAGCGGCGCAAAATGTGCCGACCTTTTTTTCGCTGAGGCGAAAAAAATGCGGAGAGAGGGATTTTTGGGCCAGGGGGAAAATCCACTCGGATTTTGCCTGTGCGAACCCACGAAGGCGCTAGGCCACAGGGTCCTAAGCCCTGCGCATTTGACCAGGCTCTGCCATCTCCGCGCAATGGTTGGGCTGGGCAACGATTAAAAACACAGCCTCCGAAGATAGCGATGGTGACCGTATGAGATATCACATTCTTGCAATATTCGCCGTTTCCCTGCTGCTGCTCGGGTGCACGTCCGCGCCCCAAGGCCCGGTGGTCACGCCGGAGCCTGCAGCCACGCCCCCTCCGGCCCCGGTGCCAAACGCCACACAGGCGGCCCCCTGCTCTGGGGGCAACATAGTGCAGAATGACAACTGCTTCGCCTCGCTTGCCCTGGAAAAATCCGACTCGTCGTACTGCCGGAACATCTACGCCATCGACAAGCTCGACTCATGCCTTTCCAATTTTGCGAATTCCAGCCTTGACATCTGCAAGCAGATAACAGGCGCGGAGATGCGCTTTTCCTGCCTTGCTGCGAACGCAGTCCGCGAAAAATCTGAAGGCATCTGCAACATGATAGACAACACCGAGGCTGCCGCCGACTGCCTCCGCAAGGTGCTTCCCCCGTGCATGCTCATTTCGGACGAGAGCGCGCGCAGCCTCTGCATCGCGCTTGACAAGAACGACTTTTCAGGATGCAAGGATGATTCGTGCCTTGCTGGGTTTGCGCTCAACAGGTCAAGCGAGCTTGCCTGCGGCGCAATCACCAAGCAGGACGCCAAGTACTATTGCATCGCTCTTGTGAAGAAAAGCGTGTCATCCTGCCTTGACGCGCCGCTTGCGCCCATACGGGACTCCTGCGTGGAGCAGGTGTCGGAGGCGCTTGGTGACCTGTCCGGCTGCAGCCTTGCTGGCGAGGGCCCGTACCAGTGCAACTGCTACATGCACTTTGCGGTGGAGCGCAACGACTATAAGATATGCCAGCGGGTCTCCACAGAAACCGACCGCGACACCTGCTACAAGAACTACTCGATAGGCACGGCAACCGTGACTGCATGCCCCCGGATAGTGGAGTCGACCAACCGCGTGGACTGCTACTTCAAGGCGGCAAAGCTCAACCGCAAGCCCTCTCTTTGCAATTCCCTGTGGACAAGCGACTTCAGGAGCACGTGCTACTCCGGCGCCATCCTCTATCCTGCCGAAGGGCCAGTGCCTTCCGACTGCCCTGATGTGTCCTCCACTGACTGGAAAGACAAGTGCTTCTACCAGGCCGCGCGCGCAACCTACAACGGCACGCTCTGCGGCATGATAAGCGACGGCTCGTCCGACAAGGGCAACTGCGAGTCGCTCTTTAACTAGGGCGCACAAGGCAGTGCGGCATAAAATAGGCAGCGCAGGCTCGCGCTAAAGGGCGCTAAATAAAAATTAAAAAAGAAACTAATCTTCCTTCTTCTTGTGCGCATGGGCGTGCTTCTCTTCAGAAGGCGCAGCGGCTTCCTCCTTTGGCGCCTCTGCCTTTTCCTCCTTGGCAGGCGCGGCTTCGGCAGGGGCAGCTGCCTCCGCAGGCTTCTCTTCCTGCACCGCAGCCTTCACGCTCTCGTCCGCAACGGCTGGCGCGGCTGCGCCTTCAGGCACGGCAACTTCCTCGCCTGGCTCCGCCTCAAACGCCGCGAGCGGCTTTGTGAACTCGTCATAGGATGCAATCTTGCCCTTTCCCATCATGTATTCGCGCGCAAGCAGGTAGAAGATGAGCGCCAAAGAGCGCCTTCCCTTGTTGTTGCAGGGGATGACCCAGTCCACGAACGTGGTGATGTTGTCGCTGTCGCAAAGCCCCACAATCGGGATGCCCATTGTGCCTGCCTCAGTGACTGCCTGCCGCTCGCTTCTCGGGTCGCAGATGAGCAATATCTTGGGCTCCATGAAATCCGCGCGCGCGACGTTGGTAAGTATGCCCGGGATGAACCTTCCCTGGAAGACCTTGATGCCTGTCACTGCGGAAAACACCGCTGCGGCATTGCCCGAGTACGTCCTCGATGCGACCACCATGACCTCCCCCGGCTCGTACTTGGCAAGGAGCTTTCCCGCCATGCGGATCCTTTCGTCTATCTTCCTCAGGTCAAGCACGTACAGCCCGTCGTTCCTCACGCGGTAGATGAAGGGGTTCATGTCCACGACTTTGAGCTTGGTGCCGATGTGTATGCCGGCCTCAAGGTACGTCTCTTGCTTTATCAGGAAATTCTCAGCCATTTTTTTCACCTTTTTTTCGGTTTGCTGCAGGCGCTTTGCGCATCTCTGCGGCCCGCCACTATCAGCGCAACCGAATATTACAATAAATATGGGGCCATCGAGATTTGAATTTTCGGCACCCGAACCTTTCATTCAGGGCGCACTCGAATCTCTAGCACCCCAAGCTAGAAGGCTAGCCAGGTTACCCCATGGCCCCATCCGCATGACACTGTTTGATTACTGGGCGCCTGCCCAGCCTCTGTTGCATATGGGGACATTGAGTTGCCTGTCCTCTTTTTGCCTTCGGGCAAAAAGGGACCCCTTTTTCGCTTCTGCGAAAAAGTGGTCGGCAACTGCTGACCCCATTCGATGGGGTCATGGAATGGCCCCATCCGAGCTTATGACTTGCGATACTTCACAATCTTGTCCATTACCTCGACGTGCGACAGGAACATCCTGCGGCAGCAATACCGCTCGATTTCCATTTCCTCAAGCACCTTGGCGGGGTTCTTCCCCTCCTTGACGCGCTTGGCGTACTCCTCGTACTTGTCGGCAATCACTGCGCCGCAGGTAAAACACCGGATTGGAAAGTACATATGCCCACCTCACCTGTATGATTTCTGGAACCTTGCGCGCGCCTTTGGCCCCTTGTATTTCTTGGGCTCCACGCGCCTGGAGTCCTCTGCAATCATGAACTTGTCGTGGTCTATGATCTTGCGCTTGAGATTGTCGTCGCCTGAAAAGCCCACGAGCGCGCGTGCTATCGCGGTGCGGCATGCCTGCGCCTGGCCCATCTGCCCGCCCCCGAACACGTTCACCGAGATGTCGACCTGCGTTGCAACCTCGGGCGCAAGCCCCAGGGGCTCGCCGACCATCTGGCGCACGTACTTGTTGTCGATTGCATCCAGCCTCACGCTGTTTATGCGGATGATCCCCTTTCCTTTCCTGATGGATGCGCGCGCAATGCTCTCCTTGCGCTTGCCGCGGAAAACGGAAATCACTTCCTTCTTCTTTGCCTTCACAGGCTTTTTCTTTGCTGCAACCATGATATCACCTTAGTCTTTCCTCGCGTGCTTGCCGAGCTCGCCGCAGAGCTCCGAAAGCGTGAATGTGACGCGCTTCTTCTCGTCCGACGCCTCTGGGATTTTCTGCGCCTTCGCCCCTTCCGGCGCGCCCACCACCACCTTCAGCCTGTGGTATGCGTCCCTTCCCCTCTTGCTCTTGTGCGGGAGCATGCCCCTCACAATCCTGCGGAGAAGCAGGTGCGGCACGCGGGGCCACACCGGCGAGTCCTCCGGCGTCCTCTTGTTCTTCTGGCCCCTGCGCGAAAGGTAATGCTCCTTTGCGGCGGAAAGCGAGCCGGCCATCACTGCCTTGTCGGCGTTGATTATTTCCACCTGCTGGTTCGCAAGCAAGAGCTTTGCCACGCGTGCGGAAAGCCTCCCTACGACAGCGCCTGATGCATCGATTGTCACCATGTTTTCACCTGTCAATCACTTGATTATTACAACGTCCTTGCCCGTGGGGTGCTTCTTTGCGATGTCGACAATCGTCATTGCCTTGCCCCCTGCGGCCTCGATGGCCTTCTTCGCGGTTGCCGAGAACGCCATTGCGCCTATCGTCAGCTTGGGCGAGCAGGTGCCTGCGCCAAGCACCTTGTCCACCACGACCACGGCTGCGCCGTCCTTCACGTTTGCGGATATCCTGCTCACATTCACCCCGCATTTGCTCCTTGACGGCGCCGATAGGAGCTCGAGCACGCGCTTCCAGAACAGCGTTTTCCTCGCCTCGGCAGGGATGCCGGCGGATACCAGCAGGTTCTTCTGCGAAAATTTTTCCTTTCTCATAAAAACACCACTTCGTCATTTCGCTTTTTTGCGATTCATTAGCAGTATGTGGGGGAAGGGATTTGAACCCTCGAAGCCCTAAGGCACTAGCCCCTCAAGCTAGCGCATTTGACCTAGCTCTGCCACCCCCACGCTGAACATCAATCCTCCTTTTTCTTCGCGCTCGAGAGCAGCCCGTCCAGCTCCTCGCACCGCTCGATTATCTGGTCCGCTGCCGAGGCGAGGAACTCCCTGGGCTCAAGCTGCATGAACGTCTCAGCCTTGAACTTGAAGTCCTTGCCGTCCAGCGCCTCGTATGCAATCAGGCCAGCCTGCCACTTGGCGTGCGTCCTCCCTATCCCCCTTCGCGCCTTTGCCTCAAGGCGGAGGTTCTGCCCCTCGAGAAGCTTCAGGAGCGGGATGTTGTCAAGCGCCGACCTGATTTTCGCGTCCGTGCTCCGAAGCTCCTTGGTGTAGACCGTGGAGGGCCCTGTCGCATCCAGCGTGAGCAGTATCTCGTCCTTTGCCTTGCCTGCCGCGTCGGACACAAGGGGCACCTGCCCTATCCTGTGCGCAATGTACTCGTCGAACATCGCCGAGCCGTTCTCGTAGAATGTCACCGAGTCTATTGCAAAGACGGGGACCTGCCCCATGCCGAACCTGCGCAGGAGATTGGCGAACGACGTGGAGCTGCCCTTGAGCAGAAACTCCATCCTGTTGCCTTTTTCCATAGCCATCTCAATGTTCATGTGCACACCTCTTCAATTCACACGCGGCGGCCTCTCCTTCCGCCCGGCCTCTTCGTGGTGTCGGTCGGGGTGGGGGTGACATCCTCAATCTTGCCAATCCTCAGGCCCATCCTCGCAAGCGAGCGGACCACGGACTGCGCCCCAGCCCCTGGCGTCTTTGCGCCATGGCCGCCGGGTGCGCGGATCCTTATGTGAAGCCCCGTGATGCCGCGGTTCTTCACCTCGTTTGCCACCTTGGCGGCTGCCTGCATTGCAGCATAGGGCTTGCCCTCTTCGCGGTCGGCCTTCACAATCATGCCTCCCGATGCCTTGGCAAGCGTTTCCGCGCCCGACAGGTCGGTGACAGTGAGAATCGTGTCGTTTTTCGAGGAGAACACGTGGCAAATCGCCCACTTGTAGTCCCTCCTTGCCATCGGGCGCGGGGGGAGCGCGCCTGCTGCGGGCGCTGCAGTTGTAGCCGCCGCTGGCGCTGCCGGGGCAACTGCCACTGGTGCGCCTCCTGACGGAACATCAGGCGGCTTTGCGTCATCCGTCTTGGTCTCAGTGGCTGTCTTGGCTGTCCCCTCGGCGACCTTGACTTCCTCCTTCTTTTCGTCTTTCGTCATAAATATCACCAATCAAGCCGTCTTCTCGGCTTCAGGAGCTCCAGCCGACGTTGTCGGCTGCCTCTCCAGATGCTTTGCATCTGAAGATGCGGGCGCAACGGCTTCCGGCTCGGCAGGCGCCTCTGTTTTCTTTTGCGCCCTCGCTGCCTTTGCCTCCTTGTCCTCCTCGTGAACCGAAATGTCAATGGGCTTGTAGTACGAGACCATGGAGTCTTCCCTCACCCCCACCACGTATGACGGGATGGTCACGCACCTGCCGCCCACGGCGATGAAGCCGTGCGTCACAAGCTGGCGCGCCTGGCCAGGAGTCCTTGCAAGGCCCTTCTTCATCACGCGCGTCTGCAGCCTCCTGTCGAGGAAATTCTCGACAGAGAGCGCCAGCACGTCGTCAAGCTTTGCCTCTGGCGGCACGATGCCAAGCCGGATGAGCCTCTCCATCAAGGGCTTTCCCTTCTCGGCGGATTTCTCGCCCAATGACAAGTATTTCATGGCCCCGCTCCTGGCCTTCTTAAGCTCGCGGAGCGCAACCCAGATTTCCCTGGTGTTCTTCAGGCCGTAGACCGCGGTCAGGCCCTTGTCCCTCTTTATCCTTTCCGCGTCCCACACTTTCCGCGGGGACTCGTATTTGTTCCGAAGTTTCCTTGGATCTCCCATAATGATCACCGATTACTTCTTTTCCTCCTTCTTGGCTGCCGGCGCCGCCGCCTTTGGCGCGGCTGCCCCTGCCGGTGCTTTCGGTGCAGGCCCTGATGGCGCCTTTGCTGCGCCTGCCGCTCCTGCTGCCTGCGCGGCCGCTCCTGTTGCCGCTGCAGCAGACTCGCCAGCCTTGGCAAGCACTGCCTTCCTCAGCACTCCGACCGTCATTCCAGTCCTGCCCGTTGTGCGTGTCCTCTGGCCGCGCACCTTCTGCCCGTAGGTGTGCCTGTAGCCCCTCCACGTGTTTGCGTCCTTTTCGTGGTCAACGTCCTGCCTTACAATATATACAAGGTCAGAGCTTATGTAGTGCAAATTGTTTCCCGTGAACAGGTCCTTCTGCCTGTTCAGCATGCGCACCGGGACCCCGAACTCGGTCGGGTTCCTCATGATGTGCTCGAGCTTGTCCACTTCCTGCTCGGACAGTTCCCCAATCATTGTCATGTCAGTCATGCCAAGCTGCTGGCACGCTATCTCGGAAACCACTTTCCCGAGGTTGATGCCTATCCCCTTGACCGATGTGATTGCGCGGCGGAGCGGAAGCGACCCTCTAAGGTCGCATCCCGCAAGGCGCACGATTCCGCGCACTTCCTTGCCAGAGGCGGATATCACCGCCTTCATGGGCGCCTGCGGCCTTCCCTTGTGCATCGGCTTTTCCTCCGCGGGTGCCTGCGAGCTTCGGTTGAAGCTGTGCGCGCCTTTCTTTTCCTGGGGCTTTTCGCCGCCCTTGTCGTTTTTTTCAGCCATAAACATTCACCTGTTTTCCTCTTGCAAATGCAACTTTCCTCTCATCTTCCTGTAAAGGGGCACGCCGGGAATGGGATTTTTGGGCGGCACTGCTTTTCAAGAATTCCAGCACATGCCAGAACCCATACGGCCTTGCGACCACACGCTTTCGAGTTCCCTTCTCTCATTTTCCGATTTTCCGCCGGCGCTTCGCACTTTTTGCCGCGAGGCAAAAAGGCGCATCTT
>JBAZYD010000025.1:0-10542 GCA_041659465.1 Candidatus Micrarchaeia archaeon | reverse complement strand
CACGGGCCCGTGGCGCATTATTCGGCGTAATGAGGATTAAAAAGCATAGGGGAGGAATTGCGCCATGGAAACATTGCTGGCGAAAAAACTGCGCGCGCGCAAAATAATATCTCTCCTCAAGCGCGCCTATCCAGATGCCAAGTGCTCCCTTGTGCACCAAACGCCGCTGCAGCTTCTTGTAGCTACCATACTTTCGGCGCAGTGCACGGACGCACGCGTGAACCTTGTCACGCCTGCGCTTTTCAAGAGATACAAAACCGCGCGCGACTTTGCCAATGCCGACATACGCGAGCTTGAGGCGCTCGTCCGCTCCACAGGCTTTTACCATAACAAGGCGAAAAACATCAAGGCAGCCTGCGGCATCATCGTGCGCAAGCACAAGGGGCAAGTGCCTGACACCATGGAGGAAATGCTTGAGTTGCCTGGCGTTGCGCGAAAGACCGCGAACATAGTGCTTGGCAATTCCTACGGCGTAATAGAGGGCGTGCCAGTGGACACGCACGCCATCCGAATCAGCCACTTGCTTGGCTGGACGCGCGAGAAACAGCAGGAAAAGATAGAGCGCGACCTCATGGCTCTCCTGCCGCGCGCCGACTGGCTGAAGATATCCGACCTGTTCGTGCACCACGGGCGCGCAGTCTGCATCGCGCGCCGCCCAAAATGCAGCATATGCCCAGTAAGGGGATATTGCCCTCGAGTTGGTTTGGGGAAATGACTGCCGATGAGCCGCTGGGCTGGCGGGCTGATTAAAAAACACTTTGATACACATCTTAGAACGATTCACATGGAAGGGGGTCATTCCGGCTTGCTGGTTGTGCGTGCTCTGCCTGCCTACCCGATAAACCCTTTGCCATCCCAGAAGAGCCATGACAGGCTCGTTTTCTTCGCCTGCCGCAAAGAGGCGGGCGGCACAGGGGAGCTGAGGGAATTTGCCATGCGGCTCCCGCTTCCGGAAGGCGCTGCAAAGGAGGAATGCGGCGGGCCCCTCATTCTCAAGCTCCCTCCCAGGTATTTCGGGCTCAATGATGATTGCGCCGTGCAGTCGATAGTCAAGCTGGATGCCGGCAATGCCCTGATGTTTGGCGCCAACGCATATCCGTCCTGGCACTTCACGATTGAGAAAAACGAGGGCGACTGACCCAAAAAACCCATCGCGGATGCCGGGCCGCTGTCATTGCTTGCCGAGATAATAGCTGCGGCTGCGCCCAGCCGGGCTTCCTGGGGCGTGGGCATGGACGGCATGCTTGCGGCGTTCGGCTCCCTTCCGGCAATAGGCGGGCGCTGCATTGAGGACGCCCTCAGGCGCACGCGCATCATCGTGGATATGCCGGAAAGCACGTTTGGCAATTCGCCCTTCGATTACAGGGGGTTTGCAGAAAAGCACGGGTTCGGAGGCATAACTGAGGCGAACGGGGTGAAAAGCACGGTAAGCCTCTCCAACTGGCTCAATGCGCTCCTGCAGGAATACAATTCCAAAATCAGGCGGATTTCAGGTGAAATGGGGCCGCTGTGATTTGAACACAGATCACCGCGTCCCGAACGCGGTAGCGTACCAGGTTAGCCCACGGCCCCCTTACAGATCGTACTGGGTTATTGAAGGCGATGAGTTTAAATAAGTTTCAAAACGGGTCGAAAAATAACTAAAGACGATGGTACGGTGGATCTAAGCGCACAGAGGCTAATAATCTTGGGCAGCATCTCGATGCCACAAGTGACAGTTTTTTAACAGGTTGTTGCAATAAAAAAGCATGGCAGCGCTGCGCTTGAAAGTGAATGATGCTGGCGTCCTGAATTCGCCCAGTGAAATGGCTGGGGGCGGCGGAAATGACTGGTTTGTCCCAAAGGGGAAGCAGGTGGCGCCAGACCTCATTCCGTACAAGAATTTCACGCCGGAGATGAAAAAGAAGCTAAAGGCTGTGGAAAGCGGCATGATTGGGCTCTACAGGTATATCTATTCAAAGGGCGTTGCAGACAACACGCCAGGGGCGCTGGGGTTGGGGCCGAATTTTGACACCTGCTTTTGGGGAAGGTTCCAGGATAAGGATATGTCCTACATGCAGGAGCAGGCAGCAGGAATGGCGGCGGGAATTTCACTCACTATGAGAGACGTTGCAGAATTGAATGGGCTTGCAGGCGCCAGCCCGGCAATCAGGAACAATGAAGCTTACCAGAAGATAGTTGCTTATTATTCCGACCAGACAAATGCGAAGAAGCTGGTCAGCGGAGAAGAACTAGAGGCGCTGTTCCTCCTCAATCATTTCGCAAGGCAGGACATTTCGAAGCAGACGGGGATGACATTCTGCCTCAAGCATTTTCCCGGCGGTGGCGCAGCCATTGACGAAACGCACAATAGATATGTGGTTTCAGGGCAGACCTTGAAGGAACTGGAAACCGGGGACATGCGCCCGTTCATCGAGGCGATAAGAAGCTCAAGCCCGCCAGGCGCCATCATGCTCTCCAATGTTGCATACCCCAAAGCGGCTGCCGAACTTCTTGAGAAATATTCGGACGTGCTTGCAAGCAGCCCCATGCCCAAGGAAATGCTCCTTAATGCGCCGGTGACGCTAAACCCGCTTTTTGTCAGGTATATCCGAGAGGAGCTTGGCTTTGAAGGCCTGCTTGTTGCAGATTCGATGAGCATGGATGCAGCGTGGGGCTTTGCCAGCGCAAACATAGGCAAACTGAAAGGCGGGATAAGGAAGCTTCAGGAGATATATGAGAAAGCAGGCAACCCGTCTGAAAACGATCGGATGGCTATTTCATTGGCATATTCTCTTTCGGTTTATGCAGGAGTGGACATGCCTTATGTTTTTGTAGGGGGGCCGAAGGACGATGGACACGAGTTTCAGGATTATTTTGGCGCTGACCAAAAATTCAGGGAGGCTGCTTTCAAGGCAGCGCTGGAATCCGTTTACATAAAGGCAAAATGCCTGCCAGCAGACATGCGCAAAGGCGTGGATGTCTCAGGGCTGGATTTGAAGGACTTGCAGGACCCGAACCTGTCTGGCAGCAAGCTAGAAAAGCAAAATGCGCTCAAGGCGCTTATCCCGGGCTATTTCGAGCAGATGTATGCCATGGTCGGAGAATTGCCAATCTACCGTATAGACGAGCAGGAGGGATTCCCGGCAGAGATAAAGGGGAAAATACCTGTTTTCAGCGCAGCCTATGACGTCTGGAACCGATGGGGCCTGCTGCGCGAGCAGATGGTCAAGGGCATGGCAGAGCATATCGCTGGGAACAAGTATGACGACATTGGCGTTAGCTCTGTTGATACCGGCGAGCACTCTGATTTTTCAGAAAAGGTCATTGGGATAGAAATCCCGGAGAAATTCGCGGGGCTCTACAACAACAGGTTTGACAAGAGCGAGATGGCGCCTGATGGCGGGATGAGGCTCATGACGAGACAATATGTCGGGTCAGGGGCAAACGAGAAGTACAATGTTGTGTTTGAATTTAGCGCAAAGGAAATGGAAAGCGCGGAAAAGGTTGATTTTTTTGGAAAAACCGCCTTGAAGGTGAACGGGCATTATCTTTTTGAAGGTGGAAAAAATAATCGCGGCTATAGCACTTCTTTCTGGGCAAAAGCGTCAGATGTGGACGAATTGATCAAAAGCATTGAAAGCGAAGTGGCCAGGAAAAGCAAGTCCGTGGGAGAGGGCTATTCGCTCAAGCCTACCCTGGAGCACATTCTTGAGCTTGTCGCAAGCGACAGCGTGGAAATCAGCAGGTGCTTTTCCCTGTTCAGCTTCACGCCGAAAGAAGGGGCATCCGCAACCCAGAAATACAACAAGGAGCATGCCGCCCGCGTGCCTTACCTGGACAGGAGAGGAATGAAAAAGCTCACCAGCGGTGGCGAGATAAAGAGCGGAGGATACTTGTTTGAATATGAGAATGGTAAGGTGTCAGTTTACGATGCCCGCTCCTCGAGTGTGATTCGGATGGAACAGCGCGGCCTCGCCTTAACAGTGACGCTGTCGAACAAGAACGCAGAGTGGCTCGCCCATCTGCATAATGATCCGGAGTATTCCGGGGCAGTCGGGAATGTTGACTGGAACGGGATTGAAATGCGGTCGGTTTTCGCAGAATACAAGAATCGCCTTCTTGCCGGGGGGTATGATTTCAACGCGCTCCAAATAGTGCCCAAGAAAGTGGAATGACTGGAAGATTGCAGAGCTAGCGGAAAAGGACTGGTTCATCATCTAAATCCGCAGGTTGAGGTGCGCAGCGCAGCATTCGCCAGTTTCATAACCAAAAGCAAACCGGTGGACGCAAAAGAAAACTTTCAACCTTTTCTCGATAGTCCCGCTACAATTTGTCATGGGCCAACCCACGGCCCCCTAAAGAATGTACTGGGTTATTGCAGGCGATGAGTTTAAATAAGTTTCAAAAACCG
Organism: Candidatus Micrarchaeia archaeon; assembly: GCA_041659465.1. GTDB lineage: Archaea > Micrarchaeota > Micrarchaeia > Anstonellales > Anstonellaceae > UBA10161. The sequence goes on along the minus strand of JBAZYD010000025.1, from coordinate 6,149 downwards.
CCGCAGAATTCATTGTTGCCCTGTAATGAGTAAGATTTTTAAACATTTGAGTAAATAACTTACTCATGTTGGAAAGCATCATCACATCCAAGGCAAAGCGCCATCTGCTGGCGCTCTTTTTCACAAACCCCAAGAACAGCTTTTACCTGCGCGAAATCTGCAGGAAAACAGGCGGGCAGACAAACGAGGTTAGCGCAGAGCTTCGCAAAATGGAAAGGGCGGGAATCCTCAATAGCGTTAGGCGCGCGAACAGCCTGTTTTACAGCGCAAATGAATCATGCCCGATTTATTCAGAGCTGAAAGGCATCATCATCAAAACTGAAGGGCTTGGCACTCTGCTGAAGGAGGCCCTTGGGAAGAAATTTGCGGTGAAATTCGCATTCATTTATGGCTCTTATGCCAAGGGCGAGGAAAGGGAAGGCAGCGACATTGACATCATGGTGATTGGGCACATAAACCCTGAAACTGCCGCACCAGTAATCCGCGATTTGGAGAAGCAGATTGGCCGGGACATAAACTGCTCATTTTACCCGGAAGAGGAATTCCTGGAAAGCAGGGGCAAGGGCTTTATAATTGACGTCCTAAAAGGGAAGAAGATAATGCTGATTGGTGAAGAGGATGAACTTAAGCGATCTTTTGGCGGAAGGAAAGGTAAAGAAGGTCGAGCCTGACTCCAAGCAGGCGCAGGAATGCCTCCAGGTCGCAAAGCGGGACCTGAAGCTTGCAAGGAAGCTCCTGGCTGATGAATATGACTGGGCATTCTCGATTGCCTACAATGCCATGCTCCAGTCCGCAAGGGCATTGATGTTTGCGGACGGTTATGTCGCAGTGGGGGAAAACCACCACAAGACCACGGTTGAGTATACGGACGCGAAGCTTGGCACAAAGATAAGGGAAAAAATCGATGTTTTTGATGACATGCGGAAAAAGCGGCACAGGGTCGTATATGAGAAAGCCGGCACTGTCTCGCAATTCGAGGCAAAGCACGCAATAGAGACTGCAGAATCCTTTCTTGTGAAAATTGAGGAGAAAATAAAGGCCGGCAAGTAGAAAGCCCAAATGGCGGGCGCTAAAATGGCAAACTCTATCTCTATAGCCCCACTGTATTTTGTCAGAGGTTAGCCCACGGCCCCGTGCTGGGTTTAGTAATTACTAAGGTTAAAGAAGCTATTGCCATCTCGCGTCGGCTAGCGCGCCCTCGCTGCCGCCCCTGATAGGGAAAGTATGGTGGTGGATAGGCCTTTTTTTCCTGAGAGCTCCGAATTCACTTCCTCAAGAATCCTCGCCTTCACCTTCAGGTATTCCTCGCGCGGCATTTCGCAATTCCCAATCGCGTAACGAAGGTTTTTTGCATTGAAGCAGAACATGCAGTCATTGCAGCTTTCACAGTTGTGGCAGAATAGCAAGTCCGAGCAGTCGCGGCACGAATCGCACTCAAAGCACCGGCGCAGCTTGGCGGACTTGAAGCATCGGATGGCGAATGCGGAAAGCCGGACAAGGTAACTGCCGAAGCTGTTCTCGGAATTCCTTGGAACATACGAAAATGCGCAATTCTTAGATTCGACCCCAAGCACGCACTTGTACATGTTGGTGGATCTGACGTTAAGCGGCGACTCAATCACGTTCTTTTCCACGCCGACATGCCACTCTGGGGAGAAAAAGGCGATTGGCGAAATCTCCTTTGCCGCATTGCTAAGCGCAATCCCAAGCGCGCTTTCCTTCGGGATGGCAAGCATTTCGCCAAGCAGTTCGGACTCCTCAAGCGACAGTAGCCTCTTTTTCGGAAACGTCATGTAATTTGCATATTCCCAGACTGCAATCGGTCTGCCACTTGCGCAGGACACTGCCTGCTCGCACCGCATGATGTCGTGCGTAAGCCACCTGTCAAACCAATCCATGTCGCCGTGCTCCTTCCCAAGAATGAGCTTAAAGGTTTCCGAAAATACGCGTTGCACCTTCTTCCTCTCAAGCGTTTCGCCTTTCTTCGCCGTTGAAAGCTTTGCGTGCGCCCTTTTCAGCATGGAGTAATCAGCAGGGGCTTTCTCTGCAAGCGCCACAAGCGGAATAAGCCGCCCGTCCCTCTTGAGGGCAGAAACAATCTCTGAGATTAGCCTCTCCTTCACCTGTGAATATTCCTCGCGGGAAAGCTGTGCGTTGCCTATGCAATACTGCTTGTTCTTCAGGTTGAAGCAAAAAATGCAGTCCTTGCAGCCGTTTAATCCTGCAGACAAGAAACAATCCGAGCAGGAATCGCTCCTCATGCATTCAAAGCAGCGCGTGCTTTTCTGCAATCCAAAGCATCTGATAAGGAAGGAAGATTGGCCGATCCCATTGCATCCAAATATCGATTCATTATACGATCCCTCACACGTGTAGCCCACTCCCTTGCTATACGCAATATGTTCTGATCCATATACATCCAAGCAGTCGATTACATTGGTGCTGCTCTCCACATTCATGGAATTGCCAAGCACCACATTGCCGCAGTAGATTATCCGTTCCTTTATTGCCTTTTTTACGGCAGATATGCCCTCCAGGTCGGAGCTTTTCAATGCAAGCGGGCGAGTGAAAAAATCAACCTCAGAAAACGCGACAAACTTTCCGTCTTTTGGAGGGAATGGGGAGGAGAATGTAACATCCTTGCCCGAAAGGCATGATTTTCCGCGAATGACAGGGCGCATCTCTTCCGATAGCCATTCAGCATAATCCGACAGCTCGCCGATTTCCTGCCCAAAAACCGACTTGCATGCGGACTTGAACCTTTTGTTCACATTGGAGAAGGTTTCGGACATCATGCAAATGCTTTTCCATCCACCATTTTTATTCCTGTCGTTATTGTTCTTATTATCGCTCGAATAAGACGATTTTAAAACCCTGCTGCAAGTGCAGGGGCGCTACCATTCGCCTTCCCTGTAAAGCGAAGCGACCTCAGGCGCGCTTCTTTTTGCGTATGCCGCAAGCGCGAGCGCGCCAGGGTGCAGGAGGAACCTCTCGGAATCGCGCCGTCCGTCCCTGTTTTTCACGCTTCCGCGGTAGTTTTCCCTCACAAAATCCCAGACTGCCTCCGGGCTGTCCTGTATCTTCACAAGGCGCGTGTGCTCCACCTTCTCCTGGTTAGCGTTTCTTTCATGCCTGGCGCGAATCTCATCAAAACTGAGCTTGGCGCGCACGTGGAAAACATACATGGTTCCCTTGTCGGTGACGCTGTCCTCCACCCTTGAGCCGACTTCAACGCCGGAAACATCCTTCTGCACGATGCCAAACTCCTTGGCCAGCTCCTCGCGAAGGAAAAAATCGCAAATCGTCTCAGTTCCGTTCATAATTCCCGGGCTGAGCCCAAGCGCGCCTGCATTGATATGGTAAGTATTCGAATAGGAAACTCCGCCGCGCAGGCCAATCGCAATCCAGCCGTCATTGGCTATCACGATGCTTCCAACAGAAATGTTCCTGACGCCTATTTCCACGCCTGCGCGCATAAGCTGCGTTTCATAGCTGTGCCTGGGCGCTATTGTTACCATCGCCCCCTCCTTCCCAATGGAATGGCCAAGCTCGCTTGCCGCAATTTCGTTCCACCAGGGAACATTGATTTTGCCGCTCTCGCTATTTTCCTGCCCCAACAGCCACAACGCGCCCAAAAGCCTCGGGTCCTTGAGGTATCTTTCCCTCCATTTGGCAAGCGAATCCCCCAGCCTATAGCTGTTGAATTCCTTTCCCGTTTCCTTTTTGTATTCTGCGGAGATGTCTGCCTTCATGCCGTTTATGAGCGTTTCCACCCTGGCAAAATCAATGGGCTTGCCATCCTTCCGCAGCCTGGAGTCCGGGCTGAACTTATGCTTCAGATTCTCCGGCTTGAAGCCCGAAGGGTAGCGTATTATCGCCTTTGGGGCAAAAATCATCGACTTGTCCATGTGAATATTATGCCTGAAAGCCTTATAAATATATGTTTTTACACAATAAACAACATATACTGAAACATTAAAATGCCATCCGCCTAAACGAAAGCTGATAACATGGATTTCCAGCTCATGCTCGCGCCAATGGAGGGCGGAACGGACAGCGCATTCCGCGCGCTTTGCCACAGGAACGGGGCAGACCTCACATTCACCGAGATTGCGCGCGTCTCCAACTTGGCGCGCGGCAAAAGCGGCGAGCTTGAAAAAATCGCCATTCCCGACTCCACGCCCACCCAGATACAGCTTGCAGGTGCCAAGCTGCCCGAATATGAAAAGTTCCTGGTAGGCTTCAAGGCAAGCGAGGGCTTCCAGGGATTTAACCTGAATCTGGGCTGCTCCTCGCCTGACTTCCTGCGCCAGGGGCTGGGCGCGGCAATGGTGAAGCGCGTGTCGCGCGTGAACGAAATAGTGTCGCTCATAGGCAAGCATGGCTATGAATGCTCGATAAAAATGCGCCTGGGCGTGGATGCGTATGAAAAGCAAAAGGGCGCCTACCTGAACCTCATAAAGAGCGTGGACGCATCCTTTTTCGTGGTGCATGCGCGCACCGCGAAGCAGACGCTTAGAGACAAGGCGGATTTCTCCGTCTACGCAAAATGCGTGGACACCGGCAAGCGCATTGTGGCGAACGGGGACATAAAAACAAAAGAGCAGGTTGCCATCTTGCAGCAGCAGGGGCTTTACGGCGCAATGGTGGGGCGCGCGGCAATGGGCAACCCGGGCATTTTCCGGAAATTGCGCGAGGGCTGAAGCGGCACGTATTTTAACCTCGCCTCCAAAGCCAATATGGTGATGCAGCATGTCCCACGATTACATCGGCACTGTCGGGCTTCTTCTCATCCTCGCAGGTTGGGTGTGGGAATTCTGGCAGGCGCTCAAGAGCAACAAGCCGGGCGTGCCCCTTTCATTCGCGCTCCTCTACGGCGCAGGAAGCCTTCTCCTCACATGGCATAGCGTGGAGCTTGGCGACATCGTGTTCATCGTCCTGAATGCTGCAGCCACGCTAATTGCGGCTGCAAACGCGGTCTTTGCCCTAACGCGCGGGAAGAAAAAGAAGTGAGTGCGTGTGAAGGATTAGAATGGCTCCGCCCAAACGATTTCTCGCACTGCCGGTGCGAGTTTTTGCAGCAGCCAATCCTCCGGGGCTGCTATATAAGCTTTTTGAATGTAATTTGCCTGCCTTTCGTTTACAATACGTATTACTTGAAAGCCGCACGCGGCTTGTGACACTGGCGCAGGTGGGTATATGGAGAAGAACATCTTGGAAGTTGTGGAGCTCATAAACAACGTCGCAGAGGACACCTCGGTGCCCAAGAACATCCGCCGCGCATTGGTGGAGGCGCGCGAGAGGCTCAAGACAAACGACGAGCTTTCCACAAAAGTGGGGTCTGCGGTGTATTCCATAGAAGCAGTGTCCGAGGACATCAACATGCCCATGCACGCGCGCACGCAGATATGGACCATCCTGTCCGCGCTGGAATCAATAAAAACACAATAGTGTAAGTTATACCGTACGACATCATGCGGGCGTTGTGACGCAACGTTCGCATTTTTCTGAAGAATTTCCGCAATCGCCGAATTAGGCATTGATTTGCGGGTGGAAACGTGAAATCCGACATAGATTCCATATACCAGAAGGGCATACGCCTCGCGCCCGACGCATACGACTTTTTGGAGAAGTTCGCGCTCGAGCCTGCCGCCCTTGAAAAAATCCTTTCAAGCGAGTCATTCATGCTCACCAAGGACGACATCGACGGCATACTTTCCGCCGAGGAAAAAATCCCCGTGGAAACAATAGTGAACCGCTCGCCCATATTCAAGCCAGAGGCAAAGGAATACTCCCCAAACTTCAAAGTCATCGAGAAATCCGACGTGAGCGGGAAATCCCGCTGCACTGGCAAGCTCGAGGATTTCGTGGCGCACTTCCGCAACCGCTATGCGCGCATCTCAAAAATAGTGCGCGCCCGCATCACCCAGAACGCAATCGTTCCGACAAGCAAGCTCAAGTCCACCTCGGGCGCCAAGGTGCGCCTCATCGCCATGGTGAACAAGAAGCAGATGACGAAAAAAGGGAACGTCTTATTGGAAGTGGAGGACGAGGAGGGCTCGGCAAAGGTGGTGGTGATGAAGGACACCGCGGGCTTCAAGGTGCACCGCAAGATACTCAACGACGACATAATCGCGCTTGACGGGAAG
>JBAZYD010000024.1:0-10746 GCA_041659465.1 Candidatus Micrarchaeia archaeon | reverse complement strand
GACGGAGAAAGTGGCTGAAGGCAAAGTGAAGTAGCCAGTTTTATAAGCACTTATTCGCATATTCGGCAACATGCAGAAGGCATCTGCTCTGCCATTCACGGTTACCATAAGGAAAAACGTCACCGCGGGAAAGAAAATCACCTTTAGCGGCGCGCGGGCGCAGCGTTTTGCAGGGCAGATACTTGAAAACGTGATCCTGCTCAATAGCAGCGTAAAAGAGGAAAAGAAGCAAATTTTGCAGTCTCTTTTTGCGGTCATCAGAAGCGGGGAGGCGCTTGTTGCGGCGCCGCAGGAGGGAAAGGGCGCCTTGATGGAACAGTATGCGCTGGACCTGGGCGTTTTCAGGTCAGCGGACCAGAAGCTGCATTTGAAGCTCAACAATGTAAACAACGGCTTGAGCTTGCCTGAGATTGCCGCACGGAAGCAAATCATGAGCGAGCATCTGCCGACTTTGCTCAGCACAATCCATTTATTGGGGGGCCTGCTTCTTTCTGCAGTCAGAATGGATGATGCCAAAAAAGCAGATAAATGGCTCCGCACGCTCAAGGACGGCGCAGACAGGACAGATGCCCTATTCGGGCTCCTCGATAAGATGGATTCTGGCAGCGTGTGGGAAATCAAGGCGCTTGCCGAGAATACCTGCACCCGCGCAGCGCTCCGCCAAGCGGGCATTGTTGTCGGGAGCGAGGCAGAAAAGGCACAGCTTCGCAAGCCGGCGCCGCCTGCCGAGGGCTAGCCCGCGCCGGTGCGCAGTTTTTTATTCTTAGCGCGCGCGTTTATGCGCGGTGGGAGAATGAGCGTTCTATTCGGCGAGCACACTTCATCAGACATTGCGGCGATTGCCAAGCGAAAGAAGAAGCCGGTGGTGATACTGCCCATGGGCGCGCTGGAGGCACACGGCGAGCATTTGCCTCTTTGGACGGACACCATTGTGCCGTTCAAGCTTGCGCAGAAGGTGGCGGAAAAGACAGGCGCGTTCGTGCTTCCGCCCATCCCATACGGGTTTTGCTACACGTTGCGCCCCTGGAAAGGGACTGTTTCCCTCAGGTCGCACACATTTGCCATGGTGATACGAGACATCACGCGCGAGCTTGTTCGAAACGGGTTTGACAGGATACTTTTCATGAACGGGCACGGTGCGGATGCCACGATTGCGGGGCACGTGCTGAAAGAGCTGGCGGATGAAATCAAATTCACCGCATGCATTGTTTCCTGGTGGGACATAGAAGGCGCTGGCGTGGAAGGGCATGCGGATGAAGGGGAGGCGTCCATCGTGATGTCGCTCACAGGCTGGCAGAAGCGCAAAAGCAGGCAAGCCCCGTCGCAGCGCTACTTCGGCAGGGTGATACCGATGCCGCGCGACCAATTTTCAAAATTTGGGTACGCGGGAAAGGTCGGCGGGGAAAGCGCGGCGCGCGGGCGCAAGATGGAAAAAGCTATCGTGGAAAAAATGGTGAAATTGGTAAAAGCGGATTTGCTGCTGAAGGAAAAAAAATAGCCTGCTTTTTCATTCGACGGGAATTTTCACGATAACTGCATCCTTGAACTGTTCCGAATCGGTAGAATAATCCCCCTTCTCAAAACAGATGGCTGCGCCCATGTTTTCCGCCAGCCTGGCGAGATGCTCGGGAGAATATGCGTCGCCCAGTTTCCTTAGCAGCTGCCATTCCACACCTTTCGTATAGGAAAATGCCAGCACCAGGTTTTTTGATCCGCCAATGCTGTCGCTTTCCAGGAAGAGGTTGCAGATTAAGGGGTCAGCGCCTGCGAGCTGGTGCACTTCAAAGCGCAGCAGTTCCTTCCCATCATTCTGCCTGGAAATCACCATGGGACACCCGTTCAGAATAACCGTGCACTTTTCATCTCTCATCAGTCTGTCCATGGCAGCTTGAGGAGAATCTTGAGCGAGATATTTGCCAATCTCATCCTTGCCCTCCACTGTGTTCCGCACCAGGACGTTGTCAGAATAAGCGTAAGTTATGGCATTGCCCAGCAGCGGATAAAACGCATTCCATAGCGCCCGGTTGACCAGGACGCCCTGCTCAAACGGCTGAAGCAGCACGCCTTCGTCCATGCGCCGCCCGCCCCAGGGCGATTTCATGAGGCGGTAATCTTCCAGAATCTGCGCTGAAACCTTGAAGTTGAAGCCAGTGCTGTTTGCCGACTTTATCGCGTACATGGCTTTGCCGGGGGACAGCGTAATCAGCCCGTTGTTGTTCCCAGGAATTCCCATATTCCATTACTTGGTGTAAGGTTTTAAATGAATATCGGCTATAGCCAATGCTTGGTTGTTGGTGATTTTTATGATGCCCGGGATGGACGCAAAGGGAATGGGAAAGATGATGGCGCAGATGGGGATAAAGACAGAGGAGATTGATGCTGCCAAGGTCGTCATTGAGCTTAAGGAAGGCGGAAGGCTTGTCGTATTCGAGCCGCAGGTCGTCCAGATAGAGATGAAGGGTGAGAAATCCTTCCAAATCAGCGGCAAAGTCAGCGAGGAGCAGGACGCCGGCGAGGACGACATCAAGATGGTGATGGAGGCAGCGGGGTGTTCGCGCGAGGAGGCGCAGAACACGCTCAAGGAGACGGGCGGAGATATCGCTGAGGCGATAATTCGCCTAAAAGGCGGCGACGAATAGCGCCTTTTAGTCGATGATATAGCAGAGGCAATCATCAGGCTTAAAGGTGACGAAGGATAAGCGCACGCTAACTTGCGAAAAACGGCGTTTGCGCGCTTCATTTTGACTAAAATCTGTATAGCAGGACAAACATGTTCCATATGGAACATGCTCTTTTTATATTGCACCCATCAAACTGGAAATTGAGATTTGCATGATGCTATGTGCTAACCGCGCAATCGACTTTTTCTATGCGTTTAGCTTTGGCTTTGCAGCCCTTATTGGCTGAAAAGCTTGGCTCCCCCGGCTTGGCGGGTCGGGAAGCCTCCTGAAAAACTGAAAAAATCGACTGTAGCGCGGGCGCTTTTTTCCGCGCGGGATGGGAATGAAAAAATCAAAAGTAGGTGCTATGCTATGAAAAAAATGCTGATGAATCCTTCGCCTTTGGTGCGCAAAAGCCCAGATACATCGCAAAACGCAAGTTTTCGCCCAGTGCTCCAGAGCCCGCCAAGGGAAAAAACAGCAGTTCGGGCGATTCCGAACGGACACGGGCTGAAAATCATTGGAATACCGACGACTATCGCCAGCGATGCGCACCTGCCCATTTTCTCCAAGGGCAAGCCCGAGGCGGAAGGAAGGGCGGAAATGCAAAAGGAGAAGGCACGGATTGCATATGAGACGCTTGAGAGATATATCCGCGAAAACAGGTACCATAGGCTGAGCGCGGAGCATGTTGCAGGCCTGGCCGCCCTTGCAGGGTTCATGAAGATATGCGCCATGCCTGAAAGGCGCATCGAGGCTCCGCAGCCAATCACGCTCGACGCGGCATTGATGCAGATAAAAGGCGTGATAAAGAACCGCAAGGACGCCAAGACAATGGTATATAGCATTGACGACAGCGAGAGCCAGCACGACTATATGCTCAGCAAGGGCCTGCTTGTTGTCGCCAAGGCGCTTTCATTCTATCTTGAGCCGGACGAGGGGAAAATACGTGTGGTGCTTACCCGCAGCTCGGAGGGAAGTGAGACGCAGCTGTCAATAAGGGGCTCAAAGACCATCGCACTTTCGGAAAAGGACAACTCCGAAGCCAACTACGCCATCAGGGCCGGGCTTGGGATGATAGGGGCAAATCTGGATTCGAACGGCAGCTATTACCTGATAAGAATCCCTATTGGCGCGCCTTCGGCGTAAGCCCTGCTGCCTATATAAATTTTCACTGGAGATTTAGCCAGCTTCGCAAGAAGCGTGGGAGGTGAGGTGGAGCCTTCGGGTGTACCATCTCCCTCTATTTTAACCTTTAGCAGGAACGCTACCCAGCGCATCCGCCACATATTTTATATCCCCAGCTTCAATTTGTACACCATGCCAACCCCGTCTGAAACAGCAAAGACAGCGCCAAATTCGCCCGGCGTTTACATCTTCAGGAACGCTAGCGGCACGCCCATCTATGTTGGCAAGGCGAAGAACATCAGGAACAGGGTGGCAAGCTATTTTGCGCGCGATTTGCTTGACAGGACAGAGCAGATGGTTTCCTCTGCCGCTTCGCTTGAGTTCATAATGACTGACAGCGAGGCTGAGGCGCTCCTGCTTGAAAGCAACCTCATCAAGCAGCACTACCCGAAGTATAATATTGAGCTCAAGGACAACGAAAAATACACTTACATTCTCATTACTGATGAGGAATATCCCCGCATGCTGCTGATGAGGAAAAACCGCACAGGGCGCATACAGGCTAAAGGGAAATTATATGGCCCTTTCCTTTCCGGCTCGGCATACGTGCTGGTCGCCTCCACCCTTCGCAAGATTTTCAAGCTAAGGACTTGTAGATTGGGGCAGAAGCGCCCGTGCCTCCAGTATCACCTGGGCTTCTGCACAGGCGTGTGCGCAGGCTTGGTGACACGGCAGCAGTACATGGAGCAGGTGAAGAAGCTGCAGGATGCGCTTTCAGGCGGAAAGAAGCTTGAAGATGTCATGGATGAAATGGAGCGCGAGATGCGCGAGGCTGCGAAGAAGAAACAGTTTGAACGCGCGCTGGAGCTGAGAAATTCCTTGCATTCACTTTCTTCCCTGCTTGAGAGGCAGAAATTCGAGCGCGAGGGCGAGGGCAATGAGGATTTTATTGCGCTGTTGCCCCACAACGGAAAGACATATGTGCAACTCTTCAGGCAGATTGGAGGAGTGATACGCGACAGGAAGAAGTACGAGTTCGACATGTCGCTCTCCGGCGATGCGCTTGGCGAATTCCTGCCGCGCTTCTATGAGGCAGGCGGCATCCCGCGAAGGATATATGTTGAGAACGAGCCTGAATCGCGAGAGGCGCTGGAAAAATACCTTGCCGAGAGGCGCGGCGGTGCGGTTTCCATCCTGATGCCTGAGAGAGGAGACAAGAAAGGGCTGCTGGAATTGCTGCGGAAAAATATTCTGTTGGAAATATCAGGCACAGCAGACCCTGCGCTGGTGGAGCTGCAGCATGAACTTTCCCTTTCCACTATTCCGCGCACGATAGAGTGCTTTGACATTTCCAATCTTCTCGGAACCAATGTGGTGGGCTCCATGGTGCAATTCGTGAATGGTTCACCGTCAAAGGCAAACTACAGGAAATTCAAGATAAGGTCTGTGGAAGGGCAGGATGATTTTGCCTCCATGCGCGAGATAGTTTACCGCCGCTACTACCGCTTGAAGCTGGAGCAAAGCAAGCTGCCTGACCTGATAGTGATAGATGGAGGGCCGGGGCAGCTCTCCGCAGCGCTCTCCGCACTTTCAGAGCTCCAGCTAGAGGTGCCTATTGTTTCTCTTGCAAAAGAATTCGAGGAAATTTATCACCCAGAGCGCGCAATCCCCATACGCCTGCCGCATTCCTCCCCTGCACTAAAGGTGCTTCAGCGCGCGCGGGACGAGGCGCACAGGTTCGGCATAAGCTATCACAGGCTGTTGAGGAAAAAGAAAATGAAAGAAGATTGATTATTGCAGCTCATTTGCCATCGGCGGCTCAAGCTGCAACCGCACTTTCTCCAGCGCCTTTTGCACAAATTTTAGATCGCACTTTTTAAGGCCGTCCATTTTCCTGATTATTTTGCCCTCAAATGGCCTGCATGGCGACTCCCCGAGCGCGAATCTGTATTGCTGCAGCGCATTGCCATAGGACTTTATTGCACAATTCAAGCTGTCGCGTGCCAATGGGATATCGCCGCGGTTTTTTGCAAGCCTGAAATCCTCCTTTGCTTCCGCGCCTGCCTTTGCGTAATCGCGCCCGTAATTGAAACGGCTGCTGGCTTCCACCCTGGTCAAGACTATCACCTGGCAGCCAATCTGCAGCAAAGGGATTATAAACACTTCTTGACACGAAGAGCGCCATAGAATAGAAACAGTTTACAACACTTTTTTCAAATATTCGCCCGTGTAGCTGTTCTTGTTCCTCGCGATTTCCTCGGGCGTGCCTTGCGCGACTATTTCGCCGCCTTCGTCGCCGCCTTCGGGGCCAAGGTCTATCACCCAGTCCGCGGTCTTTATCACGTCAAGATTGTGCTCGATTACTATGATTGTGTTGCCCTTGTCTGCAAGGCGCTGCAAGACAGCAAGAAGCTTGGAAACATCCGCGAAGTGCAAGCCTGTGGTGGGCTCGTCAAGTATGTAGAGCATGGAGCCGTTGTCTCGCCGCGAAAGCTCTGCGGCAAGCTTTATCCTCTGCGCCTCGCCGCCTGACAAAGTGGTGGCAGGCTGCCCGAGCGAGATGTAGCCAAGCCCCACATCCACCATGGTTTCCAGCTTGTTCTTGATTGCAGGGATGTTCTGGAAGAACTGCAGCGCCTCCTCCACGCTCATGGAAAGCACGTCGTGTATGTTCTTGCCCTTGTATTTTATCTGGAGGGTTTCGGAATCATAGCGCTTGCCGTTGCACTCCTCGCATGTAACATAGACATCGGCAAGGAAAGCCATCTCAATCCTCTTCACGCCGTCCCCCTCGCATGCCTGGCATCTGCCTTTCTGCACGTTGAATGAGAACTGCCCGGGCTCGTAGCCACGCGCGCGGGCTTCTGGCACTCCTGCGAACAATTCGCGGATGGGCGTGAATGCACCAATGTAGGTGGTGGGGTTGGAGCGCGGCGTCCTGCCAATGGGCGATTGGTCAACGGAAATCACATCCGTAAGCGCACCTGCGCCGTCTATCTTGTCAAACTTGCCTGGCTCGACTTTAGATTGATGGAAGTATTTCTGCAGCGCAAGGTAAAGCGTTTCGTTTATCAGCGTGCTTTTGCCCGAGCCTGACACGCCCGTGATGCACATGAAGCAGCCAATCGGGAATTTCACGTCTATTTTTTTCAGGTTGTTCTCGCGCGCGCCTTTCAGGGTAAACCAGCGGGAAGGCTGGCGGCGGATTTTCGGCACGGGTATCTTGAGCTCGCCGCGGAGGTAGGCGCCTGTGAGCGAGTCGCGCGTCTTTTCCACCTCTTCTGGCGTGCCTATTGCCATTATCCTGCCGCCATGCACGCCTGCGCCGGGGCCCAGGTCTATCATGAAGTCCGAGCTTCTCATTGTCTCCTCGTCATGCTCCACGACCACCATGGTGTTGCCCAAATCGCGCAGCGTCTTGAGGGTGGAGATGAGCTTGTCATTGTCGCGCTGGTGAAGCCCTATTGACGGCTCGTCAAGCACGTAAAGCACGCCCATCAGGTTCGCGCCAATTTGCGTGGCAAGCCTAATCCGCTGCGCCTCGCCGCCGGACAATGTGCCTGTCACGCGCGAAAGCGACAAGTAGCCCACGCCCACGTTCAGGAGGAAGTCAAGCCGGGACTGCACCTCGCGAAGCACTGGCCGCGCGATTGTTTCCTCGGTCTTTGTGAGCTTGAGCGAGCTGAAAAAGCCATAGGCAGACTCCACTGACAGGTCTGTGACCTCGATAATATCTTTGCCATTCACTTTCACTGCAAGCATTTCAGGCTTGAGGCGCTTGCCATGGCATGAGGGGCAGGAAAGCTCGCGCATGTACTTTTCCATTTCCATTCTCCTGCCTTCGGAGTGAGTCTGCTTGTAAAGCCTGTCAAGATTGTTGATTACGCCCTCGAATTTCGTCCAGCCCTGGTAGGACGAGTCACCGCTCTTTGACTCCAGCTTGTACTGAAGCTTTTCATCGCAGCCGTTCAGGATGGCGTCTTTAGCCTCCTTTGTCAGGGCATTGAATTGCGTGTCAAGGGAGAAATCGAATTTCTTGCCCAATGCTTCCAGCAAGTGGGAGTAATAGCCGCCCATTATGCTGTTGCGCCAGGGGAGTATGGCGCCCTCGCGCAGCGTCTTTTGCTTGTCAGGCACCACCAAATCCATGTCGAATATTATCTTCACGCCCATGCCCTTGCATTCCTCGCATGCGCCGTAGGGAGAGTTGAAGGAGAACATGCGCGGCTGGAGCTCGCCCACAGATATGCCGCAGTCAGGGCAGGAGTTTTTCTGGGAGAACAGGAGTTCCTTCCCGCGCTCAATGGCAACGATAACTAATCCGTCGCTGCTTTCGCGTATGCCTGTCTTTAGCGCCTCCAGCAGCCTCTGCCTGTTCTGGTTGGTGGCTGTGAGCCTGTCCACCACCACTTCGATGGTGTGGCGCTTGCTCTTGTCAAGCCTGGGAACATAGCTTTCCAGCTCCATAATGCTCCCGTTCACGCGCGCGCGGGAGTAGCCTTTTTGGCGGAATTCGTCAAACAGCTTCTCATAAGTGCCCTTCTTTCCGCGCACCACAGGGGAGATGACCTGGATGTTCTTCCCCTCCGCACCCCCCTGCGAGAGAATGGCATTTGCTATCTGCTCGGTTGTCTGCGAAGTGATGAGCTTGCCGCACTTCGGGCAGTGCGGGATGCCTATGCGCGCGTAAAGGAGCCTCAAGTAGTCGAATATCTCGGTGGTGGTGCCCACGGTGGAGCGCGGGTTCCTGCTCGTGGTCTTCTGCTCGATGGAAATTGCCGGCGAAAGCCCCTCGATGGAATCCACGTCCGGCTTGTTCATCACGCCCAGGAACTGGCGCGCGTATGCCGAGAGGGACTCCACGTAGCGCCGCTGCCCTTCCGCGTAAAGCGTGTCAAAAGCGAGCGTGGACTTGCCCGAGCCGGAAAGCCCGGTAATGACAGTGAGCGAGTTCCTTGGAATTTCAAGCGTGAGGTTCTTCAAATTGTGCTCTCGCGCGCCCTTTATGATTATTTTATCCTGCATATTTCCACATCTGGCCCAGCAAATCCTGCCGACGGGGCAGGCTGGTTGCCATATTTTGCAAAAGAAGCTTTATATGGTTGGCTACAGTGAAATGCCAGTGGTTTTGGTGAGAATATATTAGTGCCTTGGGAAGGCGCGCCACTGGTGCTTTATTGAAGGTTTCGATAGTCATCGTCAACTATAACGGCAAGCATTTCCTGGCGCCCTGCCTCAACTCGCTGAAAAGGCAGTCTTTCAGGGATTTTGAAACAATAGTCGTGGATAATGCATCAACTGATGGTTCGACAGAGCTGCTGCGGAAAAAGTTCCCGTTTGTAAAAGTCATCCGGAATGCAACTGGGCTCGGCTTTCCGGAAGCATGCAACATCGGCATTGCTGCGTCAAAAGGCGAGTACGTCGCCTTGCTCAATAATGACGCAGTGGCTGATGAAAAATGGCTAGGCAGCCTTGTTTCTTATGCAGGCAAGTGCGACAGTTCCGTGGCCAGTTTTGCCTCCAGGCTGATGCTCCTGAAAAAGCCGGGATTCGTCAATTCCACCGGGCTAGTCATCGCCAAAAATGGGAGGGCGCGAGACCGCGATTTTGGGGCAGCGCTTGGCAGGCCGTCGACATATGCCCAGGATATATTTGGGCCAAGCGCCGGCGCAGCCTTGTATCGGCGGGCAGCCCTTGAAGCGGTCAAAGAGCCCGGGAACCAGTACCTGCGCGGCGACTACTTCCTTTATTATGAGGATGTTGACTTGGCGTTCAAATTGCGCTGGGCAGGGTTTGGCTCCAAATACGTGCATGATTCGGTGGTGTTCCACCACCATGCCGGATCTACGGGGAAAACGCCCGGATTGCCTGCCAGGATGTCGCACACCAACTGCCAGCGCACCATATTGAGGAACTTTACGTTCAGGATGATTTTGCAGAACCTGCACAGGATTGTTCTTGCAGACATCATGGAGATGGGCTATGTTTTCCTGAAATGCTCGCCGATGGCGCCCTTCGAATCGAAATTCATCATCCTTACGGAATTTTTCAAATGCCGCAGGTGGCACAATGAAATGCGGAAGCGTTTCCAGGCAGATGAAAAGAGAGTAAGTGTTTATTTGATGGAACGAATCTGAGCAATGGAACGTGTTGCCATGGATGTTGTTTGCTTCGACCCGAACCTGAGTTACCGCGGGGGCGGGCAGCTGGCGCTTCTGCAGATAGCCAGGCGGTTCAATGCCGTAATATACACTTCGAGTTACGACCCAAAAAAGGCATTCAAAGAATTCAAGGAGTTCGATGTCCGGATATTGGAAACCCCGATAAATTCGCTCGCGGAATCCGAAAAAAATCCGCTGGCAAGGAGGGTGACGGATGTTTTCTCCAGGCTAGACTACCTTAACCAAAAAATGCCTGTTGACTATGACGCGCTCATGGTTTTCCATGCCCCGTCCGAATGGCTGGCCAACCGGAATCCCCGTGTTTGCTGGCATTGCTTTTCGCCTGCCAGGTGGGTGTATGACCTTTACGAATACAATAAGGGGTGCGAGCAATATGGAAGATTCTACCTTCCACTTTACATGCGGGGATATAGGTTCATGGACGCGAGGGTGGTCCCGAAAATCAGCACAATATGCCCGATTTCCGAAACAGTCAATGGGCGGGTAAAGAAATACCTGAAAAGGGATGATGCGGAAGTATGCTACCCGGGCATTGACCCGAAAGGATTCGGCTGCCAGGGTTATGAGAAATTCTTTTTTTATCCATCCAGGTTTTCATCCATGAAAAGGATGGAATATGCGATAGAGGCATTCAGAAAGTTCAAGAAAAGCCATGGCAGGGGGGGCTGGAAACTTGTACTTGCAGGTTATGCCCAAAATGGCATAGAGAATGAATACATACGGCAATTGGCGTCCATTTCGGATGGGAACGTCCAGATGCTGTTCAACATAAGCCG
>JBAZYD010000023.1:0-11348 GCA_041659465.1 Candidatus Micrarchaeia archaeon | reverse complement strand
CCGTTGTGAAGGTGTCAAGCTCGCACTTCCGCGAGTCGCTGCGCGACGCGTCGCTCGTGGGCTCGCACATCTCGCTCGAGGCAAACGAGGCCGGCTTTTCAATAGAAGTGCACGGCGACTCGTCCGACCTGACAGAGGAGAGCGAGAAGACGGGCGCGGAGATAATGGAGATGAACGTCACCAAGCCCGCGCGCGCGACCTTTCCCCTCCAGTACCTTGACGACATCGTAAAAGCCTGCCCGGACAACTCGCCGCTCACAATCTACCTCAAGACCAATGCGCCCCTGAAGGTGGAGTACGAGGTCGAGAGCGCAAAGGTAATCTACTACCTCGCGCCGAGAATCGACAGCGATTAATTTCCTTCCATTTTTCATCATGGGCAGCGGCAGCTTTATTAAATATAAGTATCAACTTATATGTTATGGCAGGCGCGCTGGCGGCGGTATCCGATGCAACACGGCTGAAAGTGCTTCGGCTGATTCTTCGCAGCGAGCTGTGCGCGTGCGAGCTCCCGAAAATGGTGAAGGTGAGCCAGCCGGCTGTTTCGCAGCACCTGAAAGTGCTCCGCGAGGCGGGCTTGGTGCGCATGAGGAAGGACGGCAAGAAGAGGATATATTCGCTTACGGCAAGGGGAAGGAAGATACTTGCCGATGTTTCTTCTTGGTAAAATGGCTATGAGGGAGATTGAATGGGTTTTGGGGACAAGCTATCGTTTTTGGACAGGCATTTGACAATTTGGATATTTGCCGCAATGGCGCTGGGCATTGCCCTTGGCGCGTTCGCACCAGGCTTTACGGAATTCATCTCCAGCCTGCAGGTGGGCACGACATCGATACCAATTGCTGTTGGCTTGATACTTATGATGTACCCGCCGCTTGCAAAGGTGAGGTATGAAAAGCTGGGAGACGTTTTCAAGGACAGGAAGATTGTTGCCTTGTCGCTTGTGCAGAACTGGGTGATTGGCCCTGTCCTGATGTTTGTGCTGGCAGTGGTTTTCCTGCGAGATATGCCAGAGTACATGATTGGGCTCATCATGATTGGGATTGCGCGCTGCATTGCAATGGTGCTGGTGTGGAACGACCTTGCAAAAGGGCACACGGACTATGCTGCAGGCCTGGTCGCATTCAACAGCATTTTCCAGGTGCTTTTCTACACGGTTTATGCATGGATATTCGTCACAGTGCTTCCGCCCATGCTTGGGCTTGCGGGAAGCGTGGTGGATGTGAGCCTGTGGCAGGTTGCGCAGAGCGTTTTCATTTACCTGGGCATCCCTGCGATTGCTGGGGCGGCAACGCATTATTATCTGGTCAGGAAGAAAGGGGAGGAATGGTATCGCAAGAAATTCATCCCGAAAATCAGCCCCATGGCGCTGGTTTTCCTGCTTTTCACCATCGTGGTGATGTTCAGCCTCAAGGGAAGCCTCATCCTGCAAATCCCGTTTGATGTTGTCAGGATTGCGATTCCGCTCCTGCTTTACTTTGTCATCATGTTCTTCGCAAGCTTTGCGATGGGCATGAAGCTCAAGGCGGGCTATCAGAAGACCGCGACGCTTTCATTCACCGCCGCAAGCAACAATTTCGAGCTTGCCATAGCGGTTGCGGTGGCAGTTTTTGGCATAGGCTCAGGAGTTGCGTTTGCGGCAGTGATTGGACCGCTTATCGAAGTGCCGGTGATGATTGGCTTGGTGGATGTTTCGCTTTGGCTGAGGAGGAAGTATTACGCGGATGATGAGGGGGTTTGATGAAATACATACTGTTCGTCTGCACTGAAAACTCCGCGCGGAGCCAGATGGCGGAGGCGCTGTTCAATTTCCACAACAGGAATCCTGATTATGCCGGAATCAGCGCGGGAACAGCTCCAGCGCGGGAAGTGAAACCGCTTGCAATCGAAGCCATGAAAGAGAAGGGCATTGACATTTTACAGAAGAAGCCGAAAATGCTCGATTCGGAAATGGCTTGGAAGGCTGAAAGGATTTTCACCATGGGGTGCACCGATGGCTGCCCTGTGACGCCGCCGGGCAAGACAGTGGATTGGGATTTGGAAGACCCTGCGGGAAAGCCGATTGGGAAATACCGCGAAGTGCGGGATGAGATAGAGCGCAGAGTAAGGAAACTTGTTTCAGAGTTGTGATGGCAGGGCAGGCGTTTGTAGTGCAGGAATGGCTTGGAAAATAATTGGAGTTGGTTTGATGCTGGAAGAATTTGCAGCGTGGCTCGTTTATTCTGTGCTTAGCCTGCCTCAGGGCGCGTTTTCCGAGTCGGCTGTTTTCTTTGTCGCGGATGTGATAAAGGTCACGCTGCTTTTGGCAGTCGTGGTGTTCGCCGTCGGGATTGCGCGCACGTTTGTCACGCCCCAGAAGGTGAAGAAGTGGCTGGGCGGCAGGCGCGAGGGCGTTGGGAACCTCATGGCTGCGCTTTTGGGCGTTCCCACGCCGTTTTGCTCCTGCTCCGCAGTGCCCTTGTTCATCGGCTTTGTGGAGGCGGGCGTGCCATTGGGCGTGACGTTTTCCTTCCTGATTGCCTCGCCTCTCATTAACGAAATAGCTGTGGCTCTTTTATGGGGCATGTTCGGCTGGCATATTGCGCTCCTTTACATTGTTTCAGGCTTGGTCATTGCCACTGTCGCAGGCATTGTGATTGGAAGGCTGGGCCTCGAGGGCGAAGTGGAGAAAGTGCGCGCCACAAAGGCAAAGAAGCAGATGAACAGGAAGATGAGCTGGAACGCGCGCGTGGAGTTCGCGCTTGCCGAGTCAAAGAGCATTACCTTGCGCGTGCTGCCCTATCTTGTGCTTGGGATAGGCATTGGCGCGCTCATACACGGCTACGCGCCCTCAGACCTGCTTTCAAGCATTGCCGGAAGGGACAACCTGCTCGCCGTGCCGATTGCGGTGCTGATAGGCATCCCGCTTTACTCGAACGCCGCAGGCATGGTGCCAGTCTTGGGCGTGCTTGTGTCAAAGGGAATGGCGATGGGAACCGCGCTTGCGTTCATGATGAGCGTGATTGGCTTGTCGTTTCCCGAGATGGTAATCCTGAGGAGGGTGATAAAGCCCAAGCTCATCGCGGTTTTCGCGCTGGTGCTTTTCATAGCGTTCACGCTGACAGGCTACCTGTTCAACGCGGTGCTGGGATAACGCGCGCCTGAAACGCCGTGCAAAGGCGGTTATCTTACAATTTTTTACAGAATGTGTGCTAACTTTTTACGCCGTGGAATTTAGGCACACATTTGCATGCTTGAATGTGTGCTAACTATTAATAACCTTGCCTGCCAAATGCACACATGAGAATAAGGAAAAAGCTTGTGAAGGGGCTGGAATACTACTACTTGGAAGAGTCAATAAGGCTGGAAAAGGCAAGGGTCTACTCCATATTTCTCGGCAGGAAACTGCCCGGCAAAAGCCGGCTTGAAAAGCTGAGGCAGAAGCTGTTGGACAGGATATATGATGAGCTTTTGAACGGTGCCACAAGGATATACCTGACAATGGAACAGCTCATTGAGGCGGAAAAGCGCAGGAGGCAGTATGCCCTAAGGATGAAAAAGCTCGGCAAGTCGCAGCTTGACGAAAAGGATGAGATAGATATCGTCAATTTTGTCTACACAACGCTGACGACTGAAGGCGTGCCGGTAACAAAGGAAGACGCCACCCTTGCCTACAAGTTCACCCAAAAGAATGCCAAGAGCATCAGGGACGAGAATCTCCGGGTGGCGCTTGACATGATAAGGGGGCTGAGGTATGTCAAGGACAGCAAGAAGGGCATAACGTTGCAATTCCTGCTGGAATTGCACAAGATCATCATGGCCGAGTACGGGAAGAAAAATCCTGGCAGGTTCAGGCGAAAGCAGGCGCATATTTACCTGAAAAGCTATGAAAAAGTCGAGGAAATCGGCTTTCAGCCAGCCACGCCAAAAGAGGTTGGAAAGAAGCTGGCTGGGCTTGTTGGATGGTACAACGCAAACGTTGGAAAACTGAATGCAATGGAGCTTGCGGCGCTTCTGCATCTTCGCTTTTATAAGATTCATCCGTTTGAGGACGGGAACAAGCGCGTTTCGCGCCTGCTTTTGAACAAGGCGTTCTTTGACGCAGGCTATCCGATGCTAAACGTATCAAAGGAAACGCAGGGCTATTTCGATGCATTGATAAAGTCCGTTGAGAAGGCAGATGAACGGCCTTTTGTGGAATTTGTCTTTGAGAGGTTTGTGCAGCGTGCATAAGCCAACCCGCTGCCGTTCTAGCGCGGTTTATAAAGTGTGGTGGGGCAACGAAGTCAAGGCGTTATGATGGAACAAAAACTAGCGATTAGCATAGAGAAACTTGCCAAGCACTTCGGCACGCTGCGTGCAGTGGACGGCATAACGCTTTCCGTCCACGAAGGGGAGATTTTCGCGCTATTGGGCCCCAACGGCGCGGGGAAGACGACGACGATTTCCATGCTCACGGGCCTGCTTGCGCCCACATCGGGAAACGCGATGGTGGCAGGCTTTGACGTGAAGAAGGAGCCGCTGAAGGTGAGGCAGCAGATAGGCGTGGTGTTCCAGCAGCCTTCCGTTGACGACTTGCTTTCAGGCAGGGAGAATTTGGACATGCATGCGCTTTTGTACAATGTGCCTGCCAAGGGAAGGAAGGAAAGGATTGACGAGATGATATCCCTTGTGGGCCTGGAAGAGAGGCAGCACGCGAGGATAAAGGAGTATTCAGGCGGCATGAGGAAGCGCCTCGAGATTGCGCGAGGAATCCTGCACCGCCCGAAAGTGCTTTTCCTTGACGAGCCGACCACGGGGCTTGACCCGCAGACCCGCCAGCACATCTGGGAATACATCAGGAAGATGTCAAGGCTCGAGGGCACCACCATTGTTTTCACCACGCATTATCTTGAGGAAGCCGAGCAGTTCGCCGAGAGGGTGGCAATCATCGACCGCGGGAAAATAATTGCAACCGGGAAGCCGCATGATCTGGTGAACGAGCTTGGGGGGGACACCGTGCTCCTCAAGGCGAAGAAATCCAAGGAGGTTGCGGCAAGGATAAGGAAGATGAAGTTTGCCGCATCCGTGAGCGAAAAGAACGGGGTGGTGAGCGCGGTCATCGCAAGCTCGCACAAGAACCTGCCAATCCTGCTTCGGGCGCTGTCCGGGATAGAATCCATTGAAATCCGCCCGGCGACGCTGAACGAGGTTTTCATAAAATACACGGGCAAGGGCATACGCGAGGACTCGGCTGAAGGCGGGTTCTGGGAAAGGATGATGAACGCCAACAACAGGTAGATGATGAATTCGACCGAAGGCTACCTCGCCCCAAGGGCGATTGCTGCGGCAATCGGTCGCTGCGGCGACGCGGGGTATTGCCATTCGGTCGAAATATTGCCAACTGGTCGCCGCTGCAAGCAGCGGGTATCACCCAGTTGGCAATGAACAATATGGGTGCGGTGCGAGAACCCGAACAGCAGGCAGTTCGAATCAAGTGGTTTTTATGGGATACTTTGACGGGGTTTACGCGATTTGGGTGCGCGAGATAATCGTGTTCCTGCGCGAGCGTGAGCGCGTGATTTCGGCAGTGGTAACCCCGCTCATGTGGATTTTCGCAGTGGGCGGCGGCCTTGGCGCAAGCGTGCAGATACAGGGCATGAGCTACCAGATGTTCATGTTCCCAGGCATTGCCTCCATGGCGATACTTTTCGGCTCGATTTTCTACGGCATGTACATAATCTGGGACAGGAAGCTGGATTTCCTGAAAGAGGTGCTGGTGGCGCCTGTGCCGCGGAGCGCGGTTTTCCTCGGGAAGATGCTGGGCGGGGTGAGCGACGCGCTCATGCAGGTGGCAGTGCTTCTCCTGATAGGCCTCGTGTTCGGCTTTGTGGTGGGCCTGCCTGCGCTCCTGCTCGCCCTTGTGTTTTCGGTCATAATTGCGGCATGCATGGTAAGCCTCGGGCTGATAATCGGCGCTAACATGAAGTCGCCTGAGGGGTTCAACCTTGTGATGAGCTTCGTCATGTGGCCCATGTTCATGCTCTCAGGCGCGCTTTTCCCTGTCGAGAATTTGCCGTCATACATCAACGTGCTGGTGACTGTGAATCCGCTCACGTACGGAGTGGATTTGATGAGGCTGGCGCTCCTGGGCACCAGCAAGTTCGGCATGCTCTACGACATTGCCGTCCTGCTTTCCGCCACGCTGGCGTTCGCGTACATTGCGAGCAAGAGCTTTGAGAGGATGCAGATTTGAGGATGAGCTGCGTGGAAATATACAATAGCTTGAGCAGGAAAGCGGAAAAGTTCACGCCCCGCAGCCCGAAGGAGGTGAAAATGTACACCTGCGGCCCGACCGTTTATGCGCGCCCGCACATGGGCAACTTCAGGACATACGTGTTCGAGGACGCGCTCAAACGCTATTTGCGCTATTCGGGATACCGCGTGAGGCACGTGATGAACATCACGGACATCGACGACACGGTGATGAAGGAAACGAGGAAAACGGGCATTTCGCGCGCGGCTCTTACGAGGAAATACGAGAGGCTTTTTCGGCAGGATGCGTCCGCGCTTGGCATCATCCCCGCAGGCAGCTACCCGCACGTGAGCAATTACGTGGAGAGGATGGCGGAAACCGTGCAGAAGCTCATGGAAAAGCGCGCGGCTTACAAGGACGATAAGTGCCGCGTGTTCTTCGACATTTCAAGGTTCCCGTCCTACGGGAAACTGGCAGGCGTGAAAATAAGGGGCGAAAGGAAAGTGGCGCGGGAGGAGTACAAGCCGTTCCAGGCAGGGGACTTTTTGCTCCTGAGCAGGTGCAGGGAGGAAAACTGCGAAAAATGCTTTGAGACGAGCATGGGCAAGTGCAAGCCCGCGTGGAACGTGCAGTGCGCCACCATGGCGGCCGCTGAGCTTGGCGGCAATATAGACATTTCAATGGGCGGGCAGGACAACCTGTTCAACCACCACGAGAACACGCGCGCGGTTGCGGATACTCTTTGTGGACACGAGTTCTCGAAATATTACATGCACGTGCGCCACCTCATTCTGGATGGGAAGAAGATGAGCAAGTCAAAGGGGAACGTGGTGCTGCTGCCGGATTTGCTTGCAAGAGGATTCACCGCGCGCGAGGCGAGGATGCTGCTCCTGTCCGCGCATTACAGGAGAAGGCTGAACTTCACTTGGGAATATGCGCGGAAAATAAAGATGCGCTCGCTCGGCATGAGAAAGGCAGTCAATGAGCTGAAAAACGCAGGCGGCGGGAAGGCGGGCGGAAACGGGCGGGAAGGATTTCCTGATTTTGCCGATGACGCACAGAAGGAATTCGAGGCGTCGCTTTCTGACAATATGGACATCCCGTCCGCGCTGGATGTTGCGGAAAGGTTCGCGCGCCAAAGCGCTGATGCGGGCTTGTCAAAAAAGCAGGCGCGCGCGGCGCTTATGCTGCTTGGGAAATTTGATTCTGTGTTAGCCTGCTTGCCGCTTTAGCAGGCGGCTAGCAATGCTTGCAAGCTCAACTCAAGGGCTTGCCTGCCGGTTTAGCCATGCCCGTCACTGCGGTGGCGAGTAGAGGAGCGGAATCTGGACAGCTATTCCATACGCCCAGGTGTACGTCCTGTTGGCGTCTGGCACAACAGGGTACCCCTCCACGCTGAAGGCGCCCTTCACGTTCCCGAAAACCGCCAGCTTGACAATGTCGAAGTTCATGCTGAAGCTGGCATTGGCGCCGGTGAAGATTTTCCAGCGGCCATAGGCTACGCTGTTGACAACCGGGAGCACTTTGCCGCTGCTTGAATTAGTGTATGTTGTTGTCTGGCAGTTGCCCCACGAGTTGTTGACGCCCAGGAGCGGGCTTAAGGTGAGCGAAAGATGCCCTGAGCCGAACTCAAGGCCCATTGAAAGATAGGTTTCCACCGTCCTTGCGGAAGCCTCGAGAAACGCCGTCGTCCCTGAGCCAAAGGCAGACATGCTTCCCCAGCCAATGCCGCTGATATGGAATTTTTTTGCGCTGTATGTCGCAGTTATGGCATAGCGGAATGCGCAGTGCTTGCCAATGCGCGCAGCGCGCGCGTCCCAGTTCAGGCCAAGGTTGGGCACCCCATAGCCGTCCATGGAAATGATTGCCCCTCCGTACGCGCGCGTGTCCTCAAGCCTGGGCCAGCCGAAAAAGTCGCTAAGGTGGATTGGATGCGGGCGATACCTGCCAGGCTTGCCGCTGGCAACCGCCTTTTTCAAAGGCGCATTTTTTTCAGGCGCCTCGACCTCGACAAAATCCTTGCAGATGAAGGAGAATTCGTAAGTGGGCGGCGCGGGTTTGGGAAGGAAGACCAGTGAAATATCCTTGCTGAAAAAGCGCCCGTTTTGTGTGTACTGGAGCTGCCCTGAAAAATAGCCAGGCACGCCAGGAGTGCTGATTGCCATCGATTTCCTGCCGTCGCCCAGTACCTGCACGTTTTTTGCCCGGGAGCATATGAGCCTGATTTTCTTCGCCTCCGGCGCCGAGGCATCCCTTGCCCGGAGGGTGTCGCCGGAATATAGCGTCTTGGCATCTTTGTTGCTTTTATAGAACCTGGTGATTTCCTTTTGAATCTGGTCCGGCGCCATCTTGCTTTTTTGCGAAAAGGCAGGGCTAAACGTAGAGAGGGATAGGCCAAGCAGGGCGGTAGCGCCTGCCTTGACGATGGTTCTGGCTGTGCAATTCATAGTGTTAGCCCTGGTCGCAAGTGTTTATAAATGTGATTGATGGTGTAAATGTGTGTGATGACAGGGGAAACGCGTCAGAGCCTTTTGTAGAGGAAAGTCTGGTCGTCCCCGTCCTCTTCGTAATAATTCACCCTGCCGCCGACCTTGAAGCCCTGCTTCTCATAAAAAGCCTGTATGGGCTTGCCGGTATAGATGTCCACGCGCAGGAATTTGGCGCCTGCCTTGCGCGCCATGCTTTCCACGCGCGCGATAATTTTCTTTCCAATGCCTGCGCCCAGATGGTCGTTGCCGACGAGTATGAAATAGAGGACAAACGCCTCCACTTCGTATCGCGTGGCAAACACCGCCGCAAGCCCGCTGCCCTGCATTACTGCGTAGGTGGCAAGGCTGCATCCGCGGCAGCCGCGCTTTCCGAAAACCTTGCGCATGTGCGCAACCCAAGTGGCACCGAAAGCGCCCTTGGCTGCAGTGAGCATGGCGTTGAATTCAGGCAGGTGCCTTTTGCCGAAGCGGATGAAGCGCATGACGGAAGATGGCGCGCGCATGTTTATAAAAGTGCAAAGGGAAAGTGCGGGTATGAAGGAGATACATGCCAGGCGCAGCCGCTTGTTTTCCGGCGCGAAATTCTCAGCCGCGCTTTTCTGCAGCGGCGGCATGGCTGGTGCCGGAAGTGCGTCGTTTTGCTATTTTTCGGGCTGCAGCGTCGACGGAAGCTACCTTGTGCTGAAAAAAGGCGGCGGCGTGCTGCTCACCCACGAGATGAATTTCGCAGAAGCGAAGAAAAGCTGCAGCTACCCTGCCAGGAAGTTTGGCAAGGCGCCGGTTGCCGACCTGAAAAAGGCGTGCGGCATGGGGCGCGTAGGCTTTGCGCCAGGCGAAATGCCTGCAGCAAGATACATGGCGCTTCGGAAAATGGCAAGGCTGAGGCTTGTGGATGCAGGCGGGAGGATTGCGGGCGTGCGAGGAAGGAAAAGCAGGGAGGAAGTGCAAAAAATCGCGGCTGCTGCAGGCGTGGCAAGGAAGATGCTTGGGCGCCTTGTCCCATGGAAATTCAGAACTGAGGAAAAGCTGTCAGCGCACCTGAAGATGGAGGCGCTGAAGGCAGGATGCGAAATCTCGTTCGAGCCCATTGTGGCAACAGGCAGGAACAGCGCGCAGCCCCACCACAAGGCAGGCGGCACGCGGCTGGGGAATTTCGTGCTGGTGGATTTTGGCGTGAAATCTGGCGGGTACTGCTCGGACTTCACGAGGTGCTACTTTCGGGGGAAGAAAGCCGCGCAAGAGAGGGCGGCGTATGAAAAGTGCAGGAAAATCTACGAGGAGATTGTTCGCGCGCTGCCCAAGTGCAGAACCGGCAGGGATGTCGCGCTGCTTTCAGGGAAGCTTCTGAAAAAATACGGCCTGCCGCCCCTTATCCATTCCATTGGGCACGGCGTGGGGATGGAAGTGCACGAGTATCCGCATCTTGGCTTAAAGTCGCGCGATTCGCTCGAGGCGGCTGCGCTTGCAATCGAGCCTGCGGCGTATTTCCCGGGAAAGTTCGGCGTGCGCTACGAAGGGATGGTTGCGCATGTTAAGGGGAAGTGGCGCGAAATCTGATTAAGCCTCGCGGAGCCGCAAGCCTTTTTAAAAGATTGCCAGGAATAACCCATCAACGAATACGATACGTGTTCTAAAGCCAATAACGAGAGTGATTGCATGAAGATAGTCATATCAGAGAAGAAAACAGGCAAAAGCTACGGAATCGACCTTGCAAAGGACAAGGATTCCGCGCTTATCGGCAAGAAGATAGGCGACAAGCTCGAGGGCGGCGCGGTGGGCGCGGAGGGCTACGAGCTTGAGATTACAGGCGGGTCCGACAGCTCGGGCTTCCCCATGAGGAGGGACGTGTCAGGCCCCAGGCGCGTGGGAGTCATACTCAACAGCGGCACTGGCTTTAGGAAGCTGGGCAAGGGCGTGCGCGCGAAGAGGAATGTGCGCGGAAACATCATCTCGGACCAGATTGTGCAGGTGAACACGAAGGTGGTCACGGCAGGAAGCAAGCCCCTGGAGGAGATATTCCCGAAAGCTGCCGCAGGCTCCGAGAAGAAAGACGAGAAGAAAAGGTAAATTTTTTTCTAATTCAACAAAGCGAGGTAGTGGATGCAAGCTGAAGTGAACATCGGGATGGTCGGGCATGTCGACCACGGGAAGACGAGCCTCACGCGCGCGCTCACGGGCAAGTGGACGGACACGCACTCCGAGGAGCTCAAGCGCGGCATCACCATCAAGATTGGCTATGCGGACGTGACTTTTTACAAGGGCAAGGACGGCAGCGGATACGCCACCGAGGCCGAGGCTGCAAAAGACAAGGACAAGTGGGTTGTGGCGCGCTATGTTTCCTTCCTTGACGCGCCAGGGCATGAAACGCTGATGACCACCACAATTTCCGCGTCTTCCATCCTGGACGGCGCGGTGCTGGTGATTGCGGCAAACGAAGTTTGCCCCCAGCCGCAGACCGAGGAGCATCTGCAGGTCCTGGACATCCTCGGCATAAAAAACGTCGTAGTCGTGCAGAACACGATAGACCTCGTTGACAAGGAAAAGGCAATGGAAAACTACAGGCAGATAAAGAAGTTCCTCAAGGGCTCGACAGTGGAGAACGCGCCCATTGTCCCGATATCTGCGAATTACAACGCGAACATCGA
>JBAZYD010000022.1:0-12778 GCA_041659465.1 Candidatus Micrarchaeia archaeon | reverse complement strand
AAATAGTGATGGAGAGATTGGAGCCGAAAGAGGAGTTCATGAGGGTATCGTTCCGGTACAGCGAAAGGTTGGACTGCGAGTTGTCTATCGAGCAGTTGATGGATGCATCCGAGCCGTACTGGATGGACCAGTTTGCTGCGGAGATGTTCGCGGTTGCCGGCGCCTTTGTGATATTTGCGAAATATGTTTTGCCCGCCCCTGTATAGTTTTCGTTGCCTGTCGAGTTGGCGGTGAAGTTGTAGTAGCCTGCGGCAAGCGTGGCCGTGTAGTTGGTGGTGCCCACCAATGTGCCGTTCCTGTAGATGGACTGCGTATTGCTAGTGGAGGATGCGTTCACTGCGAGGGGGGTTCCGTATACTGCGGTGAAGTTTGCTTCTGAGCTGTTGAGCCTAAGGGTGATGGTGTCAGCTGCCTGGCTGACTGAGAGGGCGCCGGAGGCGCCCGATGCGGCTGAATAGTTTTCTGATTCGGTTGCATTGCAGGTGAAGTTGTAGGCGCCTATTGCAAGCGAGGAAATAGTGATGGAGAGATTGGAGCCGAAAGAGGAGTTCATGAGGGTATCGTTCCGGTACAGCGAAAGGTTGGACTGCGAGTTGTCTATCGAGCAGTTGATGGATGCATCCGAGCCGTACTGGACTGACCAGCTGATTGCGGAGATGCCTGCCGTTGAGGGCGCACGTGTGATGTTGGCAAAAAATGTCGCAGAGGCTGCAAGGTAGTCTGCGTTCCCGGTGGAATTGGCGGTGAAGTTGTAGTAGCCTGCGGCAAGCGAGGCTGTGAAGGGGTTTGCGGTTTCAGTGCCGTCCAGGTAGAGGAGATGGGTGCCTGAAAGGGAGGAGGCGCTCACTGCGGGAGAGGTTCCGTAAGCGGCTGTAAAATTTGCCTGGGAGCCGTTCAGCGTCAGGTTGATGGCGTCCTGGGAGAGATGAGTGAGTGGCGCATAGTCCGCGCAGCCTGCGAAACTGCAGTTGAATTTCCCAGCGCTGGTGGTAATGTTGTAGGGGACGCCAGTGCCGGAAGTCCCATAGTAAAGCCCGTTGCCATAAGCGGAGAGGTTGGTGCCGATGGCCTGGACAGAGCCGTTAAGCACGTTTGCATAGATGTTGCCCTCTGCGTGCCCGGATATCGTGGTGTTGTAGTAGTTGCCACCGTTAAGGTCCTTGACGTAGTAGCTGCTCGAGTTCGTGAAGTTGTTCCAGTAGAATGTGTTGTTATAGCCACTGACGGGGATGGACACTGCCCCCCACAGGGTGCCGTTCACGAAGGTGTTTGAATAGGCGGAGGTAAGGTCGATTAAAGGCGCACCGCCAATGGCTGTGAAGTTCGTGAATGTGTTGTCATGGGAGGCGCCAAGGGACAGGGCGGTCGAAGTGGAATTGGCAACGAAATTTGAGAAGTTGTTGAACGTGAATCCAACGCCGCCCAGCTTGCGTATTGCATAGCCGCCTGATGACACATTGAAATTGTTGAACGTGTTGCCAATTGAATTGGCTTGGACCCCGATGCCTGCGACTGCCCCGAACGCATTGAAGTCCCTGAAAATGTTGTTCCCAAAAGTCGTTGAGAGATAGATGCCCCATCCATTGCTGCTATTTGCGGTGAAATTGGATATGTTGCTGTAATACGGGGCGGAGACCGCGCCCTGGGCATTTGCATTGAAAAATGAAATGCTGTTGCGCCCGTATTGGCTGCCTTGGCTATACACGCCCCTGTTCACGGCAGTGATGTTGGCATTGTAGAGGGTGCTGTTTGAGCAGAGCAAAGATATGCCAATGTAGAAGTTGATGACTACGCAGTTCTTGACAGTGGTGTTGTTCTGGTTGCTGTAGATGCCGTTCATGTTGGTGGTGGTGTCACCGGTAAGCGTATAGCCGTTGCAGTCCAGGGTGATGCTCTGCGCGGTTATGTTGAAGCAGGTGGCACCGGAGATGTTCACGGATTGGTTGAGGATGTAGGTTTCGCCGGCAGTGGAAAGAATGGCGCACTCGCTTGTAATGTTGGAGGCGGACGCCAAAGACGATATTTGGATAAGGAACGCCGCAGCAAGCAAGAAGATGCACGTTTGTCGATGCATAGGGCGTACCCCCCGCTAGCCACAGGCTGTTTCCTGCGCAATGTGGCCGGGATGCTTGGCTTTGTCCCTTGCCGTTCTTCCTTTCACCCAGCCAGAACGGCATTTGCTTATTTGCGCTTTTTCCCTGCAGCCTTCCTGGCTTTTTTGCCCGCGCCCTTTCCCTTTTCCTGCGCGCGCTTCGTCTTCTTGTACAGGTAAAGCGAGTAGAGGTAGACGCAAAGCACCGTGAATATCACAGGCAGCAGCACTATCCAGAGGCGCGCGTCGATTGGCGAGACGAGGGAGACGAGCGTGAGCGCGCCGCAGACCCAGAAGAGCTTGCCGCCCAGGCGGTTTGTCTTTTCCCACACGCGCTCGTCCGCAAGCGTCCATGGCGTGCGGATGCCTATGAAATAGTTCCTGCGCGTGAAGGAGAGCATGTGGCCGACGTAGAAGAACAGGAGCGCGATGGCGGGCACTATTATGTACAATGGGTCGAAATTGCCCCAAAGGCCCAAAGAGGGGGCGAGGGTGGCGACGTAAATCGCGGCCATCATGAAAACGAATATCACCTTGAAGCCCCAGAACTGGTCGGCGAAGTGCTCCACATTCCTCTGGTAGACCTCGATTTTCGGGATGAGCAGGAAGACGAGGTAGAAGAACGCGGCAAGCGAGGGGACCAGGTAGAGCCCGAGCGGCTTTGCAATCCATCCGTCCGCCCTGCCGTCCGCGCCCCAGTGGCTCACGATTTCGCCGGTGGCGCTTGTGTGCACGAACGGGTCGGCAAAAAAGCCGATTGCAAACATGAGGATTATTATCGAGATTGGAAGAAGTTCGCGGGACACCATACCACCGAAGGGGATTCGGCAGCAAAAATTATAAAGCACGGCTCCGATGATGCAACGGAATGGCGGCAGAGGCAAGATAACGGGAAACCAGGGGTGGAAGGATGAAAATTGGCGAAAAAAACGTAGGCGAGATTGACAAGGCATTGCGCGCGATTCTGGGGATAGCCCTCCTGTGCGTGTATATCGGCAACTATGTTGAGCAGCCCTGGCAGTATGTTGCGCTCGCATTGGGGTTTGCCATGGTCGCCACTGCGGCATACGGCACCTGCCCGGCTTACTCGCTCCTCGGGATAAGCACGTGCGCGGCGAAAACGAAGAAGAAGTAGATGGGCGTTTTCTCACGCGCTTTTAAGCGTTTTCTTCGCTAACCACCTGATGGGAAAGGGCAAAACGCTCAATGCAACTATCGAGCCCGAGTCGCGAATGTCTGGGCTTACGCAAAAGGAGGCAGGGGAACTGCTTGAAAGCGAGGGCGCAAACGAGCTTCCCGCATCGAAAAAGCGCACGATTTTCGACATCATCAGGGACGTGATGCGCGAGCCCATGTTCCTTCTCCTTGTCGCCTGCGGCCTGACGTATTTGGTGGTGGGCGAGCTGTCGGACGCGCTCATGCTGTCGGCATTTGTCCTTGTGGTCATCGGCATCACTGTCTACCAGGAGAGGAAGGTGGAGCGCGCGCTTGAGGCGCTCCGGGACCTGTCCTCCCCGCGTGCGTTGGTGATTCGCGACGGGAAGCAGATGAGGATATCAGGAAGGGAGGTGGTGCGCGGCGACCTGCTTGTGCTTGCAGAGGGAGACCGCGTGCCTGCGGACGCAGTCGTGGTATCCTGCAGCAACCTGCTTATCGACGAGTCGCTGCTCACAGGGGAAGCTGTGCCTGTGAGGAAGATGGAGTGGGACGGCAGGAAGGAGAAATGCCTTCCAGGAGGGGACGACCTCCCTTTTGTTTATTCGAGCACCCTGATAGTGCAGGGGCACGGGATTGCGCGCGTGCTTTCCACCGGCATGAATACCGAGGTCGGCAAGATTGGAAAGTCGCTGCAGCAGATTGAGCCCGAGGAGACTTTGCTTCAGAAGGAGACTGGCGGGCTTGTGAAGAAATTCGCAATAGCAGGCGCGCTATTGTGCCTGCTTGTCATAGGGGTATTCGGCTTTGTGCAGCACGACTGGCTGGGCGGGTTTCTGGCAGGGCTTGCGCTCGCCATGGCGGTCCTGCCCGAGGAGTTCCCGGTTGTCCTTACCATTTTCCTTGCGCTTGGCGCGTGGAGGATGTCAAGGCACAACGTGCTCACGAGGAGCATGAACGCCATCCAGAACCTTGGCTCGGCAACCGTGCTTTGCGTGGACAAGACAGGCACGCTCACCGAGAACAGGATGAAGGTGAAGATGCTTGCCGCGGGCGGGAAGCGTTACAAGGCGGAAGAAAAGGGCGCATTGCCGGAGCGCTTCCACGAGCTTATGGAATACGCGGTGCTGGCGTCCCAGAAAGACCCCTTCGACCCGATGGAAAAGGCGCTGAAAGGCATGGGCAGGGAAAAGCTGGCAAGCACCGAGCATCTGCACGGCGACTGGGAGCTCATGAAGGAGTATGCGCTTTCGAAAAGCCTGCTTGCGCTTTCGCATGTCTGGCGCTCGCCCTCCGGCAGGGATTTCGTGATTGCGTCCAAGGGCGCGCCGGAGGCGATAATCGACCTGTGCCACATGGGGGCGGCGGAGAGGAAAAAAGTGATGGCGGAAGTGCTTGCCATGAGCGGCCAGGGCCTGCGCGTGCTGGGAGTGGCCCGCGCGGTTTTCAAGAAGGGGGCGCTCCCCTCCAGCCAGCATGACTTTGAGTTTGATTTCATCGGGCTTTTAGGCTTCGAGGACCCGGTGCGCAAGAACATTTCCGCATCGATTGCCGAGTGCTATGCCGCAGGCATCCGCGTGGTGATGATAACCGGCGACTACCCCGGCACTGCGAAGCATGTTGCGCAGGAGGCGGGCTTTAGGAACACGGGCGTTGTGATAACAGGCGCGGAGCTTGAGAAGATGAGCGATGCACAGCTCCAGATGAGGATAGCAAATGCGGATATCTTTGCGCGCGTGGTGCCGGAGCAGAAGCTTAGGATTGTGAACGCGCTCAAGGAGAACGGCGAGGTCGTGGTGATGTCGGGCGACGGCGTGAACGACGCGCCTGCGCTCAAGGCCGCGCACATAGGCATCGCGATGGGCGAGAGGGGCACGGACGTGGCGCGCGAGTCCGCGGCGCTTGTGCTTCTTGACGACAATTTCGTCTCCATCGTCAAAGCTGTGAGGATGGGAAGGAAAATCTATGATAATATCAGGAAGGCGATGTCCTACATAATCTCCATCCACGTGCCAATTGCCGGCTCGGCAATAGTCCCTGTGCTTTTCGGCTGGCCCCTTATGCTGTTCCCTGTGCATATCGCATTCCTGGAGCTTATTATCGACCCGGTCTGCTCCATTGTCTTTGAAGGGGAAACCGAGGAGAAGGACATTATGGGAAGGAAGCCGCGCAGGAAGAACGAGCCGCTGTTTGACAGCCACACGCTTGCCTGGAGCGCGTTCCAGGGCATTTCCGCGCTCATCATCACTATGGGAATGTTCCTGATTGCGCTGTCGTCCGGAAGGCCTGAGGGCGAGGCGCGCGCGCTTGCATTCACCACGCTTGTGATTGCGAACCTTTGCATCATACTTTCCACTCGCTCGCAGAACAGGACTGCGCTTGAGATGCTCCGCGTGCCCAACAGCGCGCTTTTCTACGTGGGCATTGCCGCGCTTGGCATGCTTGCGCTCGTGCTGTACGTGCCGTTCATGCAGGAGCTTTTCCGCTTCACGCCGCTTTCCGCAGGGGAGATTGCAATGTGCCTTGTGGCAGGCGCACTGTCCATTGCGGCGTTCGAGATAGTCAAGATGAGCAACCTTTGGAAGCACAGGGTGCATGAGGGCGCGGGCAGGGGCGCATTGGCAGGCGCAGCCTGAGCCTGGCTTTGGAAGCATAAAGAGCGGCGCATAACTGGCTGACGCAGGCTTTGGAAGCGAGAGTGGGAGACGGGCGGGCTGGTGCATAGGCAGGCGCGGGCTGAAGCTACTGGATATTCCTTTTTGCCAGCTTGCGCGCGCCAGATTTTCCCGTCTACCTGATATTCCTTTTCGCCCACGAGCGCACAAGCGCGAGGAAATCCCTGAACACCTGGAAGTGCGAAAGCCATTTCTGCACGGCAAGCAATGGGCGGCCGGAGACCAAGAGGAGCGGCATGATGGCATCGGTCTCGGCAGCGCGGAAGGTGCTTTGGAGCGGGCGCAGAAGCCCTATGCCCTCGGCTGCGCGGAAAGAGCGGATGAAGACCCCCAGCGGGAGGATGGCAAGTATGGTGAGCCAGTTTTGCACCAGGAACTTTTTCTTGTCCGGCGCGCGGGAGTAGCGGGTGCAAAGCTCTGCTGCAAACACGATTATGGCGCAAAGCTCCGCAAATTCCAGGAGCGCGGCATCTGATTCGGTGAGCGGCGGGATTGCGCCGAACTCCGCGGAGAGGAATATGATGGCGACTATGAAGAAGGCCACCACGCAGGCTGCGAGGAGCGCGTCCCAGAGCCTGCGCTTCAGGCGTGCGCTGCCCGAGGATGGCGCTTTGGCGCGTTTTACACGTTTTTTCATTCCCACAACCTAGTTATGCCTGCGGCTAGTATAAAAAAGTATGCCAGCCCGCCGGTCACTTGACAATGGTGTCATAGAGCGAAATGGTGTCCTTTGCGATTTTCTTCCAGGTGTAGACCTTCTCCACGCGCCGCCTGCCTGCCGCGCCCATCCTGCGCGCGAGGCTGTCGTCGGAAAGTATGGCAGTCAGCTGGCCTGCGATGCTTTCAGGGCTGTTCGGGTCGCAGTAAAGGCCTGTTGCCCCGTCAAGCACGGTTTCGCGCAGCCCCCCCACGCCCACGACCACTGGCTTTGCCATGCCCATGCCCTCGAGCGGCACTATGCCGAAAGGCTCGTAGCGGGATGGCGCGCACACCAGGTCGCAGGATGCATAGAGAAGCAGCCGCTCGTCCTCGTCCACCCACCTGTCCACAAGCACGACCTTGCTTGCTATGCCGAGCTGGGAGACCATGGCGCGGATTTCGCCGGACATTTCGCCCCGGCCCAGCACCACGAGCTTTGCCTTGGGGACATTGGCAAGCACTGCAGGCATTGCCCGCACCAGCGTGTCCACGCCCTTCACAAACGTCAAGCGCCCCGTGAAGAGCACCATTTTCTCGTCGTCCTTCACCCCGAGCTTGCGGCGGTATTCAAGCAGCGCCTCCGGCTTGAAGTTCCTGATGCTGTACTTCTTCTCGTCCACGCCGTTCCACACCACGCGCACCTTCTTCTCCGGGAAGCTCAGGCTGCGAAGCTCCTCCTCCATGGAATAGCTCACGGTGAATACCAGGTCTGCCTTCTGCCCAGTGGAATATTCGAGGTTTTTTATGAACGGCGAGCCCTTGCCCGCGCTCCTGCCGTATTCCGTGCTGTGCATGTGCAGGGCGAGCGGCAGGTTGGTGTTGTCCTTGACAGTGATGCCTGCCATCGAGGAAAGCCAGTCGTGGCAAACCGCGATGTCATAGTCCTCGGGCTTGAGTGTCTTGCAGAAGATGTCCGCCGAGAGGAAGTTGTACGAGAACACGTCCCCGAAGAAGTCCACCCCGCCATCGCCCCATCGGCGTATCTCCTCGTCTATCATGAGGGGCACCAGGCTTTTCATCCTGATGGACTTCGGGCGGTAAACGGATATGTTCTTCCCCATCTTCTCCCGCGTGCGCAATTTGCCGTCGGAGTTCATGGTGAAGACGGTGAGCTTGTGGCCCATTGCCGCGTACTGCTTGGTTATTTCTGCGGCGTACGTGCCAAGCCCGCCGATAAGGCGGGGAGGATATTCCCAGACAAAGTATGCAATGTTCATTGGGTGCACCACCTTTACTTGCTTGCAGGTTTACTTGGAAAGCCTCATGAGCAGCGCGCGCACCTTCTCGTCCGTGCCGGAAACGGCCTTTGCCTTGATGGAGAGCATGTGCTCGCCCATCATCTCAAGCCACGGGGAGAAATGCCTGCCGTTCGCGTGGTAGAGCACGCTTGGCAGCGGCGCGGACCTTATGCGCGCGAAAAGCTCGAGCACATTCTTGGCGCGCCCAACCTCCCGCCCGTCCGGAGTCTTGAAGACAAACTCCTTCCCTGTTTGGCAGTCTTTTTGCATTTCAAACACCTCCTAGTCTCGACTTGAAGTCCTGAATAATATTCATGTAATTAATAAATCCCTCATAGGGATTCGCATAGTGGGAGAAATACTTGTGCACGTCGCCGTCAGACATCGATTTCGTGCAAAGGTAGTACAGGTGGTCGCTGCTCTGCAGCAGCCGCCAAGCCTCGAGGGATTCCCCGCCGTGGCGCTTCGCAGCGTCCCCGAGGGACTCCATTTCATTGAAGCACGCGTTCTGCATGTCGTTGCCGAGCCACGCCGAGAGGTCGCGCTCCATGTCCGCCCATGAAGTGGGGTAGGGGACGTCCATTGTCCCGCGCGCGTCCCACTCGGCCACCTCGCGCGCCATCCTGAAGTTCAGGTTGGGGTGCGCAAGGCAGGCGGCTGGAAGGTGGCGCAGGAAGGAGAATATCCCGGTGTCGCTCCAGTGGTGCTCGCCGAATGTCTCGAAGTCCATGAAGACGTTCACGCACTGCCCGTCGCACTTTGCCAGCCAGCCCGCGTATTTTTCCGCAGTGAGCGGCCACTCCTTCCATGCGCGGGAGGAAAAGCGGTAGCCGACGTCGTCGGACAGGTTGTAGTTCCTCATGAGCACCTTTATTTTCTCGCAGCCCTGCACGTTGTAAAGGTAGTTCGGCGAGCGCCAGCCGAGCGTGTGCTCTATGCCCTCGGCGATTATGCCCTTGTAGCCCAGCCGCTCGGCGCGTGACGCTATCTCGTTTGAGAAAATGGACTCGGTGTTGCGGAACACGGATGGCGCCACGCCCAAAAGAGAGCGGATTGCTTCGTGGTGCATCCTCACCTGGGAGTCGAATTCCGAGCCGTCGCGGTAGAAGGAGGAGAGCGAATGGTAGTATGTCTCGGCGAGGAAATCCACCCTGCCGGTGTCGGCGAGGCGCTTGAACGACTCAAGCACGTCCTTCCCGAACATCTCGCACTGCTCGAGGAACACGCCCGTGAGGGAGAACGAGAAGCGGAAGTCCCCGTTGCTCTCCTCTATCAGCTTCAGGAGGAGCTCGTTCGTGGGCAGGTAGCATTTCGTCGCCACCTTGCGGAATATCTGCTCGTTGAGCTCGCGGTTGAAGTAGGCGTCCTTCGGCGATGATGGCATCTGCCCGGAATACATGTTGAGCAGGGAGACCTTGCGCAGCCTGAGCGGCTGGTGCACCTGGAAATACATGCATATGCTTGCCATGCTCATCCCTGTTGCGCTATTCGCGAAACTTCATTATAAAACATGCCTGCCGTTCCAGGCGCCCATCCATCATATTCCCAAAACCTCATTATAAACCTTGATGGTTTTCCTGGCGGTTTCCTGCCAGCCAAGCCTTGCCGCGTCCTTCATCTCGTGCGAGGACATCACGCGGGACAGGGGCGGGTAGCGGAGGAGCGCAAGCATCTGGGACGCCATCTCGTCCACGTCCCAGAAGTCCACAAGCAGGCAGTTCCTGGCGATTTCGCTCACGCCGGAGTTCTTGGAGATTATGCACGGCGTGCCTGAAGCCATCGCCTCAAGCGCGGAAATGCCGAACGGCTCGCTCACGCTGGGCATCA
Source organism: Candidatus Micrarchaeia archaeon (assembly GCA_041659465.1). Lineage (GTDB taxonomy): Archaea > Micrarchaeota > Micrarchaeia > Anstonellales > Anstonellaceae > UBA10161. Next base: position 3,092 of record JBAZYD010000022.1, on the reverse strand, counting down.
CGTAGGCGTCGCATATGGAATAGATTGCCCTCTTCTCATGCTCCGGGACAAAGCCCCAAAAAGACACCCTGTCGGCGATGCCAAGCTCGATGGAAAGCGAGATGAGCCGGGGAAGCAGCCCCCCCTCCCCCACCACCAGGAAGCGCACGTCCCTGTTGTGCTGGTACACTTTTTTCGCGGCGCGGAGGAACTGCTCGGGCCCCTTCTGGTGGGTGAGCCTGCCAAGGAACAGCACGAGCTTTTCCTTGCGCACGCAGCTGTCCTTCTTGCGGTACTTGGCAACGTCTATCCCGTTGTAGACCACGCGCACCCTGTCGGGGTCCGCCCCGAACTTCCCCACAAGCGAGTCCTTCATCTTGCCGCTCACCGCGATTGTCCTGTCGGCCGTTTTCACGCCAAGCGCCTCGATGTCGGAAATCCAGCTCCACGGGATGGGGTTGCGGTCGTATTCCGTGCTGTGCATGGTGAGCACCAGCGGAATGCCAAGCGCGCTTTTCGCCATCATGCCGGCCGAGATGGTGAGCCAGTCGTGGCAGTGCACCAGGCCATAGCGCGTGCGGCTTGCCTTGAGGGCTGCAAGCGACTGGCGGGAAAAATCCTCCATTGCGCCGATGAGGTCGCGGGAATAGTTGTCTGATGCCGCTCCGCGGATTGCGCGCCCGTATGCGCCCACGCCAGAGCCGCCACCCACCTGGATTATCTTAACGTTAGGGTGGGGGGAAACAGGGGCCGATTTCTGCAATGGGAGGTACAGGTCGACTTTTATGCCAAGCGCGCCCAGGCTTGACACTAGCTCAAAGCAGTGCACCCCAAGCCCACCGGTGATGGTGGGGGGGAATTCCCAGCCTAGCATGGCAACGTGCAAATGACCTACCTTTCCATCCCTCCTTTGCAGGCTAACTCATGCGCTTTTAATAAGCTTATGGGGGGCTGGAATTAGTTGTTCCATCCTCATTCCTGGCCGCCAAAAACAAGCGTTTTTAACCAACGCATGGGAAACCGGCATATGGCTCTCCTGAAAGGCCCTTTTTCGGAAAAAGACGCGCTTTTGCACGAGTGGGCGCTGGCAAACCCCCAGGGAGGATTTGCCTCGTCATCCATCGCATTTGCAAACACCCGCAAGCAGCACGGGCTGCTGGTGGCCCAGGGCGGCGGGGGCCGCAGCCTGCTTGTGCCAAAGCTTGAGGAGACCGTGACCGTGGATGGCGAGAGGTTCCCATTGTCCACCAGCCAGTATATGGGGGCGGTGCACCCAGACGGGTACACGCGCTTAGCCGCGTTTTCCAGCAGCCCGCTCCCCACGTTCCAGTACGGCGCGGGCGGCATCACCGTCGAAAAGACGGTTTTCCCCGCAGGCAGGAAAAATGCCTTTGGCGCAAGGTATGCGGTATTTTCCGTGAAAGAGTTCGGGATGGAAATCCGCCCGCTGCTCAATTTCAGGGGGATGAACGGGATTTCGCAGGGCAAGCCAGGCTATGAAATAAAGGCGGGCGGGAACGCGGTCCGCGCAAAATGCAAAGGCTTCGAAGCCACGCTGCTTTCGGACAAGTGCAGGTTCTTCCCGGGGGAGGAATGGTACTGCGACTTTTTCTATGCGCGCGATTCCGAGAGGCGGACAGAGTGCGCCGAGCACTATTTCTCGCCGGGCGCGTTCCGCATCGAAGCAGGGGGGAACATCGAGTTTTTCGTAGTTGCGTGCGAGGGCGCCGCCAGGAAGATGGATGCGCAGGGCGCATTCGAGTCCGCGCTTGCGCGCGCAAATGCCGTTGCAGGCGCAAAGGGGATTGGCTGGGGCAGGCAGGACGGGTTCCTCTCTTCTCTTCTGCTTGCAGCGGATTCCTTCATTGTAAAACAGGACGGCAAGGCTTCCATAATCGCAGGCTACCCGTGGTTCGGGGAATGGGGCAGGGACAGCATGATTTCGCTTCCAGGCCTGCTTCTCTGCACAGGAAGGCATGCAGAGGCGCGAGAGGTGCTTGCGAAATTCGCCGCGCAGATAAGGGACGGGCAGCTGCCCAATGTCATCTGCGACGGGGGCGTGCCTGCCTACAATTCCGCGGACGCCTCGCTCTGGTTCGTGCATGCGGCCAGCAGGTATGTTGAAGCAAGCAGGGATGCCCTCTTTGTGCGGGAAATATTCCTCCCGGCAGCGCGCGGAATTGTGGATGGCTACACGCAAGGCACCGAAAACGGGATAGTGGTGGATTCGGACGGGCTTGTCATTGCGGGAAAGCCAGGCTCAGCCCTCACCTGGATGGATGTGAAATTCGAGGATGGCTCCTGCCCCACGCCAAGGTGGGGAAAGCCAGTGGAAGTGAATGCGCTTTGGTACAGCGCGCTTAGGATTTCCGAGATGGCTTTCAGGCACGTGGACGGGAAGTTTGCCGACAGGTGCGCGGGGCTGTCAAGGAAAAGCCAGGCGTCGTTTTCGAAATTCTGGAACAAGGAGGAGAGGTGCCTGTTCGACGTGCTGGAGCCTGATTCTGGCAAGGTGAGGCCCAACCAGGTGTTTGCGGCTTCCCTGCCGTATTCGCCCCTCGGCAAGGCAGAGCGGCAGGCGGTTTTCCAGAAGGTGACAGAAGAGCTTCTCACGCCGGTGGGGCTTCGCACCCTTTCCCCAAAAGACCCGGATTACCAAGGCACGTACCAGGGAGGCATGAGGGAGCGGGACGCAGCTTATCACAACGGATGCGTCTGGCCCTATCTCATGGGCGCATACATCGACGCGGGCATTTCAATAGGGGCAGACCATGAAGCGAGCCTTGCTTTGCTTTCGCCTTTCAAAAAGCAGATGGACGTTTACGGGGTGGGAAGCCTGCCCGAGATATACGAGGCCGGCACGCTGCGGCCGGACGGCTGCATCTCGCAGGCATGGAGCGTGGCGGAGGTGCTGCGGAAATATGCCGAGCTTCGCTAGCCGCGCGCACTTGCCTGGCAGCTGCGCAAATACATGGAGCTGAGATGACAGGCTTGCGCGCGCATGTTGAGCTGGGGCGAGGGCGCCCATCACAATTATATTCGCTTGCAGCGCAGCATGGGGATGGTTGGTGTTCTTATGGGAAAAAGCAAGAAAGATTTGGGAAAGCAGGTCC
>JBAZYD010000021.1:0-15546 GCA_041659465.1 Candidatus Micrarchaeia archaeon | reverse complement strand
TATGGTCGCAGTGATGGGCGTGCTGCGCGTGTAGACTATGTCGCGGTGCGTGGATGCAGCCACCTTGCCTGCGTGCGAGGATGGCGAGCCGAAGTGGTCGGAGCGGCCGTATGCTATGTGGGGCCCTGCCTTTTCCGCCTCAAGAACGGGCACGCCGGGAGCGCAGCGCGCGGAATCGTTTATGCCCAAGCCCAGCTCGGCGATGTTTGCGTTCCTCTCGTCCTGGGCAATGTCCTCTATGATGCGCGCGGCTTCGGCGGAATCGCCCTGCACGCGCACCACCCTGTTCTGCTCCACGTGGAGGAATGCCACTTTCCTGTCCTTGTAGGAGTACACCGGCCATATGCCCTTTGTCTGCGACTCGCCGTACAACGAGCGGCCTTCGGGCGTTGCCGCCTCGTAGAGCGGAGTGAAAAGCTCGCCTGAGGGGAAGTTGATGAAGTCGCCCGCCATCCGGCATATGCCTGCGTCGAGCTGCCAGTTTGAGGCGCGGGCGTCAAGGAAGAGGCGCGTGTTGCGCGGCACGCCTGCTCCGTCAAAAGACACCTCAAAGCCGGTGGCTGCCTGCACCACTGAAAGCAGGCGGCTGCCCCGCTCGGCGATGCGCGAGTAGTCTGCAGCCATTGCAGGCTCCATCTCGGAAGTCACGCCGGGCATGGAGACCACGCGGAGGTGCGCCGCTTTCTTTGCGATGTTCTTCAGGGGCGCGGACGCCGAGCGCTCGGTCATCGCCACCACGATGTCCGCGCTTGCGATGAAGCCGGGCAGGTCGTCCACCCTGCCCCCGTCAAGCGTGGATGCAGAGGGCGGGAGGTCGGCATTTTGGGAAAGCGCCTCGGGGTATTTCACCGTCGGGAGCACGCGAAAGCCCGTGTGCTCTGCAAGCAAGGACGCTGCTGCGTGCCAGCGGGAGAGAAGCCCGTCGCGGGAATGCCTGCTTGCGGAAGGCTTGCTGCCATAGTCGGTGATGAACAGCATCCGCTCGCCCCTCCTGGGGGAGAGCATGTTCTGGATAAGCCGCGCAATGTGCTCGGTTGCCATGGGTTTTGCGTCCATAGGGGGAGATTGCGCGGCAAGCAATTTAACGCTTGCCGCGCGGAAACCTGCGCTTGGCTGGAGGCGGAACGGGGAGCAGTTAATAATATATAGCTGAGCAGAAGTAACGCAGGCGCTTAAGGGACAGCTAATTCGGCAAGGGTGCTTTCGTGAGGAAAAAAGGAGAACCCATAATGAGATTGGAGAATGTTTCCAAGGTCTACCATATGGGCGAGGAGAAGGTCTATGCCCTCAACGGGATAAACCTGGACATACACGAGGGCGACCTGGCGTCCGTGCTGGGGCCGTCCGGCAGCGGCAAGTCCACGCTTTTGAACATGCTGGGGTTGCTGGACCCTCCAAGCGCAGGCAGCATATTCCTCGACGGCATCGAGACCACGAGGCTGTCCGAAAAGGGGCTTGCAGGCGTGAGGGGAAAGAAGATAGGCTTCATATTCCAGATGTTCAACCTTATCCCGAGCCTGACCGTCCTCCAGAACGTGATGCTCCCGGCAGTGATATACGAGAGCGACCCGGGGATGGCGCGGCGCAAGGCGGAGGAAGTGCTGGCGAAAATAGGCATGGGCGAGAGGCTGGGGCATTTCCCCAACCAGCTCTCGGGCGGGCAGAGGCAGCGCGTTGCCATCGCGCGCTCGCTCATCAACGACCCGGAGATAATCCTTGCTGACGAGCCGACCGGCAACCTGGACAGCAGGACAGGGGCGGAAGTGCTCTCCATGTTCAAGAAACTCAACGACGAGGGGAAGACGATAATAATAGTCACCCACGACCTGCATGTGGCAAAGATAACGAAAAGGACAATCCGGGTCGTGGACGGGAAGCTCTTGAAGGAATGATGGTTGGAAAGGCGGAACGGATGATGTAGCAATGCTTGAGGTGGAAAATATGGCTAAGACGAAAATGCTTGCAATGGTTGCTTTGGCAATGGTGCTGCTGTCGGGCGCGCTGTCCGCGGCAATGTCGGTGGGCGCATACACCGTGACGCCGGCCACCCTAAAGCCAGGCGAGGAGGGCGCGGTCTCGTTCTCGATTTCGAACATGGCGGCAAGCACGGCGACCACCGCAAGCCAGCTTGAGGACGTGCAGGTGTTTTTCGGCGGCACCGTGGAGGGGCTGCAGTTCACTGGCACCAGCCCGTTCAACGTGGGCACCATAGACAGCGGGGGCACGGCGCAGGTGAGCATCCCGTTCCGCGTGCTGCCCACTGCGAAGGGAGGGGCGATAACTGCCCCGTTCTACATTTCCGAGAAGGACAAATCCGACCTGAAGACCGTGAACGCGATTGTGCGCGTGGTGAACCCGCCAGTCATCACGCTGACGTCAGACCACCAGACGGTGCTTGGCACGGACGAGGTGAACCTCACGGTGACAAACAACGGCGGGACGGCCACCAGGCTTAGGGTTTCGCTTGCGGACGGGAGCAATTTCTCGTTCATAGGCACCAGCCAGATATACATCGGGGATCTCTCAGGCGCCATCACGGTTGCCGTGCCGCTTGATTCGAGGAACGTCAACGAGGGCGTGAGCAGCATACCGTTCGTGCTCACATACCAGCAGGAAGGCGGCAATGAGACGTCGGAGACCAAGTACATCTCGGTCGCAGTGAAGAAGGAAAAGGCAGATGTGGTCTTCACGCAGGCCGGGAAGATGGTGACGGGGAGGGACAACACGCTCGTGCTCACCGTGAAAAATACCGGAAGGGCGCTTGCGAACGTTGAGTTCTACCTCGAGGACGGCAAGATCCAGGCAAAGGAGAACAAGCAGGCAAAGCTCGGGGACATGGCAATCGGCGACGAGAAGAAAGTCTCCATGCTGGTGTTTGTCAGCGCCGAGCCGGGCGTGAGGAGCATGCAGGTGCGCCTCGCTTGGAACGAGGAGGACGTGAGCAAGGAGGAGACCATCTACGTGCCGGTCGTGATAACTTCCGACGCTGATGCGGCTATCTACATCGACGCCAAGCCCAGCCCCATCGTGGTGGGCGGGGACCACACGCTCTCGATTACGGTGTCGAACGTTGGCTCGTACAAGATACAGAACGTGGAAGTGACGCTGCAGGACTCGCCGGCATTTGAGATATTCAACGCCCAGCGCTCGCAGTACATCGGCGGGCTGGAGTCGGACGACTTCTCGTCCGTGCAGTACAAGGTGAGGGTCAAGGCGCTTGTCCCGGGGCAGTACCCGCTCACCGTGGATGTGAGGTACAAGGACCAGTCAGGCGTGTGGGTGGAGAAGTCCCAGGCGCTTGACATCTCGATACGCTCGCCATCCGACATATTGCCTGCGAATGGGAACGGGAACACCACACTGCTAATTGTCGGGGGAGTGGTGGCGCTTGCCGTGGGGTATTGGTACTTTAAAATGAGAAAGCGCAAGCCGCTTTCTCAGAAGTAGAGCCGCAGCTCTACTAAGATGAAAAATTTCCAGAGAAATTTTTCAGAAGCCGAGCAACGCTCGGCTAAGATGAGAAAGAAGCCGGCTGAGAAGCACGCGAAGCAGTAGGGCGGGGGGAGGCGCCGCATGCCCCCACAGGGCGTTTTGCCAGCATTGGCAGCGCTGCGCCCAGGATGGCAGCAGGCGCTTCGCAGGCAGCCGATAATGCAAGCAAGTGATTGCCATGAAGCTACTTGACATTGTGCAGTACTCGTTCACCTCCATCCGGCACCGCGAGATACGCTCATGGCTCACCATCCTTGGCATCGTGATAGGCATAGCCTCGGTGGTGGCGCTCATCTCGATTGGCGAGGGGTTCCAAAACCAGGTGAACAGGCAATTGTCAGCGCTGGGCTCGAACACGATTTTCATCACGCCGTCATCATCGGCGTTCCAGGCAGGCTCGGTGGTGACCGCGGGCAAGCTGTACCAGAGGGATGTGGACAGGCTTAGGAGGATTCCGGAAATAACCGACATCGCGCGCCTCATCATGGGCAGGGTGGACGTGGCTTACCGGGACAAGGCGCTTTCATCCTCGGTTTCAGGCATCGAGCCTGGCGTCTTTGAGAAGACCACCGCGATAGAGGTGGACGAGGGCAGGTTCTTCGTGGAGGGGGACAGGCACGTCGCTGTGATAGGCGCCACGGTCGCGTCCGACACGTTCGGCGCCAAGAACCGCGTGTCGGTGAATAGCTACCTTATCATAAATGAGACAAAGTACCGCGTGATAGGGATACTGAAAAAGTCCGGCGGCGGCTTTGGCCCCTCGTCGCAGCAGGACAGCGCGATATACGTGCCTTTCGACGACGCGCGCCCGCTTTTCCGCGACACCATAGGGCCCGACGAGGTCGGGGCTATAGTGCTTCGCACGCGCGAGGGAAGCGACACGGCGGAGGTTGTGGATGCGATAAAGGCGGAGATAGACGCCTCGCACAAGGTGAAGCCGGATAAGAGGGACTATTCGGTTGTGGACCCGAAGAGCATACAGGCCGCGGTGGAGTCTGTGCTGTCCCTCATCACGCTTTTCCTCGGCGCGATTGCGGGCATCTCGCTCATTGTCGGGGGCCTGGCGATAGCGTCATCCATGTTCACGTCCGTGCTTGAGCGCACGCACGAGATAGGCGTGCTCAAGGCCATCGGCGCGTCAAAGCAGGACATCAACAACATTTTCTTGTTCGAGTCCGGCGCTGTTGGGGCGATAGGCGGGGCGGCTGGCACGGCAATCGGGCTCTTGATTGTCTACATCGGGAGCTTCTTCGGGCTTCCGGCCTCGATAAATCCCGCCATCGCGGCATTCTGCGTATCATTCGCGTTCGTGATAGGCATGGTCTCGGGGTATTTCCCTGCAAGGCAGGCGGCAGAGCTTTCGCCGGTCGAGGCGCTGAGGTATGAGTAAACAGTGATGATATGAAAACGGCAGGCAAAAAGAGGCACGGCATGCCAGTGCATATGTGATTCTATGAAAACTGCGGACGTAATTTCATATTCCGTCAACAGCCTCAGCCACCGCCAGACGCGCTTCTGGCTCACCATACTTGGCGTGGTGATAGGCATCGCCTCCGTGGTGGCGCTTCTCACGCTCGGGCAGGCTTTCAGCGCTGAAGTGAACAAGCAGCTCTCCTCACTGAATGGCAATACGATATACATCGTGCCCATTTCAGAGGCGGCGCTGCAGTCGGGAAGCTTCAGCCCCACCATGGGCTATTCCTCCAAGCTTACCGAAAACGACGCGCAGCGGCTCAGGAAAATACCTGAGATAACGGACATTTCAAGGCTGATTGAAAGGCGCGCGACCGTGAGCTACAAGGACGTGAACCTGACCACCACCATCGACGGCATAGAGCCCGCGGTTTTCCAGAAGGTCTCCTCCATCGAGGTCGCCGAAGGCAGGTTCCTGCTCGACTCGGACCACCACGCAATAGGCATAGGGGGGGTTGCCGCGGAGAAGATGTTCGGAACCGACAAGCCTGTCGCGGTGAACAGCTACATTGCGATAAACGGGGTGAAATACCGCGTGATAGGCATACTGAAGAAGACCGGCGGCACCTTCGGCTCGGACCTTGACAACGGGATATTCGTGACGTATGCCGACGCAAGGGAGATATTCGCGCACAGCATCGGCAAGAACGAGATGGATGCCATCGCGCTTTCTGTGCCCGAGGACGTGGACATGAAAGGCGTGGTGGAGAGCATAAAGCTGGAAATGGACGCCTCGCACAAGGTGAAGCCGGATGAGCGGGACTACTCAGTCATCGACCCGGAGTTCATCGCGCAGTCCATAGGGTCGGTCCTGGGGCTCATCACGGTTTTCCTGGGGGCGATTGCAGGCATCTCGCTCATTGTGGGAGGGCTGGCGATTTCAACCTCGATGTTCACGTCCGTGATTGAGAGGACGCAGGAGATAGGCGTGCTGAAGGCGATTGGCGCGTCGAACAGCGTCATACTTGCCATATTCCTGTTCGAGGCTGGCGCGCTTGGATTGGCGGGAGGGGTGCTGGGCACTGCGCTAGGCCTGCTGCTTGTCTTTATTGGCGGCTACTTCGGGCTGCCCGTCCAGATTGACTTGGGCATTGCGGCGTTCGGCGTTTCCTTTGCGTTCGTTGTTGGGCTTCTCTCAGGCTATTTCCCCGCGCAGCGCGCGGCAAGGCTCTCGCCGGTCGAGGCGTTCAGGTATGACAAGTAGGCGCGGATAGGTAGGGCTGGGCTTCTGATGCCCGAGCAGTTCACTTCCTTTCTTCGTTCCTTCTCTGCTCAGTCCAAGCATCAGCCATGTCAATTACAGCGGCCCTTAAGTTGAATGCAAGCTGGACAATCGCCTTTTCATATTCATTCCGGCTTTTTCCGTCATTGTCCTCAATTGCCAGTTTCATGTATATCTTAACTGCTCCGATGAGCCCTATTGCAACGCCCACTGCAAACGATTTGGTGTCTTTTATCGGGTTTAATATGAGCACACACCCTATCGTCCACAATGTGAATAAAGCGGCGCTCACCCCGGCAATAAAGCCATGGGATGGCTTGTAGTTTTCATTTGCCTTTTGCTCTATGCCATGGGATGAGGACCATATGTCGTCGTAGGCTGCCGAGCGCTGCCAATAATAATCCGCGCCGCGCGTCTCGGCTGCATTCTTCCAAGCGGACAAGTCATCAACGTCAATGCCTTCCCTCTTTGCAACAAGCCGTTCCACCTCGGATGCCTTGCTGGAGTAATTCCGGTGCGAGTTTTTCTTTCCATCGCCCAGGCGTGCCGCGCAATATACGTAGTCGGACAGCAGTTTGGGCGAAAGGCCAGTCTCCCGTTCAAGCCCTTTCAGGGTAATCTTTACCTCTTTCATGGGATATTTGTCAAAGAAGCCGTTCCTGCGCTCGCGCATGGGCACCCTGACGCTTGCAGCTATCGTCCTTTCCATGGCATTATTGGGCGCAAAGTGTTTATAAATATAGTGGTCATAAACGGAAATATATGAAATAATGGTACCCGCCTATTCGCCGGCACGCCATATGCGCTGTTTTTAAATAAATTCATTCTTATCCATGCCGCGCAGGGATAGCCAAGCTTGGTCAAAGGCGCAGGACTCAGAGGACCCTTTTTTCGCCTCCCGGGCAGACGCTCGGCGAAAAAAGCGTCCACGGAAAATTTTCGTGGTCTGTCTGAGCCATCCTGTCGGTTAGCCGTTCGTGGGTTCAAATCCCCCTCCCTGCATTAAGCCTTGCTTCTTTTTTTCAACGCCGGGCAGGGCGATGGCAAATGGTATAAATGTTGGCGATGTAACCTCCACGGGGTGGATACGTGAAGGGAAAGAACAAGCAGTCGCCGCAGGTCAATATCGCCGTGGCAATTATCCTGATCATTGCAGCCGCGGGCATCGCATATTTCATGCAGCAGGGCAGCTATGAGCCAAAAATCTCGAGTTTGAGCCAGAATGCGCAGGATTGCCAGGCCCGGCTCGGCCAGTCGGAAAGCCAGCTCCAGGCGGCAAATGGCAGGAATTCGGAATTGGCAGCGCGGATGGAGGCGTTAAGCGCGTCTGCATCCAAGAACGCAAGCATCGTGGCGTTGTTCTCGCGCCAGCGCAGCCTTGCATTGAACAGCAGCCGCATTTTGAACCAAGTGGCCCAGCTGTCCAGCCAGGCAAGCAGCCTGAACGAAACATACTCGCTGGCATCGTGCAACAGCGCGGTTTCCCTGGAGATGCAGTCACGCGTCATGGCCGTCCAGGCAAACATGGTGCTTGCAAGGTTCTATAGCGACGATTACTCGGCCGTCATGGGCAGGCCATCATGCAGGAGCGCAGCCCAGATTTTCCTTGGCAGCCTGGCCAAGCAGGGCGCCGCGGACATTGCCTATGGGAACGCCTATTCAAACTGGTGCCAGGGGTATTTTGACGAAGCGGTCAGCGGCAGCAACTGGCTTGACAATTACAGGAACCCCCTGATTACCGGATTGAACAATGTCGGCACCGCGACCAGCCAGTCCAACCTGGACATGAATTCCATGATACAGGCATGCCTCAATGAATAGGCGGAAGGCTTGGCGCAGGGGCGGGGCGCATCCGGCCGCCCATGCATTTTTCCAACGCTAGCGCTGGCGTTCCAGGGGAAAAAAGCAGAAAAAGGCAGAGCTGGGGGAGTGGATGTTAGAAAAAAAGCATCCAACAACTTCACGCGCGCAATTAAACCTTCTTTACGCCTTTTGCGCGGAGCCCGCGGTCGCTCTGCTCTACTTCGTATTCGACCGCCGTCCCGACTGCGAGCGGAGCCCCGCCCTCAATCGCCGTGGTGTGCACGTACACATCCTTGCCGTCGTCGCCGGTTATGAAACCAAAACCGCGCTCGGCATTGAACATTTTCACTTTTCCTTTCATTAGATCACCATCTTTCATGCTTGATTTTGACGCATTAGCTTATAATTTAATCTACACCGCCGCGCAGGGAAGGGCAAACCTAATTAAATGTTTGATGGGGATACTGCGCGGTAGATATGGCTGTCTCAGAGTGCCCGGAATGCACCTTCCACATCCAGCTGGAGGAAGGCATCGAGGTCGGGCAGGTGATGGCCTGCCCAGACTGCGGCGCAAGGATAAAGCTCGTTAAGGAGTTCCCGCCGGTGTTTGCGCTGGTGGGCAAAGAGGGCTAGGTGCGGCGATGGCGGACGCGAAGAACATTGCATTGGCAGCGCTACTTTTCCTTGCCCTGTCAGCCCCGGGCTTTTGCAGCGTGCCGCTGCAGCCTGGCAGCACCGTGCTTTCAGTCGCATTCACATCAATAGACGGCACCCCCCTTGCAGGGGAGAAGGTGACGTTCACTCTCGGCGGCAGGAGCGTTTCTTCATACACCGATGCAGGCGGCGTGGTGTCCATAGGCGTGGACAGCAGCGGCGAAGTGCTTGCATACGTGAAAAAGAACGACTACAACTATACGTTTTCATTCAATGTGGTGGCGGACGGGATCCCTAAAAGCGAAAAGGCGGCGCTTGCCCCCCTTCTCAGGATAGAATATTTCGGGGCAAAGTCTGACGGCCCCTCCTGCTACATCCTGTCGGCAAATGCGAGCGACCCAAGGCAAAACAGGCCGATTTCGATACGGATGCTGCTGGTGAATAACGGCGGCACGCCCGCAGGCGAGATACGCGTGGCGCTTGACGAGAGCTACATGTATGCAGGGAGAGTCTGCGCAGGCGCGGACATGTCCGTGAAAGTGATTGCGTCAAACACGTATGAAACAGTGGAGAAGACAATTCCCCTTGCCCAGGCTGAAGGGCAGCCCCAGCCGCCCGTGGCCGCGCCGCCGCAGCCTCCAGCAGCGCCCCCCATCCTGCCAAAGCCCAATGTGGAGCCCTCGCCCATAGAGGGGCTGGGCGCGATATTGGTGGGGATTGCCATATTGGCAGTGGTGCTTGGCGCGGCGGTCATGGTGCTTGGCAGGTCAAGCCCGGCAGGCAACATGGCGAAATCCTTCTCGCGCGCATGGGGCATGGTGGTGGGGAGCTCGGTGCGCCCCATCGTGGAGTACCTGCGCTCGCTTGTCAGGAAAAAACCGCCGACCATCCCGTTCGGGCAGCAGCCGCCCAAGGGGCCAATGATGCCGATTGGCTGAGCTAGAGCCCCAAATCATGCCGGTTGGAGGGCCGGTCGTCATTGTTCCTAGACATCATTGTTATCCGCACGTCATCCTGAAGCAGTTTCGCAATCTCCTTAACCTCGCGGAGCCGGGTTTCCATGCCGCTTTGGATGCAGAACCGCGCGGCATCGCCATAAAATCCGCTTCTCAGAGAGTCCGTGAAAGCCATCTCCCTGTATTCTTCGAGGAGCTCCACGCGGACGGAGATGCCAAAGCGCTTGGCAAGCAAGGACGCCACTGAGATGTCGTTTGCCAGCATCCGTTGATTGCACTCGTCCAGAACCCGCGCTTTAACGTCTTCCGGCGACAGTTTTTCCTTGCCTTCTGAAATCCCGTTTTTTCTGACCAGCATTAATTCTTTCATGAGAGGTGCCTCAACAGCGCACCGGGCAAAGGAAGAATCTGGGCTGACAAGCTTGAAAGTCTCGCGGTTGTTGAGGGCGTGCCAGATAAGTTTCCTCAAGAGCAAACGCGCATGCTCTTTTTTTCCTGATAAAATGCATTCATAGGCTATGTTAAAGCAGCGTGCATAATCCGGTTTTTTTGGGAATTTGCAGGAGAGCCTTTCGGCTTCCTTTGCGATTGCCTCTGCAACAAGCTCTTTCAGGAAAAAACCACTCACAATATGCTTTGCCTTCAGATATTCGCCGCGCTCCATCCTTTTTTGCCATTCGCCCCTTGCCAAATCCTGCACGAATTCCACAAGGCCCACCATTTGGGCAAACACATATTCGTTGCTGATGAACGTATTTCCGACCACACTGCCCCCGCTGACGCCCACCTCTGTAATTTTCCTAAGCGATTCTTTCATGAGCGGCAGGATTTCCGTTTCTTGAAGGCGGCAAAGCTTCCCGCCGTTGCGCCGGGCATACATGTGCCCATCCACGTCGCAAAACACGAATGTGGAGCTATAGCGATGTTTTTCCCACGCCTCGGCAACTGGCTTTGTAACGGTTATTGTCTTGTCCCCTGCCCAAAGAGATATTTCCCAGAATTTGCCTTTTTGCTGAGTTGAATGGTATGTATCGGATACATAAGTGCCAGTGTAATCGCAGAGGATGCGATATGCCCGGTCAAACTGCCCTTCTCTTTTCAACTGCCCTGCCGCCTCGCGCGCAATCGCTGCGACGTCATTGCCAGATACATTGAACTTTTTGGCTGCTCTTTCCACGCCGTTGTCCGTGTAGCGGAGAGAGAAATTGCTGCTTTGCCGTTCCAGCATGCAGTTCCGGATTATCCTGTGCGCGAGCTTCCGCATTGACGTTTTCCTTCCAAGCTCCTGGGCGATGCTTGCGCTTATTATCAGGTTCTCGTGGCGCGGCAAGCGCCTTAGGAACGCCTGGCCGCCGATGCTTTTGGCTATCTGGCTTCTTGCCACAAGGGGCAGTTCTTTTGTTTTTTCCATAATATCACTGTTTATCTTCTTTTACAACTTATATTTAATTGCAAACCCACCACTAGTGGTGGTCTAGTAGATACGCTTTTATAGAAGGGGCGCGCAAATAGAGGCATGAACGCATCGGCACTCGGGGAAGCAGGGCTTACGGACGGGGAAGCTAGAGTGTACCTTGCCCTTCTTGAGCTTGGCCCCTCCACAGTGGGGCCCATTATTGAGAAGTCGAAAATATCGCACTCCATTGTGTACAGGATACTCGCTGGGCTTATGGAAAAGGGGCTGGTGGCGCATATCAGCAGGGAAGGCGTGCGCCAGTACAGCGCTGCAAGTCCTGAGAAGATAGTGGAATATGTGGAAGAGAGGCAGAAGAGGCTGGAGGATAGCAGGAAAAAGCTCCAGGAGATGGTGCCTGCTCTTCAGAACATGGCAAGTGCAAAGGAAAGCGAGGTGAGGGTGTTTGTAGGCTTTCGGGGCATGGTGGCAGTGCATGAGCGCACCTACCAGAAGCTCAGGCGAGGGGAGATGTTCTACTACATGGGAATATTGCCTGAGCAGCAGGAGCACTTCCATGCCTATTGGAAGCGCGACCATATGAGGAGAGCGAGGGCAGGTATTGTTTCGCACTCGCTATTCAGCAGGAAGACAGACCCCAAAATACTGGAAAACCGCAATTCCTATGCCCATTCTGACGCGCGGTACATGCCGGAAGGATTGGACACCCCTGCATGGTTCATGGGCTACAAGGATGTGGCAGTCATTGGCATGCAGTCAAGGGAGCCGATAACCATAGAGATTATCAGCCAGGAGATTGCCGATTCGTTCAGGAAGTATTTTGACCACTTTTGGGAGCAGAGCAAGCCGTTCAAGAAAAATAAGAAAAAATAGCTACTTGAGCCTTATCGTGTCAAGGTTCATTGGCGCCCTTGAATCAATATGGAACATCTTCGTGATGGTGCGCGACAGGTCCTCGCACTTGCTCTCGTCCCCGTGGAGCGTGAAGACGCGCTCGGGCTTGGGGTGCATGTTCTTGAGAAGCGCAAGGAGCTGCTGCCTGTCCGAGTGGCCGGAGTAGCCCTCCACAGTCTCTATCTGCATGTTAATCTTGAGCGACGCCGCGCGGCCGTCCTCGCCGATGGTGGGCACTTCCTTCATGCCGCGCTGAATCTTCCTTCCAAGCGAGAGCGCGGACTGGTAGCCCACGAAGAACATCGCGTTTTTCGGGTCGTCCGCAAGAAGCCTGAGGTATTCCACCGAGGGGCCGCCTGAAAGCATTCCGGATGGCGCTATTATTATCGCAGGCCCGCCTTCGGCTATCTCCTCCCTATCCTTCTTCACAGGCTCGAAGATGCGCGACTCGAATGGCGAGTCGTTGGAGAGTATGCGCCTCTGGATGTTGTGGCGCAGGTACTCAGGGTATGCAGTGTGAATGGCGGATGCCTCGAGAATCATGCCGTCGAGGTAGACGGGGTAGTTGAAGTCCTTGTTCCTTGACGCGTATTCCTCAAGCACGAGCATGATTTCCTGCGAGCGCCCGACCGCGAATGTCGGGATGAGCACCTTTCCGCCGCGCGCGCACACCGAGAGGGCAAGGTCGACAAGCTTCTTGTCGGATTCGAACCTGTTGGGCTGGATGTCGTTCCTGCCTCCGTATGTCGAGTCTATGAAAAGAGTCTCCACGCGAGGGAAGTTGCTGTTCGCCTGGTCGAAAAGCCTGGTGAAGCCGTATTTTATGTCGCCCGAGAACACAAGGTTGTGGAGCCCCTCCCCAACGTGCAGGTGCACCATGGAGCTTCCCAAGATGTGCCCTGCGTTGTAGAAGGTGAGCTTCACTTCCGGCGTGATGTCGATTACCTCGTTGTAGCCCACGGTAACCATGTGCGCAAGCTCCTTTTGGATGTCCTTGATGCCGTAGGGGGGCGCGTACTGCGAGTTCTTGCTTGCGATGGAGACAAAGTCCATCTGGAGAAGCATGGCAAGGTCGCGCGTGGGCGGGGTGCAGTACACGGGCCCATCGTAGCCGTAGGCGTAAAGGTAGGGGATGAAGCCGCAGTGGTCCATGTGCGCGTGCGTGAGAACGACCGCGTCAAGCTGGGACAGCTCGAGCTTCATCTCGTTAAGGTAAGGGTAGGCCTTGCCAGGCTCGAATGTTTCCGGGTTTATGCCGCAGTCCACAAGCACGTTTGAGTTTGGCGTCTGGATGAGCGCGGAGCTTCGGCCCACCTCGTAAAAGCCGCCGAGTGCCGTCACCTTCACCCAGTCGCTCTTGTTAGGGAAAGGCGAGCAGATTTTCTTGCCAAGCGACTGCAGGAACTTCTTGCGGTTGCCCGCCTCTTTGAGCATGGTGGCGCGCACGCCCTTTATTGTGGAGGAGGGCATGGTGGGCGTCCTCTGCACCACAGGCGCCCAGCGCGTCTTCTGTATTATTGTCTTAAGAGTCATGCCGCCCTTGCCTATCACCAGGCCGGGCTTCAGTGCCTCGATGTTGACCTCTGAAAAGTCAGGGTTGAAGCGGATGTCGGACACGCCCGCGTCCTCGGGTATGGACTCCTTTATTATCTCGAGCGCCTCGGCTACCGGAAGAAGCGCCGAGGGGTCGCTTTTCACCAGTATCCTCTTCCTTATCGTGCCTGCAATCTTCCGTATGAGCTGGTCGTGCTCGTAGAAGGAGACAATATCCTTTACGTAGATGACGATGTCCAGGCCTTCCGCGTCCACCTTGACAAGCTTGCATTCGCTTGGCACAAGCTCCTCTATCTTCTTTTCAATTTCCTTTATGTCCAAGTAAGTCCCTCTAGTATGTTGTTGAATTCGGCATTCGGCCGCCTGTCCCAGGCATGCCGCGTCACAGCAGGAGCTTGTCCACTTCTGCGCGCTCGTATCTCCTGAAGCCTGCCTTTGTTATCGTCACCAGGTCCACGCGCTCGCCTGTCGCAGCGTCGCGCTTCATTGCCGCGGCAACCGCCTTTGCGGCCGCGCGCGCATTGTCCTTTATGCTCCCGCCGTCCTTGTAAAGCTCCTCGAGAAGCCCGTATGCAACGGGAGAGCCTGAGCCCGTGGAGACGTATTTCTCCTCTGACAGGCCGCCCAGCGCGTCGAGGCTGTAGACCCCGGGCGCGTCTTCCGTGCCTGCAATCACGAGCTGGACGTAGAACGGGTAGAACTTGTAGTTGTGGAGCACGTTTGAGAGCAGGTTTGCAGCCGCCTTCACCGTGATGTTCTTGCCGTGCTTGAAGCGGTAGAGGTTTGCCTCTGCCTGCATGAGGCGGATGAGCGCCTGCGCGTCCCCCACGCCGCCTGCGATGGTCATGCCGAGGTGGTCGTCAATCTGGTACACCTTCTGGATGTCCTTGTTGGCGATGAAGTACCCCATGGTCGCGCGCTTGTCCGAGGCGAGGATGACGCCGTCAGAGCAGACCACGCCCACGGTGGTGGTGCCTGTCTGGAGCTTCTTGAGCTCCGGTTCGTTGACTTCGTTGCTTGCCATAGGAAACACCCCGAAAATTGTATCGTGCGCATATTTCGCCCGTATCCGGCACCAATCGCCTGCTGAAAAAATTACTGTTTCTTCCACTCCTAAAAGTAAAAGTTATAGAGACAGAAGAACTGGAACGCAATCGTTAAGCGGCGAAAGGCTTATATAGGTGTTGCCGGGCGACGGAGCGGCGGCGAGGGCATATGCCGGGCAGGGGCGGGCATTTCGCGCGCAGAGGGGGGAGCGCAAGGGCTTGGCGGCATCATGGCGCGACGGGCGGCTTGTTGTGCACGGCGAACCCGTTTGCGATGAACGTGTGCTGGTTGTCCACCTGAAGGTTGTAGACCGTTGCAGGCTCGGCCACAAATGAAACCGAGGACACCTGCTGCGGGAAGAGTGCGCCTTCCCTGTAGACAAAGACTATATCGCCCGCCGCAAGGCTTGCCGCCCTCTTGTAGCCATCCGGGGTGAGGAAGGGGTGCTCGGATGTCGCGTTTACCTCGAAGTCCCCGGCGATTATCAGGTAGTGGGGGCTGCCGGCCCGGGAATATATGCCGATGACCGGGGAAACTGAAATTGCACGGTTTTCGCCGAACGAATAAACAAGGTCCCCCACCTTGATTTGCTCGATGGGCGAAAGCCCGTTTGGAGTCTGCACGGAGGTTCCCGCCGGGAAGCAGCCGCCTGCCCACTGGCAGGCAAAGCTGGCATTGCAGATATAGCTGGGCGGGCATGTGCCGTTCGTGGAGCCGCCGCAGGTGTAGCAGGCATTGCTGTAGCAATACCCGCCGCTGCAGCATGAGAGGCTGGCGCAGGACTCGCCGATGCTGGCGCATGAGATGGGCGCCTGGCACAGCGAGCTTGCATTGCATGTGTTGGGGCTGCAGCATGAAAGGCTGGCGCAGGACTCGCCGGTGTTTGCGCACGGCGCCAGGCTGTTTGCAATCATGAGGGGGTTGGAGCCGTGCTGCACGCCGGTCAGGCCGTATGCGGACGTGTAGCTTATGGAAACGTTCACGCTCATTGCCTTCCCTGCTGTTGACGGGATGGCGGCAGGCACCTCTATTGCGGC
>JBAZYD010000020.1:0-17328 GCA_041659465.1 Candidatus Micrarchaeia archaeon | reverse complement strand
AAAGAAAATGCCAAGTTGACGCTTGCGCTTTCTGAAGAAAATTATAATGAGGCCCTGGGCATCATCAAGGCCCACAATCCGCCGCAACTCAATATGAAACAAAAAATCAACATATACGATGCAATTGGCGCAAAAAAACAGGAAAGCAAACAACTTTTCGCGTCGCTCAAGACGGCTATAATTGAAAACCGCGTTTATGAAAGTAAATCAATGTCACGAAAACTTATCTATATTGACGGGGATAAAGCCCTGCACCAGGCAGAGCGGCTGATTCACGAATTATATAGCAAGGGATACATCGACAAAAAAGAAAATGCCAAGTTGACGCTTGCGCTTTCTGAAGAAAATTATAATGAGGCCCTGGGCATCATCAAGGCCCACAATCCGCCGCCGTTCGATATGAAACAAAAAATCAATAAAAAATAGCGATGCAGGCAATGCGATACTTGCGGCTTTTTACTTCACTGGCAGGAATAAGCGTCTTTTAGCCCAATTGTCCGTTTTTTATTATATTTGTAAATTTGATAATTTACAAATGCGGACAAATTTCTCTGGAAATTTGTCCTCCCCGGGCAAAAGCAACCCAATAGCCATAATAAAATTGCGGTGGAAACCCCATCATGCGGCGATGTGGGCGCCTACTTCTGCTTCTTCTATGCCTATTTTCATCCCCGCCCCTTGCGGCAACGGCAAGCTTTGCCGACTGCTTCCCGGGCGACCCGCTTGCGCGCTTCTGGCAAGACCCTTCCTATGTCTCAAGCAACCCGAACATCATAACCATCTGGTCCATCCACTCCTATGCATTCGCATTCGACAATTCCACCGGGAGCCTTGGGCTTGAAAACGTCTCCATCATGGACGGGGGCAGCCTTCTTGCGCGCGCGCCTGCAGGGCAAAGGAGCGCGCTTTCCGGGCCTGCCGCCCTCCTCACCCAGGCCCAATCCGAGCTTGCGCTTGCGAAGGGGGCAAGGCTCTCCTCGCACTCACTTTCCTCCAGGGCGCAATCGGCAATCCACGACAATTTCGGGCTGTATAACGTCCCGCTCACAAACGTATTTTTCCTGTCCGCGCTGGTGCACCTGGACATCCTGCTGAAAGTGACGGACGTGAGCAGCTTCGTCTCGCTTTACCCTGCGCAATACTTTGCCACGCTTGAGCACGCATCGTCCGCGCACGATTCGCTGCAGTCCGCAGCGCTTTCGCTTTCAGGCCTTGCCCAGTCGGAATACGAATTCCTGTCCAAGGCAGGCGCAGGCTCGGCGGAGTACTCAGGCGCCGCGGCGCCCGGTTTCAACTACGCCGAATCGCTGCTTGCGCCAAAAGGCGGCTTTTGCGCAGGCGAGGCTGCCGCGCACCAAAAGGCATATTCCTACTTTGCATCATCCCCCCAGCTTCCTGATTTCTCCCAGGCTGGCTTTCCCGCGCGGCTGAATGCGCTTGGCAACGGCGAAAACTCCTCAGTTGCACGCGCCCTCTCGCTTTACCTGCTCCTTTCGGATGCAAAGGACAGGATGCTTGGCGAATACTCGACGGCGAAGCTGTCCGCGCAGGACGCGTCCCGCGCGCTTTCCTCAGAGTTGTCGCTGCTTGGCAACGAAAAGCTCGAACTGATAGGCGACGCCCCTTCCGCATCAGGCGGCGCCTCCCTCCTGGTCGGCAGCGGCTACACCGGAATCTACAGCGGCTACCTGGATGCGAAGGAGGAGTTTTCGCGCGCGCAATCCCTGCTTTCCTCCTCCCAGGCAAGCTTCTCCTCAAAAGATGCCGACAATTGGCTTTCCCAGTCCATCTCCGAGGCGCAATCGTCCGCCGGAATATCCCGCTCCTCGCTCGCCTCGCTCAAGCTCGTGCGCTCGGGCGCTGAGGCTGCGGTGCTTTCCCAAAAGGATGCGGCGGCAAGGGCAATCGATGCGGCGCGGGCGTCTGCAGGCGCATCCGCCACCTCGCTCTCATCCGCGCAGTCATTGGCATCCGCGCGCTCCGAGCTCGGACGGGCCGAGGATTCCTTTGCATCGGCTGGCGCGCTCCCCTCCCTTGGCGCGCGCTACAAGGCATACACCGACGCCGCGCGCCTTGCCGGCGCCTCGTACGGGTTGTCCCAGGGCCAGCAGGCCGCAGGCGCGCTTTTGGAAACAGGGCAGGAGCTCTCGGAATATTCCTCCCTGCTCTCTTTAGCGCGCGCCGACGGCATCGACGTGGCATACGAGCAGGAGGCGCTCTCGCAGTACCGCGCCCTCCTTTCATCGTCCCCCTCCCCGCCGCCCGACATAATCGCCGCGGTCCTGTCAGCCGTCCAAGGCGACCGCCAGGCCCTTCTCCTCCGAATCTACGAAAGCTATTCCTACCTCGAGGAAAAGTATGGCATCGCGCTGGAAATATCTGATGCAATGCGCGGGTTTGCGCCAACTCTCGCGCAGAAAATGGGCGGGCTCTCAAGGTATTTCCCGTCCGGCGCGCTTGACGCCGAAGCCGCAGCCGGCCATATCCGGCAAACCGAGCGCGACCTTGACGCCATACTGCTCTCCTCCGAGCAGCTAAAGCCGCAATACCTCTCGTCCGCGCTCTCGCAGAACTCGCACGTGTCCGAAATCTATGAAACGCCCGTGCTTGGCAGGCAGACAGATTACACGGCATATATCACCACGGGCAACCCGTCCTCCCTTTCGTCCGCCAGCCAGGTGTCATTCGCAGTGCGCACCTCGGTGCCACTCTACTCCCAGGATTTTTCAGGGGGGGATGCGGTGTCCGACGCATATCCTGACAAAGGCAGGACCAGCATCGTCCTTCCGGGCGTCTCGCCGCTCCAGGCATTCTCGTTCACATTCACGAAGAAGGACCAGCCAGCGCAGGTAACCTCGTCGGATGACACCTGCCTGTTCGCCACCGAGGAGCTTGCGCAGGCAGGCAGCAAAATAGCATTCGTCTCGTCGCGCGCCCTCCCGGCACTCCGCATCTCGCAGCCTGCGCCCGCCCTCTCAGGCTCGGCATACGCCTACTACTCCGGGCAAAAATTCCCGCTCTCATCATTTGCATCAGGCGATGAGGATGTGCTTTTGGGCGAAATAAGCGACGTGGCGGCGGGCAAGGGCGAGCTCGGCATATCTTATGCAGTCTCGCGCCCGTTCGCAGCGTCGCTCTCGGCGCGCGGGTACGAGGCGCTGCCGACCGGCGCCAAGAAAGCCACCTATACCCTCTCGCTTTCGCCCCCATCCATCGGCTGCCCGTCTGCCTCTGTCTCCATCTACGAGCCTTACACCGGCATATCCAACCTGACGGTCACGCCCCTCTCCGGCGAAAAGGTGGCGCGCGCATCGGCTGCTGCCTCCGGCAGCGAAACGCAGGTGTCCATCACGTTCTCCCCCCTGGCAAAAGGCAAGGCTGCGGTGTTCCTAGTGTCATTCGCCATTTCCGACACGGCATCCGCGCTCTCCGAGGCGTTTTCGCAATCCGAGCTCATTGTGCTCACCTACAACCGGAGCAGGGACGCGCTTTTGCTTGCCGAGGCGAGAAGCCTTGCATCCCAGGGCAGGGGCAACGAGGCGCTCTCGCTCCTTTCCCATCTGAGGCAGGAGGCGCAGGAGCTTTCCTACTCAACAGGGGATTACCAGCTCTTCCTCCAGGAAAAATCAGACTCGACTAGCAGGCTTTCCTCCCTTTCCACCATGCAGGGCTCGCTCCTGCTTGCAAATTCCCCGTCGCAGGCTGCGTTTTCCTCCCTGCTTTTCAAGTACCAATCCTCCGTCGCATCCGCGTCGGACGAGGCTGATGGCGGCGGGTACCAGAAGGCAGTTTCCATGCTCCGCAAGGCAAAATCAGACCTGTCATCCTCCCTTGCCGCGCTCTCGCTCTCTTCCCTGGAGGCAGCATCGGAAAAATACGCGGATGCGCGGAAGGCAGGCGCAATCAATTCCACCCTCCAGCTAAGGACGCAATCCGGGCTCTCCGAGGCGCAAGCATACTACACGCAGGGCGAGTTTGCGCAATCGCTCCTGAGCGCGTCCGGCGCAATGTCTGCCCTGTCCTCCCTCGAGCAGGAGTCCTCCGACGGCGCATACGGGATGGCATCGCAGGCAGAGGGCATCCGCTCAGAGTTTGCGGCGCTTCGCTCCGAGGTCGAGCCGCTGCTTGCAAACTATTCCTCACAGTACGCCGCCCTTGCCGTCCAGTCCCGCAGGCAGCTCCCGTTCACGCCCTCAGCCGCAGCTGCGCGCCTGTCCGAGGCGGACAAGCAGCTTGCAGCCTCGAAGAAAGCAACGCTTTTGCCCAGGGACGCGCTTTTGCAGGCGAACTCATCCATTGCCAAGCTCTCCTCCCTCCGCACGTCGCTCTCCGATGCGCTTGCATCCCTTGCGGCATCCGCCTCGGACTCCCTTGGCGTTGCGCGCGCGGCGCTTGCAGAGGCGAAGCTGCATGCAGGCGCACAGGACGCAAAGCAGATAGGCGACGAAGTGGCGCGCGCCGAGGATTTCCTTGCAAGCGCAATGTACGCGGATTCGCTCGCATCATCCGACCGCGCAATCCGCGCGGCAAACGCGGCGCTCTCAAAAGCAGGCGCCGGGGGCAGCCCCCTGCAGACGGCCGCGCTTGCGCTCATCTCAATCCTGTTCCTGGCGGCAGCGGTGCACTATTTCTTCTCAGGAAAGAAGCGCGAGCCGCCCGGGGAAAAGAAGGAAGTGCCGAAGGCTGAATGAAGCGCCGCTATTTACGGGCAAGAAAAAGCAAAAAACCGGGCCTGAAAACATGTGCAAGAGCGCACCCGGCATCGAGGGGAATCACCGCCCCTTGCCGCGGCAACAAGGCAGTCATCCCATAAAATCCGGTTCACTGCCCCCTTATCCCGGCAATGAACCGCTCTGCCGCAGCCGCGGTGTCCGCAGCGGTCATGCCTGCAACGACAATCTTGCCATTGCCCATCTCCCTGACCACTATGCTGTCCACGCTAAAGTCGATGCTTGAGTTCAATAGCGCGTCTGCAGTCATAGTGTTGACTGCAGGCCCGCCCACCAGGATGGCAACCCCTGCGGACTCGCCGTCGGAATCCAGCCTTACCATATTTGCCGGCAGCAGGTTGATGCCGTATGCCTGGTTCGCCAGCGAGGCGTTTTCAGGCGCAACCGCGCCCTTGCCGACAATGCAGCCAAGCAGCCCCCCTGGGCACACAGCGCTGCAGGAGCCTCCGGTTGCATCGATTGCCTTCACTGCAAGAGTCACGTCCCCGAACGCCTTCGTGTCGCCCACGCCCATCACGTAATCGTCGGCAGCAGCTGCGGCGGCATCCGCGTATGAAAACTCGAAAGTCGGCATGCCCGGCCACCTTGCCGCCTGGATGGACGCGTCGGTGGCGCCCACGGACTTCACCTTGGAGCCCCTTTCGGTCACCAGCATTGGCTCGTAGGGCAGGTAGCCTGTCCCGCCAAGCGGCAGGTAGTATGCCTGCCCTGTCGCCGAGTCGGATTTGAATCTTATGGTCTGCAAAACGGCATTGTTGGCAATCATCGGCACCGCGACGAGGACGGCATTGGCGTTCTCGGTTCCGTAGTAGCCGGCGTCCTCGACAAACACAATGTTTGCCTGCGCTGCCGAAAGGGTGCTCTCCTGGCCCGTGGTGGAAAAGTAAATCTCGCTCTGCGCTATGGAGTCCTCCCCTGCCGCGTCGAACTTGACCGCGTTGGTCACGGGCGCCAGCGACTCATAGGACAGCACGTCATAGTTGTAGCAGTCCCTGCCTGAAAGCCTGTAGAACACGGCCGGGGCCCAAAGGCCGGCGTTTGCGGATTGGTCCTGCGAGCCGTTGAGGGTGGCCGTGAAGTTCTGCAGGCTCGCCGCTGGAATCACATACCATCCTGCCGACGGCGAGCCGCTTGTCGTGTTGAGGTCATATGCGTTGTATGCGGTCGGCGTCAGGGTGATTGCCCCCGTCAGGTTCGTGGAGCTCACGCTGAACGCAGACAGCGACGAAAACTGCGCGTTTGCCGGAAGCGCAAGCCCGGTTTGGTTCATCGACGCGACAGTCCGGTTGAGGTTCACTGCCGCCGCGGCCACCCGCCCAATCGGGTCGAGGTACACTGTGTCCAGCCTGTAGTCGCCTGAAAGGGCGTCGCCCGTGCCGCCAAGTACAGGCTCGCCGCCGGTTTTTATCGAGACGAGCTTTGCAGTGTAGGCGTTGTCCGCCGCCGCTGATGCGCCGCACGCGGTGTCGCCGGGGGACGATGCAATCCTGTACGTGTCGGATGACAGGGCGCTGTATGCCAATTGGGCGTAGTTCGTGCCGTCGGATGCGATGTCGACTCCGCCGTATGTCAGCTTGAAGGCAGGCGCCTTCGCAGGGAACGGGGTCGCCGTCCCGGGCAGCGTCTTGTCTGCGAACCCGTCAAGGTTGTAGACCACGATTTCGCGGAGCGAGTCCGCCGTGGTGTCGTTGCCCCCAGCCGTTCCGGTGTAGTCCCGGTTCTTCCACAGGAGCGACACCTTGAAGTCCCTGTCGGCGTCCGTGGACGGCACGAGATTGTACCTCTGGCCGTCCCGGAGCACTATCTCGTCGGTGTAGATGGCCATCTCGGCCCATTTTGCATTGAGGGTGAATCCCGGCGCCGTCTTGTAGACGTG
This sequence comes from Candidatus Micrarchaeia archaeon, assembly GCA_041659465.1. Taxonomy (GTDB): domain Archaea; phylum Micrarchaeota; class Micrarchaeia; order Anstonellales; family Anstonellaceae; genus UBA10161. Next base: position 10,722 of record JBAZYD010000020.1, on the reverse strand, counting down.
GATTTTCACGCTGTTTGCGCCGCTGCCAAACGCGTAGGTCGTGCCGGCGTCAACCTGTATCTGGCCAGCCACTGCGCCGTTGGCATCCAATACGTCGATGATTGCAGGGTGGCTGTTGCCAGAGCCGGTTGCGACCGAAATGTCCGCCAGGCGGGCCTTGAAGCTGCCTGCATCAAGCTCCCCGCCAACGTTGATGATGCCGTACTTTGCCTCGCGTGCAAGCTTGACCTGCCCGCCGTTCACCACCGCCGTCGATGATGCAAGCGATGTGGACGGGCCGGACATCTCGCTTACCACCCAGTCGCTTCCGAGGAACTTCACGCCGAGCCTGTGCTTGTCTGTCCTGGAGTCCGACGCCGCAGCATCGCATGACGCCCAGTCGTCCGATGCGCTGGCGTTTTGGTCCCCGGTGCACACAGGGATGCCGAAGTCGTTCCCAGCGAACTTGAGGCTGTACGCCATTGCGGAGTACTTGTTGACGACGATGTCCCTGGCCCGCTCGGACGAGTCGTATGTCACGCCGCTTGCGCCGAATTCCGAGGGCGCGCTTGAGCCGACCCAGAAGCTCTGCATCTCAATGTACGTGGCGGATGGCGCCTGGCCGTCCACCACCGCAAAGTCGGCGAACCCGGGAAACTCGTACGAGCCAATCCTGTAAAGGAGCATCCCCTTCGATGTGTTCGTCTCCACCGCGCGTATCGCGGACGCGGTCGAGCCGGACGTGTCGGACGCGGCCATGGTCGCAGAGTAGCTGTCCTCGGCGCGCGTGCTGTTGCGGTTTGCAGGCGTCCTGTCAATCGAGTCGGTTATCAGCGTCTGGAATGTGTGGACGCCAGCCCCAGCGCCAGGGGCCTCCACGCTGAGGGTCACCTTCTTGCTGCCCGGGTCAATCCGGCATGCGCCATTTTCCGCCCCGCCCATGACGGCCGTGCAGGATGCCGCGCCGGCCTTCGATGCGGCCGCCACCGAGCTCTTGTATGCCTCGTTCGCAATCGCGGCGGCGATGCCGGCTGCAGCCACGCCGTCGGATGCCATTGCCCTGCTGCCGATGTAAACCTTCGCCAACGGCTGCCCGCCCTGGCCGACAAGCTCAGTGCCGCCGTATGCGGCCCCTGCCATGGCAAAGGAGGATGCGCCAAGAAGGGCGGCGCAGGCAACCGCCGCTATCTTCATCACGTTCATTCCTTTCATCTTTTCACCTCAAAGGGGCGCTTTGGATGGCGCACGCTGCTGGATGTTTTTGGTTCGCGCCGCAAGTTTATAATATGCCACGAAAAGGGCGCAGCTGCCGGCTCTATAGAAAACATCATTGGCAGCGGCGTGTGTGTTTTCGGCTGGCCGAAAACGCATATGCAAAGTGCCTCTGCACTTTGCACACCGCCAAAGAGCGGCTGCCGTTCGGGCGGCAGGTGTTCCGGCGTGGGCACACTGCCGGCGCATCGATGCGCCTGCACCGCTGCGCGCTGCCAAGCGGGAAAAAGGAAATGCCCCAGGCGGAATAACGCGCCGGCTCTTCTGCCTGGCGCCGCAAAAATATATCATTATAATGATTTTCGGCAATATTGATTCACGAGGGATATGATGGAATATGGCAGCAAGCCCGGATCAGACAAGAAGCCAGTTAATGTTAATGCAGGGAGTGCAGCAGCCGGCGGGGCATCAAAAATGCCTCGCCCTATTGATGATACTCCTCGCAGCATGCTTGACGAGAGGCAGAAAAACCTAGTCAAGGAGTTTGTCGATAGAAGGAGCGATCTCGCCAACAGCATAGTGGACAGCCCTCATTTCGAGCATTTCCAGCTCGATGCAAGCAACGGTGAAGACAGGATAATAGAATCCTTTGGCGCCTATTCAAATGGCAGCACCAAGAATGCCTCGCTGAGGGAAATCAACGCTGGCGGCGTAACTCCTGCCGAGAGCGTGCCCAAGCTTGCCAGGCTTGCAACTGACCTGGCAGAAGAATGGTTTGTGGATCAGGCGTACGAAGTCCTTGTTATGGCCAAGAAAATAGCTGGCAATGGGGAGCTGAACGGGCACATTGCACAAGCTATTGAGAAAATAAAGGGCATTACCGAATCTTTCTGCAGCAATGCCATCTCGACGACCAAGGGGATTGGGACTGCGGGCGCAGGCGATATGACCCAGGATATCTGGGACCTTGTCGATTTGACAAGGGCCTTTGTGAAGAATGCCTTTTCAGAAATGCAATAAAGCCCCTCCGGTTTCATGTGCCGCAAGCGCGGCGTGCTTTGTGGCGTACGCTTCCGCTAATTAGAAAAATAAAAAACAGAAAAGGAAACTGACGGAAAGAAGTTACTGCATCCTCGGGGCCTTGCCCGCAAGCGCGAGCTCCTTGCCCACAAGCTCGGAAAGCACGTCCTTGGCAATCACGCGCCTCCCGCCGATCTTCACGTGCGGGATGCGGTTCCTGTCCAGGCGCCTCTCGAATGCGTTCCTCTTTATGCGGATGCCCTTGGAGTTCATCTCCTGCACTGCGTCGCCGACGTCGTAGTAGTTCTTGCAGACATGCACCATGCCCTCGATTGCGGACTTGGGCACCCAGCGCGCCGTCCCGATTTTCAGGGAGGGCACCGAGTTCTTCTCAATCCTCCCAATGAACGCGCGCAGGTTGAGCTTCTCGTGCTTCTTGAGCTCGTTGAACGCCTGCTTCACGGAGTAGTATTCATTCGCAAGCGCAATCCAGTCGTGCACGACGGGCTTGGGGATGAGCCTCTTGTTGCCTATCTTCACGGAGTGCACGGAGCGCCTCTCCACGCGGCCGCCGAATGCGCGGTAGGACAGGCTGACCCCGCCTTTCTTGAGCTCGTCGTATGCCTCCTCGACCGAGAACAGCCCCATGCCCTTCAGGCGTTCGCGCTCAAGCTTGTCCTGGGCATACAGGTCGTTTGCCTTGCCCACAATGTCAGAAATGCTGGAGTGGAGCGACTTTTCGTCGGTGGCGCGCCTGGACTTCATGTCGGATATTTTCATCGACTTGAGCCTGGACACGACCGGGTCGTTGATTACCTTTTCGATTACGATTCTTTTTCCACGGGGCATGTTTGTCACCTTCTTGGGCAGGAATACCACATATACATTTTCTACCATCTTATTTCTGCAGATGCACATTTAAAAGGCTTTCGCAAACATCCGCGAAATACCTCTTTTCACCCTGCCCGATAGGGCTTCAGAAACTAGATTAATAAACCCTGCGCTTCGCCATCTTAGCTGTGGAAAATCCGCCATTATGCGCAAAATGCGCCCAGCGTTTCTTCGCCGTAGGCAAACCCCGCGCATCAAATGCAGGGAAAGGCGCCGCACCCCCAAGCATCGGCATAACTGGCGATGGCGGTGGATGCTTCATCTGCCAGGGCTCACTGTCGGCGCTTCCCTCCCTCGTGGAGGCTGCGCTTTCCCAGTCGGATTCATTTGAATGGGAAACATTCTCCGTCTCCTCCTCGTTCTCCCGCGCAATGCTTTTGCGCGAGGCCGAGGTCGCGACGCAGCTTCTCCCCGGGCAATGCACTTCCCTGAAAAACAGCGTCAACTCGGAAATCGCGGAAAAAATAGCAAAGGCGGCCGGGAAGAAAAACGACCAGCGTTCCGCGGACGCATCGTTCGAGTTTGACTTTACGGCGAAAAAGGCAACCGCGCGCCCAATGCAGCTCTATGTCCACGGGCATTACATCAAGCTCGCGCGCGGCTTTTGCCAGAGCCGCTGGCACTGCTCAGAATGCGGCGGCAAGGGGGCGGGCGCGCAGGCTGCGGGCGGGGGCAAGGGCGAGGCATGCCCGTCATGCAGCGGAAGCGGCATGAACTACCCATCCGTCGAGGACGAGATAGGCAAGGCCCTCATGGCGGCGTTTTGCGCGCAGGGCTGCACGCTCCACGCAAGCGGCAGGGAAGACGTCGACGTGCGCTGCCTTGGGAACGGGCGCCCGTTCGTGATGGAGCTTGCCGCGCCGAAGAGGAGGGCGGCGGACCTTCGCGCCCTCGAGCGCGGATTTGGGAAGAACGGAAACGTGCGCGCCATCGGGCTTCGTTTCGTGCACAAGGGTTTCATCGACAGCGTCTGCAATTCGCACTTCGAGAAGGAATACGAGGCAATCGTCTCGGCCGACCGCGCGCTCACAGCCTCCGACGCAAAAAAGGTTGCAGCGCTCTCCGGCACCGCCCTTTCACAGCACACGCCGACGCGCGTGCTCGCGCGAAGGAGCGACATGCTGCGGACAAGGACGGTCTATAAAATCAGCGCCGAGGCAATCGATGGCGGAAAGCTTCGGCTCCGCATACTCGCGGAGGCAGGCACCTACATCAAGGAGTTCATCCATTCCGACGCCGGGCGCACCAAGCCAAGCGTGTCATCCGCGCTTTCCTGCCGCGCGGCGTGCGATTCCCTCGACGTGGTGGCAATACGCGACTACTTTTTGGAGACCGTGAAGGATTAGGCGCAATCGCGCGCCTTTCATCGGCATCGCCGTTGTTGGCGGCAATCCCCCACAAGCCCGCCCACGCACTTTTTTATCTTTGCAGAAACGCTGCGGCATTTCCACATCCAAAATAGCCCGCCCACGCACTTTTTTATCAGTATCGTCGCTGCTGCGCCGATATCCAAAAAAGCGCGTCCACGCACTTTTTTATTCATGCTCCCCGTTTTCTCCCCCATGCTAGAATTCCCATTCCCGTTCCTATCGCCGCCAGCATCCGTGCCGGGCCTCGACGCCCGCATCGTGGTCGCATTGGCGTTCACTGGCGCGGCGGCCTACTTCGACATGTTCAACAGGAAATGGGTGCCGGATTCCCTCCTATGGTGCTTCCTTGGGGCGGCGCTTCTCCTCAACGTGGTCTTTTTCGACCCCGGGATTTTCGCGCAGTCCGCCCTCGCCGCAATCCTCATTGCCGGGCTCGCCTACTCGCTTTACAGGATGGGGCAGCTTGGCGGCGCGGATGTTTTCGTGATGGCGTCAATAGCGCTTGCAATCCCCTACCTGCCCCGGCCGCTCCTTGCGGCGCCGCAGGCAATCCCATACCCGTTCTTCCTCTCGGTGCTTGCGCCCACCGGCATTGCCTTCATAGCGCACATGCTGTTCCGCTTCATCCCCTATGTTTCGCGCCAAATTGCCTCCGGCAGGATAAAATTCACCGCAAAGAAGGCGGCGGGGCCGTCCCTGATAGCGTTTTCCCTCGTCATCTTCGGGGCCGTCGCCTCCTCGCTGCCGGTTTCCCTGCCAGCCTCCTATTTTGCAATAATCGGGTTCCTGGGGGCAGCGCTCATCTTCTTCTCGCTTTTCATGCCCGAGATAAAGGCAAGCATGGTGGAGAAAATCCCGGTCTCGCGCCTCCAGTGCGAGGACGTGCTGGCAATCGAGCGCATGCAAAGGCTTGCAAGGGAGCTTAAGCTCTCCCCGGTAATCAGCAAAAAGACGATTGCGGCGCTCAAGCGCGCAAAGGTGGAATCCGTGCCGGTCTATACGGGCATGCCGTTTTTCCTTCCCTACCTGTTCATAGGGCTGGTGTTCACATTGCTTTTCGGCGACCTTCTATACTACATCGCAGCCGGATTCTAGTTGGGGCCGGCGGCGTCCGCTACCGCGCCATCCAGGCTGCTCGCATCATACCCCCACTCCTTCATCCCTGCCTGCACGGCAAGGTAGTATGGGCGCGAAGGCGCCTGGTCGTGCACGTTCCCTGCCAAAAAGTAGGCTTGCGCATCGGCGATGCTGCCATCCGGCAGCTCCACTTTCACCTTCGCCCTCTTGTAGAAATCAGGCGCATCCGACTGCTTGTCCAGCGCAGATAGCTGCCCTGGCGTCAAGTAGTAAAGCGCCCCGTCTACGGACGCGCTTCCGTTCCACACAGGGGTGGCGACGCCAAACTCCGCAGGGCGCGAATCCTGCACTGCAAAAGCAAGCGAAAAGCCGGGCAGCCTTGCCGCCGTAGCGTTCAGGAAGCCGCCTGCGCGCGCGTTCATCGCGCTTTTCGCAAGGTTGCTGCCATAGGCAAAAATTGCGACTGGCGGCTTTGGGAGCGCCTGCATCGCCATGAATGCCAGGCCCAGGAGCAGCATGCCAGCCAGCGCTGTAAAAACGATTTTTCCAATATCCATGCGTTCGCCTCAGAAAAATGAGCTCAGCCCCTTCTGCTCGCCCTTGAACTTCAAATCGTCCTCCGAGTAGCCAAGCTCCTTGAGTATTTTAAGCACGGACGGGAGCACCTGGTTGTCAATGTAATAGTTCGGGTCGTAGTCCTTCGCAAGCTCCACAAGAGAGGCCTTGTCAGAGATGGTCGCCCCTTTCTTGGTGATGACATAGCCTATCATCATCCCCTTCTCAATTTGCATGCCAGCCTCGGCGGCCTTCTTCGCTGCGGAAATCTCGGGCGACACAATGTCGTACTTGTTCGGGTCCTTCCTCATCTGCGTGTAGATGGTAAGGTCCTCAAGCGGCACCTTGCCGCCTTTGAGCTCCTCGATGATGTCCTTCACAATCTTTACCGCCTTTTCCTTGCTGCCGTCCTTCAATATCGCCTCGAGCACGCGCCTCTGCGTGGTTTTGGCGACATTTGACCAGTCGCGCCTCACCAGCTCGAAGCCCCGTATCTTGATGCGCCCGTCCTCGCCGATGAGCGCGTACTTCTTCTTCGCGCCCTTGTCCTCCTTGCCCATGTGCTTTTTGGTGACGAACACGCCGCGCGGGTAAAACCCTTCAAGCTCCAGCTCCATGTCGCCTGGCAGCGAGTCGTTTATTTTTTTCATAAATGTTAGCGCGTCCTCCTTCTTCTTTTCGCCCATCAGCAAAAAGATTGAATCAGTGTCCCCGTAAAGCACGGCAAAGCCCGCCTTCTCGCCCTTTTCAATCGTCTCCTGGATGAAGTGCCTGCCCCATGCGGTGACCGACTCCCCGCACTCGCGCGAGTACCACCTCGAGCGCGGATAGGCAAGGTAGCCATAATACGAATTCGCAAGGATTTTCAGCGACTGCACGCGCGCAAAAAGCTGCTCATACTCCGGCGTGTCCTTCTCAGCCTTTTTCAGCCTGTTTTTCATCTCGCCCCTTTTCCTGATGAGCTCCTCAAGCACCACTGGCAGCAATCCTCGCGGCTTTTTGGAAAACCTGTGCCCGTTCGGTGAAATGTAGCAGTCGGAGTCTGGCACGCTTTTGGGCGGATTGAGCGTGTACGGGTCGATATTGTGCGAAGTAATAATCGAGGGGTACAGCCCGCGGAAGTCAAACACCACCATGTTCTCATAAATGCCCGGCTGCGGCAGCTTAACAAATGCCCCCTGTATGGGGCCAAGCTCGCGCTCCTTTGCAAGCGCGTCGTCGGGCTTGTTCGGGATAATCTGCTTGTGCTCGAAGCTTTTCTGCATCAAAAGCGACTCCACCAGCTGCCCTGCGGTCGCCCCGACTGCGTCGAAAAGCGGCAAGCGCGTGAGCCTTCCCATCTCCACCATCAGGGGCACCAGCAGCTTCCCGATTTCCATGGTGGCCTGCGAGTCGAATGCAGAATAATCCGCCAGCTCCTTCACAAGCCCATCGTCGTCCCACATCCTGTAGATTTCCAGCTTTTTCACCATGAGCTTTTTCTTGCCTGTCAGCTCGGTGTATGCGTTTTCAAGCGTGTACTTGCTTATTTTGAATGCGCCGATGAAGCCCATGAAGCGCACCAGCGGGTACAGGTCCACATGTATGCGCCCGTTGATTTCCGCAACGTCGCGGATGCCGCGCCTTTTCACGCGGAAGCTGCTCCCGTCCCTGCCGATTGCGAACTCAAGCCCGTTCACCTGCGCGCGGGCGGCAAGGTATGGCAGGTCAAAGACCGTGGAGTTGTAGCCAAGCAGCACCTCGACGTCCTTTTCCTTGATGACTGACAGGAATTTCTTTATCATCTCCCGCTCGTCCTTGCACGCAATGACAAATGGCCTGTCAATCTTTTTGCTCGTAATCACTTTCCGCTCGCCGTCCATCTCATAGGAAATCATGATTACCTCGTCGCGCTCAGGCTGCGGCATGCCTTTCGGGTTGTAAGTCTCGATGTCAAAAGCCATTGTCCTTAACGCAGGGGTCGCCTCGCGCGTGCGGATTATCTTTTTTATGTATCTTCCCTCGCGCACATACCACATCTCGGTGAAAGGCGTCAGGCCATTGTCAATCATGTACCTTCTCCCGAACGGGATGTTGTTCTCGTAGCAGGGGAATTTCAGCGCCCCGCTAACGGAGGGCACGTCGAACGGCCGCGCGCAATAAACCTTCCAAATATCCTTCTCGCTGCCAAGCACATTCATCCTCGCGCGCTCCACCCGCACAGGCGACACCATGCTCTCGCGCGACTGCGCCTTGGCAGCCATTATCTCCTTCTCCGCGCTCGCAGGCGCATCAACATAGAAGTAGGGCTCATAGTGCGCGTAAAGCCTGAAGAAATGTTTTCCCTTCATAAGGAGCCGCACCACTGTCTTGCCGTCCACTATCTTGTAGTCGACGTCAATGAGCACCGCGCGGCGCTTCTCTGCCTTCTTTTCCATCGTGGGTGCTTTTTCCGGGTAAGTTAAAAAAACGGGAGTGCGCACGGTTGGCAATCCCCTCATCCCGCATCACGGCACTATTTATATCTCTTTCCATAAATAATAACATTATGCACCTGCACACGCCCAAATTTATCAGGAAGCTCTGCCAGCCCAAGCTGGCGGCCCCGGTTCAGGGGATTGGGAATCCAGCCCTTTCGGCGGCGCCTTGCCCTGCCATCGATGGCAGCGCGCCCAAGGCGCAGAACCCTTTCATGGTGATGGACCTTGCAGGCGACGGCAACTTTCCCGCCTATTCGGAGCTGTCTGCGCTCAAGGGCAGGCGGGTCATCATAAAAGCGGTAAACTCGCAAAACAACCAGGAGCTTGACCTGGAACCTCGTTCCCTTAAGGGGGGCAATAACAGCTTTTACAAATACAGCGACAAGACATACGCGATTGGCGACGACATAACCGTTATTTCAAAAGCAGCGCGCCTTCCGGAGTGCCTTGCTGCTGAGCCCTCTGGCTCCTACGACCATGTGCACTTCCACATGTTCTGGCCAGACTTCAAGCCTTTCGGGGACAAAGAGGCAGATTTCCTGGTTCGCGAAATCAACCGCCTGCTAAAGCCGGGCGGGCTGGCGTTCGTATCGGCGGACCCGGCATTTTTCAAAGCATTCAGCCGGGAAGGCCAGGAAAAGCTCCCATTTCTTCGCGACTTGCTCGCGCGCAACTTCAGCCTCGTCTATTCATTTTTCTTCCCAGCGCACACGTTCAACGAGCCAGAGGTGCGCGACGAAGGCAAGCTTGGGCAAATCCTGGGATTTCTCGATTATTTGCCCAAGATGGTGAATTACCCGCACCTCATTTTCGAGGATTTCGGCGATTACTCGGGCCAAGCCAATTATTTTGCAATATGCGAAAAACCGGCTCCCAAGGATGATGGCAAAATCAGGGAAGGCTAGCCCAACTGTTTTTATTATTGCTCCCCGTTCTTCCTTCACTTCTGTTTGAGGGGTGCTCTCATGGCAATAAAAGTAGCGATAAACGGCTTTGGCAGGATTGGAAAGCTCGTGGCGCGCGCGGCGTTCGAGCGCGGGTTTGTCGGCAAGAAGTTCGACATCGTGGCGATAAACGACACGCACGACCCCAAGCTCTCGGCGCACCTGTTCAAGTACGACACCACGCAGGGGCACTACACTGGAAGCGCAAAGGGCGAGCCGGGGAAGCTCACCATCGACGGGCATGAAATACTGATTACTGCCGACCGCGACCCTGCTGCCCTCCCATGGGGCAAGCTTGGCGTGGACCTTGTGCTTGAGTGCACGGGCGCGTTCACGGACAGGGCGGGCTCGTCAAAGCACATTGCGGCAGGCGCGAAAAAGGTGCTGATTTCCGCCCCCTGCAAATCAGGCGAGGCCGACGCAACAATAGTGCTTGGCGTGAACGACGGGAAATATGACAAGAAGAAGCACAACCTCGTTTCATTGGGAAGCTGCACCACAAACTGCCTGGCGCCGGTGGCAATGACTCTCGTGGAGAATTTCGGGATTGAAAGCGGCTTCATGACCACGGTGCACGCCTACACCAACGACCAGCTCATACTGGACGGGCACCACAGGGACTTCCGCCGCGCGCGTGCCGGTGCCGTGAACATCATTCCCACCACGACGGGGGCGGCAAAGGCAATAGGCGAGGTCATCCCCGAGCTTAAGGGCAAGCTGGACGGCCTCTCTCTTCGCGTGCCCACGCCGGTAGGCTCCATAAACGACCTGTCCTGCACGCTTGGCAAGGCAGCGACAAAGGAGGAAATCGGCGCTGCGCTGAAAAAGGCGTCGCAAGGCAAGCTAAAAGGCATAATGGACTACTGCGAGGAGCCAATCGTCTCATCAGACATCGTCCACAATCCTGCCTCATCCGTGGTGGACGGGCTTTCCACGATAGCGATAGGCAAGAGCGCGAAAGTGCTTTCCTGGTACGACAATGAATGGGGCTTCTCCAACAGGATGGTGGAGCTTGCGGCAAAGATGTTCTGATGCCTGGGCGGCAGGGGCAAGTGGCAAAGATATTCTGGGATGCGGTGCTTGGGCAGCTGAAAAATGCTTTAATCGGGGCAACTTATGCATTTGGGAATCATGAAAACATTCGTGCTGCGCTACATCATACTTGCGCCCATGGCATACTGCATCTACCTGCTGCTTGCCAGCAACGACGCAAAC
>JBAZYD010000019.1:0-25054 GCA_041659465.1 Candidatus Micrarchaeia archaeon | reverse complement strand
GAGGCATTCAGAAAGTTCAAGAAAATCCATGGCAGGGGGGGCTGGAAACTTGTACTTGCAGGTTATGCCCAAAATGGCATAGAGAATGAATACATACGGCAATTGGCGTCCATTTCGGATGGGAACGTCCAGATGCTGTTCAACATAAGCCGGGAAAAGATAGCAGAGTTGTACTCCCGCTGCTACGCCACGCTCTTTTGCGCCAGGGATGAGGACTGGGGATTTGTCCCGGTGGAGGCAATGGCGTCCCGAAAGCCGGTCATATCGGTGAATGAAGGCGGCCCGACCGAGTCCATACTGGATGGCAAAACAGGCTACCTTGTGAACAGCACTGACGAAATGGCGCAAAGGATGGAATTGCTTGCAGGGAACCCGGAAATGGCGGAAAGCATGGGCAGGGCTGGAAGGAAGCGAGTCCTGGGCAATTTCACAAAAGAGATGTATCTCGGCAAGCTTGGGAAAATAATCAGGAAGACAGCGAAAATGTAAATGCCGGCGCGGATGATGATATGGACCTTGTAGTGCTCGAGCCGTGTTTGAGCTACCGCAGCGGGGGCACGAGAGTCGTTCTTGAAATTGCAAACCGGTTCAACCCGGTCATCTACACCCTTGAATATGACAAAAAAAAGGCGTTCCCCGGCTTTCGCGCGCACGACGTAAGGATAATCAAGCCAAATCCCCTCGAATCCTGCCTTATCCGCAGCTCGTTGGCCAGGAACCGGCACGATGCCGGCCCGGTAACCGGGGCAAGCTACATCAATTTCCTGAAGATGAAAATCAGGCACGATTACGACGTCCTGAATCCGAATGGAGTGCCGTCCGAATGGATAAGGAACAGGAACGGGCGCGTGTGCTGGTATTGCCACACGCCGTCCAGGATGGCATTCGACCTGCACGATTTTTCCATGGGGAAATACGGGGTTGCGCAGAGGCTCGCCATGGAGCCGCAGCTGTCCCTTTTCAGGCTGATAGACAGGCATATTGCGAAAAAAATCGAGAGGATATGCGTCAACTCCCTCAATACGAAGGGGAGGGTGGGCAAATACCTCCACAGGCAGGATGCCGAGATAGTGCATCCGGGCGTGAATCCGCAGGATTTCCAATGCGAGGGATATGGGGACTTTTTCTTTTACCCTACCCGCTTCGTGCCTGAAAAACGGGTGGAGTACGCAATCGAGGCATTCAGGAAATTCTCGCGCATCAGCAAAGGAGGGAAATTCAAGCTAATCGTTTCAGGCTATGTGCAGAACAGGCAGGAAGAGGGATACCTTCAGCGCCTTGCCGCGCTTTCAGGGGGAAGCGATATATCATTTGCCAAAAACCCAAGCAATGCCGAATTCTCAGGCTTTTATGCCAACTGCCGCTCCGTCATTTTTTCCGCAATAAACGAGGACTGGGGCATGGTGCCCCTGGAAGCAATGGCATCCCGAAAGCCGGTAATCAGCGTGGATGAGGGCGGGCCGCGCGAGTCCATTGTGGACGGGAAAACAGGCTACCTTGTAAACAGCACGGGTGAAATGGCTGAAAGGATGAGGTTGCTTGCGGATAATCCGGGCACCTGCGAGAAAATGGGCAAGGCAGGCAGGCGCCGCGTGGAGCAGAACTACACGTGGAAGATATTCCTGGACAAGATGGAAAAGGCGTTCAAGCAGACTGCGAAGATGTGATGCATATGGATTTGGTCATGCTGCAGCCATACCTTGATTTCGGGGGCTCGGAGAGGGTCATGCTCAGGATTGCCGCTAAATTCAACCCAGTCATCTACACCTGCAGGTATGACAAGGCAAGGACGCACCCGGAATTTTCAGATTACGACGTCCGAATACTGCCAAAAAGTGCGCTGGAAGCGCCTGCGCGCGCCTTCGGGCGCCTGGACAGCGACATTCGGATGCGGGATGCCGCAGGGGACGGCATGCGCTTCCTGCGGGCGAAGATACGCGACGACTACGACGTGCTCAACCCCCACCTCATGCCCAGTGAGTGGATACGCGAAAGGAACGAGCGCGTGTGCTGGTATTGCCATTGCCCCTGCCGCCCGGCCTATGGCTGGAAAGGCCAGTTCATGTCTGAGCGCAACCTTGCCGGGAAAGTGGCCATGGGGGCTGCGGTCGAGGCATACAGGCTCGTGGAGGGGTCAATTGCCTCAAAGATAGAGAAAATCTGCGTCAATTCAAGCTCCATCCGGGAAAATGTCAGGAGGAACCTTGGGCGCGAGTCAGTTGTCGCCTACCCGGGCATTGAGCCGCGCGAGTTTGCCTGCGATGATTACGGGAAAACCATATTCTACCCGTCCAGGATTGTCCCTGAGAAGCGGCTGGAGTACGCCATCATGGCATTCAAGAAAGCCAGGCTGAAAGGCTGGAAGCTGGTCATTGGGGGGCATTTGTCCCCAATCGAGAGAAACATAAAATACCTGGCCGGAATCAAGGAACTGGCCAAGGGCGCAGGGATAGAACTCCTTGTTAACATCCCGGAAAAGGGCCTGCGCCGCCATTATGCGGCTTGCTCCATCGTGCTCTTTGCCGCGATGAACGAGGACTGGGGCATAGTCCCGCTCGAGGCAATGGCGTCATCCAAGCCAGTCATATCCGTGAACGAGGGCGGGCCGCGCGAGTCCATAGTGGACGGGAAAACCGGCTTTCTCGTGAATTCCGTGGATGAAATGGCGCAGAGGATGCGCTTCCTTGCCGAGAACCGGGATGCCTGCGAAAGGATGGGCAAGGCCGGCAGGCGCCGCGTGGAGCAGAACTACACGTGGAAGATATTCCTGGACAGGATGGAAAGGGCGTTCAAGCAGACTGCGAAGATGTGATGGCTAGGCTTTCTCATTTCCAGGGGGTTTTTCCTGCTTTGCTTTCTTCTTGCGCGCTTTCGTGGGCGTTGCCTCATTTTCGCCAGCAGCCTCCCTTGTTTTTTTCGCTTTTCCCTTTTTAGTGCCGTCCATTCTTCCTGACAGCTCTGCCAGCTGGTCGCGAAGTTCAATGGCGCGCTCAAAGTCCAGGTCTTCCGCCGCGCGCTGCATCTCTGCCTCAAGGTTGATTGCAAATGCGCGAAGCTCCGCGTCGGACATTGCGCGCTTGCCAGCCTCTTCCTCATCGTCCGCGCCTGGCGCGAGCTGCGACGCCCACACCTGCTTGTAAATCGTCTTTGGCGTGATATTGTGTTTCCTGTTGAATTCCTCCTGCACTGCGCGGCGGCGGCTTGTTTCCGCGACCGCGCGCTTGATGGAATCTGTCTCCTTGTCGCAGTAGAGGATGACCGTGCCGCCCACGTTGCGCGCCGCGCGGCCCATGGTCTGCACAAGGGATGTTTCATTCCTCAGGAAGCCCTCCTTGTCCGCGTCAAGTATTGCAACGAGGGAAACTTCCGGGATGTCCAGCCCCTCGCGCAGAAGATTGATGCCCACCAGGCAGTCAAACTCGCCCAGGCGGAGCTTTCGGATGATTTCTGTGCGCTGGATGGTTTCCACCTCGGAGTGCAGGTAGCGCACCTTCACGCCCTTTTGCGTGAGATAGTCGGTGAGGTCCTCTGCCATTCTCTTTGTGAGCGTGGTCACAAGGGTGCGCTCGTTGCGAGCTGCGCGCGCCTGCACTTCGCGCATGAGGTCCTCGATTTGCCCTTCTGTTTTCCGGATGGAGATTTGCGGGTCGAGAAGCCCGGTGGGGCGCACAAGCTGCTCCACCACTTGCAGCGACGTGTTGCGCTCATACTCTGCGGGCGTGGCTGAGACGAACACGACGTTTTTCATGTGCGTTTCAAACTCCTCGAACTTGAGAGGGCGGTTGTCGTACGCGCAGGGAAGGCGGAAGCCATAGTCTATCAGGTTTTTCTTGCGCGTGTGGTCGCCATGGTACATGCCATGAAGCTGCGGCAATGTCACATGGGACTCGTCAATCACGATGATTGCGTCTTCTGGCAGGAAGTCCATGAGCGTATAGGGCGGCTTGCCAGGCATCCTTCCGTCAAAGTGGCGCGAGTAGTTCTCAATGCCCTTGCAGTAGCCCAGCTCCTCGATTAGTTCCAGGTCGTAGTTGGTGCGCTGCTTGAGGCGGTATGCCTCAAGGTCGGACAACTCAGGCAGGCGCTGCTCAAGCTCTGTGCGTATGCCGCGCAGCGCCTTTTCCTTTGCGCTTTGCGGAACGATGTAATGCTTTGCGGGAAAGATGCGCACTTCGGGAAGCTCGTCCAGCTTTGCGCAGGAAATCGGCTCGCACACCAGTATCTTGCCGATTTTGTCGCCTTCAAGTATCACGCGGATGATTTCCTGCTGGTAGCCTGGCACAATGTCGATTGTGTCGCCCTTCACCCTGAAAATGCCTGGCTTGAGGTCGACCTCGTTCCGCTCGTACTGGATGGCAATGAGCGAGGAGAGGAGCACGGAGCGGTCCACATGCTCGCCTTTCCGTATGTCCACCGACATGTCAAGCCATTCCTTTGGCGAGCCAAGCCCGTAGATGCAGGAGACGGTGGAAACTATTATTGCGGGCCCTGGCGAAAGGAGGTAGGCAGTGGACTGCAGGCGCAGCCTTTCGATTTTCTCGTTTATCTGCGCGTCCTTCTCGATGTAGGTGTCCGAAGCGGGTATGTAGCTTTCAGGCTGGTAATAGTCGTAGTAGGAGACAAAGTAGCCCACCTTGTTCTGCGGGAAGAACTGTCGGAATTCGGCATAAAGTTGCGCTGCAAGCGTCTTGTTGTGCGAGATTACCAGCGCTGTCCTGCCGGTGCGCGCAACAAGGTTCGCGATTGTGAAGGTCTTGCCGCTGCCTGTAACGCCAAGCAGCGTCTGCAAGCCGCCTTTCTTGACGCCTTTGGCAAGCGCATCCACTGCCTCTGGCTGGTCGCCTGAAAGGGAGAATGGCGCCACTAGCTTGTATTCCTGCATGGGATGTTGAGCCGCCCTTGTTTTTATAATGGTTATTCCCCCAAATTGCGTTTGGAGAGGATGATTCTTATGCCAGAAGGAAAAATGCACATGCTTACGCCTGGTCCCGTGGCGCTTGCCGACCCAATCAGGCTTGCCCAGAGCAGGGAAATGATATACCACAGGGGGCCTGAAATCAAGGCGCTGATTGAAGGGATAGTGACGGCGATGAAGAAGGACTTCAACGCAGACCATATTTTCCTGGTGACAGGCTCGGGCACCGCTGGGCTGGAAATGGGATGGGCTTGCCTTACGAAGCCTACCGACAAAGCGCTCGTGCTCGCAAACGGGACATTCGGCGACAAGCTCGCCTCGTGCGCCAAAATCTACTGCGCAAACACGCAGGTGGAGAAGATGCCGCTTGGCAAGGGATGGAATCTTGAGAGGGCGAAAGACCTGATTGACAAGTCAGGCGCGCAAATATTCGGCATGGTTTACAATGAAACGTCAACGGGCGTGCTCAACGACGCGCGCGCGATATGCAGGTATGCAAAAAGCAAGGGAATGGTGACGATACTGGACGCGGTGTCCGCATGGGCATCCGCGCCGCTTGATATCAAGGATTTTGGGGTGGATTTCACTGCAACAGGCTCGCAGAAGGCGATTGGCGCAGCGCCTGGCATGGCGATTGTTGCCTGCACGGAAGAAGCGATGAAAAGGGCGGAAGGGATTCCCGCGCGCACTTTTTACCTTGACATGAAGAAGTTCAAGAAGGAAATGGACACATTCCAGACGCCCACCACGCCCGCGGTGTCGGTGCTTTATTCCATGAAAGCAGCGATTGACTACATAACCGAGAGGGGCGGGTTCGACGTCCACAGGGCAAAGCATGCTGCGGCTGCTGCAAAGTCCAGGAAATTCGTGGAGAGCCTTGGCTTTTCCGTGTATGCAGAGCCCGGCTTTTACTCGCCTTCCATCACAGGCTTTCTCATGGAGGATGCTGACGGCTTCCGCAAGCGCCTGCGCGAGAAGTACAATCTTGTGACCGCGCGCGATTTTGGGGACCTGTTGGGCAAGTTCTTCAGGATTTGCCACCTTGGCAACTTTGACGACGCGCATTTGGATTATGCGTTTGATGCCATAAGGAAAGAGCTGGGAAAATAAGTGAAAGAGATGCATGAAAATGGAGATGGGAAGCGGCTGATGAGGTAGATATCATGAGGATTGTAATTGCAGATGCAATGGAGCCCGAAGTGGTTGCCGAGATTTCCAAGCTTGGGCAAACGGCCGTGGTGCCTGCCGACCTGAAAGCCGCGCTTGCGGATGCCGATGCGCTCATCGTGAGAAGCGCCACAAAAGTCACATCCGAGCTCCTCACGCATGCGCCCAAGCTTCGGCTGGTTGCGCGCGCGGGCGTGGGGCTGGACAATGTCGATTCTGAGGCATGCAAGAAGCGCGGCGTGAAGGTGGTGAACACCCCCGGCGCATCCACAAACTCGGTTTCCGAGCTTGCGCTTGCCATGATGTTCGCGATTTGCCGCAGGATACCGAAAGCCGACGCAGGCATGAAGGGGAAGCAGTGGCTGAAAAAGGAGCTCATTGGCACAGAAATCATGGGCAAGACGCTGGGCGTGGTGGGGCTGGGAAGGATTGGCGCCTCGCTTGCCATCAAGGCGTCATCGCTTGGCATGAGGGTGCTCTATTATGATCCGCGGCAGGACGGCTCTGCCGTTGGCAGGAAAGTGTCGCTGGACGAGCTTTTTGCAAGTGCGGACTACATCTCGCTCCACGTGCCGCTCACGCCTGAGACCAAAGGCATGATAAACGCTGGCGTGATTGCGAAGATGAGGGAGGATGCGGTGATTGTGAACACCGCGCGCGGCGGCCTGGTGGACGAGGAGGCGCTGTACAATGCGCTAAAGGAAGGGAGAATCGGCGGCGCTTGCCTGGACGTGTACCCGCAGGAGCCGTATTCGGGAAAACTGTGCGAGCTTGCAAATGTGGTGCTCACGCCGCACATCGCAGGCAGCACAAAGGAGGCGCAGGCAAGGATCGGGCAGGAACTGGTCGCGAGGCTTCGCGAGGAGTTGGGCTGAATGCTTTCATTGAAACTTATCCGCGAGAACCCAGGCATCCTGGCCGAGTCGCTAACGCGCAGGAATGCCGACACTGCGCCTGCAGCCGAGCTCATGGCGCTTGACAAGCAGTGGCGACTGGCAAAGAACGAGGCTGACAACCTCAAAGCTGAAAGGAATGCCGCTTCCATGAAAATATCAGAGGCGAAAAAGAAAGGGGAGAATGTTGATGCTATACTTGCCACCACGAAAAAGCTGGCAGCGAACATTGCCGCGGCCGATGAAAAGGCAAATGCGCTTGAGGCGCAGATGAGCGAAATACTGCTCACAGTGGCAAACATCCCCGACAAGACAGTGCCGAACGGCAAGGGGGAGGAAGACAACCTGGAAGTGCGCAAGTGGGGCATGCCCAAGCTCACGAGCAAGGATGCCAAGCCGCACTATGAGGTTGCGGACAAGCGGCTGATTGATTTTGAAAGGGGCGTGAAGCTTGCCGGGCATCGCTTTGTTCTCCTTCGCGGGCTTGCAGCGCGCCTTGAGCGCTCGCTGGTGAACTTCATGCTGGATTTGCAGGGCATGAACGGCTACACCGAGGTGCTGCCGCCATTCATGGTGAACAGGAAGGCGATGACGGGGACGGGCCAGTTCCCGAAGTTTGTTGCCGAGCAGTATAAGATAGAGGATGAGGACCTGTACATGATACCCACTGCGGAAGTGCCTGTCACCAACATGTTTTCAGGTGAAACGCTCAAGGAGGAGCAGCTTCCCATGAAATTCTGCGCCTATTCCGCGTGCTTTCGGCGCGAGGCTGGCTCGTACCAGAAGGACATCAAGGGCATAATGCGCCAGCACCAGTTCGACAAGGTGGAGCTTGTGAAGTTCACCAAGCCAGAGGAGTCGTTCCATGAGCTTGAGAAGCTCACCAAGGATGCCGAGTCGGTTCTGCAGAAGCTTGAGTTGCCCTACCGCGTCATCGAGCTTTGCACAGGCGACCTGGGGTTTGCTTCCGCGAAAACATACGATATAGAGGTGTGGCTGCCCTCGCAGGACAAGTACCGCGAGATTTCATCCTGCTCCAACTGCACTGACTTCCAGGCAAGGCGCGCGAACATACGCTTCTGGCGCGCGGGAAAGCCCGAGTTCGTGCACACGCTCAACGGCAGCGGGCTTGCAGTAGGGAGAACGATGATTGCCATCATGGAAAACTACCAGGATGAGACTGGCTTCACCGTGCCCAAGGCGCTTCGCGACTACATGCGCTGTGATAGAGTAGAGTTCTAGCCTTTTGCAGCGTCTTTTTCTATTTTCTCCTTTACGGTAGCCAGGAACTTCCCATTTCCCTCAAGCAGCGCCTCGAACACCTGCTCTGGCTCGCCTAATGAAAAGCCCGTGCCTTCAAGCTTCTTCCTCAGTATTTCCATCCCTTGCGCTCGCGCGGAGAGCTTTTTCTCGCGCGAGAGCTTGATTTGCGCGATGCGCTCTTTCAAATTCTCGCTGTTCATGCCGTTTTCCACAAACACGTTTTCGCCCAGGTGGGGCAAGGAGAGGTCTGCAGTGCCAAGCCCTTTGGCAAGCGTGCCTTTCACCACGATTTTTATCAGGGGCAATGGCGCGCCCTTGGGTGCGAAGGCATGAAGGCGCGCAGCCTCGGCTTCCACCCTCTTTCGCACCTCGTCAGCCGCTGCGCCATCGAACGTGAGAACGGAATGGAAGAGCTGGCGGGAAGTTACCGGCTTGAATTCGTGCCTGCGCGCGGCAGTGTCATAGAGAAGCCAGCCGCGCGGGCCCACCTCGTCTTTCCGCATCTGCGTCACCACGGTGCTGCCGGGATTCAGCACCTTTCCAGTCAGTGCAGGCTGGTGGACATGCCCGCACAGGTACAAGTCGTAGCCGGCTGGAAGGTCGTCAAAAGTGATGAAAGTGTCATTGCCCGACACGTCAAACTCCTGGAAGGACTGGTGGAGCACGAAGATGTTGAAGGCGCCCTGCGCTGGCTTGCAGGCTATTTGCAGAAGAGCCGCGCGCGCCAGGTCCTCAGGCACGCTGCCCATGCCGGAGATGGCAGCTTGCTCGTTGCCATGCTCGTGCAGGAGCGTGCGGTTGTGGAAATTCTGGAGCAGGCCTGCCTGCGCAAGAAGCTCGGTGGGGTGGACAAACCCCTTTGCGCGCCTGTCGTGGTTGCCGTGTATTGCATAGATTGGCACGCCGGCAATCCCGCGCGAATGGAAGATGGCAAGCGCCTCGCGCAGCATGGTGGAGACCTCGGCAAGGGTTTCCATGCGCGGCAAGGAAGTATCGAAGTTGTCGCCGCCAAGTATGACTAAGTCTGCCTCGCGCGCAGCTGAGAGGATGGCTTCCCTGCCCTGCTTGTGCGCATCAGACTCGAAGCGGCGGTAGCCGAAGTGCATGTCCGTAACAAATGCAACTTTCATATCAACACCTGTTACGGACAACCATTTGAGCGCACTCAAATAGGGTGTCCGTCACGAAAGCGACTTTCATGCAAGTACCTCGCTTGAGTGCGGACAGACATTTGAGCATGGAGGCTCAAATTGGATGTCTGTTACGAATGCGGCCTTCATGGACAACTTTGGGCATGAAAGCTTTATAAAAAGAGAAATCCATTACCCTACCATGGTGGACAAGCTGATATTTTCCGGCGTGATGATAATCGCCGTGGTCGTAGTGGTTTACCTGCTTTCGCGCTAGTTTCTTCTTTCCGAGCCAGAGAAAAGTTTATAAATTCTTCTATCAATAACGCCATAACAACTTTTTAAAACTTAACCATTAGCGATTTTAGCGGATATAGAGGTGGATGGATGGCTATAGAGAAATGCCCTGAATGCGGAAGCGCACGGCTTACAAGGGACTATGAAAAAGGCGAGATTGTATGCTCCAACTGCGGCCTTATCATTGCCGAGAACCTCGAAGACCCGAGGCCTGAATGGCGCGCGTTCGACGCCGAGCAGCGCGAGAAGCGCGCCCGTGGTGGTGCGCCCATCAAGTACATGCGCCCGAACAAGGGTCTTGTCACTGAAATCGACCAGTACAACCGCGACATACGCGGGGCGAAAATATCACCCAAGAAGCAGGCGCAGCTCTACAGGATGAGGAAGTGGCACAAGAGGGCGTCCATTGCCTCCTCGATGGAGAGGAACCTTGCCATTGCGCTTTCAGAGCTTGACAGGATTGCATCCTATCTCGGGCTGCCGGACTCCATACGCGAGTCTGCAGCGCTCCTTTACAGGAAGTGCATCAAGGCTGAGCTCATCCGCGGAAGGCTCATTGAGTCAGTGGTTTCGGCGGTGATTTACGCAACCTGCAGGATGCAGGGAATCCCCCGCACGCTGGACGAGATTTCACGCGTTTCAGGCATTGAGAAGAAGGAAATCGGCAGGGCGTACCGCTTTGTGAGGCGCGAGCTTGACATCGACGTTCCGCTCACCGACCCTGCGCACTATGTGCCCAAGTTCACAGCAGCATTGAAGCTGTCCGGGCATGTGCAGGAGAGGGCGATTTCGCTTCTCAAGAAAGCGATTGCGAAAGGGCTTATTTCAGGGCGCGGACCCACAGGCGTTGCCGCAGCCGCAGTGTACATCGCATCCGCGATGTACGGCGAGAGGCGCACGCAGAAGGAAGTGGCTGATGTCGCAGGCGTGACTGAAGTGACAATCAGGAACCGCTACCGCGAACTCAAGAAAGAGCTTAACCTCAAGGTAACTTTGTAAGAAGTTGCCTTTTTTCTTTATTTTTTATTTTGCTTAGCCGAGGCATTGCGCGGCCCAACCCTAAGCCAAGGAATGTTTACAATATATTCAGAATTAATGCGCGCGCTGGGAGAGAAAAAAGAAAAAAAATAGCGGGCTAGTCTTTCTTTAAGTGCACGAACGTGACTTTGGGAAGAACTTCGTGGGGGAGTTCGCGGAAGACAAGCTGCTCCAGCTTTTTAAGTTCCTTGAAATCCGTGGCGCCTTGGATGTGAAGGCGCAGCTCCGCGCTATTTATTTTAAATTTGCTCCCCGTGGCCCTAGCTCGGATGTGAGATGGGAGGCGCGAAACATTCAACTTCGCAGTTGGCACTTCAAAATTCGCTGATTTGAAAGTTGCCAGCTTCGCAACGATTGTGGTCCTTAATTTTTCTGCAGTCGGCGCACTGAAATCCTTGCTGGTTCTCAATTTAGTCATCCCCACACCTCTTGGGCATTTTCTGCGCGAAAGACTTTAAAAAGCCACTTTTTTCACGCCGGATACCGCATCGCGCGCGTCCTTGCCCCGGCGGTAGCGGCGGTAGAGGAAGAAGTAAACGATTCCGAAAACGAACCAGATTGCCGCAAAGTTCCTGCCGGCCACGTGCAATGTCGCCACAAGATAGAAGATGGCAAGGCAGGCAATTGCGCCGAACACCGTGATGAGCGGCAGCTGCGCCTCGCCCATCCTGATGTTGAGGGGAACCTTGAAGGGGCGCACAAGGTGCGGCTCGGAAAAGCGCAGCTTCAGGAGGGAGAAGTTTGTGACGGTGTAGGCTGTGAGCGCGCCGAATGCATAAAGCTCCCCAAGGAATATCATGTCGCCGGTGCAGGCAAGCGCCATGGCGATTATGGAGAATATGATGATGGTAATCCAGGGCGTGTGGTATTTTGGGTGCACCCAGTTTATCCTGCGGGACATCATGCCCGCGCCGCTCATGAAGTATGCCACGCGCGACACGCCGATAATGCCCGTGTTTGCGGACACGAAGCACACAAGGAAGCCGGCAAGCGCCACCACGGGCACCACGACATTGGCAAACGGGAGCGCCTTTGCAATCGGCACCAGCGGGCTGTCCATGTTCGCGGCAAGCGTCTGCGGCGTGACGATGCCCAATGCCATGACGGAAAGAAGGATGGCAAAGAGCACCACGAAGAAAATCGCCATCAGCGTGGCGCGCGGGATGACGCGCTCTGGGTTGCGGGTCTCCTCGGCCCCCTGGGAGATGCTTTCAATCCCCACGAACGCCACGATTGCAAGCGTGATGGAATAGAGGAAGCTGTCCATGCCAGGGTCCGCGTCAATTGGCGTCAAGCCTGCCAGGAAGCGCTCGGTCGAGAAAGCGGAGGTGAACCCGAGGTCCACGATGACGATGAGGATTATGATGACTACCACGGTAAGCGCGGAATTGATGAAGGACGATTCGCGGATGCCAAGCAGGTTCACCACGAGAAGCATGAATATCATGAACGCCGCTGCGGCGGGGATGTGGAGCCCTGGGATGAAAAACGAGAGGTAGCCTGCTGATGCCACTGCGAAAAGCGAGATGTCTATCGTGTAATCGAGAAGCAGCCCCCAGCCTGCGATGAAGCCCACGAACGGGTTGAAAGCGCGCCTGCCGAAAGAGGATGAGCCGCCTGACAATGGAATGGCAGAGCCAAGCTCAGCGTAGGACAGGCCGGATGTCACATACACTATCGCGGCAATCATTATCGCAAGCGGCATGAGGCCGTGCGCATATGCCGCAATAAGTCCGAGCGCAAGGAAGATGTCAGCGCCCACGTCGGCAAACCCCATGGAGAAGCTGCCAAGTAGCCCGAGTTCCTTCTTAAGAGGGCTGGGGCGCGGTGTTAGTTCCATTGTTTTGCCTCAATAATCCCAAGGAGCCCGGTTATTTCTTGCCCTCTAAGTACAGGTAGGCGGAATAAGCCGCGGACACCGCCTCGCCCACGCCCACTATCGCCTGCTTGAAGCGCGTATCTGTCACGTCGCCTGCCGCGAAAAAGCCAGGAACATTGGTTTCCGAGTTCCTGTTGATTTTCACATGCCCCTTTGCGTCTATTTCCACGCCTGCCTCTTTTGCAAGCTGCGAAAGCGGGAGGTGCCCGATTGCCACGAAGACGGCATCGACTGCGAGCCTGTCGCTTCCATTGTGCGGCTTGTCCAGGAGCACTCCCGTTGCCTTTTTCTCCCCGTAGATTTCCAGCACGTTGGTGTTGTAGATGATTTCGATTTTCGGGTGGCTGGTGACTGCGGTATAGTTCACCGGCTCCGCGCGTATCTTGTCGCCGCGGTAGATGATGTGCACCTTGCTTGCAAACTGGGTGAGAAGCAGGGCATCCTTCACCGCCGTGTCCGAGCCGCCGATGACCGCAACGGGCTTTCCCCGGTAGAATGCGCCGTCGCAAAGCGCGCAGTAGTGAACGCCCTTGTTGGCGAATTCCTTCTCGCCTTTCGCGCCAAGATGCTTCCATTCCGTGCCGGTGGCGTAAAGCACGGATTTCCCTTCGTGCTTGCCGCTGTCGGATTCCATTGTGAAGGTGCCGTCTGCGTTTCGTGCGATTTTTGTTGCCTTGCCGTCCTTTATCTCGACGTTGGGGTATGCGCGCGCATGCGCCTCGAGCTTGTCGGCAAGCTCCATGCCGGTAAGGGAGATGAAGCCCGGGTAGTTTTCCACCACGTGGGTGAGCGTGATGGTGCCGCCGCGAAGCTCGCCAAGAATGAGCACATTCAAGCCCAGCCTGCCGGCATACATGCCGCCAGCTAGGCCGGAACAGCCAGAACCCACTACCAAAACATCGTAAACCATGAGTACCACCGAATATCAAATTGATTAGCCTCCCATTGATGACGCTAACCCTCTTCCTCCCATATAGAAAGCGGCATTCGCGTTTTTAAGGCTATTCACGCCATTTCCCGCCATGAGATGCCCGTACTGCGCGCACAGTGAGAGCGATGTTGTGGACAGCAGGGACACCGACGATTTCAGGATAAGGCGCCGCCGAGAGTGCGCCAAGTGCCGCCGCAGGTTCACGACATACGAGGAAGTGGACAAGGAAGACATATTCGTGATAAAAAAGGACGGCAGGCGCGAGAAGTTCGACAGGCACAAGCTGATGTCCGGCTTGGAAAGGTCGTGCGAAAAGCGCCCTGTTTCGCGCGAGCAGATAGAGGAGATGGCGAACTGGGTGGAAGGGAAGCTTCGAAAGAGCGGGAAGAAGGAAATCGCGACGGATGCCATCGGCGAGCTGGTGATGGAGCGGCTGAGGAAAGTGGACGACGTGGCATACATACGCTTCGCGTCCGTGTACCGCTCGTTCACGGACATAGACTCGTTCGAGGACGCGCTGCGCAAGCTCAAGAGAAAAAAATAATTGGTTGGGGGCATTTCATGAAAACTTATCTCCAGGTCGCGCTGTTCTTCGCGCTCACCCAGGTAATCGGGATTTTTGCAGGCGTGGTGCTCATACAGGGGGCGATTGCAAACCCGGACATCCAGTCGCTTTCAGTCGCGCCCATGCCAAGCGCGGACGACCCTGCAAATGCGCTGTTCTTCCTTGCATACATACTTCTCGGAGCTGCGATGGTGATACTTGTCTCCCGCTACTACAAGGGAATGATAATGTTCCAGCTTCTCGAGACCATGGTGATTTTCTCGGCGTCAAGCATAGTGTTCTTTGCCTTTGCCCTGTTCCCGCTGAACATGGACTTGCTGGGGGCACTTGCATTTGGAGGTGCGCTGGGCGCCATGCTTGCGGTTGCAAAATTCATCTGGGTGGAAACGAAGAATGCCGCTGCGATAATATCCAGCGCGGGCGTGGGGGCGATATTCGGCTTTTCGCTGGGCTTCCTGCCTGCCGTGATTTTCACCATCCTTCTCTCGATATATGATTACATTGCCGTTTTCAAGACCAGGCACATGGTGGAGATGGCGCGCGAGCTTTCCACGCGCCAGCTTTCCTTTGCAGTGACTGCAAAAGAGGTGCCTGCAAGGAAGCAGAATGAGAAGATAGAGGTTTACGTTGAGCGCGCGAACAAGGAAGGCGACAGGCTGGACCTTGGGACTGGCGATTTGTCCGTGCCAGCCATGGTGGCAGTTTCCGCCTACACGCTTGGCCCCAATGGATTAATTTACTCATTTGCGGTTGCCACCGGCTCCACTATCGCGCTTTACGCGCTCCTTAAGTTCGTTTCAAAAGAGAGGGTTTTCCTTCCCGCGCTCCCGCCCATCTGCCTGGGCGGGATGCTGGGGCTGCTCGTGGTGAAGCTGGCTGGCTTCTAGCCTGTGCGCACCCAGCCGCCATAATTTATAAACACTTCTTGACACAAATCCACAAAGGGTGGTGGAGTGCAACTTTTCAAAAGATCAGCAAGCGAGGAAACCGCTAAAAAGACAATTCTATGGCCCTTGTCGAACTCAACTGCCCCCATCAGTGAAAAATGGCTTCTTTACGCCGATTCAAAAGTCGCTTGGCAGAAGCTGGCGGGCTGGGCGGTATTGAACAGGGGCTTGTGGTATGATATCGCCAAGGATGCCAAATTTGAAAGGCACAACTCGTTTGCGCCCGCCAAGGATATTTATGAAATCCTCCAATCATCGGAAAGCATGTCCAATGCCGTGAAGTTGCTTGCGGTTGAGAAATGCACTTTTGGCCTTGTTTTGATAGCGACAATGAGGAAAAACGAAAGGGTGGAAGCGCTGGAGGCGCTAGCAGGCTACGCAGACTGGAAGAGCATCTACGATCATAATTTTGGCACTGTGCCTGAAATCCAGAAAATACTTGTAAATTACAATGGAACTGCTCAAAACAGGGAGTACATGAGCATCTGCAACATGCCCGAAGCCGAAAGCGTGGCATTGGCAAAGGATTCTCCAGCGCTTGCTGAAATGGTGCACTGCCACGTCCTTAGGGAAAATGGCGAGGAGAGGGCACTGCCGCTTACAAAAATACTTCTCAACCATGGGAAGCTGCATGCCGTTGATTTTGACGCTGGGAAGTTTTCCAAGGAGGCAATCATAAGCTTCGGGGCATATCTGGACAAAATCCCACGGAAGACTGGGGGTATTACCTGCCATGACGGGCGAACAACCGCCAGAATCGCAGCGCTTTCCCCCGATATCGAAACGCGCAGGCTGGCAATCAGGCTGACAGAGGAGATACCCGATCAGAATGTGGCTTATCGGCTGTGCCAAATCGCAGGCGAATCCGAATATGTTGACACGGCAAAAGAAACGCTGGATAAGGCATTTGTGTTAATCAAGATTGACACCAATCTCAAATTGGCCCTTAAAGCTTCAGGGGAAACGCATTACATTGACAGCACGGGGTCAACGCAGCCCATTAGAATCGATGGGCTTTCCTGGCCCCTGATGGACGCATTGGAACCCGCGGCGCTTCCCGAAGTGAGGGCTTACGCCATAGACTGCCTGTTCAAGCTTTTTGACACATACCAGTGCTATGGGGATATTAGCCACCCCGACATGCCAGAGGGCGTTACCCCACAGATAATGAAGCGGCTTGAAACCGATTTCGGGACGCTTGTGAAAAAAAAGCATTACGGCGCATTGCTCTGGCTTTTTGAGAACGGATCCAAAAACGCAGCTGATGCCATGAGGATCTTGGGTGAGAACTTGGCCAGCCTCCCAGGCGACAAACCCAGGATGGTTGCATTTGTTGCTCTTTGCCACCCGGATGAGCAGGTGAAAGCGCAGGCGCTGAACCAATTTGCCAAGGCTTTCAAGCAATATAAAATAACTGAAATAGCCACTTTTGTGCCAAAGAGATTCAGGCATGAGGCGGTTGGGGCAGGTTAGGCAGGCAAAATCAGCCAGGTTTTGAGTCTTTTGCTTTTTTTCCAGCTTTTTTATTTTCCTTAGCGTCGGCAGCAGGCGCCTTTGTTTTCGCCGCCTCTTCGCTTTCTTTCGCCGCCGCCTTGCTTTTCCCGGCAGCCGCTTCGCTTGCCGCGGCAGCCCCGCTTTTTGCAGCAGCCTGCAGAAGAAGCTCCTCCTCCTTTTTCGCAGCGTCCTTTATCTCCTGCACGAGCGCGTCGATTTGGGCATCGTCATACCCATGCACCGCCGCGCCGGACTCCAGCGTGTCGTAAGCCGCAAGCCCGCAGCCTATGCAGTGGAAGCCGTGCTCCAGCAGCACGGATGCCGCAACAGGGTGGTTGAGCACAAGGTCGCCAATGGGCGAGGTGCGCGAAATGACGAACGCCATGCATCAGGAATGCGGCAATGCCCTTTAAAGCTTTCCGACCAAATCAGCATCGCCTATGAGGGCGATGTCTGATGCATTTTGCCGCTGCAAAATGCACATTCTTCCCACTACGAGGTTTAGTTTTGATGGACGACTACGAAACAATGCTTGACAGGGCGCGCGCGGCGCTGCCCGAGAAGACGCTCGCCTTCGAGCGGTTCGAGACCCCCCAGCTGGAATCGTTCCTGCAGGGAAGCAAGACGCTGGTGAGGAATTTCGACATCATCCTCCAGAAGATAAGGAGGCCGCCGGAGATACTTTCCAAATACTTTTCGCGCGAGCTTGCGGTGCCGGTCACCATACAGGGCGGCAAGCTCATACTCAACGGGAAATTCTACACGAAGAACCTGCAGGACAAGCTGCAGGCATTCGTGGACGCGGCAGTGGTGTGCAAGGAATGCAAGAGGCCCGACACCAAGATAATCGAGAAGGACGGGGTAAAGACGCTTGTGTGCGAAGCGTGCGGGGCACGCGCGCCAGTGAGGATTTAGGTGTTTATTATGGCAGATTCACAGCCGCCGCCTGAGATAAACTGGGTAAAGCTCCCGAACGAGGCAGAGGGGGAAATACTTGGCGTGGTGATAGGCAACGTGGGCGGTGGCAGGCTCACCGTGCAGTGCAAGGACGGCAAGGAAAGGATGTGTAGGATACCCGGGAAGATTCGCCGTTTCATCTGGGTGCGCGACAACGACATCGTCATCATCAAGCCCTGGGCAATAGGCGGGGACAAGAAGGCGGACATTGTCTGGCGCTACAACAAGTACCAGGCAGAGTGGCTGAGGAACAAGGGGCATATCAAATGAGCATGATAATCAGGAAGCCATTGATGGGAATAATGCTGGGCGCAGGCGCGGGCATAATAGACATCCTTCCGATGCTCGCATATGATTTGCCGTTTGAATCGCAGCTTTCGGCGTTCAGCCTCTGGGTCATTTCGGGCTTCTTGATTGCAATCGTGAACATCCCCGTCATAGGCGCCCCGAAGGGCGTGCTTATTGCGGCGCTCGTCCTTACCCCGTCCGCGATACTCATTGGCGCAGCCGAGCCGATGTCGCTTGTGCCGGTGGCGGCCATGACGCTCCTTATGGGCTCATGCCTTGGGTACATGATTGACAAGTACAGGGAAACCCGGCGCGGGCTCTGAGCGGGCGAGAGGCAGCAGCTATATTAACCGCGTCTTCTGAAGTGATATTATGGCAACACAGCCGCCCTTGGCGGCTTATTGCCATTTTTGTCGAACGGGAAGGTATTGAAAATGGCAACCCAGAGCAACCGCAAGCGCCCCAAGCGCGAGGACAAGCAAATCAAGCGGGAAGACCCGCTGGAGGAGCAGGTTTTCGACCGCGAGACGCGCTTCGCGCTCACCAAGCTCCGCCAGTCAGGGCATTTTGACGGGCTTGAATACCCAATTGCCAAGGGAAAGGAGGCGATTGTTTTCCTCGCCACCACGCGAGAAGGCGGGAAGGTTGCGGTCAAAATCTACAGGATAGACACTTCCAACTTCGTCCACATGCACGATTACCTGGACGGCGACCCGCGCTTTGCAGGCACCTCGCGCCACAGGTTCGAGACAATCATCGCATGGGCGAGGAAGGAGTATTCCAACCTTTCAAAATTCCATGAGGCGCGCGTCGCAGTCCCCAGGCCGCTTGCGTTCCTCCGGAACATTGTGGTGATGGAATTTTTCGGGGAGGGCGACATCGCATTTTCGCAGATTTCGCATGTCGGCAGCGAGCAGCCCCAGAAGGACTATGACTTCATAATTGAGCAGATAAAGAGGATTTACCAGGCTGGATTTGTGCACGCTGACCTGTCTGAGTACAACATATTGGTGACCGACGACGGGCTCAAGATTCTGGACTGCGCGCAGGGGGTGCTCCTCGCGCACCCGCACGCAGATGAGTTCCTGAAGAGGGACGTGGAGAATGTTGCGCGCTACTTCAAGAAGCAAGGGGCGAAAGGAACCAACGCCGAGGCCGCGCTGGCGTGGATTAAGGACGGGAAGCCCATATTGCACGGGCTGGAAGCAGTCTGATGCTGCAGAAAAGTGCCGGCTATGGCCAATGGGCAGGAAAAAGCGGCGCTAGCCGGACATCTCGAATGCAATTCCACCGGTGTATTTCACCACGAAATTGTATATGAGCGCCATCAGCGCGCCTGCGCCGAATCCCATGGTGGCGAAAATTACCGGAAACGCCACCAGCATGACGGCAAAGCCAGCCCCAAGCAATGCGAGCCCGGTCGGCTCGCTGTCGGCAGATTTTGCGAACACGCTGGCCGCTGCTTCCATCACCAGGAATATCAGCGCATACGCCACGCCAACGAATGCATAAAGGGCGCCCAGGTTAATCCCAGCAGACACCACCCCAATCCGGGTAAGCTTCTTTACGCCCTTTTTCGCAGCAGCCGCCATCAAAACCCCTCCGTTGGTTGACAACTCCGGCATTCTTTATATTGGTTGGGGAATTCCTGGAGAGAGAAGCGGGGAACGTCGCGCGCTACTGCAGGAAACGGGCGCAGAGGGAACGGGCGCCTGGCGCGCGCTTGCGCGGGTAAAGGGCGGGAAAGGGATACGGCGCGGCCGGGGCTGCCTGGTGCTGCGCCATTGCTTTTCTCCATATACATACATTTATAAGCACTTATTGCCTGATATTGCGCATGTCATCCTCAGTTGCATTAATGCAGGGAAGCGCCATCAGCGCGCAGGCAAACCAGCCAAGGGTTTATGGGACAAGAAGCCTTGTGCAGAAGTTCCTTTCGGGGCGCCAGCCAAAGATTCCCACGCGCGAGAGGTTTGCCCGCCTCCTTATCACCAGCAGGGAATACCATTTGAATCCTGAAAAGGCGCTTCTGTTTTTTGCAGAAGAGCCCGATATCAAGTGCATGAATGGCAGCAGCCAGCAAACAGCGCCCATCGTGCTGCGGAAAATGGCAAACGATTTCATAAGCCAGGCCCCGGATGGCTGGCGGACTCTTTTCAGAAAAGGGGTGGTGGCGCCGCAAGGCGGAAGCTTCTTCAATGATGCTGCGGTTGCAGGCATCGCCCTTTCCATCATCGCAAAAGAGCTTGGCGGCGTGGAAAAAATCACCGGAGAAACCCTCAAGCTGTACTATATGGATAAAGCGCTGATGCGGCTGGCAGGGGAGAAGTGCTCCATAGGGGAGGCAATAAAGAAGATTCCCGAACTGATTGCACTTGCGGAAACGGCGCCAAAAAGCCAGGAGTTGTTTTTCGACCCGGCCCTTCCGCTGCATCACGCCGTTATCAAGGCGGCAGTGCTCACGGGCAAATTCGCCATTGATGCGTCAGGCGGGACTTTCGCCCGCCTCCAGGAGTTTGCCCCGATTGGGGAAAGCATGAAATTCCATCACAGGGCGGCGCCCATGTCGCGGGAAAGGCTCCGGGACATAGCCAGGGGCATGGTCGAGTCGGGCGATCCAAAACACCTTGAAGAGCTTTACGGGCTCTATTGGTCAGGAAAGTTCAAGCTGATGATTGATTTCCGCCGCCCTGAAAACCGGAAGCTCGCCAGGCAGGCATGGCTGAATGCAATGGGGGAAACGCTGCCAACAGAGCACGAATGCAGGCATTATTTGCTTCCCAGGTTTTTTGCCGCGGATGCAAAGCGGCGTAGCGCGCAGCGCACGCGCGCGCAGGATGTTTCGGAAAAGAAGCCTGGGAAGGCAAGCCCGTTCTTCAAGGCGCAACTTGAGCCGGGTAAGCCTGCGGCGAAGCCAGCCAAGCAGCCCGCCAAGCCGCACAAAAAGCGCGGAAGGCCCCCGACGAAGCCAGCCAAAGCCCAGGGAGTGCCCCCGGTGAAGCAAATCACCCCGCAAATGATCCATTTCAGGGTATTGGAAAAAAAGCGCAGGGAAAAGATGGCAGAGGCGGAAGCGCAAAGGCAGGCGCGGAGGAAGAGGAGCCCCCAGCTGTGCCACCTTGGATGGTCCCCTTCGGAGGAAACCCCTGAAAAGGATAGAACGGTGGAGAGGGATCTCCACGACACTGCCAGAAAAGTGAAAAAATACTGCTGCTATTCGCTTTTGGGAGCGGCGGCGGAAATGGATGTGGAAGTGCTTGTCAGCGTGGCAAACGACCCGGCCCAGCCATATATCTGGGAAAGCCAGCCCCACCTGCGCGAGCATGAATCCTGGATTGTAATAAGCTATGACGGAAGCGAAAGCAATTGCTATTATTCATTCAACGGCAGCGGGAAGAAGCCATTTGGCATCGGGAAGCTTGACGGGGTTCTTGATGAGCTGATGAAGCTAGCCGGAAGCGCCGGCAAAAAATTCGCACCTTCTTAAGCCCCCGACGATCGAGCGCAGCAGCGCGAGAGATTTTGCGCCCGAGCGCAAAACGGGGGCTCGAACCGCAGTGAGAGCCCCCGACGGGATGGAGCAGAGCGAAGCTCTGCGACAGATTTTGCCAGCAGGCAAAACGACGGGGGCTGAACAGAGTGAAGCCCCCGACGAGATTTGAACTCGCGAGCGTCAAATCCGACGGATTTGGCGCGATTTTGTGCCGAAGGCACAAAAGCCCCCGATGGGATTTGAACCCATGACATCCAGTTTACGAAACTGGCGCTCTACCGCTGAGCTACAGGGGCGAAAAACGCAATGTTAATAACTTTGCAAGGTTTTAAAAGAGATAACCAAGCGAGCACTGTTTTTATGGAGGGATAATATGGATGAATGCTGCCCGAAGTTCGACCCTGCGCCGTGGGACGGCAAGGTCCTTGAGTGGGACGGGAAACTTTTCATCAAGGGAAGCGTTTTCTGCCTGTTTTACATGCCCATTAATTTCGGAAGCGTGATTTCGCGCCTGCTGAAGAAGACGCAGGCTGCTGGCGCCAGGATGGAGGACGGGCCTTGCTTGTCCGACCACACCTCGATGTTCAACATGGACATCTACGTGCCTTGCGACAAGGAAGTGGCTGGCGAAAAGTCCGCGCGCTTGAGCGGCAAGTTCCTCTGCAAAATCTACGAGGGCGACTTCAAGGAGACCGGCAAGTGGTGCAAGGATTTTGCGGAATATGCCAAAGGCAAGGGCATGAAGATAGGCAAACTCTACATGTGGTACACCACGTGCCCGAAGTGCGCGAAGAAATGGGGCAAGAACTACGTCGGCGTGCTTGGCGAGGTAAAGAAGTAAGCAGCCCGTCACTTTTTCAGGTCTATTCCCCTCAGCCCGAGCTTTGGCGCAAGCTTTTTCGCAAGCCCTGCGGTCGGCAGCACGAAGAATTCCCCGAAAACGGATATTTTCGCGCTTAGCAGGTGCCCGCCTTGCACCTTGAATGAGGAATCGGACATGGAAACGTGCGCGTGCAGGCCATCCTCGCTTATGTTGCCGATGCAGGAAAGGAGCTCGTAGCTTTTGCCGGAAAAGCGCCTTGTTTTCCACTTTTTTGATTGGGGGAAGTAGTAGGCGAGCGCCACATCGGTGACTGCTCCGATGCCCCACACCTGCGCGCCAGCGACCTTATTCTTGCGCGCCCATTCCGAAATGGCGAATTTGACCTCCTCGCCCTGCGAGAGGACGAGCCAGTAGCCGTATTTTTCCTTGCGGGATTGCATAAAACCACTTCAAACGAAAATAAAAATCGCCGACGAGGAGATTGGTTCCCCATTGTTTACTCCAACACCTTTTCCTTTCTTTTGGGGTAAACCCTAGACCTTTTCTTTCCGAGAAAGAAAAGGGATTGGGATTGAACTCCTAAGCCCCGAGGGGCACTAGATTTCCTGTTGACAGCTTCCGCATCAGATCTCGAGTCTAGCGCGATACCGGATTCTGCCACGTCGGCGTGTTCATCTCGCGAAGCGAGATGGACAGCTGGTCGAGCAAATAGCTCGACCGGATGGCAACCTCGTCAGAGGTTGCCGCTGTCGTGTGTTTCAGCTTCGGGCTTTCACCCGGGCTGCAAATCTTGTTTCAGGTCATCGGAACCCGCAAGGGTGCCTCAGCGTCTGTTAAGGCGGCAATTGTTTAATAAGGTTATTTCACGTGTTTTTAGCGATTGACATGAAACCTATCGAGCAGCCAACGGATGCGAGAGACTTCGAGCGGAGCTCGAAGCCGATAATCGCACTGAACCTGAAAGTTTACCCGGAATCGCTCGGCGCGCGCGGTGCGGAGCTTTGCAGGCACGCCGCCGAGGTTTCGCTCTTGACGGGCGTGCGCGTCATCGTGGCGCCGCAATCAGTGGACCTGCGCGAGGCTTGCCAGATTTGCGGGGACGTTTTTGCGCAGCACGTCGATGCGAACGCGCAGGGTGCGTTCACCGGCACGCTCACTGTCGAGGCGATAAAGGCGGCTGGCTGCAAGGGGAGCCTGGTGAACCATTCCGAGCACAGGCTGCCCGAAGGGCAGATTGCCGAGACGATTGCGCGCCTGAAGGAAGCCGGGCTTGAGAGCATGCTTTGCACAAAGGACGCGGACGAGTCCGCGCGATTGGCAAAATACGAGCCCACTTACATTGCAGTCGAGCCGCCCGAGCTCATCGGGAGCGGCATTTCTGTTTCAACCGCAAAGCCGGAAGTTGTCAGCGGCACCGTGGAGGCAGTGGCAAAGGTGAATGCAACGCCGGTTCTTTGCGGAGCGGGCGTGTCAAATGCTTCCGACGTGAAAAAGGCGGTGGAGCTTGGCGCCATGGGAGTGCTGCTTGCGAGCGCATATGTGAAGGCGAAGGACCCAAAGAAACTTCTTTTGGAAATGGCGGAAGCGGCCGGGTAAGCGCACAGCGGCATGGAAAACTTAAAACGAGGGGACGCGATGCAGACTGGAATCCCGATAAGCCCGGCAAACTTCGGAAGGGTGGACGCAGCCATAATGCGCGAGGCGGAAAGCGGGGCAATCGACACTTTTATTTTCGATTTTGACGGGGTGCTGGGCGACGGGAGGAAGGCGAACGTGAAAAGCATCATGGAAGTCATCTATGAATACGGGTTTGCGCCCCGCTACCTGAACGGCGGGCTGGAGGCGCTCTGCTCGCGCCACAGCCCGGAAGCCATACTCACCACGCTGGTCCCGGAGCTTTCCGGCAAGCGCGAGATCCTGAGCAGGATGGTGCATGACCTCTCGCGGATAGCGATAAGGAACACGCAGCAGATAGAGCCCACGCCGCTGGTGAGGACCGCGATTGCGCTGAAGGACGGTTACGGCTCAAGCCTTGCGGTCGCCACCAACAGGAAGGGCTGCGCAATCCACGCGATAAGGCAGGTGGGGCTGGAGGGGCGGCTGGACACCCTTGTGACGTCGCTTGACGCCGCCGAGAAGCCTGACAAGGCGATGATCGAGCTTGCAATGCGCAGGATGGGCTCGGCGCGTGCGCGGACAATGTTCATTGGCGACAACAGGGAGGACCTGCTTGCCGGAAGGGCGGCGGGCGTGAAGACGATACTGGTGCAGTGGGGGCGGAAATGACCGGGATGCGCTTTGTCCCAAATGGAACGCAGTGTTTTTTAAAGCGAAAACCGGCAGATTCTGAAACCAAGTTCAGCGTGTGGAGGTAGTTTCATGGCGAAAGAAAAAGTTGTCTTAGCATACTCAGGGGGGCTTGACACCTCGGTCATACTCAAGTGGCTCATCGACAAGGGCTACGACGTGGTCTGCTTCATGGCGGACGTGGGCCAGAAGGAGGACTTTGCCGCGGCCGAGCAGAAGGCGAAGAACATCGGCGCGAGCAAGGTCATCATCAAGGACCTGAAGAAGGAATTTGTCACCGACTACATTTTCCCGGCAATACGCGCGAACGCGATTTACGAGAACCGCTATCTCCTGGGCACCTCGCTTGCGCGCCCCATCATCGCAAAATACCAGATAGAGGCGGCGAAGCAGGAGGGCGCGGAATATGTCGCGCACGGGGCGACGGGCAAGGGCAACGACCAGGTGAGATTCGAGCTCACCTACTACGCGCTCAAGCCGGACATCAAGATAATCTCCCCGTGGAAGATGCAGGAATGGCTGGACCAGTTCAAGGGGCGGGACGACATGATCGCCTATGCGAAGAAGCACAACATCCCCGTGTCGGCTACGAAAAAGAAGCCCTACTCCGAGGATGAGAACCTCATGCACATATCGCACGAGGCGGGCATATTGGAGGACCCGGGTT
>JBAZYD010000018.1:0-26698 GCA_041659465.1 Candidatus Micrarchaeia archaeon | reverse complement strand
ATCCGCCACGAACGAGTTGTTGGTGCCGTCGCCCAGGAAAATGCCGTAGCCGCCGCTTGTCGCGTGGTTGTGGCTGAAGAAGTTCGTGTTCGTGCCCTCAATGGCTATGCCGGTGCCGTTGCCCGCCGTCACGACGTTGCCTGAAACGCTGTTGTTGCCCGGTGCGGATTCCGAGTGCAGGTAAATCGCCTTCCCGGCAGCCACTGTGATTACATTGCCCGAAACCGAGTTGTTCGCGCTTGACAGGAGGTAGATGCCGTAGAACGTGTCGTTCGAATCCGCCTTGGTGATTGCGTTCGAGGATATGTTGTTGCGGCTGCTCTGGTCAAGGAATATGGCGTGCAATGCCGGGCTTACCACGTTGCTTGCCGCAGTGGTCCCGCTGCTCGAGGCTGGGAGATAGATGCCGTACCTGCCCGAAGCGATTGTGATGTTGGAAATGGAATTGCCGGTCGCGTTGTAGATGCCCACGCCGTCAAGCGCCGCGGAATAGGCGCCGCCGGACGCGTTGGTGTAGTTGGAAAGGTAGATGTAAAGCGCCTCTGCTGCCGAGCTTGAGAGGTTGCTTGAGATGATGCGGTTGTGGTCCGCGCCTTCCAGGTACGCGCCGTACCCGCCGGAGCCGGTTGTGCTCGAGCTTGTGTTTTCAACCGTGCCGTAGCTTGCGCCCGTGAAGTTGAGGCCTGTCGAGAAGTTCCTGATTGCGCAATTCGCCACAGTGGTGTTGTACTGGCTGGTGTAGACGCCGTATGTGCCTGACGTGTTGGTGCCTGAAAGCGATTTGCCCTGGCAGTCAATCGAGACATTGGAGCCGCCGATGATGCTGTAGGCGGTGCTGTTGGCGCCTGTGCCGGTCACGGTCGTTGTGCCCACGAACCGGTTGTTGCTGGAATTGCTTTGGACAAGGATTGCGCTGCTGCTTGTGGACGCGCCGGTCGAGTTGGTGAGCGTGTTGTTCATGCTTGAGAAGAGCTGGATTCCGTTGCTCGAGTTGGAGGTTCCAATGGAGCCGGTGACGGAATTTGACCATGAGCCGCTGGTGATGAGGATTCCAGCGTACGAGCCCGAGGTCCCGTTCGAGCTTGCGATGCTGTTGAAGCAGGACGTGTCAAGCGCTATGCCAGGGCTGTTGAGGGTGGAGGTTCCTGCCGAGTTTGTGACCGTGTTGGCGGACGCGCCTGCGCACGAGCTGGAGGACATGATTTTGATGCCCGCCCCGCTTGCCTGTGAGGTGTACCCGGTGGAGCCGGTTATCTGGTTGAGGGATGCATCGCTGAGGTAGATGCCAATCTGCCCGCTTCCATAGGAGTTGGCTACCAGGTTTCCGCTGGACGTGTTCTTGAGGTGAATGCCATAATAAGTGGAGGCGGAACTGTTGACGGACGTGAAAGTGTTGCTGTCGGACGAATCAAGGGAAATGCCGGTTGTGTAGCCGGAAACCGTGATGCCTGATATATTATTGTAGTTCGCATGGTTGTAAAGCGAAATCCCGAGCGCACAGCTGCCCGAAGAGCATGAGGCGCTGAGGGTGGCGTTGCTTATTGTGCCGTTGTCCGCGCCGT
Organism: Candidatus Micrarchaeia archaeon; assembly: GCA_041659465.1. Taxonomy (GTDB): domain Archaea; phylum Micrarchaeota; class Micrarchaeia; order Anstonellales; family Anstonellaceae; genus UBA10161. The sequence goes on along the minus strand of JBAZYD010000018.1, from coordinate 25,136 downwards.
TGAAGCCGATGCCAGTTGCGAAGTTGGAGATGCTGCAGTTCCTTACCGTGGTGTTTTGCCGGCTGGAGTAGACGCCATAGGTGTCGCTGGCGTTGGAGCCCGAGATGGAGCCGCCCTGGCAGTCCACCAGCATGCTGTTCGAGCCCCCGTTATCTATTGCCGTTCCATTGGATGAGCCAGGAATCGTTAGCTTTGTGAAAGCCAGGTTGTCCGAGTATCCCAGGTAATTGTGCCCGCCGACGGTGAAGTTGTACGGCCCCACCACTATGGCGCCGAGCACGCCCTTTGCGCTCGTGTTCGTGAATGAGTTGGAGGAGGAATTCTCGATCACCACTATCGCCGTGCTGCCGCCCTCAAGCGTGCTGTTCGAGAATGCATTGCCCTGGGAGCTATCTTCCAGGCGGATTGCGGCGTCCCATGTTGCAGGGTTGCCGCTCACGTTCACCCTGTTCCGGCTGAATGTACCGTTGGTCGCCCCGACCAGGAATATGCCCATGGTGCCGCCGGGGGATGCGTATGCTGCGGTTGACGAGATGTTGTTGTCCGCAACAACAGGCCCGCTGCCTGCCAGGCGAATGCCATAGGCGAAGTTGCTTATCTGGCAATTCCTCACCGTGGTGCCTGCCTGGCTGGAAGAAACGCCGGCAGTGGCATTGGTGCTGTTCCCGGTTATTGACGAGCCGTTGCAGTTGATAGTCACGTTCGGCGCGGAGATTGTGAAGCAGGTGGAGCCGTTTATGGACTGGTTGCGTATGAGCGTGCAGACATAGTTGGGGGTGGAAATCGCGCCGCAGGCGCATTCGCTGAACGGGGTGAGGGGCGCGTAGTCGTATATCGTGCCCGACATCTTGCCCCCCGAGCTTGCCTGCGTGTACGGGACTGCGCCGCTTGTGCCGACATACAGGCCCGGGATTGAGGAGTTGGCAAGGCCGTAGACCAGGACGCCCCCGGCCAGCACGTTCGCATAGATGTTGCCTTCGCCCCTCCCTGCGACGGTGGTGTTGTAGGTGTTGGAGCCGTTCAGGTCCTGCACGTAATAGCCGGATGTGTTGGTGAAATTGTTCCAGTAGAATGTGTTGGAGGACGCGCTCGCGTTTAGTGTCACCAGCGTCCTTGTCTTGCCCGCGTCAGGGATGAAAGTGTTGTTCCTGACCAGCGCGCCCGTCGCCCCGGCAAGGCCAAGCGCGTTTGCAAAATTGCTTATGGCGACGTTCTTTATCGTCGTGTTGAACTGGCTGGTGTAGATGCCGTATGTGCCTGTCGTGTTGTTGCCTATTATGCCAAAGCCGTTGCCGTTTATAGTCACGTTCTGCGCCTGCACGTTCAGGCAGGTGCTGTTGGAATACAGGTCGAAGAACAGCATGCATGTGGCCCCTGCCACGCTGAGGTTGCCGCAGATGCATGGCGGAAGGTACCCGGGCGTGAGCGGCGCGGGGTCCACGGCGCTTCCGGAGATTTTCCCGAGCGAGCTTGCGGCGTTGTATGGCACCGCGCCGGATGCGCCGATGTAAAGGCTGGGGAAGCCGAATGAGTGGTAGGGGCCATAAGCTGCCGGGTTGCCGGACATGATGTTCGCGTAGATGTTGCCTTCGCGGCTTCCGTTGACGATGGCGCTGTAGGAGTTGCTGCCGGTTGTGTCGTTTATGTAAAGCGTTGGATTTCCGATGCTGGTGAAGTTGTTCCAGTAGAAGGTGTTTGCCCCGGAGCCGCCTTCGGCGCAAAAGAGGTTGGAGGCGTTGAGGATGGTGTTGTTGACGAGGTAGTTGCCCGAGCCGGCAGACAGCAGGTGCACGGGATAGTTGTCCGCCATGCCGTTTATGGTGCTGTTTGCGATTGTGTTGCTGCTGGTGCTGGCGCCATAGAGGAACAGCGCGCCGTATTCATATGGCCCGTATATGCCGCGGATTTGGCCGCCGGTGAAGGTGTTGTTGTTGCCGCCATAGAGGTAGAGGCCGGAATACCTGTTGCAGGAGGCCGAAAAGTTGGCGAACGCGTTGCCTTCGGCGCCGGTGCCGAGCATGATGCCGACGGACAGCGACACGTTGGTGCCGGTGGCAAAACCTACGCAGTTGGTGAACCTGTTGTTGCTGGAAAGGGAGAGGTAGATGCCGTAGCCGTCAGAAGAGGTGCCTGTGGAGTTGATGAATGTGTTGTTTGTTGAGTAGATGCCTGGGCCCGAGTACACATCGAGGCTGATGCCGATTCCAGAGCTGGCGTTGCCCGTGACATTGGTGAACGTGTTGTTGGCGCCACCGTAGACGGCAATGCCCGTGTACCCGGCAGGGCTGGCAATCCCCGCCACATTTGTGACTATGTTGCGGTTGGAGCCCAGTATGACAACGCCGTGCCCGTACCACCCGCGGGTGATTCCCGTGGAGTTGATTATTGTGTTGTTGTGGCTCGCGTCCAGGTAAATGCCGCCCGCCTGGGTCACGGAGTCGGTGTAGTTGCCGCTGGTGATGCCCGTGGAGTTGATGATTGTGTTGTTGGAGCTTGCTTCGATGAATATGCCCGGCCCGGAGTTGCCGGCGTCCCTTATGTCGCCATAGCCGGTGGAGTTGGTGATTGTGTTGGAATCTGAGCCCGTGGAGAGGGCGATGCCGCCCAAGTATGGCGCGGAGGCGAAGCTGCTTGAGATCCTGTTGTAGCTTGAGCCGTAGAGGTAAAACCCGTAGCCGGCGGGGTTGGTGGTTGCCGTTGTGCTTGCGGTCGTGTTGTTTATTGCCCCGTTCGCCACCCCGTTGAAATAGACGGCCCTTGTGAATTGCGAGATGTTGCAGTTCTTCACAATGGTGCCGGACTGGTTCGAGTATATGCCGTAAGTGTTCGTGTTGGGCGGGTTGACGGGGGCCAGGTTGCCATTTATGCCGTAGCCGTTGCAGTTCAAAGTCACGTTCGCCGCTGAAACCGTGAAGCAGGTGGAGTTGTTTATCGAGACGGATGCGTTCAGGGTGTAGACCGCGTTTGCAGTCGTCAACGCCCCGCATGCGCTGACCGAGGGGTTGAAGCTCCCGCTTTCCCAGTTGTTTGATTCGACCGCCAGGAGCGCCACGTCCCCTTTGCTGTCTTCCGTGAATGTCGCCATCTCGGTCGTCATGCTCCTCAGGGCAACGCTGCAGTTCATGGGCCTGGCCCTGCAGGGCGCCCTGTTGCGCGGGTCAAGGCACGAAGCCATGGACGGCTTTGAGCACACCGTCTCGTTCCGGTATTCCGTTATGTTCTTGAACGACACGCTCACGGTGATTATGTTGCTTCCCTTGCTTGAAAAGCCCAGGGGGGAAAAGGCCGGGGCGGCTTTCACCTCCGCCACGGATTTAGTTGCGTAGTAGTGCCATGTCCCTGCAGGGGTTATCTCCGCGTACAGCTGCTGCGCGGAGATTTCGTCCACGCCCGCCAGGGTGCTGTTCTTGTAAGCCAATTGCGAGGACGGGATGGTGAAGCTGAAAGAAAATGAGAGCCCTATCATTGCCAGCAAGGCGAGCACTATGGATGCCATGCGTATTCCACGATGCTGCGCGCACTGCTGCAAATACATCAATATCAAACCTTGTTCACGCAAAAACCCACGTTTCCGCATTTCCTTAATTCCGCAAAAACATTTATATACCTGATGCTGCATTTCACCTCGATTTTTCGCTGTATTTTCCTCCGCTTTGCCCGGCTGCGCGCGCGTCAGTTCGCGGGCACCAGCGCGCCGCCCTCCTCGGTGTAATAGCTCTCGAAGCCGCCGTTCATGCCGACCGACTGCTTGAGCGAGGCGCTGTCGTAATAGACCGAGCCTGGCGACGAGGGCGGGTAGAGCCTGATTATCAGCGTAAGCGGCACCTGGTAAGGCGGCGACCCGGAGGGCGTCATGAATTCCTTTGTGGTGCGGGAATATTCCGTGTCGGATGCGGCGGTCTGGAAATACGTGCTGCACGAAGCAACCCATGTGCCGTTCGAAGAGAGGCACTGCCCTGCCACGCCGTGCACCGCGTCGGACTGTATCTCGAGCCTGTACCTGCCGGTGCGGCCATCCACGCTTTTTGACCAGAACGACAGGGTGTAGGGGGTGGAGGGCGAAATGCCCTGCACCGGCTGGTAGATGTTGGAGACTGCATTGTCCTCCGCGGCGGTTGCGCGGACCGAGTAGTAGGAATGTGCCTGCAGGCCGGATACGGCATGGAATGTGCTTGTGCTCAGGTTCGCGATTGGCCAGTAGTACCATTCGTCGGTCGCGTTCTCGTCCATCGAGGGCTCCATGCCGAACGTCTCGAACCACGGGTCGGAAACCTTCTCGATGCCAAGCGGCAGCGGTATCTCGCCGTCCGTGAAGCGCACGCCGCCCGGCACGGACATGTAGTCGCCCGTGCCCTCGAACTGGTAGCATCCTCCCCTGGAGCAGTCGGGATTCCAGGACGGGGCGCTGCTGCCTTCCGCAAGCGTCACGTTCTCCTTGAAAAGCGAGTAGTCGCGCACCACGCCGGTCGCATTCTGGCTGAATGGCAGCACGAGCGCGCCCGACGAGCTTTTCGTGTAGTGTATGGACGTCATGTTCCGGCCTGACTGCGAGAAGCGCGAATCGAAGTACAGGAGCGTGCTGTCCGGGTAGGTTATGCTCATGGTGGTGTTGCTGCCGGGCGCCGCGTAGTAGTTCCTGACGTAGCTCCTGCCGGAAGGCTCGGTGTAGTTGATGAGGTAGTACTGCCCGCTGCCGGAGCTTGAGCCGCCCGCCGAGGATATCTCGCCCACGCTTTGCGCCTGCTTGCCGCAGCTTATCGCCGCATAAATGGTGTTTGGGACAAACCCGTTCGGCTGGTAGAACGTGGTGATGTCATACGCCCCCTCGTTGCTGTGCACCAGGCTGCCGTTGTCCGAGGTCACTATCACCGCGGAGCTGCTGCCGGATATCTTGTTCGCGTCGAGCACGGCCTCGTAGCCGAGGTTGCGCAGGTTGGAGGGCAGGCTTTCGGAATAGTCGGAAATCTGCGCAAGGGCCTCGCCTTCGCGCTTGAAGGGCTGGGAGGTGGAGATGGAAAGCGTGGTGGAGGCGTTGCCGGATTTCACCGAGCCGTCAGCCTGCACAAGCTGCCCCACGCCGGAGGCCACCCTTTCCTGCAGGCGCATGGACTCGGAGGGGAGTATCTCGGTGAACGAGACCTGCTGGCCCTTGCGCCACTCCTGCGCGAACGAGGCCACGGCTATGAGGGTGATTGCCAGGAGGACTATCGAGAGCGTGAACGTGAAGCCATTCATGCTCCTTGGCTTTTTGGAGGGCGAGGCCCCCCTCTTTGGGAATGTTGTTTTCGTTTTCATTTGTTTGCACCCGACAGCCACGCGCGCGGCGCGGCACAATGCTTCCCCATGCGTGGCTTTCATTTGTTTGCACCCGACAGCCACGCGCGCAGCGTGGCATAGTAATAGCTGTTCTCCTCCTGGTTGAGGTTCGAGACGAACGGGACCGTGAGGGACTGCACCTCCCCGCCGGAGAATGCGCACTCCGGCTTGTCCACCACGTAGAGGATGTTGGAGGGGTTCGAGTAGACGAGCCTCACCTCGTTTTGGGAAAGCGCGCGGCTGTAGACGCGGAAGTCGTCCAGCCTGCCTTTGAAGGCCGCGCCGGAAAGGCCGCGGGCAATCATGAGGTTGGATGCGGGGTTTGGCGCCATCTGGGTTGCGCACGAGGAGTTGTCCGCCTGCGCCCCGTTGATGTAGGTGTAGCAGTAGTTCTCGTCCTTGACGATTGCGACGTGCTGCCACCGCCCGGCAGTGAGCTGCACAGCGTCGGAGCTGATAGCCGCAGTCCCGTTCCCGTAGGTGAAGCCGAAGAGGTTTGCGGATGCGCCGCCCTGCGAAAACGCCATGCCCGCGTATGATTCGTAGTTGCCGAACAGGCCTGCGCCATTCGCCTGCGAAGCGTCTGGGTCAACCCAGAACAAAATAGAGAACTGCGGGCCCATCGCCGGGAAGTAGGCGCCCGTGTCCACGTAATCGTCGTCCCCGTCGGCTTCAAGCGCGTGCCCGGATTTCCCGGTGCTTGAAAGCGAGTAGGTGCCGCCGTTGTATATCACGCCAGTGTGCCCGTTGCCCGACGAGTCCGCCACCGCCGTGCCCGAGTCCTCGTCGAATTTCCAGTAGCCGCCCAGGTCGCGGCCGACCGAGGTGCCGTAGCCCGACACCTGCATGCAGACCGTGGACGGGGTTGCGCGCAGAACCTCGCGTATGCCGGTCGTGTTGGTGCCGTTCTGGGATTCCGTGGGCGCGGAGAGGTAGCCCTTGTTCGTCATCACGGTCGCGGCGTCCTGCAGGTAGCTCCTCATGAGCTGGTCGTCAAACCCCTCCCGCGCCGGGTTGCCGTAGGTGGCGTATGCCAGGGCGACCACCGCAAGCAGCACCATCATGGCTATCGAGATGTCGAGCGTGAGCACAATGCCGCGCCTGGAGCCGCGATGCCTTGGAATCATATGCTTCTCCCCCTGACCCTCCATAGCTGGACCCGCAGCTTGACAATCTCGTCGCCCATCAGCGCAAGCCTTTCGGCGGTGACTGCCGAGATGGACTGGTTCGTGGTGTCAGCCAGGCTGCCGAAGCTGTAGTAGGTGCTCCCGTCCATGTCCTTCACATCGACGAACATGTCATAGCCGCCTGCGCCCGCCTTGTCCTTCATGCCGCCATAGTCGGCGGCAAAATACGACTGCATGGCATAAAGCTTTGATTGCGAGAGGGTGTTCCTGGAGGACGCGAACCCGTACGAGTTGGCGTTCATGCCTGATGCCAATTCCCAGTTGGACGGGTCGCCAGGGGACATCACTGCGGCGTCGGATATGCCTATCAGCACGACCTGCATCTTGTTGTTGGACTGCTCCTCGACGTAATTGTTGTACATGGTATTCCACACGAAAAGGAAGATGATTATCGCCCCGAGGAAGACGGAAAACGACACCATCATCTCGGTGGAGAACAGCTGCCCCTTCATCCCGTTGCTTTTTTCCGCCATGGAGATACCCGTCCCACGCTTAGCTCTCTGAGATTGTTATGACGCCGCCGATGTTCCGCACCGCGATTTCCCGGTTCATGGGCACAAGCCCCGAAATGTTGGTGTTGTTCGTGATTATGGGCGTGCTCGACCCCATGCCGCGGTAGGTCTCGGCAAGCACGGCGCGCTGGTTGATGATTGTGATGTTGGCTATGCTTGCGCTCGCCATGTTGTTGAATGTCACCACGGTGCCGTCCCCGCCGGCAACCGCGCGGTTTATCGCAAGCGCGACCTGGTTCGCGGCGGTCGACGCCTCCAGCCTTTCCTTCTGCCCGTCCCATGTGGCGCGGAGGGAATCGTTGACTATGTACATTGCAAGGAGAAGGGCTATCATGGCGCTCACAGTAATCATAAGCTCTGCTGAAATCTGCCCCAGGTGCCTTCCAGACCCCATGCCCTACCCCGATGAAACTTCCAGCGTGAGCGGCACGGAGAATGTCTCGCGCGCGCTCATCGAGCCGTCGGATGCCTGCCTCACCGCAGTCACATTCAATGATGAAGTATAAATACCTACCGCATTGCCGTTCGTCGAGAACGTCAGCGAGACCGGGACGCTGGCTATCCCGAACGTGGAGAACGAGGATGGCGAGATGCTCAGGTTCGCGTTCGTGTAGTTCCAGGGGGAGGACAGGGACACCCGCACCGAGTCGTTGGTGGATTCGGTAAGCTCGGCGAGGAACGAGAGGGAAACCGACTTTGTCGCGCTTCTCGCAGTGCTTGCAAAGACTGCGTCAGGGCTTGCGCTTATCAGGTGGGTGCCTATGCCCACGAAATTCCCGTACGATGTGACGCGCATCTGGTGGGTGCCGGCATACGTGGGGAACGTCCCGACGATGTTGGCAGTGGTAGTCGCGGTAAGCACTGCGCCGCCAAGGCTTATCGAAATCGTGTTGGACTTCCCGGCAACGGAATTCAGGGGCCTGCCTATGTATGTTACATTGGGGGAGAACACCGTGGAGGGTGGCAGGGTTATCTGCACCATCTTTTCCGCGCCCGCGCCCTGGGAGTGCACGGCGTCTGCCTCGGCGGCAAGCGTCTCCACGGCGGAAAGCGCGTCGTTGTAGTCGCGCTGGCTGCGCACCGAGAAAAGGAAGTCGAGCGCGAGCGTGAAGAACACAAGCAGTATGACCAGGGATACCCCCAGTATCACGATGAACTCCGTGCTTGCCTGCGCGCGCGCCATGCGCATTAAACGGAGGCAGTAATTAAAAAGATGAGGCTGGCTTGCGCGCAGGCATTTGCAAGCAGGCACCTGCAAGACAATTATGCTTTATAAAATGATGGTTGCCAAAAAGATAAGGGTGTGGTTATGATTGTTTGCACAAAAAAGGCAATCGCGCAGCTTGGCACAGATGCCAATATTCAGAAGCTGCCAGCTGGCTTTGAAGGCCTTCTCGCCAGCGGAAGGGCAGCGGGGCTGAGCCACAAGGAAAAGATGAAAATTTGCGACCTGATTGCGGAGAGAGTGGCTGCGAACCTGGCGAAATACCCTCTCATGATAGGGGCCATGGTAAAATCTGACACCGGGTACAGAAAAACAATCGCGCCGCCCAAGCAAAATTCATCTGTCACCGACAATATTTCAATATACGTATTCAACGAAACGGTCGGCAGCGACAAAGGGGACCGCATAGGGTCGCATTGCTTTGTCCACCGTATCAAGCCATACAGGATGGATGAGCTTCCCATTCTCCTTGCCGCAATCGAAACCAATATTCGCGACAAGTACTGGACGAACCTTGTGGACGATGTCATGTGCCTTCTATGGAAAAATGCCAATATGAAGGGCATTCCCCGCTACCACACCGTGCAAGTGGGAAGCAGGGGCACGGGAACCCATGGCTACCCTGATGTTGAAATTTGCATTAGAGGCGACCCCCGCAGCATAACTGTCACCACAACCAAAGATTACAAATCAAGCCATGAAACCAAGAGCTTCCAGATTTCCGAAATAATGGCTGCGATAAGCTATGCCTTTGGAAAAGTGCAGGAGATGGATACATACATTCGGACCGGGCAGGACAAGATCGATGAAAAAAAGAGGGAGCAGTACGCCATGATGCTCATGGTTGACCTGATGACTCCGGAAGACTGAGACAGGGAAAATCTGCATCTTGCGCGCAGGCATTTGCAAGCAGGCGCGCCTTGCATGCGGCAGCCGGGCAGAAAGGCCTGCCGTCAGCCTTCTGCGTCCTTCTTGATTTTTTTTATCGCTGCCGCCACGTCAGGCTGTGCAAATATCGCGGATGCCACGCCAAGGAGCGTTGCGCCCGCAGCCGCGGCGGTGCGCGCGCTTCCCAGCCCCACGCCGCCGTCCACCTCGACAACTGCACCCATCTTCGCAAGGGCGCGCATTTTATCTTCCATCGCGGGAAGGTACTTCTGCCCTGAAAAGCCGGGGTGGACAGTCATCACGAGCACGTGCTCGACCAGCGAAAGATAGGGCGCGACAGTGGAAACAGGCGTGTCGGGAGAGATGGCAAGCGCCACCCTGCCGCCCATTTTCTTCACTTCCGAGATTGCCTTTTCCACGCCAATTTCCTTCAGGCTTTCGATATGCAGTTCATATATTGCCCCTTTCTTCCCAATCTTTTTCACGTAGTCAAGGGGATTTTCCACCATGAGGTGGTATTCCACAAGAAGGCGCGCGGGGATTGGAGGGAATTCCTCCACGGCAAGCGTGGTGTTGGGCACGAACCGGCCGTCCATGATGTCTATCTGCACGCGCGAAACATGCGGCGCCACTGCTGCAATCTTTGCGGCAAAATCCTCTTTGTCTTTCACAAGTATTGCAGGAACTATTTCAACCATTGCCATCCCATCCATCATTTGCCTACCATATTCTTAAATTATTACTTGATAACGCGCATGGGGGGCTTTTGTGCTTAGGCTTATTGGGAAGAAAATGGATGACTTCTCAAAAAACCATCTCGTAGGGAATTCGATTTACATTTTGTCCGCGCTGTTCTTCTTCATCTTCGTGCTTTTTCCAGCAATATTCGTGCTTGTGGAGAGCGGGGGCATAAGATTCGAGCCGCAGGTGCTCTCGGCGCTTGCCACCTCGTTTGAAATCGCGCTCATATCGACCGCAATCTCGCTCCTGTTCGGCATCCCGCTCGCATGGATGATTTCAAGGAGCAGCGGGATTCAAAAGCAGCTCCTGGACGCGCTCGTGGACATGCCCCTTATCATGCCCACATCGGCGCTCGGCTTTTCCATCTACCTTTTCTGGGGCTCGCAGTACGGGCTTGGCATATTGGAAAAGGGGTTCTGGCTCATAGTGGCGCTCCACACCACGTTCGTGTTCCCCTACGTTGTGCGCACGGTGTCCGCGGCATTTGACGAGCTGGACAAGGTATATGAGACAGCCGCGCACTCGCTTGGCGCAAACTTCCTCACCTGCTTTCGCACGGTCTCGTTCCCGCTTGTGAAGTCCGCTGTGATAATCGGCGCAATGCTCGCCTTCACCCGCAGCCTGTCCGAGACAGGCGCAACCATGATGGTGGCTGGCCTCGCATTCACCGCGCCGGTGGCGGTGCTTGCCTACAAGGACGCAGGCGACATGCAGGGCGCGATTTCCACCTCGATTATCCTCATAGTCGCGGCAGTGGCATTCCTTTTCGCGGCAAAATACCTTGCAAGGAAGATGCCCTTCACCGTGGAGGGGATATCGCCTCGCTTCGAATTGCGCCTTGCCCGCTTAAGCTTCCTCAAGGATGCTGCCACGCTCGGCTTTTTCTTTCTCATCATACTCGTGCCGGCATTTTTCTTCTTCGTGTTCCTCATCGGCATGAACGGCCTGCCGCCCCAGGCGGAGCTTGAGAAGATATACGACAGCCTTGCTGTTTCCTTCCTGGTGGCGGCGGTTGTGACCGCAATAAACCTTTTCTTTGGCTTTTCAATCGCAATGCTCATCGGCAGGAACAAGTGGGGGCTGGGAAAACTCTTCGAAACCGCAAACGACATCGTGCTCGTGGTGCCGACCTCCGCGCTCGGGCTCTCGCTCGGGCTTTACTGGGCAGGGGTGAAGCTTCCGGAAATCGCGATAATCGCGCTTGCCCACCTCTCATTCACGTTCCCGTACATCGTGACGCCCATCGCGGCGGCGGTTTCGCAGCTTGACAGGAACATGGAGGAGGCGGCAGCCACGCTGGGCGCGTCGCCTTACAAGATTCTCCGCACCATCACGATGCCGCTCATAATCCCGTCAGTGCTTGCAGGCATGGTGATGGCGTTCATGAGAAGCATCAGCGAAACGGGCGCCACGCTTGCGGTCTCGAAGAACATCTCGACCGTGCCGGTGCTCATAGTGGACCTTGTGAAATCCGAGCAGCTGCCCGAGGCGGCAATCGCATGCCTCATACTTTTCGCAATCTCGTTCGTTCTACTGGTAATAATGCGCAGGGGTGTTAGGCATGCCTGAAGTGAAACTCAAGGATATCACGAAAAAATTCAAGGGGGGCGTGGTGGCGCTGCACGAGGTCAGCCTCACCGTGAAGGACAGGGAGTATGTCGTGCTTCTCGGCCCATCCGGCTGCGGCAAGACCTCGCTCCTCAAGTCGATTGCCGGCATCTACCCTCCTGACTCGGGAAGCGTGTTCATCGGCGGGAAGAATGTGACTTCCCTTCCCATAGAGGAGAGGAACATAGGCATGATGTTCCAGAACTATGCGCTGTTCCCCCATCTCACCGCGGAGGGCAATGCGGCATACGGGCCGAAAATGCGCGAGCTTGCTCCTGCAAAAATACAGTCGCTGGTGCACCAGATGCTCAAGCTTGCCAAGTTCCCGCTGGACAGGGCGGGCGCAAGGCCGTCAGAGCTTTCAGGGGGCATGCAGCAGCGCGTGGCGCTTGCCCGCGCGCTTGCCTCGCAGTCCTCTCTTTTGCTTCTGGACGAGCCGCTCTCGGCACTCGACGCAAAAATAGGCGAGGAGCTGCGCCATGACCTGCGCGCGCTTGCAAAAAAGCTCGGGCTCACGGCAATACACGTCACGCACAACCAGGAGGAGGCGATGAGCACCGCGGACACCATAGTCGTGATGAGCAGCGGAAGGATAATGCAGGCTGACACGCCGGAAAAGGTGTATTTCGAGCCGAACTGCCTCTTTGTCGCGGACTTCGTGGGAGAGGCGAATTTCTTCGAGGGCGAGGTGGTGAGGGAGGGGAAACGGTTCGCCGTGCGCTTCCTGGGCAAGGAGTTTGACCTGTCGTCCTCCGACCGCTCGCGCCTCTCGAAAAAATCGGCGAGAGTTGTGGTGATGATACGCCCCGAGAAAATGTCCATTGCCAAAAAAAAGCCGGAGCACAGGAATTTTGTCAAGGCAAAAATCGAGGTGCGCCGCTTCCTTGGTGAAAAGATAAGGTACGAGCTTGTGGCCGGAGGGCAGCCCATAGTCTCAAAGAGGCTGGGCTTTGGCAAGAGCTTCAAAAAGGACGACGATGTTTTCGTCTCGTTCGATTCCGAGAACGCCATGCTGTTCGATTACCCTGAGGAAAAATTCGAGAAAATTGTCGGCAGGCAGACGGTTTAAGCGGCGCCTGCCTTAGCAGGGCATCCCTTCAGCGCGGCAATGGCTTGCGCGCATTGGGTCAGGGCGCCTGTGCGGGAAATTCCTTCAGCACCTCATAGCTTGCACCCTGCGGCAGCAATCTGCTTCTCATGAGCACGAAGGAGTTCACTTCAAACGTGCACACCTCGCCCGCGTTCTTCAGGAAGGCGTCGATGTCGCCAGCGCCTTTTGAGCGCGCGACGGTCACGTGCACGGAGAATTTTTCCCTCTGCAGCCCGAATGGCGCGAGCGCGGCTTCGACATCCGCTGCAAGCTTCACCGCGCCTTCCGACTCCCCGCCGATGTAGATGGCGCGCGGGAAGTGCGTGCTCGGGTAGGCCCCAGCCCGGGAAAGATGGACGGTGAATGGGGAAAATTTCACTGCCGCCAATGCGTCGCCTATCTGCTTTGCCTTCTCTTCATCCGCATCGCCTATGAAGCGAAGCGTGAGATGCCAATCCGAGGGGGGCAGCAATCGCACGCCCATGCAGTCGCGCAAATGCTCCGCTGCGCGCGAGAGGGCGGGATGCATGGTGCCTGGAACAGGAATGGCTGCGAAGATGCGCATATAATATTAGTATCAGCGATAATAATATAAGTTATAGGAGCGAAAAATGCGCATGGACGGACTTGTCCCATCGCTCACCCTCCTGGTAAGGCTTGCGAACCTGGTGCTTGCAGGATACCTGCTTTCCATCCTTGCCCCGATGTATCGCACCGAGAAAAACGCGAGCTTTTCAAGGTCGGTGAACATCATGCTCGTTGCAATCGTGCTTTTCCTTGCAGTGGAGATGATACAGGTCTTCGGCCTCATGCCGAAGGACATATTCGAGCCAGTGCAGGCGTTCTTCTCCTTCATCTTCCTGCTCATGCTCATCGCCGCGATGCTCGAGGTGAAGAAGGGCATGATGGCGCATGACCACATGATGAGGCGCAAGCTGCGCGAGAAGATGCACGACGTGGAATAGCCGGGAAACGGGCGTGCTGGGGAGATGTTTATGCCTGATTATCCGCAAGAATTTGCCATCGGAGCCGCCCGCCGCCGGAATCGGATATGATGCCATGGTTGAATACGACTTTGCAGATGCCCATTGCCATTTGGAGTCTGTCGCAGGGGGCTTCTCGCCCTCCATCCTCCACATCACCTGCGGCTATTCGCAGAAGTCCAACGAGAGGAACGCGCACATAGCCTCGGAGAACGCAAATGCCTACCTATGCGCGGGCATTGCCCCGCAGGAGGCGATGAAATACCCTGACATAAAGATAAAGCTCATTGAGTGGGAAGAGGAGATTGCCGACCTTCCAAAGCTCGTTGCAATCGGCGAAATAGGGCTGGACTACCACTGGGCGAAAACGCAGGAGGAGCGCTTCCTCCAGCACGAGTGCTTCATCTCGCAGCTTGTGCTCGCGGAAAGGCTGGGGCTTCCCGTGGTGGTGCACTCGCGCGATGCCGAGGCGCATGTGCTTGAGATACTCTCCAACTTCAACCTGAGGTACATGCTGCACTGCTTTTCAGGAAGCAGCGAGCAGGCCATCGCAGCGGTGGCAGGGGGGAGGGCGATGGTTTCAATCCCGCCGATGAGGAGCAAGGAGAGGAAGAAGTTCATACGCGACCTGCCGCTTCAGAAGCTCCTTGCCGAGTCGGATGCGCCATACATTGGCAAGTCCCCGTCTGACACCCTGGAGGCTATAAAAACAATTGCGGAGATAAGGGAACAGGACGTTGAGGCTGTGAAAAAGCAGCTTCTGCAAAACACGATTGCATTTTTCGGGGTTAAGTAGGCAAAGGAAGGTGGCGGCATGGCAGTATTTGACAAAGTCAAGGAACTTCTCAAGAACAGGAAAAAAGACAAGAATATCGCGCTTTTGATAGACGGCCCCAATGTCATCAGGAAGGACGTGAGGCTCGACCTGGTTTCCGTAAGGAAGCAAATCGAGAAGCACGGCAACATAAAAGTGTCCAAGATTTTCCTGGACCAGTACGCATCTGACAAGCTCATAGAGGCGATGACGAATCAGGGGTTTGAGCCCATCATCACCACGGGGGACGTGGATGTCACCATGGCGGTCGAGGCCATGGTGCAGGTCTACAACCCGCACGTGCAGACCATTGCGCTGATGACGCGCGACATCGACTTCCGCCCGGTCCTTGTGAAGGCAAAGGAGCTTGGGAAAGAGACCATAGTGATAGGCAGCGAGCCAGGCTTCTCAGTCGCGCTTAGGAACACGGCGGATGTCGTGATAATGGCCGAGCAGAGGTAGAACGCGCCTGTAGTGCGCGCTTCCCGGCAACTGCGGAGCAGAGGTAAAGTTAGGCTTTGTTTGCGCCCAGCCACGCAAGCACTTCCTTTTCATGCCCGAGGGGCTTGACATTTTCGAATATTTTTTCCACCAAGCCATCCTTGCCTATGATGAACGTGGTGCGCGAGATGCCGTCGTATTCCTTGCCCAGGAATTTCTTCTTGCCCCAGGCGCCGTACTTTTGCGCGACAGCTGCGCCCTCATCCGTAAGCAAGGTGAACGGCAATTTGTATTTTGCCGCAAACTTCGCGTGCGATTGCGCGCCGTCGGGCGAAATGCCGACCACTGACACGCCAAGCTTTTCATAATCCGCGCGCTTGTCCCTAAAGCCGCATGCCTCAAGCGTGCAGCCCGGCGTGTCGTCCTTTGGGTAAAAGTAAAGCACGAGGCGCCTGCCTGCGAAGTCAGGCAGCTTCACGATTTGCCCGCTTGCGTCGGGCAGGGAAAAACCAGGAGCCTTGCTGCCTAATGCTGGCATTGCCATGTCATCCACCTCTAACCATTGGTGAATGGAAATGCGCAGGCTGCTTTTATTGGGCTTGTTACCCAAAGGGGCGTAGCCCGGCAGGAGAAGATTACGGATGGCCGGCTCTGTTTTCCGCCAGCATCAGCACGAAAAGATGAACACCAATCCGTTTTCTTCCTTTTTGTCCATGCGCGCGTAGCCGTAGCGCTCGAACTGCACTATGTCGCCTGGCGCGAGCTCGCGGCACGATGATTCGCAGAAGCCTGCGTCCTCGGACATGGAATTTTCGCGGAAGTTGCCTGCCTCGTCAAGAAGGTCGCCTGCGACCTTCACTTTGCAGCTTACAGCGGATTCAAGCGGCACCCATTGTATCTTTTTCGCAGCCAGGCCCTCGTCAGCGTCGTATTTTGCCTTTATGCACTCGGGCGTTTTTTCAGTGACCACGAGGTTGTAAAGCTCCTTGAGGCGGAATGTCTCGCCGACCGTTAGCGCTTCAGCGTCAGTGCCTGCGATGTAGAATTCGCTTGCTGCGCCAATCTTCCTCTTGCCCATGCCCGCGTTTTTGGGGTGGTTGGGCACTTCCACTTCCTTTGCAGGCGCGCCTTCCACCTGAAGCTTGGCAGGAGAGCGCACAAAGTAGCGGCGCATGCTCCTCTCGTCAAGCAGCTTCCTGTTCTCTGCAAGCAACGCATCCCAGTTCGGCTCGGATTCCACCTTGGTCAAGCCAAACGAGAGCACGAAGGTTTTCACTGCCTCGGGCAGTATGCCCCGGCGCGCAAGCGCCTTGAGGGTGGGAAGCCTCGGGTCGTCCCAGCCCTCAACTTTTTTTTGCTCGATGAGAGGCGTGATGAGCCTCTTGGAAATCGGCGCGCCCTTTATTGAGAGGCGCGAGAACTCTATGAGAGAGGGCGGGCGGAGGTCCAGTATCTTGAGGATGGAAAAGTAAAGCTCGTTCCTCAATTCATATTCCTTTGTCCTCATGGCATGCGTTATCCCCTCGGTGGAGTCCATGATGGGCGCCACGAAATCATATGAGGGCCAGCACTTGTATTTTTCGCCCTGCCTGTAGTGCGGCGCGGTTATTATCCTGAAAAGAGTGGGGTCGCGCATCACCGTGTTCTCGGAATGCATGTCGCCGCGGTAGCGCACCACTGCCCCGCCTGCATCTATCTTGCCGTTGCGCATTTTCCTGAAAAGCGCCATGTTTTCCTGCGGCTCGCGCGCGGCGCAGTCGCAGAGCCTCTTTTCCTCGCGCCCCTTTTTCACCTGCTCCGCAGTGCATGTGCAAACGTAAGATTTGTACCTCACGAACATCTCGTCGCAGCTTGTGTAGAAGTCCTCCATCCTGTCGGATGTGTAGGTTTCCCCGCTCCACTCAACGCCGAGCCAGGTGAGCCCTTCCTTTATCGCATCCACGTACTCCTGCTTCTCTTTCTCGGGGTTGGTGTCGTCGAAGCGGAGCAGCATTTTCCCGCCTGAGTTGAGCGCGCCCTGGCAATCCAGCCACGCGGCCTTTGCATGCCCTATGTGCGGGTAGCCAGAGGGCTCGGGGGGAAAGCGCGTGAGCACGTGCCCGCTGATTGCGCCTGGAAGCTCCAGCGTCTTTTTCTCATCCGCCTTCCTTTCCTCGTACTCAAAATTCTTCATTTCCTGCACGACCTGCTCGTGCGTGAGGGAGTTGACGCGCTTTGCCTCTTCGTTAAGGAGCTTCATGGTCGCCTTCATGTCGTTTTTCGCGTCTGGGAACTCGCCTATCACCTTGCCCACTACCTTGCCGGGGATTGCCAGCTTGTAGTCGTGCGCGTTTTTCAGCGAGTACTTGCGGATGATCTCCTCGAGCGAAAGTTTCCCTGCCATGCGCATCTTTCGGGAAGAAGATTATTAAGAATGCGCGAATGGGAGGCTCGCCTAGAAAACCGACGGGATTTCCACGACGCGCTCTATCACAGACCGGCCATACTTGTTTGCCGGGCAGATGTGGAGGTTTATCTGGTCGCCCATCGCCGTGGTCAGGATTGCCGTGGACTTGCCGTCTTTTGTCTTGAAATGGAAATCCCTGATTTTTGTCTTTCCGCTTGCGATATCCAGGAGGATTCCCTTGCCATTGTCCTGCCCCATGTAAACGACGTCAAGGCACATGTTCCCGATGAGCAGCTGCCCCGCGGCCATATCGTTGACAATGCCCAGGAGGATTCCGAACGGCTTGACAATTGCAACTCCGCCATCCTCGCCCGCGGGCTTGAGCAGGAGCTGGCGCCCATCCTTAAAATCCAGGCGCAATGCCCCGTTCTTGAGTGCGGTTGCATTCGCCGGGTCCATAATGTTGATGCCGCCAATCCGTTTGATTGTGCCGTCATTTGCCTTCTCGCAGATTCCGCGGATAATAAGCTCGAGGTATGGCGTGCCGTCCCCTAAAAGCGCGGGCTTTCCCTTGAATGTGAGCGAGATTGTGCCGTTGGCATTTGCATCCATCCGTATGGCCGCTTGCGTTTGCTCATCCTGGGGAGCCATGCCGCGCGCTTGTGCTTTCATTGCCTGTGCCATGGGCATGATAGGAAAAAGAAAGATTAAATTGGTGCCGGGCAGGGAAGCCCTATCGCCTTGAGTACTTGCTGACGTCCACGCCTATGCGCTTCATCTCCTCCGCGCTCTTGCCGGAGATGACGATGCGCGCGCGGCGCAGCGCCCAGAGGTTCTTGCTGCCCGAGAGGAGCATTGCAATCCGAAGGTCGCGCTTCCACCCAGCCGCCTCCTTTTCAGGGGAGGGCGCGCGCAGGAATGGAAGAGCCGCGCCTGCGAAGGAGGCGCCAAGCGCAAGGGATTTTGCAGCGTCCAGCCCGTTCCGTATGCCGCCGCTGCCTATTGTTTCAATCATTTCAGAGCATGCAGCGATGGACACGCAGGTCGGGTTGCCCCAGTTCTCGAACACAGGTGACTCGCCGCTTCGCATGTACTCCACTTTGCTCCAGGAAGTGCCGCCTGCGCCTGATATGTCCGCCATGGAAACGCCTGCGCGGCGGAGCGCAACCGCAGCATTCATGCTCATGCCTGCGCCGGTTTCCTTCACGATGACAGGCAGGCCCAGGTCGCGGCAGAATATTGAGATTTGCCCCAAAATGCCTGAGAAGTCATGGTCGCCTTCAGGCTGGCAGACCTCCTGCAATGGGTTGAGGTGGATGGCAAGCGCGTCGGCTTCCACCACGTCACAGGCATCGCGCACCTTGTCCACGCCGTATTTTGCCAGCTGGCAGCCGCCGATGTTGCCGATGAGGGGAATTGTGGGTGCAACTTTCCGCACCTTGTAGGTCTGGGCGAGCGCGGGCTTCTCAATCATGGCGCGTTGCGAGCCCAATCCGAATGCAAGCCCTTCCTTCTCCGCTGCCGCTGCGAGCTTTGCGTTTATTTTCGCAGCTTCTGGGTAGCCGCCTGTCATGCCAAGTATGAGAAGAGGGGCGGAGAGCATCTTGCCGAACATGCGGCACTCTGTGTCCACGTCGTCAAGCGCCATCTCCGGCAGGCTCTGGTGCACGAAACGCACGTCTTCAAAGCCTGCTGAGAGCGAATACTCTACGTCTTTTTTCCGCGCGGACTCCACATGGTCGCGCTTCCTGCTCCTGATATCCATCTTCATGGCAATCCCAAAGGGAATTCACAAACATCCTTTTTAAAGTGCAGTGCGATATATGCGCATGGCATTGATTGACCGGATACGGGAAAAGTACATCTACTTCGTGGTTCTCGCGCTTTTGACCCTGCTTGGGTACATCCTAATTGTTTTCCAGGAGGGCATAATCGCCCCCGAGTATGCGCGCGTGTATGTGGAGTCGCTTGTGGCGATTGCCACGCTGGCGCTGCTTTACTTCGCCTACTTCAATGTCGCATCTAAAAAGGAGGAGGACATCGCGCGGCTCGAGCTCGCGGTGCGCCCCATACTTGTCTGGGAGCTGGAGGGGGACGGCAATCTCGCCGTGCTGAAATACAAGACCATCAAGCACCCGATATACGACTTCAAGGCTGTGCTGCGCGCCGGTGGCAAGAAGCTCGCGCTGGACGAGAGGCATTTGGATGTTTTCGAGGCGAACCCGAACTCGGAGAGGAAAAGGGACATCACATCATTCGTGAAGGACTGCCTGGGCAAGGGCAGCGCGCGCACGCTTGAGATAGTCTTCACCTACCATTCCGAGGCAGGCGGGCATTACGAGCTTGTGTTCACGAAGCAGATTCAGAAAAAGGCGCGGGGCTTTTCGTTCGAGCACAGGAAGTTCGTGTCCGCGAAATACCCCTGGCGCGCAAGCCCTGTGATTTTCGACAGCAACGATTAGAGGCGCGCGCAATCACTCATTGGGAATCGGCGCAACCTCGATGTCCTTCCAAAGCCACTTCAGATTATAGATTCTTTTCAGCGTCCTGTTGACAAGCGGAATGGAAAGCCCGGTTTCGCCCCCGTCTTGCGCGCTGCCCGCAAGGAAGCCTGAGAGCCCCTGGAGCGTGAGATTGGGAATTGTTTTTGCAAGCTCGCCGAAAAGGACAAGAAGAGCCGTGTCCTGCGGCACCCTGCCGTAAGTTGTCTTGATTGAAACGCCCATGCGCACAGATGAGATTTCCACCGCGTCCTGCAGGCGGGCTTTGAGACGGGACGCCATGTCCCACACCTGAGGCGCCGAGTCCAGGCCAAACGTGATGCTGACGGGGGAACGCCCGTTTGCGTGCAAATCCAATGCGTCATACCTGCAGACATCCATATGGTAGCCGAAAACAATGGGGCTGTTGCGCTTCATTGCAAACCCGACATAGGCTTGCCTGGTGCCGTTGAGATGGCCTATCCTGCCCCAGCCGCCCTCTTCCTCGGGCGGCATGACCGGAGATATCTTCCTGGAATCGGGCAGGAAAAGCCCGGAAGCCGCATCCATCTTCCCGTTGCTTAGCAATGCCCGCATGGGCTGGATGAATTTGTCCTCCACGCGGAAATACGTGACATCGCTGCCAAACGTCTGGGATTCCTCAGGAACAATTGTTGGGATTGCATCGTCGAACCCCTGCCGTATCTCGAGCAGGAGTGGCTTGCCCACGAACTCGTGCGGCACTATGAAGCGGTTCTCATAGCCGTTTTTTGACTTGAACCTCATTTCCCTGTCCAAAGTCTCGCCTGATTTTGGCTTGACAATGAACCGGTCCACGATTATCGGGCTGTGCCTTGCGCTTTTCGTGCGCAGAAGCTCGTTTATCGTGCCGGAATAGAGGAAAAGCGGCGAGAGCCCCAAAGGCAGCATGAATTCCATCCTCCTGTTCGCTTCCCGCAGGGCGTCTGCGTGCGGGTTTCTCGAAGCTGCGAAGCTTCTTGCGGATATATGCAGTGTCGTCATGGAATCATGCCTAGTCAATATGGAAAATAAGCTGCAAAGGAGCAGCGGCGCGCCCAATCACTTCTTGTGCATAAGCACATACTCGATGGCATTCCTGTCAAAGCCCACGATTACCTCGCCGCCGATGTCCAGCACCGGCACGCCCATCTGGCCTGTTTTCGTGAGCATCTCAAGCGCGCGGCTTTGGTCCGCGGCGACGTTCACGTCCTCGTACTTCACGCCGCGCTCCGAGAGATAGCGCTTTGCCATCACGCAGTAGGGGCAGGTGGGCGTGGAATAGACCGTCACCTTGGGCTGGGCGATTGCCCGTTCATCTATCATTAGAATCACCAACGATTGGGGTTTTTTTAAAAGTAATATAAAGCGCGCTGGAAAGGATGTGGGTAGGGAAAGCCGGGCGCGGGATTGGATTGGGCGCTCCGGCTTGTTTTTTAAACACATCCGTGCAGGAAGTAACACGGGTGTGAGATTTTGTTGAAACAGCAGGCCAGGCTGCCAAAGGATGATGCACGCGGCATGGAGATTGTGAATTCCAGGCTAATCCAGGTTCCCCAAAGCAAATGCCCGGTCCCGCTTTCCCGCTTCGCGTCGCTGCTGCCGACAGACGGCATACTCTACTTCAACCGCAAGGTAGGGACCCTTATAGAAAATGGCTACGACATAAAAAATCTTGGCATAGGGCAGCTCAACTACGACACGCCTGAAAATGTCAGGAACGCGATGAAGCTGGCGCTGGACGGAGGCAAAAGCGGCTACAACGACCCGTCCGGGATAATCAGGGCGAAGGAAACTGCTGCAAAATTCATAGAAAGGACAAGGGGCATACCCACCACTGCGGAAAACATAATCATTACGAGCGGGGGCAAGCCTGGAATCCCGATTTTCATCCTGCTGGCAACCGACCCGGGTGACGGGGTGCTCTATCCTGTGCCGGGTTTTCCCGGCTACTATGGCACAATATCCCCGCACGGCAGGGTTCCGATTGAATACTACCTTAAGCCTGAAAACAATTTCCAGCCGGACGTGGGCGAAATTGAACGGAAGATAGTGGAATCGATAGAAAGGGCTGTAAATGGGATAGGAAGGGTCAAGGCAATCATACTTAACGGCCCCAGCAACCCCACTGGGATGATGTATGAGTATGGCATGCTCAAGGCAATAGCCAGGCTCGCGGTGAAGTATGGCGTCAGGATACTCTCAGACGAAGTCTACTCGCTGATAAACTATGGAAAGAAGTTCTTGAGCATAGCGGAGTTTGAAGAGGCGCTGTATTACACCACGTTGATCGAAAGCGGTTCCAAGTCAATACCCGGGCCGGGATACAGGTTTGGGTTCATGGTGAGCTGGGACCCCGGATTTATTGCGGCTGATAAGACATATATGCAAAGCCACGACTCCTGCATAATGGCGCTTTCCCAGTACGGCCTGATTGAAGGCTTCGGCGGGAATATGGACTTCACCAAGATGATGGTGCGGGACCTCAAGGAGAGGCGCGACCTCGCTTTCCAGATGCTTAACGGCATCAATGGGTTCAAATGCAATTACTTGCCTGACGGCGCGTTTTATTTTTATGTTGATGTGGGCGGGGCGGTCAAAAATCTAGGCCTGAAAGACTCGGATGGGTTGGCAACCCTGCTGCTCATGAACGGGGTTGCGGCGCTTCCCCACTACCTGTTCGGCAAGCAGGAAGAAGGCGACGAGCGGCAGTATATGAGATTCAGCTACTCTGTCGGCAAGGAAGACATAGAGGAAGGCTTGAGAAGGGTAAAGAACGTGGCGGAAGGCAGGCCAACACTTGGTTAGGGCACGGGCAAACGCAGGCAGGCAGGAATATGGCTGAGAGAATAATTTCAAGATTTACAAAGCTTGGCGCAGGCATGGTCCTGGTTGAGGGCGGGCCTGTTGACGTTGTCCATGCCAAGTCAAGGTGGCGGGTAAGCGCCGAGCGCTTTTTCAGGAAAGCGAAAATCAATGTGGACGCGCTGAACAAAAACCGTTTGTTCCGGAGATTCAGGCTGGAAGTCGGGACTGACCAGGAGTACATGGAATACCGCCTTTCGCATGGAAAGGTGCTTTCTGGGAAAAAGCAGGACAAATTCATTGCCGGGATAGCCGGGGCTGCCAATTCCATGCTCATGCAGGACATGCTGGTATTGGGCAGGGCGAATACGGAAAAGGGGCAGGTTATGCTCCTTGACGCGATAATAGGAAAGCA
Source organism: Candidatus Micrarchaeia archaeon (assembly GCA_041659465.1). Lineage (GTDB taxonomy): Archaea > Micrarchaeota > Micrarchaeia > Anstonellales > Anstonellaceae > UBA10161. Next base: position 2,227 of record JBAZYD010000018.1, on the reverse strand, counting down.
TGATGAGTACCCCTTGCCGACAATGATGGGCATTTTGCAGGTTGAAAGGTATGCTTCGCAGGTAGGTGCCGGGCTGAAGCCAGCGGCAAATGAGAAAATAAAGGAATATTTGGAGCAGCATCCGGAAGACAAGCAATTCGCCAGGGGGCTGATGGCAAAAATGCTGGGCAATGAAAAGCTGGACATACACGCCCTTGCGCGGATGTTTGAGCCTGTTCTTAACGCGCTTCAAGGCAAAAGCGAAAAGTAGACGCGCCTGTTTTTTCTTCCGGTGCCAGCTAGGCTTAAAAACACTTATTATAACAAATACGCCTATCAAACAGTTGGGGGTGTCAATTTGGCTTACAAACTGGGCGAGAATGGGAAGGTAATCAATTCAAAGACAGGCAAGATCGCGAGACAGCCAATTGTTTGGGCGAAAAAGGCCATCGGAGGCGCAGAAGAGAGGAAGGATTTCAGCGCATTCATGCTTGTCAAGGGAGCAAGCGCCGACAAGCAGGTGGAGCACTCTAAAATCATCGCCGCAATGCCCACCGACAGGGACGCCATTGCTTCGGTCCTGATTTCGGGAAAAATAACCTTGCACGAAGCGCAGGACATTCTCGTGGAAGCAGCCTGCCTTCCAGGTTTGCGCGACAGAAGGGAATACGAGCTTCTTGAGTCCCGGAAAATCACATCGGCAAAATCATTGAAGCTGCTGGCCGACGACAGATGGAACAGCACGGATTATGTGAAAAAAATCATCGAAAACAGGCTGATACCTGATTCGATGGCGCCCGATGGCTTTTATGGATGCTTTGGCATCGATGAGGTCGGCAAACTTAAGAGCGACCATCCTGAATTCGCCAAGAACTGGCTCCTAAAGCATCCCAGGCTCGTTCAGCTGAAGGATATTCCCAAAGCGATAATGCTGATGGATGAGCTGGAGGTATTGGGGGATTTCAAGCATGACGAAAGCCGGGGGTCAAGCGGCTGGAGTTTAGGCGCTGGAAATCACGAGCATGTCAGGCACGAGATATTGCTGGACGGCAGCCCAATCAATTCACTCCGCTCATTCATAGTGGATATTGACAGAATGCATAAGGGGGAAGCCAGGCATGGCATTGAAAAAGAAGTCCTTGGCGCGCTGGCGAAATACCCTGAATTGGCATCATTTGCCAAGCTCGCTTTTTCAGGCTTGATGAACTTCGACGGCGAGGTTAGCATCCTATACACCCATAAGGCGATAAGTGAAGACACGACACTGCAAAGGACTTTTGCTAGGATGGGATTTGACTTGAAAAACCTCGACCCGGCTGAAAAAGGCAGCCTAGGGTTCTAGCGCAAGTCAAGGCTCCAGCCTGAAGTACACGCGCCTGTTGCTCTTTCCCTTGTTCTCAGCGGAAAGGAAAATGATTTTCCCGATTTCGCTCGTGTTCTTCACGTGCACGCCGCCGTCGGCTTGTTCATCCACATCTCCAATCTTCACTATGCGGAGCTCCTTCACTTCAGGCGGCAACGCGCCTGCAAGCTTCACCATGCCGGGAAGCAAAAGCGCCTGCTCGCGCGCGAGATGGGAAACTGACACGTCAAGGTTGCGCGCGATTGCTGCGTTGGCCTCGTCAATGAGTGACTGGAATGCATCCTTGTCAAATGTTTCCATGGAAAAGTCAAAGCGCGATTTGTCGATGTCTATTGAATTGCCCGTTATCAGGATGCCGTTGCGCCTGAATATGATTGCTGAAAGGATGTGCCCGGCGGTATGGCTGCGCATGAGGCGGTGCCTCCTTTCCCAGTCGATTTCGCAGGTTACTTCGTCTCCTGCCTGCAAACCTTCCTTGTCAAGCTCATGCTGTATGGCGCCGTCTTTCTTCACCACATAAAGAACCTTGAACTCGGCATTGTCGCTCTTGCGCACGAGCTTGCCCGTGTCGGACGCGAGCCCGCCGCCGCGCGGGGAGAAGAGCTGCGTGTCGAGTGTGGCGAATTTGCTTTCGGCAACCGATAGCACGCGCGCGCTGCAGGTGCGCGCGTATGAGTCTGAAAGGTACAGCGGGTTTTCCATGGGAATGGAGTGCCCGAACAACTTTTTAAGGTTGCCCTGCAATATTGCCGCGGGAGGGATATCCATGTTCAAATTCACTGTTGAGGATGCCAAGCGCTACAAGAACGCAACTGATGCCATTGTCAACCTCATTGACGAGGGGATAATGGAGGTGCGCGAGGACGGGTTGTACCTTCGCGCCAT
>JBAZYD010000017.1:0-27870 GCA_041659465.1 Candidatus Micrarchaeia archaeon | reverse complement strand
AAAGCAGCTGCAAGAAAGGATAAAAGCAAGAAAAATTGGAAAAAAATCAGCCTGATTTCACTTCAGCCCCAGGCACCACCGCGGATATGGTGCGGCGCGCGGCCTCGAGCTTTTCAGACGGCACGCCCTTGAGGGTGATTGTGAACTTTCCGCCCTGCCCTTGCGCGATGTCGCCTGCGAGCGCGTTTGCGGACAGGATGGCCTCGATTTTCCTCTTGTCGTCGGTGATTACTTCGTGGACACGGATCGAGTAGACGACCTGCTCGCCCGCCAAGGGGTGGTTGTAGTCTATGACCACGCGGCCGGACGTCACGGACTTCACGCGCGCGATGGCGCCGTCCAATGTCACCACCATGCCCTGAGAGGGGCGCACCTGGTTTTTGAAGAATTCCTTTTCAGGTATCATCCGCACAAGCTCGTTGTCGCGCTCGCCGAAAGCCTGCTTGGGCTCGATGACAAAGTCCTCGGTTTTCCCGATTTGGGACTGCAGGACGGCCTCCTCCATGCCTGGGATGATGGCGCCGCTCCCGAAAAGCGCGTGCTTGGGCCCGTAGATGGCGGACGATTCCCAGATGCCGGCCTTCTTCGCAATGGATTCGTCCGTGGTGTCGAACACCTGGCCTGTCTTTGCAAGCCTGCCGGTGTACTCCAGCTTCACCAGGTCGCCTTTTTTCACGTTTGCCATATGTTCGCCAGGAATAATCAAAACAAAACGCTTTTTTAAACTACTGGTCAGATTACCCCTGGAGTGACATTATGGACAAGAAGACAATGTATATCGCCATATTCGCAATAGGGATAGTGGTGCTTTTCATCATCGAGCCGTTCGCCATAGGCATGCTCCAGTCCGCAGGCAACGGGAACACTGGCGGGAACGGGAACACCGGCGGCAACTCGTCCGCGGTGAGCTTCACCGGGAGCGCGGTCGCAAACATCACCATTGTGAGGTATGAGCCGTATCTTGTCGTGTCCGGCAGCAACGCAAGCGGCATCGAGGAAGTGAAGGGCGCGCTTGTCTCAAGCGGCGTGGCAACGTATGCGGTCTGGAGCGGGGACAGCATGGTGGTGAGCCTGAAAAGCTCAAGGGACGTGCCATCGGCAGCACTTGAGTTCGAGGCAGTGAATGCGACCGCGGTTGCCACCGCCTATCTTACCACTTCGCAGACAGTGAAGGTGACGGATGCATCCGGGAATAGCGTGGATGCTGAAGGCACGAGCATAAGCATGCAGATGCGCCCGATTTACGAGGAGGGCTCCACCCACGAGGCGCAGTTTGCCGCGCGCGTGGATTCCGGGCAGGTGACTGGCATCGGCTCGGTGTCGATAACGCCCATTGTCGTCAAGGGCGTGCTGGCAGAGGCATTGCTTTCCTCGCAGCCAACAGCCACCTACACCGTAAGGGTGGCATTCAAGGACAGGGCGGCTGCAAAGCCGTTTGCGCTTGCGGCAAACGCCACTTACAAGGAGAGGTCGTTCGTCTATGTCGAGAACGCAAGCAAGGAGGCGCTTGACTCCGCGGTTGCTGGCAACCCGTACGTCACGGGCACGCAGCCCGGCGTGATAAGCGTGCAGAACGGATACACTGACAGCGAGGCTTTGGGGCTTGCGCTTTTCCAGAAGGGATACTCGGCGGCGTTCCCGCAGTCCATTGCCACGTTTGCGGATGGCGGCAACGAAAGCGCAATGGCACTTCTTGCAGCGCTTAGGGAAAACAACCTGAGCGCCGAGGTCACTGCGGACTGGACTGCCAGGATAAGGCTGCCATCCGTGCTTGAGAAGAACGGGAAGAGGTATGCAGGCGCACCAGGCGGGACGGAGTTCCTCGTCGAAGGCACAGGCGCCCCGCGCGAAAACGTCACTTCCATGAACGTGAGCGTGGACATCGAGGTGGCTGGCAGCAGGATAACGAGAATCACGGCAGTGAACCCTGTTTAGGTGGCGCAAGCTTCCCAAAAAAAGTTAAACGTTTATAAAGTTCAGGGGATTTTCTATTGCGCATAAGAGCGAGAGCAAGGGAGACAGCCCATGGCAGACAAACCAAGCCCTACCGACGCGCGGACGTATTACCACCGCGGCAACACCCTGTACGAGAAGGGCGACTATGACAAGGCAATAGAGGCTTACAACACCGCCATTATCCTGAACCCGACTTTTTCCGAGGCATACTTCAACAGGGGGCTTTGCCACTACAACCTGAAGAACTTTGACAAGGGCATTGCCGACTATGCAAAGTCAGCTGAGCTTGACCCGAAGAACCCGGTCATCTACAATAATCGCGGGGATGCATACTACAGGAAGCAGCAGTTCAACGAGGCAATAGAGGATTATGAGCGCGCGCTTGCCCTCAACCCCAAATACCTGAAAGCTTTTTACAACAGGGGCCTCGCCTACGCATGTTTGCAGGACTATGAAAAGGCAGTGGAGGATTTCACTGAAGTGATAAAGCTCAACTCCAGCTTTTCCGAGGCATACCATATCAGGGGGCTGGCATACGACTACCTCAACCAGCTTGACAAGGCCATTGCGGACTATGACAAGGCAATAGAGCTCAACCCGCAGTTCACCGAGGCGATAAACCACCGGGACATTGCAAAGGGCAAGCTCGCTGGAGGGGGCGGAGGCACGCAGGCCATCGGCAGCGGAGACCCCAACGCGCAGAACCAGGGCATAAACGCGGCAAAGCTCCTGTCCAAGCCCACCATGAAGTTCGACCAGGTGGCTGGGATGAAGAAGATGAAGGAGGAGATAAACGAGGCCATTGTCTACCCGCTCCTCAAGCCCGAGCTTGCGAAGAAGTACGGCAAGCTTGCGGGAGGCGGCATCATGCTTTATGGCCCGCCAGGCTGCGGAAAGACTTTCATCATGAAGGCCGCGGCTGGCGAGTGCCAGTCGAACTTCATCAATGCGAAGATATCCGACATAGTGGACATGTACGTGGGCAACACGGAGAAGAACCTGCACAACATTTTCGAGACCGCAAGGAAGAACGCGCCGTGCATTGTCTTTTTCGACGAAGTGGAGGCAATGGCCGGAAGGCGCGAGGACATGGGCCAGTCCAACGCGCACATGAAGATGGCGGTGAACCAGCTGCTGTTTGAAATGGACGGCGTGGAGTCGAACAACGCGAACGTGCTCGTGGTGGGCGCGACCAACGCGCCTTGGGACGTGGACCCGGCGCTGCGAAGGTCGGGCCGTTTCGGGAAAGCCGTCATCATACCCGAGCCTGACTTCAACTCCAGGAAGGACATATTGAGGCTGCATGGGAAGAAGGTGCCTGCGGCATCCAGGATTTGCTACTTCAGGCTGGCGCTTGCCACGGTGGGCTATGCTTCGGCGGACCTCAAGGCGGTGGTGGAGGAGGCTGCGGCAATCCCGTGGAGGACGGCATTCAAGACAGGCCACCAGCGCTCGGTCACAACAGAGGACTTCATTGCTGCGCTCAAGAAGAAGAAGTCCACGCTTCCGCCATGGTATGCGCAGGCGAAGAAGCAGATAGGCTCGCAGGAGGAGAAGACCGTGGTGGACGGCAAGGAGCACATCAAGGTCACGGAAAGCAAGCTCGCGTCCGCGGAAAAGGAGGCTTTCAAGGAGCTCCTTGACATCATCAAGAGAAGAAACGAGATTTGGTACAAGGCATATGTCTGGGTGCTCCGCAACATCGGGCTTTACGTGCCCATACCGTTCTAGGGGATTTGCTTGTCAAAACACCTCGCTCTCCTGGCATTTTTCCTCCTTTTGTCGCATGCTGCCTTTGCTGACGAGCTTGCAAACCAGCTAGCCGACTTCAGCGTGGGCCTTGATGCCGACATTGCCATCAAGAACGAGACGCTCCTCAAAAGCCCGCAGATAATCATCGTGGACGTGGACATACGGAACCAGAACGACGAGCCCATGTCGGTCTACCTCATCAGGCAGGAGGCCGACGGGTGGAAAATCGTCAACCTGCTGGGGGCGGTGGCGCCAAGGACAAAGAGCAGCATAGGGCTCGAGATAAGCGTGCAGTACGACAAGAAGCCCGCCGCAAGGACAAGGTATGCCATTGTGGGCAGGGGGGCAGGCGGCACCATCTACGGGACATTTTTCGAGATAAACGAGAACTGGAGGGAATACGAGAAGGAGATACGGGACAGCCTCACTGGCATGGTGATATTGTGGGCGCCCGCAATCACGCTTCTGCTCATAGCGCTGCTTTTCGCGGTGGCAAGGTACGCATACAGCACCAAGAGCCCGGAAAGCGTGAGGGGGGAGTACACCATGCAGACGCTTATCGCCCCCAAGGTGGCGGACAGGCCGTTCGAGGAGAAGATAGCGGACCTCATCATGCACCCCGTCACGCTCGTGCTCGAGCTGGCCTGCGTATTGGTGCTTGTCGGGATAATGCTCCAGTCGCTCACTGACACGTCGGGGGTGGACGATGCCGGGAAGATAATGCTCCTCTCGGCGATAGGCTCGTTCGCAATCCCGGCGGTCTATTTCGCCGCTGCGTGGTATTTCGAGAAGCGGGAGGAGGGAAAGCCCCTGCGCTTTTTCGTGGGCATGTTCGTGTGGGGCATGTTTGCCGCTTTCCTGTCGCTCCTGGTAAGCTCGGGCGTGATATCGGAGCTCAAGGGCATGGACATTGCGCCTTATGTCATCGTGGCGACCATGCTGGTGTCGCCAGTGGTCGAGGAGACGTTCAAGGGCATGGGCATACTTTTCATTTCCGGGCACCATGACTACAACGATGCGCTCACCGGCCTGCTCCTGGGCTTCACCTGCGGGGCGGGCTTTGCGTTCGTGGAGAACTGCTTTTATTTCTCGTTCAAGACAAACCCGTTCGACATCGGCCTTGTGAGCTGGCTGACCCTCATTCTTTACCGCTCGTTCTTCAACACGCTTGCGCACGGCTGCTTCACTGCGGCGGTTTCCACGCCCATAGGCTATGCGAGGAGCCTGCGGCACATCAGGAGCGTGGCAAGGATTGCGTTCGTGCCCGGCGTGTTCCTCGCCATAGCCATACACTCCATCTACAACATGAGCGCGCTTGCCGACAGCTTCGTGGTGGATGGCAAGGTGGTGCCGTTCTACGTGTTCAACCCCATGCTGATAATCCTGCTTGCCACCATGTTCTTCCTGGTGCTCGTGCTTGCGGTGATTGACGAGAAGAAGCGCGCGGCCATCGCCAGGGGCGCGCCATCTTACGGCGCGGGATGAATTCGACCGAAGGCGCCCCGCTGCAAGCAGCCCACTTTTTGCCTTCGGCAAAAAGGGGTCCCTTTTTCGGTCCGCCGAAAAAGTGGACGGGATATCATCGCCATTCGGTCGAAATATTGCCAGTTGGGCCCGCCGCAAGCGGCGGGGTATCGCCCAACTGGCAATGAACCTGGGGGAGGGCCATGCGCCTGGAAGCAGGGGCGCTGTGCTTATTTTTTGGCATAGTTGCCTGCGCCGTACCAATCCACAAGGACCACGGGCTCGTCGCCGACCACCCAGGCATCGTGCCCGGCAGGGAGGAATGAGATGTCGCCTGCTGCGAGCTCGAACTCCTGCCCGTCGGACATTTTCACATGCAGCCTGCCGGAAACATGGTACTGGAAATGCGGGGCTTCGCACCATTCAGTCTTGGCAATGGGCTTGACGTCCTTTGACCATCTCCAGCCCTTTTGCAGCGTGAGGCGGCCCACCGTGCCGCCGCCAATCTTCATCAGCTCCAAGCCGCCGTTCTTGAAGCCCCTTGTTTCATTCGCCTTGTCCGAAAAGCTTTTGTGCTCGTATTTGGGCATTTTCTCACCTCGAAGGCCATACTTCCCGGCATTTTAATAGCCTGGCGACGCACAACTTGGTAATGGCCGGATATCGCCTGGCGGGGAAAACAAATAAGAATGTACGCGGGTGAAATGCCCCCATGGGAAAAAATCGCTGCCGCGGGCAGATGAGCACAGAGATACTCGTGCTGATAGGCATGGCGCTTTTCCTCCTCATACCCGTGCTCCTCTATGCATACGGCCGCGCGAATGTCTCGGGCGAGGACCTGTCCGTCCAGAAGGCGGAATTCGCCGCGCACAGGCTCGCCTCCCTTGCGGATTCTGTCGGCTACCTGGGAGGGGGCGCAAAGGTGATTGACGAGATAGAGGTCCCGCCCTATGTGAGAAGCGTGGGCGTGCAGGGCAGGGACATCGTCATCGAGATGGACTCCTCAGGTGGAAGGAAGCAGATAGTCGCGGGGAGCGCGTTCGTGCTCAACGGCACAGGCTTTTCGCGCATCACCAAGCCAGGCACCTACTTCATAGAGGTCAGCGCGCTTTCGGCCGTGCGCGCAAATCCGAATGACGCGCAGGTTGGCCTCGCTGTGCAGTAGGGGGCGCAGAAAACACTCTTTTTAAAGATTTCCCACCACGTTTATTGCCATGCAATACGTACAGCCAAAACAGCCTAAAGTGCAATGGGCAACTGACTATAGGGGAGACGGGCCTTTCATCCGCAGGATGGGCATAGGGCGGCAGGGAGCGAAGGCGCGTGATTTGGAAAATGCGCCTTACATGATGCCTTTTGCCCCTAAACAATATCCTTCGGACCATTACCCAATCAACCATTTCCAGGAGTTCTGCGAAGTGAACCGGCTTCCCATTAGCCCGGATGATGAACAGCACGTGGATGCATGCGCGCTTGTTCTTCCTTATAAAACAAAGCTCATGGTGGCAAGAAGCGTGCAGAGGTTTTCCGAAGCTGGCGTAGTGATGGTGCGCGAGGCAGAGGAAACGCTTGGGCACGGCGAAGGCACATTCAAGACAGATTCATGCCTGCTTAGCGGTTCATTCGAGGAAAAGTGCGCCGCACTTGAACAGGCGATAGTCTCTGTTTATCTGAGCTGGTTCTCAGTAGACGGCGCGGCATACCGCAGGAAGCATGAAAGCTCGGGCATGGGCGTGATGGTGGAGCCGGTAACAGGAGATGTTGCCTACGTGGAAGGCGAAAAATACATCATGCCCGCCTATGCAGGGGTGGGCTATACGAATTATGAAGGGCAGGGAATACTTGGCAGGGCAGTGATAGGGCTTGGCAGCCTGGCTGTGAAGGGGGGAGGAGTGGTATTCACAAAGCATAACCTGGACCGCGCCCGCGAGTACCTGTGCTACCAGGAATTTGCCGAAGCAGTGTCCATGAGGATAGGCAAAATTGAGAAAATCAGTGTCAATAAACTTGACATGTATCCTATTGACCTGGCTTCAATTTACGTTGCACTTGAGAAACTGAGCGAGCAGGGAAGGTACTATGTGGAATGGTCGTATATCCCGAGCGGCAGGGAGGAGGGCACGCTTTTCTTCAACCAGATTGCCGAGGACGGCATGCGCCGCGAGCCGAACATGATTGCGGCAAAGGACGGGAACTGGACGGTGCTCGCGCGTGGAAGCGGCGGCGATGCATACGGCATTGGAGGGAAGGAATGCAACGGCATTGTTCTGGGCAGCATCCTTTGGAATGACAGGCAAAAATGCGCCATGGACGAAATTGGCAGGCTTCTCAAAGGATATCTTCTAGTGGTGCCGCCCGCGGCAATCTCGCTGGCAGGGGGCGACGCGCAGCTCACTTATGCGAGCGTGTGCAACTGCAGCGGAGTATTTGAAAATTCAACGAAGCTGGATGACATTGCGGTAAGGCAATACCGGGAATTTGGATGCAAGATCACCAGCCATGCGGGTGATTCAGCCGCCACGCATTTCGAAGGCATCTGCAGGGGTGAAAATATCCTGTTCCTGAGCGCATCCACGCCAGACTACTACGTCAATTTCCTCAAAAGCCCCAACATCATGACAGTCAAGCCCGAGGGTTCGATAGGGACAATACGGATAATCAATTCTGCAGCGCGCATGGAGCGCAACCCTGAAAATGGCATAATGGAGCTTTCCATAAACAATGGAAAGATGCCCATTGACAGCTTCAAGTGGAAAGAGCTTGTGGAAAAGCTCGGGGCGACGGACAATTCACCGCGCAATGAGGGGAAAAATCTGGATTTCAACCATGAGAGACTGGGGGAAATTGCAAGCATAATTCGCGATGCAGCCTGTGAAGCGGATAGGAGAATGGGAAATGGGTCGGAAGATGGGCAGATTCTTTATACTGTATCAGATGCCGTAGCAGGCATTTCACTAGAAAAAAGGCAGGATAAGTTCACGTTGATTGCTTTTGAGGGCGAGCCACCCATCACGCGCGATGACGTATCGATTGCGATTGGGCTTTGCTGGAATATTCCTGCCTGCAAAAATGGCGGAGTTGTAGATTACCTGCAGATGGTCCTGGAAAAAATGAGCTAAGCCGCGCGCTCAGCCCGCCTTCCTGTAAAAAGTGCGAATCCCAGCATACTCACGCCTATTCCGCCTTCCTGTAAAACTCGTGGAGCTCAGCGTATGTGCGCGCGCCCACCTTGCCGATTTTCAGGAACTGCTTCCTCTCAAGCGACTGCAGAGTGCGCGTGAGCGATGGCTTGGGAATGAGAAGGTCGCGGCGCAGGCGGGACACGCGCACGGACGAGGGCGCGTGGTGCTGCACGTATTCCATTATCTTCTTCTCCTTTTCGTCAAGCGTGGCGATGAGGTCAAGCTGGCGTTTTGTTGCGACATTGGGCGGCTGCGCGGGCGGCAGCTTGGCCCCCTTTTGCCGCGCTGCTGCGCCGCCTTGCTTGCCCTTGCCGCCGAAGAAGAGGAAATAGGCAACAGCCGCGGCAAACGCCATTATTGCGCCCACTGCAAGGAGAAGGGGCGTGATGTCGGGCTTGGAGAGGCGCAGCTGCGCCTCCTTGAAGTCCCCGCGCCCCACATCCACTGCAAGATGCGCAGCTTCAGGTCCGTCTTTTGCGGAAAGCGCGCATTTGCCTTCAGGCACGCCTCCAAAGTAAAAGCTGCCTGCCTCGCTTGCCGTTGCGCTGCGTGCATAGGCACCTGAGCAGGCAATTTCCACCTGCACGCCTGATGCAACCGAGCCGTTCTGGTAGAAAAGCGTGCCGGAGATGTCGCCCACAAAGTGCAACGGGATTGCCTGGCTGCGCCCGTTGCAGCTTGCCACGCCGTTCCAAATCCCGTCAGGCGTGGGGGTGGCAGGGTCGTCGTATTTGAGGGCGACCTCTATTGCCGGCGAGTCTGCATAGAGCGTGGCGCCACTCCCTTCCCGCGCCACTATGGCCGTGCTCCTGTTGTTGCCATGCGCGCCGATGTATTGCGCATAGATTACCGAGTCAGGCGGCATCTGGGAGGGGGATGCGAAAGAAAAAACGCAAGGGTAGTCGTCGGAAAACGACGGCGGCGCCGCAAATGCCGCAGGCAGGATGAGGAGGGCAAAAGCCAATGCAAGTGTCAACAACCCAGGCCTGACGGCCTGGGCTTGTGTTGCATAAGGGGAAGCCGCGCCCAGGTGCTCTTCCGCATGCTGAAGCAAGCGGCTTCCGCACCTGGGTTGTTGAGTGTTTTTCATGCATCCACCTTATCCTGACAGGCTAAGCTCGCATGCGCCCTTGGGAAGGATTTTCCATACCTCGCCGTTTGAGAGCAGCGTGCTTTGCGCGGGCGTCACCCACTCCTGCTTTGCAGAGTCCCATTTCCTTATCTGCACCTGCGATGCCTGCGTGCCTGTCTGCCTTGCGCACTCCTGCGCAATCACGCTTGCCTCCACGCCGTGCCAGGCAGGGGGGATGGAGAGGAGCTGCCCGCCGAGCAGCGAGACCCTTGCGCCATAGAGCGCCTCAGGCGGCACGCGGCTTTCCATTGCGCAGCGCCTGGTGGAGAACACGAACATGCCTCCGAAGCGCTCATTCTCCACATTGGGCTCGAATGGCGCGGGCTTGAAAAGCGCGCCAAACCTGTCCATCTGCACGTATTCGCCGTTTGTGGGCGAGTAGCGGTAGCCGGTTATTATCTCGTCGCAGCCATACACGCCTATGCCCTCTGCGTATGGCACGAGGTTCCAGCCCACATTAATGGCTGTTGCCCAGCGCGCATCGCTTCCTGCGGCAGGCTTTACTTCGACCTTGATAGTCTTGCTCACCTGCTTCCAGTGATCTGCTTCGAGATATGCGGTCACCTGTATGGTGTAGTTTCCTGCAGGCGTGCCTGGCGGCGCGCCAACCAGGCCTTCAAATGCCTTTTCCTTGCCTGATGCGAGCGTGAATAAGTTTCGCTCCTGCAGCCCGTTGATGGCAAGCACGAATTGCTTCCCGTCATAGCCGTTCGTGAAGTCCACGCCATATTGCACGCTGCCGCATGATGGCGCTTGCGCGCCGGTTATGGTTATGGGCACGGTTGAAAGCCTTCCGGCAATCACGGTTATTTTCTCATCCCCAAGCGAGAGGCTTGGAAACACCGCGCATCCTGGCTGCGCCTGCGTGGCCGCGCCTGCGGCTGAGGCAAGCGAGACCACGAGCAGTGCCGCGAAGAACGCGGCAAGCAGTATTTTTCCTTTCTTTTCCATTGTATCACCTTACGTTTGTTTTCCTTTTTATATCTTCGCCGGAACCGGCAAAGCGCCTGCATTCACTTTCCGAATATCCCGAACAGGAAATCCCTTATCTCCTCAAGCAGGGCAAGTATCCTGTCCAGCCGCTCATCCTGCGGGCTTGCTGTGCCAGAAGAGTTCGTTGGCGCGGCAGGGGCGGCATTTGCTTGTGGAAGGGAAGCCGCTTCAGATGGCGGGGCAGGCGGCTGCTCTTCGCTTGTTTGATTGGCGGCCGTGCTCGCATTCCCTGAAATCTCCAGGGGCGCGCCATGCTTGAGCGTGTAGGGGTGCGCATCCTCCGAAGGGCCGTGCCAATAGGCGCCCACTGTGCTTTGCGTGAAAGGAAGGCCGTGTCCAACATCGGCATAGGAGTCGTTGTTTGTGTCGACGATGTCGTACACGCCCCAGCTCGGGGTGCCGTTGGGGAGATAATACGCGTTGCCCTGCCCTTCAAAGCTGTAGTTGTTCAGCGGGAGAGGGCACTCTTCAGCCACCCACAAAGCGCCAGATATGTCGTTGTGGAAGAAGGTGTTGTTCGCAGCCTGCGAGACAGAGGGGTTCCCATCTGGGTCGGTGCATGAGGCGGTGAAGATTACCGGCCTGCTTGCGCTTTTGGATGAAAGGTTATTGCCGGAAAAAACGTTGCCGGTTGAAGAATTTATCGTGGTGCCGATTTCGAGCGTGTTGTAGTACTCGTAGCCCTGCGTGGCATTGTTCCCAAAAACGAGGTTGCCGCTTGATGCGGAAAAAGTCATGCCCCCGTTCGGGATGCTGTTGTTCGCCACAATGTTCCCATCGCTGAGATACAGGGTAATGAAGCCGGATTCCCAGGAATTGCCAAGCCCTACTATGTTGCCTGAAACGGCATTGCCGCTGCTTCTGACGAGAAAAATCTGCGCCCAGCCGCCAGTCCTGTATGCGGTGCCATTGATGTCGATTGTCAGGGGGGACACCGGAACAAAAGAGAACGTGTTCCCCGTTATGCTGGTCGAAGATGAGCCGGAAAGCAGCAGGCCCCGTGCCTTGTTTGCCGTGAATGAATTGCCGTGCGATTCCAGTGCATAGATGCCGGCAAGGGAGGGATCCAGATCATTGCCATAAAACGAGCTGTCGTTGACGCCATTTTCCACTATGGATGTGAAGAGGGTGAGGCCCTGGTCCTCGGCGATGATGCCATGGTCCATGAGCAAAACCGTGTTGTTTGCCACGACAATGCCCGTGCTCGAGTTTGCCTGGATGGCAAAGCGGACGGATTCGTGCATGGAGTTGACTTCGTTTTCAAACGTGTTGTTCTCAAGGGCGCTTCCCGATGCGTTTTCAATATGTATGCCCCCTGCAAAACCCTTAAAGCGGCAGTTTTTCACCACTGTCCCCGCCTGGTTCGAGTAGATGGCCACCATGGGCGTTTCAAGGCTGGAAGATATCGTGCTGCCGTTGCAGTCAATGGTCACGTTTGGCGCAGTGACGCTTATGCAGTTCCTGATGCCGGCGTAGGGCTCGCACGCGTGGCCGCCGCCATACCGGTAGGTGTGCCCACTTATACCCAATACATGTGGGTTGACCTCTGCAAGTTTGACATATACGCTGCAGTTTTCGGTGCATACGCGGTTGTTCAAGTCGTATACTGAGCCGTCCGGATAATAAGGCAGCCCGCAGGCGGATATGCTTGCCTCAAAGCCCCCGGGGTAAGAAAGATTTGCCGCCCTTTCCCCCATGAACGGGACAACCAAACGCTGGTGGTCCGGGGTGTAGCCGGAGAAGGAAGCGTACACAGAACCAAAGAACAGCCAAACGCCGTCATTCAGAAGCTGGGCCCCGTTGCTGAGATTGAGGGAATCGCCCTGATGCATCGGCATATACCCCATCTGCGCGCACTCCTGCTGGCTTGGCACAGGAACGCCATAAAATTCCGGATTGGCATATGCCAGCGAGGCTGCGAGCGCCAGCGCGAATATCATTGTTTTTTGTTTCATCATCCAAATCACCCTCACTTTCCGAATATCCCGAATAGGAGATCCCGTATCTGCCCAAGCAGGGCGATTATCTGGTCGAGCTTGTCTGGTTGCGCGGGAAGCGGCGTGGCAGGCTCCTTTGCAATAGGCGCTGCGGGAGCCGCTGCAGCCCCTCCGGGCGAGGCTGCAACCGGAGCCAAGGGAACAGCGCTCTCTGTGCACTGCGTGCCGACTGCGTACTCGCCTGCAGGGCAGCCGCATTGGACGGCGTTGCCGGTGAGCATGCCATTCACGCACATCATTGGCTTGGTTGCCGAGCATTCACCCTCCATTGTACCGTCGTCGCAGGGAGGGCGCGGCGGCGCGGGAGGGCATTCGGCTGCGGGCGGCGCGCCAACAACCGAAAATTTCACTTTTGAGATAGAGCCCCCCAGTATGTAATCGCAAACATCAATCGTCAGCTGGTCGCCGTTCGGGGCATCGAAGTGCACGGCGATATTGTTGACGCTGATTGTGCCAAGCGGGAACTGGTTTTGGAGTATCTCAAAACTTGAAGGATGGATATTGGCCTTGCCAAATGCGACGCCGATACCATGGAATATGAGGGAATACTCCCCGAGCGTGATGTTCTCCCCGATGTGAAGCCACCTGTGCTCGGGGCAAGCCACAGGATTAGGATCGGGAATAACAGTTGCCTTGCGCGTGGCTTGTGCACTTGCGCCCTCGCTGTCAGTCACGGTGAATGTTATCGTGTAGTTGCCTGCCTGGGAATATTCGTGCTGCAAGGTTGCAGCCGAGCCTATTTGCGCAGAGGAAAGCGCGCTTGAATTGTAGCTTGCCTTGTCGCCCCACTGCACACTGTAGGAAAGGTAAGTGCCGTCAGGGTCAAAGGCGCCTATATTCCAGGTGCCTTGCTCATTTGCCAGCAAGATAGTGGAGCCTGAAACGCCAGCTATCACGGGCGGAAGGTTGAGCAGGGGCGGCTGGCCTGCGCTGCCGTTCACGGAGAATTTCACATGCGATTCCATCGAGCCAAGTGTGAAGCCCATGAAGCTCTGGCAGACATCTATCGCCAGGATGTCGCCGTTTGGCATGCTGACATATGTTGTATTGTTTGAAGCGATTTCAAACGTGCCGACAGTATTTGGGCCGTGGAAAAGCGTATAGTAGCCCTCCATAGTCATGATACTCAATAAGGAATCAAACCTGAGAGTGTATGAGCCCACGGTTAGATTCTCATAGCTGTGCAGTGTCGGGTAGCCCGGGCACAAGGGCTCTGGTGCAGAAGTCACGGTTATTTGCTTGGTTTGCTGCGAGCTTGCGCCGAGAGGGTCGGATGCGGTGACAGCCAGGGTGTATTCACCTGGCTGTGAATATACGTGGTAGAAATGGTTTTGCGTAATGCCAGATACAGTATATCCATCCCCCCATGCGATGGCAAACGATATCTGCTGCGCCTCAGGGTCGTACGCATATGCTTCCCACGTGCCAGTCTCGGTTGCCTGCACGCTGCCCTGGCCCGTAAGCGATATTATCACAGGCGCGGCGTTGTCGGCGTAAGCAAACCCGGCAAGCACTGCAACGGCCAGCGCGAATGCCATCATTTCATTTTTCATCCAAATCACCTTGCTCATCTCTTTCCAGCCGGCTTCTTCATCAGCCCCTATCCACCGCCACGCCGGAAATTCCAGCTGAATCGGTAACGTACACCGCAAGCGTGTGAGAGCCGTCAGCAAGGTCGTGCATCTCAAATCCCTTGCATGTTGGATCTGGGACGTGCGCGGAATTGTCCAGGGAATAGCTGCATGATTGCGCAGTGGTGCCTGGCGCGAGCGCTATCACATATTCCACGGTAAAATTTCCGCTGAAAGACGCCATGGCGTCAAGCCTGGTAATGGTGGGCTCAGGGTAAGGCACGCTTGAGGCGTCGATGGCAAACTGCGCTGTGCCGGAATCTGCCTCGCCATTCTGGCTTTGCGCGAAAACCTCGATTGAGTGGCTTCCGTCAGCAACGTTCACCAGCGTGAAGGGCGCACAGCCTGGGATGGGCACGCTCGCGCCGTTGTCAAGCGAGTAGGAGCAGGTGAGGGGCATGTATGTTATAGGCGCCATTGCCATGAAGCTCACCATCATATTGTGGCTGGTGGGGCCGACGCTTTGGGGAGGCATCATGACTATTACATCAATTGGCACGAGATCCACGTTGAATTCCCTGGTTGTTGCCCCGGTGGACGATGTGCTTTTGCCCAGTTCCTGCACCAGGGGCGCAAGGGTGATTGCCGCGTAAGCCGCGCCAAGCAATAATGCCAGTGCAAGCGGCACGAGCATGATGCTTGCGCGTAGGTTCATCTTTTTTTCCTGTTTTTTGTTTTCCATTCAAACCACCTTTCAGCCAAGCCATGCGGCTTGATTTCCAATTGGCTTGCGCTAAACAGTGTATATAAAGGCTGGGTGGACCGTTTTCCTGCAAACGGTCCAAAGCGGGCCGGCTACTTCACTTCGCGCCCGTTCCCCGCTTTCGAAAGCACGCGCTTGCCGTCGTACGCGAGCCTGCCGCGGAGGTAGACCTCTTCTATTTTTCCGTAAACGTCCATGCCTTCAAATGGCGTCCAGCCGCAGCGGCTGAGGCGGTTTTTCGCGCTTATGCGCCACTTCTTGTGCATGTCGACTACCACAATGTCCGCGTCTTTCCCTTCCGCTATTTCGCCCTTGCCGGAAAGGGAGAACGCGCGCGCGGCATTGTAGGAGCAGATGCGCGCGAGGCGCGGCAATGTGAGCTTGCGCGCGTGCACTGCCCGAAGTATTAGAGGGAGGAGGGTACCCACGCCCGGCAGGCCGGATGCACCGAGCTTTTTCTGCGAAGGAAGGTGCGGCGCGTGGTCTGACGCCATCATGGTGTCGTCGCCAATCTTGCGCCACAGGCGCGTCATTTCCGTCCTGTCGCGCAGCGGTGGGTTCACCTTGCCCAGGAAGCCCAGGTCGCGAAGGTCGTCAATGCAAAGATGAAGGTGCGCGGGGTTGATTTCATATGTGGCATTTGGATGCTTGCGGCACATGTCCACCTCCTTGCCTGTTGTGAGGTGGCACATGTGTATGCGCCGCCTGCCTGCGCGCGCAGCAAGCTTGAGCGCCTTTTCGCAGGCAATCTGCGCCGCCGCCTTGTCGCGTATTTTCTCGTGCTCGATGTAGCGGAGCTTGCGGGAGGCGATGCGCGCGTCATCCTCCGCGTGCACGCAAATCGGCTTGTCTTTCGGGAATGAAGCGAAGTGGCGCGCCGCAGCGGCATATGAGCAGGAAAGCTCGCTATTGGTGTCTGTGAGGAAAATTTTCAGCGAAGGCGCGCCGCTCTTCGCAGCTTCCTTCTGGTTTTTCTCGGACGCTCCGAAGCGGATTTGGTAGTCGCAGCGGCAGCGTTTTTTCGCAAGCGCGCGCTTTGCCTTGTAGGCTGAAAGAGTGGTGGTGGCAGGGTTTCGGTAGCAGGGCATGTCAATTACCGTGGTTACGCCGCCTGACAGTGCGGACGCGGTGCCCGTGGAAAAGTCCTCCTTGCTCCGGTCCTCAGGGTCGCGCAGGTGCACGTGGGGGTCTATGGCACCGGGAAGAAGGAGAAGCGAATGGCAGTTGATTGCGTGCGCGCCTTTTGAGAGGATGTGCGAGGAGATGCGCAAAATCCTTCCGCTTTTTTCATCCACCAGAACGTCCGCGCGGCGCACGCCCTGCGGCGTCACAATCCTGCCGCCTTTGAAAACAATGAATTGCGATTTCATATGGATTCCCTTTTTCCTGTTTTTGTGCGCCACACCTTGCAGAACTCGGGATTCGAAAGGATTTCCAGGCCGAACATGGGGCCGTCTATGCACACCAGCTTGTCCCCGCAGCAGCAGTGCCCGCATATGCCAATGCCGCACTTCATGTAGCGCTCAAGCAGCAATTGGCAATCGGATTTGTGCGCCTTTGCCTCGTATGCGACTGCGGACATCATGCGCTCGGGGCCGCAGGTGTAGACAACATCAAACCGCTCTTTGGCAAGCAATTCCTTCATTGCAACAAGCACGTTGCCCTTGGTGCCTGCGCTGCCGTCGTCTGTTGTGAAAATGGTTTTGCAAACCGCGGGATTCATGAGAAGCCCCTTGTTGCGCGCGCCGCAGATTGCCGTGGTGGCGATTTTCTTTTTCTTCGCAACTTCGGCAAGGAAGCGGAGGGGCCCGAAGCCATAGCCGCCGCCCACAAGCAATGCGCGCTTGCCCTTAAGTTCGAACCCGTGCCCATAGGGGCCGCGAAGCCATACCCTGTCGCCTTTTTTCATTGCGCAGAGTTTTTTGCTGAAATCCCCGCGCGCGCCAATGGAGATGCGAAGAGGTGAGACGCCAGCCACGCCATAGGGCTTCTCGTCCATGCCAGGGAGCCAGAGCATCACGAATTGCCCTGGCACTGTGTTTGGGAGCGGCGTGTCGAAAGTAAGGGTGGTGACTATGTCGTTTTCCTTTTCCGCTTTAGTAACTGTGGCGATTTGATGTATGGGCATAGTGTCACTTACTCTTGGAGCTTGATGTCTGAGATTTTCCTGAAGCCTTCTTGTTTCATGAACGCTTCCATTTCCAAAGCAATTGCCTTGAAGGGGGCAGGCTCTTTGCGCTGCGCAATCGCAGTCCCGATGCCCACGCATGTTGCGCCAGCCATCAGCATTTCCACTGCGTCAATGCCTGTGAAGACGCCGCCTGTTCCGATGATGGGCACCTTGCCCCCAACCGCGCGGCGGATGTTGTACACTGCCTTGAGAGCTACTGGCTTTATCGCAGCGCCTGAGATGCCGCCGAACGAGTTTGCAAGCACTGCATGGCGCGCGTGCGCGTCAATGTACATGCCGCCAATCGTGTTTATCGCTGTTATGCAGGAGGCGCCGCTTCCTATGCATGCGCGCGCGATTTCGCCGATATTGGGAACGTCGGGGGAAAGCTTTGCTGAAAAGGGAATGGAAGTCGCGTCGCGCACTGCAACGCAGACCTCGGCAGCGTCCTTTGTATAGGAGGAGAACATTGCGCCTTCGCGGTGCACGTTGGGGCAGGAGATGTCCACTTCCAGCATGGCTGGCTTTGCTTCCGAGATGCGCGCGGCAACTGATGCAAAGTCGCGCACTTCCCCTGCATAGATGCTTGCAATGATGGGAATGCCCGCTTTTGCAACTGCTTCGCGTATTTCGTATATTTCCTCGTCCACGCCTGGGTTGGAAAGGCCGATGGCGTTCATGTACACGCCTTGCGTGTCAACCATGGTGGGGTTGGCATGGCCCTCGCGCGCAAGCAATGAGCAGGATTTCGAGGTCGCCGCGCCAGCGCCCTCCTTTCCCGCGCGCACGAGAAGCCCGGCTGAGTTTCCGCGTATGCCTGATGCTAATATGAGGGGGTTTCGGAGCTTAATGCCGCAGAGCGTGGTTTCGAGAATTGACATTTATGCACCAGCGTGACATTCGGAATGAGGGTATTTATTACTTCTTATGCGCAGCGCCAATGTTGAATATGTCCCACGGCAAATCGTGCTTCTTCTCAAGCTCATCGGCCATCTGTAAGACGAGAGACGCCTTCACCTTTTTGTACTGCTCAGGCGCAAGCTCCGCGTTGCCGATTGCCTGCTTCAGGTTTTTCGCGTTGAAGCAGAACATGGAGTCGCGCACGTTCTCGCAGTTGTGCAGGAAATAAGCGTCCGAGCAGTTCTCGCAACTGTCGCACTCAAATGCGCGCGTGAGGCGCTGCGAATTGTACGTGTTTATGCCGAAGGAGGAATTGTGCGTCATGTACGAGCCGAATATCGACTCGTCGTTCAGTGTCCAGAAGCAGTACGCGCATTTCTTGGACTGGATGAGCGCGGAGGACTCGTAGCCGTCAGAGGCATCTATCACCACTGCAGACTTGGCAACGTTGCTTATCTTGCCAGTGTCTTTCTCGAGGTTGAAGTATGCGATTGGGTGGAGAAGTTCGGTGAGGGCGTGCGGGTCGATTGACAGCCTTTCCGCGTTCTCCTCGCCTATGCCGTGCTTGCCTATCTCGCGCACCTCTGCCTCGGTTGCCATCCTTGCCTTGAGGTCGTACATGCCAAGCAGGTTGGCGCGGTATCCGCCCACTGTCACGTCGTTGCCAGAAAGGCAGGATTTCAGTATTGGATTTTCAGGCACATGTTTTTGCAGGAAGCCGGCGCACTCCTGCATGGAGAGTTTTTTGCCAAGAAGGAGGGAAGAAGTGGCTGCAAAGGATTCTTCAATCGGCTTTAGCGTGAATGGGCGGGGCTTTTCATGCTTGAATGATATGCCAAGCTCGTTTGGAGGGTATTTCGATGACATTTCCACGATTTTGAGCAGGGAAAAAATGCGCTTGTCCTTACGGAGAAGCTGTGCCGTTTCGGAAAGGAGTTTTTTCTTTATGGCCGCGTATTTTTCCTTTGGAAGCTGCATGTTGCCTATGCAATGCGACTTGTTTTCCACCCCGAAGCAGAATATGCATTCTCTGCTGTTGAGCGTCTTTGCACAGAAGTAGCAGTCGGAGAGGTCGTTTGTCATGTGGCACTCGAAGCAGCGGTGAAGATTGCTTCCGCTGCTTTTCACCATGAAACTGCCGAATGTGCTGCCGATGCCGCCAAAGCAGTGCTCCGTCTCGGCTTCCCAGCGGGAGTATGCCACATACTTGGACTTGCTCACCATTGCCGAGTCAAGCACATAGTGGCTGTCCAGCACCCCCGTGCTCCCCTCGACATGTGATGAATTGCCCAGCACCGCGTTGCCGGTGTAAGCCATGCGTTCGCCTGCGGCGTCCACCAGGCTGTCGATGTCCTTGATGTCGTTGATGGAAAGCGGCTCAAATTTTTTCTGGAAGTCGATTTCGTCAAGCGATACGAAGCGCGCGGAAGGCGAGTAGTCGTCCATTGTGATGGTTATGGGCTTGCCTGAAATTGAAGAGAGTTCCGGACGTGTAGCATAAACGTATTCCCGAAGCCACTGGGCAAACGGGGCAAGCTCGCCCACTTCCTCGCCGAAGAGCACGCGGCATGTTGATTTCCATGCCTTGTCCAATGCCGCGTATGTTGGCGATGCCAATCCATGCACCTTGATCAAAGCGCATCCCCTGCTGCCCGCGGATGCCGCTTGCGCGCGCCCTATGGGCAGCGCTGCATCTGCGCGCTTTGCCCTACTCCTCGGCAACGTCCCTTGCGCGCTGCATGCCCTTTTTCCTGCTCATGCCGGTTTTCTTGTCCTTGCTTGCCATCTTCTCGATTTCGTCAGTCACCTGGCGCACCGCGGACTCTATCCGGAAGTCGAACGAGGATGCGTTGTAGGGCTTGTGCGCCGTGTCGAGGCGCGCGCGCACCGAGAAGCCCGAGCCTTCGTTCTTGATGTGGTAGGCGAGCGTGCGGACGGATATGCTCTTGCCAAGCCTTGTGAGGAGCTTCTCGCCCTCGCCTTCCACCTCGGAGGCGTATTCGCGCCGGTCTGAGGGAATGCCTGAGACGAAGACGCGCGAGGCGTCCTTTTCAGCGGCAAGCGCTGCGTGCAGTATGTCCTTTGCTGTAACTATGCCGTGGGGGAAGCCTGCGTCCACCACGATGAGCGCGGCTACGCGGGAATCCAGCATTTTTTTCACCGCCGCCGCAAGCGAGTCGCTCTCGTTTATCGTCTCCACCTGCTTTTTCACGTACGAGGCGATGGGCTGCGCGTCCATGCTTGTTTTCTCGCCCCCGCGGTAGAACGGGCTGCTCTGCATCTTGCCAGAGAACGACGTGGCAAGGTCGAATACCGACAGCAGGCCAGCAATCTTGCCGTCCTTTGTCACCACCACCCTTCGGATGCTCTGGCGCCTCATTTCCGAGCGCGCCTGCCCGATGGAGGCGGAGATGTCAAGCGTGTGCACCGGGGTGGTCATCACCTCGGACACGCGCTTCTTCGTGAGCATCTTCTCGCCCAGAAGCTCAGCGAAGAGCGTGCGGCGGGTGATTGCACCCTCCACCTTGCCCTTGTTTATTACCGGGATTGCCTTGAAGCGGCCTGCGAAGAACGCGTTGCAGGCGTCCATCACCGTGCTTTCAGGAGAAAGCGAGGGCGCGCGCTCTGCCAGGGATGCGCATTTTGCCTTGGAAGGGTCGGTATGCGAGCGTATTGCGCGCTCGTCTATGATCCCCATGTACTTGCCGTCCTTTGTGACGATGACGGGAAGCCCGGTGCGGGAGATTTCGTTTATCGCGCGCGAGACAGGCTCGGACGCGTCAAGAATGCTCGGGTTTTCGATTTCCATAAAGGCACCTCAAAAATGCAGTGTTCCAAAATCTCATATGCAGCTAATAAAGATATCCACCCATCCGCGGCAGGCATTAATTGAGGATGCTGCTGCGCGTTTCTGTCACGCGCGAAAGATAGTCCGCATAGCCCTGCCAGCCTCGCTCGCCGTACACATACAGGTCGCTGTCGGCAATCACCAGCCACACCTTGCCGCCCATCTGCTTGCAGCCGGCGCTTTCGCAGATGGAGAGCGTTTCGCCCAGCTTCCCGAGATACCGGCCCGATTGCGGCTCGAATGCGTAGGCGCCCTGCAGCAGTGGCACCTGCGAGCTTGACTGCACGTCGGCATCGGAAAGCGCGACCGTGCAGTGCCCGCTTTGCGCGTCCACGCTGTAGCATATCACGTAGGCGTGCGACGGCGCGCCCATGCTGGCGCCTTTTGCGTTCTTGTAGACCCAGTAAGGCTCGTTGCTGTCGGATGATTCCTTGGGGTAGATTCGGAATTCGCCGGATTCCGCAGGCTGCCATGCCACGATGCTGAGGCTGGTGTTTTCCTTCCGCGCCGAGTTCAGTATTGCCTTGAAGATGAGGGAGTAGTCCTCGCAGTCGCCCCAGCCAAGCCCTATTGTCTCCTTCACGGACTGCAGGTGGTCGTCGCTTCCTGACACGATGTCCGAGCGGTAGTGGATGGCAAACGCCGTGTTTTCCATCAGGTACGAGACGCAGGCGAGGTTGAGGCTGCCCTTGTCAACGCAATCCGACATCACGCGGGACATGAAAATGTCCGCGGTCCAGGTGTAGTTCGCGGGCATGTAGGCGTTGTCGCGGAACCAGGCAATGGAGCTGTTTATCGTGGTTTCAAGCTGCAAAAGCTCGGCGCCGATTGCATCTGCCTTCTGCTGCTGCCCGGCAAGGCTTTGCCTGCTCTCGTTCAGTGCCCGCTCGGACTGGATAAGCTGGCTTTGGGCGAGCGCGAGGCTGGCGTTCGTCATGGAAAGCAATGACTTGGTGTCAGCAAGCTCAACTTGCGCCTTTTCATATTTCTGGGCAAGCAGCGAATGCTTGGCCTGCAGGCCTGCAATCTGCTGCGATGCATCCGCGACGCTGGCGCTGAGCGAGGCGACCTTTTGCTCGAGCGCGGAATTGGCGTTAAGGAGGTAAACGGCTGCGAATGCGGACACGAGGAGGAGCGCCAGCAGCGCCATGGCAGCCTTGTTCATGTCCATGCGCACACATTCGGGGGGAACGGTAAAAAAGCTTTGTCCGCGCGCCTGCCGATTGCCTTTTTCCTGCCTGTGCCGCGCACCTGCCCAGTGCATCCGCCCGCCTTGCAAAATCTTCCCTGCCGATGCCGCCTTTTTCCTGCCTGTGCCGAGCGCCATCACTCGCTTTCTTTTTCCTTGCCTTCCTTGCCGTCTTGTTCATCTCCATCCTTTTCCTTTGCTTTCGCGGGCTTTTCCTTGCGCAAGAGCACCGAGAAGGCGGTTGCCGCGCGCAGCATGTTCACCGAAAGCGCGTACAGGAGCGGTATCACGGGCACAAGGAGCACGAGGGTGGCAAGCACGGAGAGCGCGAGCGTCACCTCGTTGCCGACCTGGAGGAGCGGGCATGTCCTGAAGAACTGGAGAGGGATGAGCGAGAGGAGGGCGCATGCGATGGAGGGAAGGAAGAGGCGGAGGACGCTTGGCGTGAATACCACGAGCATCGACACGAAATTGGATGCGCGGCCCTCATTGTCCTTCGCGGTGAGCGCGCGGTAGAGGAAGTAAAGCGAGAAAAGCGAGGACATTATGAGGAAGTCCAATGTCACAAGGGAGAAATTCCCGCCGCTTGACCAGAATGAAAGCGAGGAGGCGAGCACCAGCACCGCCGCAGCGCCAATCGCAGTCCAGTAGCCTGTGAGGCCGTCGAATATGGGCGCGAGCACGATGTGCATGGAAAGGTCAAGCGACTGCAATGGGCTCAGCCTGTCGTGGAAAAAGCCGTGGAGCGCAAGCGCCCCTGCGCAGATGCAGAGCGCCAGGGGGATTGCCAGCAGGTATGCCACTGTTGTGATGATGGTGTTCTGCGGCGGCACCCAGGCGCCGGACGATGCGTACAGGAGAAGCGCGAAAAAGCACAGGAAGACATAGGCAAACGGCGCAAGGAGGACCTCGCGCTTGGTGATGCGCCTGCCGGACGAGGCGAGGAAGTCCGCAATTTTGCCGGCTGCAAAGATGTAGCATGCGATTGCCGCGAATATTATGATGTCGCGGAACTGGGAAAGCAATGATGCGGGCTCTAGGAGTGCCATGGGGGTTTCCCTCATCCTATGTTTAAATTCCTATTCCGCAGGGCCGCAGTTTCATGCTTCGATTTCCATCCCGTCGCGCGCTGCCGTTGTGCGCAAGAAGATTTTGCGCGCCGCTGATTGCGCGCGGCTGCGAAGCGCCGCCCCGTCAGGCTGCTTCGCGTCAAAGTGCGTCAGGATTAGCCTGCCAACAGCGGCTTTCTTCGCCTCGGCAGCGGCCATTTCCGGCGAAAGGTGGGGCCATGCCGGGACGGGCCGCGCCCCGGAGGGAAGGGTGCTTTCAGTTATGAGCAAATCCGCGCCTGATGCGAGCCGCATGTAGTTTTTGCAGGGCCCCGTGTCAGTGCAGTAGGCTATTTCCCTCCCATTGAGGGAGAAGCGGAAGCCGAAGCACGGGTCTTTGTGGTCGAGGGGAAGCACGCGCACGGAATAGGGGAGGAGATTCTCTCCGGCGGAAAGGGGGCATATGGATACTTTTGCCCACTGCTCCCCTGCCGAGGCGGTGTAGGGGTGCGCAACCAGCCGCTTGAGGGCCGGGAGGTAGCTTTTGTGCACAAATATCCTCACGCGCATGCGGCTGGGCATGAGGAGCAGGGCATGAAGCCCGCCAGCATGGTCAAGGTGGACATGGGAAAGGAAAACGTCCGCGCGCCGCACGCCGAGGCGCGCCATGAGGGCGGGAAGCTTGGAAAAGCCGTCGCCTGCGTCAAGCACGATGAGGCGGCCGTGGAAGGATATGGCTGCACAAACCGTGTTTCCGGTTTTCGTGGCAAACCAGCCGTTGGTGCCAAGAAAAAAAATCTTCATGCCTGGCGGGCGGCGTTTCATTTTTCCACCGCTGCGCCCAGCCCTTGTGCCATCGGCGCCCTTGCTTGCCGTTTTCATTTCCTCACCTTGAGCGTTCGCACGTCAATTCTCATGCCGTCGGTTGCGGCAATGGTGCGCACGCCGGATGCCTTCTGTATCTTCCTTGCCTCCGCATCAGGCCCGGATTCTATGAGCGACCTGCCCATGTGCGAAAGTACGCAGAGGGAGGGCGAGCATGCTGAAAGCAGCTTCACCGTGGTTGCGCTGTAAAGGTGGCCTGGCACGCCGTCCGCCCATGCCTTGAGGTTGTTCGCAATCAATATGTCGCAGCGCATGAAGTGCTGCGGCAGGGCGGCGAAATATTGCGTGTCAGAGGTATAGCCCACCCTTTTGCCTTCCATCTCAAGCACAAAGCCAAACCCCGTCCTGTCCTCGTGCCGCACAGGCGTTGGGATTAGCTTTGCGCGGCGCTTGCCAGTGCCGAGCAGCACGGGCTTGCCCTGGCTTGCGATGCGCGAGGAGGAGAGCTTGCCCATGAAGTAGGAGGAAATCCCTTTCTCGCCGTACTCGTCGCCATCAATGACGCTTCCTGATGCAATGAGGGCGCCCCGCTTCCTGTCGGGGTAGCAGTTTATCGCCTCGAGCATGAGCGCGGCGTCGTTTAAGTGGTCTATGTGGTTGTGCGTCACCACCACGGCGCCGGTCTTTTCCGGGTCAATGGAAAAATCGTGGCACGCGGCAAGCGCGCCAGGGCCCGGGTCGACGTGCAGCTGGAGGCCCCCGCGGATTATGAAGCCCCCTGTGCGGCGCAGCTGGGAGACCAGGTTGAACCTGCCGCCGCCCGTCCCCAGAAAAACGATTTCCATGGTCACACCCTTTGCCCGCCTGCCTTCGAGGCTGAGGCCGAAAATACCAGCGCGGTGAGGAGGAGCACGGTTGCAAGCGGGCAGCCCTGCGCAGGGGAGGCAGGGGACAGGATGCCTGGCTGCGAGACCGTGATTTGCTCGCTTGACGAGTAGCTGTTGCCGGCGGCATCGGACCAGGAAAGCGACACGGCGTGCTTGCCGAGCGGCAGCGCCACCACAAGCGTTGAAGACGCCGCGTATGATGCGCCCGCCACGGATGCCTGAGGGGAGATTGGCGAGCCTGTCTGCAGGAATGACACCGTGGTGTAGAGAGTGCCGTTTATGTACGCCGTGCCCACCTTGTCTATGGCAAGCATGGGCGCTGCTGCGACCGTTGTCAACTGGGTTTCCTCGGACGACGAGCCCATGGACGAGGCGGCCAGGCGCGCGGTGTATGCGCCTGGCGCATCAGGCGTGAAATTGAAGGAGAATGCCGTGGGGCCGGAAAGCTTCCCCACCACCTGCTCGCTGTGGCTCCCAAGCGAAAAGTCAAGCGTGAAGTCCACAGGGTAGGTGCTGGACGAGATGTTCGCCTGCGCGGCTGCGGCCCTGCCGGCCACCAGGGCGGAAGGCAATGAGAACGATGAAACGTCAATGCTCGAATTGGCGCCCGAGGAAAGGTTGAGGAGCGCCACCCCGCCCGACTCGCCAGCCACAAAGACAGGCACAATGCCCACGATGTGCGTGGAGAACGGGATTTCAAGCGTGATGCCCTCGGCCTGCGCGCTGTACACGCCGTCAGGGAGCACTGCCACGAATTTGTTGCCGCGCAGCGAGCGGGGGATGCGGACGAACACCGAGTTTTCCTGCCCGGGCATGGCCTCGCTTTCATGCAGGCTCGCCTCGAATGCGGGTGCAGCCGGCAGCGCCGGGTCGACGCCGATGGAAAGCGTGCGGCGCTCGAGGTATTGGGAGTTCAGCGTGATTGGGCAGGTGTATACATAGTTCCTCGGGAGGGACGCTGGCGCATCGAGCAGCCACACCAGGGTGGAGGTCTTGCCGGGCTCCATGATGAGGTAGCGCTCGGATTCGTTCACGAGCACGCTTTTGACCCCCACGCAGCCCGCAAGCGACAGGGAAACCGAGCGGTAGTCCTTGCCGTCCATCGAAAGATAGGCGATTGTCCCGCCGCCAGGCGCCAGTTCATGCGCAGGGGAATCCATGGTGAAGCCCTGGTAAGGCTCGTCGTATGTCGCCTTGGTGGTCTTTATGTTGCCGGCCGCCGCCCCGTTCCTTTCGCCCGTGTTCCAGTCCAGAGTCACGCCAGGATTCGAAACAGACGCGGAAAGCGAATCCTGCTTCACGAACTCCGCATGCCTTGACTCCTCGATGTGCATCGAGTCAAGCGCGCCCACCTCGAGCCATGTGGGGTCGACAGGCACCCATTTGCCGATGTATGCCTCGGTCCATGAATGCCCCATCCAGCTCGAGTACTTGTCGCTGTAGACATAGCCTGAGACATAGCGCACAGGTATCCCTATTGAGCGGGCAAGGGCGGCGAACAGCGTGGAGTATTCGGTGCACACCCCGTACATGTTCTGCTTCACCCAAAGAGCGTCCTTTTCCTGGCCCACCATGCCCTCCGCGTACCTCATGTTGCTGTTCACGTAGATGGCAAGCTGCGCCACCTTCTCAAAAGGTGTTTGCGCGCCCATCGTGATGCCCTCGGCAAGCAGCCGTATTCCCGTGTCATTAGACTGCGTTCGGGAGGTGGCGTATGTGAATTGCCTGTATTCGAGCGGCACGCTGTAGCTTTCGGGAAGCGAGCGGGTGGTGCGCGCGATTGACTGCACGCCGATGCGCCTGGAGTATGTGAAGGGGTTTGGTGGCTCGGTTGCGGATATGGCGATGTAGCCGTTGCCGTCGGTGTCGAATTTCAGCATCTCGCCGACTTCCACAGACTGGTAGGGGGTGGAGGAAGGGACGGAGATGTTCATCTGCAGGCTGCGGATTTCCCCGCCGGCCGCAGTCACCGTGCCCTGCGCCTCCACAACGGCGGAAAGCGCGGAGGCAAGCTGCGGCGCCTCCTCGGCAGCAAGCGAGGCGGACAGTAGGATGAACAGGGCAAGCGCGAGCGCCATCTTTCGCATGCGCGTGATACGGAGGCGGTTTTAATAATGGTTTTGCCGCGCATGATTGGATGTGATAAAATGAAGGCAAAGAAAAGCTATTTGAAGAAGCTTGCGCGCGTCCGCAAGGGAAAGTTTGCCAGGGTGGAGAGCTTTGCGGTGCGCTATAAGCTGTAATGCCTAGGCAAGGAACTTCTTTTTCTCTATCTTTTCGCGCAAATAGTCGCCCACGAAAGACAGGCGCGGGCCCTGCAAGGCGTCCTGCTCAATCTTCTTCTTCGTCTTGAGAACGGTTTTCAATTCCTCCACCCAGTCCTTGTGGCAGGAAATCCATTCGTAGGAAAGCATCTCCTCCGCGCGCTTGATGTCCACTTCCTTTGCGTTTATGGTGAGCTGCTCCAGGAAATCGTAGTCCTTGATGTCGCGCATGGTCACGCCCACGAAGCGAGCCTCGGGCGTTGCGATGTCGTTGCCCAGGTAGGCGAGGTTCATGCTGCCTGACTTTATCGCCCAGTAGATGTACCAGCCCCATGCGTCGCAGTCCGTGAAGACGATGACGGGAAGCTTGCGGGAGGCGAGCTTTCGTATGAGGCGCCTGCAGCCGCGAGATGCCTGCCCCTTGGGCGTTATCAGTATGCAGTTTTCCTTGCGCCAGAACTTGTCCTCGTTCAGGCGCTGCCACATGGCGTCCTTTTCCACTACGAGCACATAATCCGCGTCAATGGACTTGAATTCCATTCCGTTGTCAACGTCGGAGGGAATCATCCAGCCGCTCCTTCCCTGCTTTGAGCAGTCTATTTCGGTCTCGTCCCCGCCGAACCTGTCCTTGAGCACCATGTTGCCCGCCACCACGCCTTTCCTGTCAGTGTTCAGGTTCAGGTCCTCGCGCTTCACATTGAGCGCGACTTCCAAGTCTTCCACGAGCGGGTTGCTCTCGCTTTGCTCCGAGAAAAGTTCCTCGTCAAGAGTGTCGCCGAGCGAGAACTTCAATTGGTAGTACAAGCCTCTGATGGAGGTGTGGGCGTCTTCCAGGAGGAATTTTTTGCACTTGGAGGCTATCGCCACGGTCTGCATGAACTTGCGCGCCTGCCCCACGTTTATGAATGTGCGCTCTTCCGTCTTGTCG
>JBAZYD010000016.1:0-31459 GCA_041659465.1 Candidatus Micrarchaeia archaeon | reverse complement strand
CACTGCGGGGGCAAGCTGCTTGGCGACGTGGTCGACTACGCGCCGCTTACCAGCCAGATGCCGCTGAACTGCTCCAACCTCACATCCGCAAACACGACCTACACGATGTATGCGAACGCGAGCATAAACGGCAACACCTGCTTCCGCGTGCAGGCTGCGAACATCACCCTGAACTGCGCTGGCTTCTCGATACTCGGCAACAACACGAGCGGCACCTATGGCATCTACTCCAACCAGAACAACACCAATGTAGTGAACTGCTCCATCCGCGGCTTCAACCACGGGATTCTCTACAACGGGATGAGCGACGGCAATATCACGAATGTGACGGCAGACGCATCCTACTATGCGCCGCTTTGCTCCTCCTTGAACGTGTCCACATGCGATGCCCAGCCTGGGTGCTCCAGCAGTTCAACTGCGGGCTTTTGCTACTATAACGGCGCATGCGCGGATGGAAGAGATGACAAGACCTGCAATGCTATCACCAACTGCATTTGGAATCCTGAAACTTTCAGCTGCGACCAAAACCTGGCATGCGATGGCATCGACGGGGAAGCGTGCCTGGCAATAGGCGCAAGCTGCTCCTGGGACCCGGGCTCGTTTTCATGCATCGGCGACTCATCCTGCGACGCCCTCGGCACATGCTCGGCGTTTTACATGAACAGCTCTGCAAACGTGTTGCTGCAATCCACCCGCGCCACAGGCGGCATTGGGCTGAACCTGGCAAGCAGCAGCAGGATTGTTTCATCCGCTGCAAACTATTCCAATGCCTATAGGTGCTTGAGCCTCGAATCCAGCCCCAGCAACGCATTCGCCAACATCATCGCGACCGCAACCGCCACAGCAGGCATTGGAATCTACATCGGCTCCAGCTCCAACAACACCCTCTCCAACATGACCGCAACCGCCACAGCAAGCTCTGGCCTCTATCTCGGCTCCGCTAGCTCCAACAACACAATCGCCAACTCAACCTCGAGCGCCACAAGCGGCTACGGCATCTACATCGGCTCCAGCTCCAACAACACCCTCTCCAACATGTCTGCAACCGCCACAAGCGGCTATGGCATCTACCTCTCCGGAAGCTCCCGCAACAGGCTTTCCAACATAACTTCAGCCTCCTCAAGCAACAGGGCATTATATCTCGTCTCAAGCTCCAACAACACAATCACCAACTCAACAGCAACCGCCGGCTTATATGCCCTCTACCTTGCATCCAGCTCAAACTACAACAGCATCTCCGGCCTGAATGCAACCTCGACCGGCGCAAGCGGCTATGCCATGCTCCTCGCCTCAAGCTCCAACAACACAATTGCCAACTCCACTGCAACCGCAACCGGCACAGGCAGCTACGGCCTCTACCTGTCCAGCGCCAATTCCAACAACATTTCCAGCCTCAACGCATCAGCACCCTCAACAAGCAGCACTGCCCTCGTTCTCTCCAGCGCCTCCAACAACACAATCGCAAACTCCACATTCGCCGCAGGCTCCTATGGCATCTACCTTTCCTCGGCTTCGGGCAACACAATAACCAACTCCAATGCCACTTCTGCAAGCTCCGTGGGCGTCTACCTCACCAGCTCCTCCGGCAACACAATCTCAAACTCCAACGTCACCGCCAGCTCTACCGCGAGCATCTCCCTCTCCGTCTCCTCCAGCAACACGATAGCAAACTCCACACTAACCTCCAACACCAGCATGCCGATTTCCCTCACACTCTATTCCGGGTCAAACACATTGAGGAACAATACGCTTATTTCGCTGAACCAATCCAGCCTCCTGCTCAGCATAAGCGTAACCTCAAACAACAACATCGTCTGCTGGAACAACTTCACCAATACCTCTGGTGCCTATGTGCAGGACAACAACGGCACCAACTCCTACAACTCCTCCATCTGCAACGGGGAAGGCAACATCTACGCAAACGTAATCGACAACTCGGTCGCAATCTACGGCACAACCGCCTCCACGGGCTTTCCCCTGCTGAAAGTGGGCACAGCCGGCCCGGGCTACCCATACAACAACACAACATCAGGCAGCAAATTCTCCTGCAACTTCGCAGGCTGCGCCGACTACGCCCCGCTTACCAACCAGACTCCCATCAACTGCTCCGTCCTCTCCTCCGCCAACACACTGTACACGATGTACGCCAACGCATCCATCAGCTCCCTTACCTGCTTCAACGTGACGGCAGCAAACGTCTCCCTCAACTGCAACGGCTACACAATCACGGGCGACAACACCACAGGCACCTTTGGCATCTATTCCACCCAGGCCGGCACGGTGATAGAGAACTGCACCATCCAGAACTTCGCCGAAGGCATCCGCTACAGCGCGGCAACAGATGGCAGGATGAGGAACAACACAATCTACACCACTGCCATCTACGGCAGCGGCATCCACCTCATCTCGAGCGCGCATCGGAACAACGTGACGCAGAACATAATCACAAGCGGGAGCGCACACGGCATCTACATTGACGGCGGCAGCAACGTGAGCGTGGACTGCCTTGGCACGAACATAGCGGGCGGCAATTCCACCTCCACCTATGGCATCTACTCCACCCAGCCCAACACCACGATAAGGAACTGCCAAATAAGCAACTTCCAGCACGGCATATACTTTTTCACCGCAACGGACGGGGCGATTGACAACGTGAACGCAAGCACCACCCATGCGGCCTTCCACAATGCCGGCCATGCCATCCTCCTCAGTTCAAGCAACTACAACACAATCTCAAATTCCAGGGGCGATGCAAGTGCGGGACGCGGCATCTACCTCGGAAGCGCCTTGGGCAACAACATCACAAACTCGGTTGGGAACTCAAGCGCAAGCAACGGCATCTACATCAGCTCATCCTCCAACAGCATAGTTTTCAATTCCACAGCAACCTCGGACTCATACATCGGCATGTACCTCGACTCCAACGCAAACAACAACGTCATAAACAACTCGGTCGCGCGCAACCTTCTCGATTCAGGCGCAATAGGCTATGGGATTTACATTTCAGGCTCATCCAGCAACCAAATCATCAACTCCACCGCCTCTTCCTTCAATCTAAGCGCAATCACATTCTCCGGCGGCTCCAACAATTCCGTAGACTGCCTTGGCAAATCCCTTGTGGGCGCGAACGCTTCAGGCTCCTACGGCATCTTGTCATCAGGCGAATCCAACACCACTGTCAAGAACTGCAACATCTCCAACTTCTCCGAAGGCATCCGCTACAGCACCGCAACCGACGGCCTGGTGCAAAACAACACCATTGCCACCACCTTCAGCGCAGGCAGCGGCATCCGCATCATCGGCAATTCGCACAGGAACAACGTGACGCAGAACACAATTACGGCCGGCAACTCAAACGGCATCCACATAGACGGCGGGCAGAACACCACGGTGGACTGCCTGGGCAATGCCATGGCCGGCATAAACGCGACCAACTCCTACGGCATCTATTCATCCCAGCTCAACACCACCATCAGGAACTGCAACATCCGCGACTTCCACAAGTGCATATTCCTCAACGGGTCGAACAACGGGACAATCGAGAATTCCTATGCGCGTTCCAACTTTTTCTTCGCCTCAGTCGGCGTGGCAGTCACGCTCCTGAATTCAAACTATACCTCAATAAGAAGCACCAACACCTCTGCATTCCAGGACGCCATCTACTTCGAGTCAAGCAGCCGCAACTCCCTGGCAGGCCTCAATGCATCCGCACTCAATGACGGCGCAATCTACATCGCCTCGGACTCGAACGACAACACAATCGCCAACAGCACGCTCTCTTCCTCAATCAGCACGCTCTACCTCCTGTCAATCGCCAACATCGCAATCCAAAACGTCAACATATCCGCAACAGGCACCAACGCAATCGTCATGGACCTCGTCTCCAGCAGCACAATCTCGAATGTCAATGCAACCGCGGGGGGAGTGACTGCGATTTACATGGGGGCCACCGCTTCCAACATCATCGCAAACAACACATTCTCCGCAGCCAACAAAACGGTCTTCATATCAGCGAGCTCCAACAATACAATCTACAACAATACCCTCATCTCGCCAACCGGGGTTCTTGTATATACCAGCCCATATACATTTTCTTCCGGCAATGTTTTCTACTGGAACAATTTCACTTCCACCTCCGGCCCCTATGTGGATGACTTCGACGGGGGCAACTACTTCAACTCCACGGCGCCAGGCCAGAACGAGGGCAACATCTACGCCAACGTAATCAACAACTCCGTCTCAGTCTACGGCGCAACAGCCTCCACTGGCTTCCCCCTGCTGAAAGTGGGCACAGCCGGCCCCGGCTACCCATACAGCAACACCACTTCGGGCGGCAAGCTGATAGGCAACGTGGTCGACTACGCGCCGCTCACCAACCAGACCCCCATCAACTGCTCCGTTCTCTCCTCCGCGAACACATTGTACACGATGTACGCCAACGCCTCCATAAGCTCCCTTACCTGCTTCAACGTCACAGCGGCAAACGTCTCCCTCAACTGCAACGGCTACACAATCACCGGCACCAACACAACAGGCACATACGGCATCTACTCCACGCAGGTTGGCACCATAATAGAGAATTGCACGATTAGGAACTTCAGCGAAGGCATCCGCTACAGCGGCGCAACAGACGGCAGGATGAGGAACAACACAATCTACACCACCTTCACCGGCGGCAAAGGCATCAGGCTCACAAGCAGCGCGCACAGGAACAGCCTCATGCAGAACACGATAATGAACGGCGGTGCATCCGGCATCTATGTGGACGGCGGCAGCAACAACACGCTTGATTGCGCAGGCGGGCTGATAAACGGCACGAACGCGGCCAGCACATTTGGCATCTATTCCAGCCAGTTCAACACAACCGTCATCAACTGCAGCATCTCAATGTTCTCGGCAGGCATTTACTTCAACGGCTCATCCAACGGAACAATAAGCCGAACAAGCATAAACACGACGCGCGTATCTACGTCCGGCTTCAAAGACGGAATATACCTCTCTTCAAGTTCATTCATCACCATAGCCAATTCAAGCGCAATGTCTACTGACGGATGGGGCATCTATCTTCTATCAAGCTCCAACAATACCCTCTCCAGTGTCAATGCATCCGCCTTTGGGGGGGTGCATGTCATGGAGGGCATCAGGCTTTCCTCGAGCTCCGGCAACACCCTTATTGACACCATTGTAAGCGGCGGCTCAGACAATGCCGGCATATATCTTCTTTCAAATTCCAACTTCAATGCCATTTCCAACAGCTACTTTTTTGGAGGTCCGGAAATCTTCGCATCCGGGGTTGGTATATCTCTCTCATCCAGCTCAAACAACATTTTTTCCAATATCAATTCAACTGGCGGCTCTGGCGGCATCGGTGGGAGGGGCATCATGCTTGTATCGAGCTCCAACAATACTTTCTATCTTGCCAATGTAACTGGCGGAGCGGGCACCTCTGTTGGTCCAGGCGTGTCCATATCGACTAATTCAAACAACAACACAGTCTCAAACAGCCAGATCATGGGCATTGGCGCGTTAGATATTAGTGACAGCGCCAAGAACAACACGATTGCAAACAGCACCATAAACGGCTTGGCCGGAACACGCGCAGTCACTCTCCAATTCGGCAACAACACGGGCAACCTCCTCCGCAACAACACCATCCTCAACGCCACTTCCCTTCTTTACCTTAACGCAAACGCAAGCGGCAACACCTTCTGCTGGAACAACTTCACAGCCACGAGCGGATTATACGTGAACGACACGAACGGCTCCAACTACTACAACTCAAGCTTGTGCAGCAACGGAGGCAACATCTACGCAAACGTCATCGACAACTCCATCGCAATCTACGGCACAACAGCTTCCACCGGCTTCCCCTCTCTGAAGGTAGGTACAGCGGGCCCTGGCTACCCATACAACAACACAACATCAGGCAGCAAATTCTCCTGCAACTTCGCAGGCTGCGCCGACTACGCCCCGCTCACCAACCAGACCCCCATCAACTGCTCCGTTCTCTCCTCCGCAAACACATTGTACACGATGTACGCCAACGCCTCCATAAGCTCCCTTACCTGCTTCAACGTGACGGCAGCAAACGTCTCCCTCAACTGCAACGGCTACACAATCACCGGCACCAACACAACAGGCACATACGGCATCTACTCCACGCAGGTAGGCACAGTGATTGAGAACTGCACCATCCAGAACTTCGCCGAAGGCATCCGCTACAGCGGCGCAACAGACGGCAGGCTGAGGAACAACACAATCACCACGACATTTGGCGGAGGCAACGGCATCCGCCTCACAAGCAACGCGCACCGCAACAACGCCACCCAGAACATAATCACGAACGGCAACGCGTCCGGCATCTACATAGACGGCGGGCAAAACGCGACGGCGGACTGCAACGGCGCCGGCATAGTGGGCGGAAACTACAGCGGGACATACGGCGTCTATTCCACCCAGTTCAACACCACTGTAAGGAACTGCAACATCTCCAACTTCGAAACAGGCATCTTCTTTGAAACAGCCGACAACGGCACAATAGACCGTACAAATATAAGCACTACGCATGATTCTTCCGGCTACGGCATCTATCTTTACAACGGCGCCAACTACAACCGGATAACAAACAGCAATGTAAACTCGCCATTCACCTATAGTATGTATTTAATCACCAGTTCCTACAACACAATTACCAACTCAACCGGAACTTCTGGTATTGCATCTGGTATTGATCTTCCAAATGATGACGATTTCAATACAATCACAAATTCGACTTTCTTTTCCAGTGGTGCCTCCGCAATAATAATTCAAATCTTTAGCAACAACAATAGTATCATCAATTCCACAGCAATCTCGCTCGCCGGCTTTTCTCCTGCCATTTCTATAGGTTACTCGGACAATACCCTTACCAACGTTACTGCAAATTCAACGCAATATTATGCAATAAAAACAACAGGTTCGAGCGCACATAGGACCCGCATAATCAACCCGGTCATAATCGCGGCTACATCTGGCAGCAGCGGCTCGGGCATCTACATCGACGGAGGCAGTAACGTGAGCGTGGACTGCCAGGGCGGAAGCATTAGAGGCAACAACCTTTCCACATCCTATGGCATCTATTCAAGCCAGTTCAACACCACTGTAAGGAACTGCAACATCTCCAACTTCGCGACAGGCATCCACTTCAACAGCTCGACCAACGGCACGATAGACCGCACCAACGCCAGCACCACGCAAACCCCCTCCGGCGATGGCGGCTACGGCATCTATCTCAGCAATGTCAACTATACTGGCATAACAAACAGCAATCTGGATTCGCTGACTGGCAGGGGCATCTTCCTCTCTTTAAGTTCCAACAACACAATCTCCAACACCACCAGCGCCTCCGTCTCAAGCTATGGCATGGGCATAACTGGATCAAACTCCAACACGCTTGTTAACTCGGCAGGAGCTTCGATTTCAGGATTTGGCATCTACTTCTCAGGCGGCTCCAGCAACACAATCTCCGCCTGCAATGCAACTTCAAACTCAAGCTATGGGCTGAATATGCGCGGAAGCTCGGGCACCACCGCGGCAAATTCCACCATCACATCGAACACCAGCGATGCATTGGCACTCACAAATGCCGCGATTTCCAACACAATAAGGAACAACACGCTGGTTTCCGGCAACGCGGCAAGCAATCTTCTTCATATAGAATCTGATTCGGGTTCCAACACCTTCTGCTGGAACAACTTCACAGCCACGAGCGGATTATACGTGAACGACACGAACGGCTCCAACTACTACAACGGAAGCGCCTGCAACGGGGAAGGCAACATCTACGCAAACGTCATCAACAACTCCGTCGCAATCTACGGCTCCTCCGCCTCCACCGGCTTCCCCTCCCTCAAGGTCGGCACCATAGGCCCCGGCTACCCCTACAACAACACCACAAGCGCAGGCAAATTCTCCTGCAACTTCGCAGGCTGCGGAGACGCTGCGCCGCTCACCAACCAGATGCCGCTGAACTGCTCCGTGCTCTCCTCCGCGAACACACTGTACACGATGTACGCCAACGCCTCAATCTCCGGCCTCACCTGCTTCAACGTGACGGCAGCAAACGTCTCCCTCAACTGCAACGGCTACACAATCACCGGCACCAACACCACAGGCACATACGGCATCTACTCGACGCAGGTAGGCACAATAATCGAGAACTGCACCATACAGAACTTCGCGGAGGGCATCCGCTACAGCGCGGCAACGGGCGGCAGGATGAGGAACAACACAATCTACACCACATATAGCGGCGGCAATGGCATCCGCCTCATCTCGAATGCGCACCGGAACAACGCCACCCAGAACATAATCACAAGCGGGAACGCAAACGGCATCTACATAGACGGCGGGCAGAACACCACCGTGGACTGCCAAGGCGCCAGGATGTTGGGTGGCAACTACACAAGCACCTACGGCATCTTCTCCGATCAGTTCAACACAACCGTGCAGAACTGCAACATCTCGAATTTTGCAACAGGCATTTATTTCAACGGCGCGACCAACGGCACGATAGACCGCACCAACGCCAGCACCACGCGCTCGGCATCAGGAAACGACGGCTACGGCATCCTCCTCAACAGCAGCGCGAGCTACAACCAGGTAAAAAACAGCAATGCCAACTCTACGACCGGCTCTGCCATATGCCTCGCCACCAATTCAAACTTCAACCTCATCGCCAACCTCACTGCAACCGCCCTGACATCCAATGCCATCTACCTCTCAGGAAGCTCCAACAACACAATCGCCAACTCCACCGGAATCTCATCGGGTACCGGCATGTACATCCAATCAAGCTCCAATAACACAATCACCAATTCCACGGGTTCCTCCAGCACAAGCAATGGCATCTACATCACCTCGGGCTCCAACAACCTTTTCACAAATTCCACGGGCATCTCGACAACGAGCATTGGCATCTACATCTCCGGAAGCTCCAACAACACCATCACCAGCTCCACAGGAATCTCGACATCGGGCAGCGGCCTTTACTTCAAAGGAAGCCCCAACAACACAATCGCCAATTGCCAAATAAGCGGAAACGATGGCACCAAAGGCGCACTTGCACTCACCAGGTCCCTGTCCGGCAACAACACAATCGCAAACAACACGATAAACGGGAATGCCGGGGACTACGCGATAACGTTCACGGAGGAATCCCCTTCAGGCAACCTGCTCATCAACAACACAATCATGAACGCATCCAGCCTCGTCTACCTTGAACCAGGGCCTGGCAGCAACACCTTCTGCTGGAACAACTTTTCCGACGCAGGCACCGCGCCCACAACATACGTGGATGACACGAACGGCACCAACTCCTACAACGGAAGCGCCTGCAACGGGGAAGGCAACATTTGGGGGGACGTCATCGAAAACTCCGTCATAATCTACGGCTCAACTGCCTCCACCGGCTTCCCCTCCCTCAAGGTCGGCACCATAGGTCCCGGCTACCCCTACAACAACTCAACAGCAGGCGGCAAGCTGATAGGCAACGTGGTCGACTACGCCCCGCTCACCAACCAGATGCCGCTGAACTGCTCCGTGCTCTCCTCCGCAAACACATTGTACACAATGTACGCCAACGCATCCATCAGCTCGCTTACCTGCTTCAACGTCACAGCGGCAAACGTTTCCCTCAACTGCAACGGCTACACAATCACCGGCACCAACACCACAGGCACATACGGCATCTACTCGACGCAGGTAGGCACAATAATCGAGAACTGCACCATACAGAACTTCGCGGAGGGCATCCGCTACAGCGCGGCAACGGGCGGCAGGATGAAGAACAACACAATCTACACCACCTATAGCGGCGGCAGCGGCATCCGCCTCACAAGCAGCGCGCACCGGAACAACGTGACGCAGAACATAATCACGGCCGGCAACGCACACGGCATCTACATCGACGGCGGCTACAACGCCACGGTGGACTGCCAGGGCGCCAGGATGTTGGGCGGCAACTACAGCGGCACCTATGGCATCTTCTCGAACCAGTTCAACACAACCGTTCAGAACTGCAACGTCACCAACTTCTCCACGGGCATCCAGTTCAACGGAACCTCCTCATCAGTGCAGGCAAGCAATATCACGCTCAACACCGCAAGCGGGGTGCAGTTCGGGAGCAGCGCAAATGGCGGCTCGATAATCTCGAGCAGGATGTGCCAGAACGGGTTTGACATAATCAACTACAACATGAGCAACAACGGCACGCTTGACAGCTGCGACACCTTCAACGGCTGGTTCGAGGGCGGAAGGCTGGGGTGCGCATTCGCCTGCACCGACCTTTGGGACCGCTTCTACGGCAACATCTCCGGAAACCTGTTCCTTTCGCCGCTGAATGCATCCCCCTACGCCTACTCCTGGCGTGCAGGCGGGCTCAATGTCTATTTCGCCGACTATGACTCATCCGTGGGCTGGGGCACGCTCCAGGCGATAGGCAGGAACACCACAAACGGGACCGTGAGCGGGGATTTCCTGGAGCTTGACTCTGCCTTTGCAAGCGGCGCGTTCCGCGACAACATCACAGCCACATACTCCACCGACGGCTCCACCCCCAGGGCATTGCAGAACTACACCGTCTTTGGGAAGGCGGTGGACAACGCGCCCATTGCCAACTCCTCGGCGCAGAACACCAGCTTCAGGACAGGCATACTCTGGGACATGTCGGGCGGCGGCACGCGCTACAATGCCACCACCAAGCAGACCACGGTCTGGGTGGTGAGGGTGAACACCACGGCAAGCGACGCATACGGGGCATACGACTACCTCGGGCAGATACCCTACACGCTTGCCACCTACCAGACGGGCAACAACCTGATATCCCTCTACGCTGAACTGGAGTAGGCAAGCGCCAGAAAAGGGCGCTTTTCCCGGCAATGCGCGGGCGGCCCATCCGCGCCGGAAAAACCAGAAAGGGGCGCGCACTTTCTTTGCAAGCGCGGGGCGCACGCTTTTAACTTTTCCACCCGATTTCCTTGCGCGATCAGATGTATGATTTCCACTCTGGCTCACTCATGGTGGGCGGGCAGCGCATTTCGCTTGACGACGCATCGGGCGAGCTCTGCTTCGTGTCGCACGCGCACTCCGACCACACCGAGGCTTTCGGCAAAAAGCGCGAGGTGCTCGCATCCCGCGAGACTTTCCTGCTTGCGGGCAAGGAGCCGCAGGAGCGCGGCGTGCAGGGCGTTTCATTGCGCCACGCGGGCCACATGCTGGGCGCGCGCCAGCTCTTCGCGCAATATGACGGCGGCACATTCGCCTACACCGGCGACTTTTCCCTGCACGACTCCTACACAGCGCGCGCGGCTGAGATATTGAGGTGCGACACGCTGATGATAGACTCCACCTACTGCCTGCCCCGGATGCGCTTCCCACAGCGGTATGAAGTGCTTGCCAAAATGGAAAAATTCGTGAAGGCGAACAGCGAATCCATCCTGGTCTTCGGCGCCTACTCAACCGGCAAGGCGCAGGAGCTTGTCTCCTTCCTGAACCGCGAGTGCGGAATCGCGCCCATCCTTGCGCCCAAAGCGGCGAAAATCTCCGCGGCATATGAAAAGTGCGGGGTCAGGCTCGATTACCTCGAGGCGGGAAGCGAGGAGGCGGCAGAGGCGGAAAAGCGCGCGCATGTGGCCATACTGCCTCCCCCTGCGGTGAATTTTTCGGCAGGCGCGCGCATTGCGGCGCAAAGCGGCAAGAACGTGCTGACCGCGGTGGCGACAGGCTGGGCTGCGAGCAGCCGCTTCCCTGTGGACGAGGCCTTCCCGCTTTCGGACCATGCGGATTTTGCCGACACCATGCGCTACATATACGAATCCGGCGCAAAGACGGTCATCTGCGCGAATGCCAACCCGGAATCCGCAGCGCACTACCTGCGCAGCATCGGCATAAACGCAATCGGGAAAGGCGAGGCAAGCCCTGGCGTGCAGACGCATCTTCCGGGCGTGCAGGCATAATGCTGATAAATCCCTGCCGCGAAAGCTGGCGCGGAAAGGCATCAGGCTCATAAACCCATCCCGCGATAATGCGGCAAGAGAGGCGATTGCATGGCAAAGGAACTCAAGGACGAGACATTCGGCACCATCAAGGGCAAAATCCCGGTCTACTCAAACGGGCTTGACGAGTCAGGCGAAATAATAATCTGCGAGGGCGGCATCATCGTGCGCGCGGACGGCAACAGCGTGCGCGCGCCCTACACGCACGTGAAGATTCTAGGCAAGTCCGTGGACATGGCGCTTGGCAAGGTGGGCGTGGAGATGGACGTCTATGACCATCTTGGCGAGAAGCACTACTACCACTTCGGCATGTCCGACATGCACTATGCCGCGCTGCAGAAGGCGTGCGGGAAGTAGCCGCCAGCCACAAAAACGCGCGGCAAAGGCACATTTTTATATCCTAGCCGGGAAGGAATAGCCATGGCGTTGAAAGAAACGAAAGGGCAAGCAGCCATGGAGTACTTGGTAACCTATGGCTGGGCGCTCCTCATACTTTTCGTGGTGGTTGCCTACCTCCTCACGTCCGGCGCGTTTTCGGCAAGCAGCTTCGCTGCGCAGGAGTGCGTGCTCCAGCCCGACGTGCCCTGCTCCCCGTTCGTGCTTTACAATGGCGGCTCAGGCACGGTTCTCCAGTTCACCCTCACCAACGGCCTGGGCTTCCCGATAAACGTCTCGGGCATAAACTACACCACAAACGGGATAGGCGCAACCGGAAGGAGGGTTTACTCCGGGACTGCGCCTAGCGGCACCATTGCGCCCGGCGC
This sequence comes from Candidatus Micrarchaeia archaeon, assembly GCA_041659465.1. GTDB lineage: Archaea > Micrarchaeota > Micrarchaeia > Anstonellales > Anstonellaceae > UBA10161. Next base: position 18,663 of record JBAZYD010000016.1, on the reverse strand, counting down.
AAGGATGGACTTCACGCAAACTTTTCCCGACGAGCCGCAGCCGTCCGTGGGCGATTTTAGCACCATTTACGTGGAAATGTCCTACCTCAACTGCAAGGGCTCGCCCTGCAGCGGCCCGTACGTGACCTCGGGCAGGATTTCATCCATTGTCCAGAAAGGCTAGGCGAACGACGAGCCCTTTTTAATATTTCGCGCCCAATTTAGCCCAGGCGACCACGAGAGGCAATCAATGGTTTACATCAAGGGCTTGAAATTCCGCGGCTTCAAGTCATTCCGGCGCGCAGAGGCATCATTTGTCAACGGCTACGTCTGCCTCGCAGGCCCCAACGGCAGCGGCAAGTCAAACGTCACCGACGGCATACGCTTTGCGCTTGGCGAGGGCAGCCTGAAAGCGCTTCGCGCGAAGAAGGTCGCGGAGCTTGTCAACACGTCCTGCAAGGTAGCGGAGGTGACGCTTTTCATCGACGGCGAGCGCCAGTTCGAGATAAAGCGCGCGATAAACTCGGAAGGCAAGACGCTTTATCGGATAAACGGCAAGCGCTCCACGCGCACGCTTGTCATGGAGGAGCTCCGCCAGTACGGCATGGAGGCTGGCAGCCACAACATCATCGCCCAGGGCCAGGTCCAAAAGATTGTGGAGATGAACGCAAAGGAGCGCCGCCAGATAATCGACGGCACGGCAGGCATCGCGGAGTTCGACCAGAAAAAGGCAGAGGCGCTAGGCGAGCTTGGCGCGGTTGAGCAGAAAATCACCGAGGCGAGTATCGTGCTTGGCGAGCGCGAGGCCAACCTCTCAATACTCGAGCGCGAGAAGAACGACGCGCTTGCCTTCACGGACTCGCAGACGAACTTCAGGCGCGCAAAGGCATCCATGGCGAATGCCGAGCACGCAAAGCTCAACAAGAGCTTCACGGACGCGGTGCAGAGGCACGCGGCGGCAAAGGAGGCGCTGGACGAGATAGCAAAGCAGTCCGCTGTCCTTTCAGGGAGGATTTCCGAGCTTGAGGCCGCAAAGAAGCCCATCATGGAGAAAATCGGCTCATCCGCCAGCCGCGAGGCCGCGCTTGCCGAGATACAGGAAATAAAGGTGTCCATCGGGAGCGGCAACGCCACGCTTTCGGAGCGCAAGAAGGAGCTGTCCAAGCTCGAGGCAGGGCAAAAGTCGTCAGACTCGCAGCTCTCATCCATAAAAAAGGCGCAAAAGGAAACCGAGGGCAAGGCGGCGGAAATCTCCTCGCAGCTGGAAAAGCTCGGGCAGCAGATTTTTGGGCTTGAGGCCGCGCCAGGCGTGCAGCCGGGCGGCGCGTCGCAGGAAATCGCAAAGCGGCTCGAGTTCATCACATCAGAAATAATGTCCCTCAAGGAGCAGCGCGCGTCCGTCGAGACTTCGGTTTCGGAAAAGGAAAAGTCGCTTGAGGGCAGGCGCGAGGAGCTCCAGCGGATGTCGTCAGTGCTCGGCACGGACGAGGATGCCAGGCAGGAAGGCGAGAAGGGCGTGCTTGAGAAGGAGGTGCTCTCCCACCAGAGGGCGCTCGACGCGCTTTTCGACTCCGAAAAGCAGCTGAACAGGCAGCTTCCGGACCTTGACAGGAAGCTTTTGTCCACAAAGGAAAGGGCTGCGACGCTTCGCGCGAACATCTCGCCCTCCGCGGGAAGCCTGGCGCTCCGCGCAGTGGAGGAAATGAAATCAGGCGGCATGCGCGGCATATTCGGCACGGTCTCCTCGCTCGTTTCGTGCGACGCAAAATACACCACGGCAATCGAGGCCGCGGCAGGCCAGCGCCTCAACTATGTGGTGGTGGACGGCACGGACACTGCGATTTCGGCGATTGAAAGGCTGAAGGCGCAGAAATCCGGCAGGTGCACCTTCATCCCGCTTGACATGCCGCCCAGGAGGGAGGATTCCGGCGCGGCATCTTCTGCGCAAAAGGCGGCGGGCTGCCTAGGCTCGCTCATAGAGTTCGTGAAATACGACGCTGTCTACAAAAAGGCGATGGAATACGCGTTTTCCGAGACGCTCCTTTTCGACACCGTGCAGAGCGCCAAGAAGGCCGGCGTGGGCAAGGCGCGCATGGTCACAGTGGAAGGCGAGTTGCTCGAGCGCTCTGGCATAATCACGGGCGGCGCGCAGAAAGGCTCGCTCCTCTCGAAAGGCGCGCTTGACAAGCTGGAGGCCGAGGCGGCGGCAATCGAGGCTGAGCGCAAGGAAATCTATTCCCGCCTCTATTCCATACGCGAGGAAATGTCCGCAAAGAGGAAGGAGAAGGCGGACGCGGAGGTCAAGCTTCGCGGCATGGAAATAGAGATGGAGAGCATAACCGCGCACCGCGAAAGCAGGAAACTGGCGCGCGAGGCGATATCCGAGATAGATGGCGCCATCAAGGCATCAGAAAAGGAAATAGCCGGGCTTCGGAAGCGCGCGGCGGAAATCTCCTCAAAGCTCGAGGAGGCCATGTCGCAGCACACGCGGGAAAAGGAAAAGCAGGCCGCGGCCGAGGAAAGCGCCAAGAAGGCAGATTCTGCCGCGCAGAAAAGGCTCCAGGCGCTATTGTCCCAGCGCTCGTCCCTGGAGGCGCAGCTGTCAGCCAGGAACGAGGAGGCAGGAAGGCTCTCATCCGAGCTTTCCGCGAAAAAGTCCGAGGCCGACGAGGCCGCAAAATCCCTCGTTGCATGCAAAAAGGACATGCTTGAATTTGCCGAGAAAATATCTCAATCGGAAAAGGCGCTCAAGGAAAAGGAGGCGCACCTCTCGGAGATAAGCGCAGCGTCGCAGAAGCTCATGGGCAAGCTCTCCGAGCTTGAATCGCAGGTGAAGGACGTTGCAACCCAGCTTGGCAAGATAAGGGGCGAGGAGGACAAGCGGAACCGCGAAATGGTCGCGCTTGACGCCAACCGCCAGATAATAGAGCAGCGGCTGTCCGACATAAAGGCGGAGCTTGACCAATACTCCGGCGTCCCCACCATAGACGCAAGCAGGGCTGAGCTTGAGGAGCTTGCGAGGAACAGCCAGGCGAAGATGGACGCGCTTGGCAATGTCAACCTGCGCGCGCCCGAGCTTTACGACCAGAAGAAAAAGGACATTGACGACGTGAAGTCCCGCGTGGAGTCGCTGTCAGGTGAAAAGAACGCGGTGCTTCACATGATGGACGAGATAGACGCGAGGAAGCGCGCCATATTCCTCTCCACTTTCACCTCGGTGAACGACAACTTCCGCAAGCTCTTCGGCTTTGCCTTCAAGGGCGGCGAGGCCGCGCTCATACTGGAAAAGCCGTCCTCTCCGTTCGAAGGGGGCCTGCACGTGAAGGTGCGCGAGGAGAACCGCGACAAGTACCTCGACTCCATGTCCGGCGGGGAAAAGTCCTTAGTCGCGCTCATGTTCATATTCGCAATCCAGATGCACAAGGCCGCGCCGTTCTACATCCTTGACGAGGCGGACGCCGCGCTTGACAAGGAGAACTCAAAGAAGCTCGCAGACCTGATAAAGCAGCTGTCCGGCAAGACGCAGTTCATAGTGGTGACGCACAACGACACCGTGCTGTCGAATTCCGATGTTGCATTGGGCGTCACGCGCACCGAGGACGGCAGCAAGATAGTGGGCGTGCAGCTCACTGCGATGGCGTCGGTCGCGAAAGCGAAAAAAGCGTAGGGCGGAAGGCGCCTTGCTTGCGCGAAAGCGAAGAAGGCCTGATTGAGAGAAAGATGCCTGGCCCCGCTATTACTCTTTTTTCCAAACCAAGTCACTTGCTGCATTGAAAACAGCCTTTTCTGCCTCATAATAGGTTTCTGGCAGCACAACTAGCATTATGTTTTTGACCTTGGCGGAACTTTCATTAAGATACTTCATTGATTCGGTGAACATGGCGTCAATTATGGTTCCCGTAAAAACACCCCTGAACGAGTTTAATATTGGGAAAGCGACGCTCTTCATATCCCGCGCATCGCTTTCAGTGAGGGTGTTTTCCACTGCTTTTTTCACTATCTGGATGTAATCCAGTTTTCCTAATGTTGAAACGCCTTCATCGACAACTACCAATGATACTCCCTTTGCATTCAAGCCAGTATCGTGAGCAGATATGAGCCTTGCCGTTCCCAGCGGGAAATCAGCCACGTGCTTCCCCTTTCTAACCTCATTCACCCTGCCCACAAGCGGCTTGTTCTTTTCGAAAATTTCCGTAGCAAGCACCGTTCGTGCAAACAATGTGCTGGCTACTGGGCAGGCAATTATGTCCGCTTTAGAGGTTAACAAGTCGCCCTTCATCAAAACAAAAGAGCCCTTATTAGCAGCCTTGACTTCAAGCTTGCCGTCAGATAAGATCATGCGCATTTTTTTCATGCAAACCACCTAATTATCTTGCATGGAAACATATATATACATACCTTTTTTATGACTAATTACAACTAACTATGTGCAGATGCCCCATGTGCCCTATAGTCGGTGCGAAGGAGAAGAAGGCGCAGGCAAATGGCTGCCAATGCTAAAGAGCATCTTTTTTGCACGAAGAGGGCACGGCGCGCGGCATGGAACTGCAAAAATGCCATTCCCCTCAGTTTGCCGGGGCAACGGCGTAGGGCGTCACCTGGTAGTTGCCCACCCAGTCGGCATAGATGTCTATGGTGCCGTTCTTGTCGGTCCTCCACACATTGTAGCCCTTGAGCCCCAGGCGGGTGAGCGTGGTGGGCGAGGGCAGCCCCTCGTCATTCTCGCCGACCGATATCACCACGTCCCTAAGCGCGGCATTCCCGTCGACAAGAAGGGAAGTGACCGGGCGCCCCTCCCCATGGTTGAATAGCGTTGCAACAGGGCAGGACGTCTTCACGCCCCGCCCAATGAGCGCCGTCTCCATCTCCTGCACTGTGGGGTTGAGGAGCATGGCGCAGAACTTGCCCGAGCCCAGGCGCATCACAATCGCGTCCGATGTCGGGCTGCCCTTCATCCTCTGCTTCTGGGGGTTGAGCACCCTGATGTCCAGCCCGTTCACCGTCAGGTTGTCCCCTTCCTGCGGATGCTTCACGGTTATCCCCTTCTCGGCAACGGCATCAAGCGCCGCCCTGTACTCGTCCGAGGCGGGCGTGACGTTGTTGTCCCAGAACTCGTCCACGGCATAGCCATACACCATGTCCTCCATGCCGTTGATTGCGCCAGGGTCGTCGTGCGTTGCTACAAGCACGTTTATCCTCTCGATGAAAAGCTCGTCCAGGAGCTTCCTCACAGGCAGGAAATTCCCTGCGTCGATGAGCATGGTGAACGTGCCTTTCCTTACGAGTATGGAGTCGGCGTGCGAATCGTTTATCACGTAAATCTCCAGCGGCTCGAACGGCGTCTTCTTGATATCAAACGCCCCGTCGCCCACCCTGTCCGACACGTTCCTGCCAACCGCGCCGGGCTCCTCTGCATACGTCGTCTCGTTTTCAGGGGTGAAATTGCCTGCGGAAGATGCATTGCTTTCGTTCACCGCGGTGTTCACGTTCTCGGGCCCTGCCGGCGCAATGGGGACCTGGTTGCCCCATGCAACAGGCACTTCCGGAGCCGCAGGCGGCTCTGGCAGGGATGGCGCCGAAGGCGGCTGCGGAAGGCCGCCTGATATCGGCGGCTCGGGCACCGCAGGCGGCTCAGCCCCGGGAAGCGCGCACCCGAAAAGCAGCACGAGCGAGAGCGCGCAAAGCGCGGCGAGGATGATAGTTGCCTTCATGAAGCCCATTTCCCGCGCCAATTTTAAAAAGCGCGCGCATCAGGCCTTTTCAGCGTGCACGATGAGCCTGGTTTCCCTATAAGGCGGATAATGCTCCGCCTTGATGGAAAGCATGCCTGTTGCCATTTTGACCATCGTGGCATTCAGCACTTCTTTTGGCACCTCTGACGGGATTTCGACTACCAGCCTGTGCATGTGCTGGATGTAGTCGACCTGCAAAAGCATAATCTGCCTGTTGGGCGCGTCATTTTTCATTCCCGCTATGGTGAGCACGGAAACAAGGGAAGGGAAAAGGTTGTCGTTAAGGACAAGGCCCGGGGGCACGAACTGCGTAAAGTTGGCCATCAGCACTTTCCTCGCGGGCTTTTCTGGCGGCTCGAATTCAAGCAGCCTGCTCTTCAGCTTTTCAAGCGAGTGCTCCGACTTCACAAGGCCAGTCTCGTGCAGGGATAGGCTGGAAACCGTGCGCCCGAAATGCCGCAGCGCCTTCCTTTCAGCTGCATTGGACGGCTTTATCGCGGCGTCCAGCTCCTTCCTTTCCTTGCGGTGCGGAACCCATGCCCAGAGAAATCCCATCAAAACACCCCGTTGGGCGCCCTATGTGAGGGCGAGGTGTTAAAAAGGCATTCAAAAACGCACGGTTTTGTGCATTGCGTGCGCCTTAAAAAGCGCCGGAGCAGGCGCAGCAAAGTTACCCTCAGGGCGCAGTAAAGTTACATACTTATTTATATATTGTTTGACACAGACGTTTGCGGGGAGGGCATGAAGAAAGCAGGCATCATCCAACCAGGGGCAGAGGCGCAGCAGGCCAACACGCCTAATGGCAATGGCAACGGGCTTGCCCTCCCGTATTCCATGAGGAAGGGCAATTACCTCATTGCCGCAGGCAGGGCGGTGTATCCGGTGACCATCTCGGAGATACTCCCGAACTTCCGGCTGCTCGGGCGCGACACCCGCGCGCTCATGCACGAGTTTTCCGGGGGCTGGGGCAGGAGCATGGTTTTCCAGATAGAGCAGAACCACATAGTCTTCCCGGACAGCGTTTTCTCCAAGGCGCTGGTTTATTCATTGATACTCGAGTCAAAAGGGATAATCACCAAGGAAGCGGCGGAGGCGATGGGCAGGGTGCCTCTTTGCGACCGCGAATTCTCGGCGTATACCCACTCGTTGCTCCAGCGGTTCCTTTCCTCCTCTCTTGCGCAGCGGCTTGATGCGAAAAGCCCTGACCTTGCGGACGACCTGCGCGCGCACATCCTCAATTCCAAGGTGTTCGCCCTTGTTTTCGACGTGCTGGCAAGCCCGGGCGCGCAGCAGCAGTATGAAAAGGGCACAAGGAGCGGCAACCCTTACAAGGCGCCGGAATCCCTTGAGTGGATTTGCCCGGGGCGGGGCAGCGGAGTCGGCGTGAGCCTTCCGCAAGTGGCATACATGATAGGCCGAATCTCCCCCAAGCTTGCGCACCCTGATTTGGTGTCCTATGTGACGGGCGTGAGCAGGAACGACCTGAACGTGCAGTTCATGGGAAGGCTGAAGGACCTGTGCGGCATACTCAACAAATTCGGCATCACGCCGAACGGGGACGACATGACCGCAAGCTACATACTTGCAAAAAACGCCTTCCAGGCGGCCAACGCCAAGATAAAGAACGGCATGGAGGTCAAGGAATATTTCGGCTACGTGAGAAGCAGGACCATCCGCGAGATAACCATCCACCCCGACCGCGTTTTTTCCAGGCTTGCCAATCTCTGGCTGGCGGACGGGCAGGTGATGTTCTGGCAGGGCATCGCGGATGCCTCGAGAAAGAGCCTCTATGCCGATGCGAAAAGAAGGATGGGCGAGGGCGCGCCCGAGGATGACGTGCAGCAGTTTGCAGGCTATGCCGGGCAGTTCATATTCTTCAAGTTCCGCGGCTGCGGCGATCTCGGGCTCACCCAGCGGCACGGGCTGTACAGGAAAATAATCGAGAACGGCATCCTGGCGATTCATGAGGGCGACCTTCCGGGCCTGAAGCGGGAGGTCCAGACCCTGATGCTGATGTCCCCCACGATATACTCTGACTGGAATTACCTGCACAAGAGCAGGGACTCGTCCGCATTCGGCATCTTCAGCGGCTGCCCGCAGCTTGCCCTGTGCGCGCTTGAATACATCACGCCAAGCGACGCGGCAAAAGTGACAAGGCGGCTGGGGATGGAGGAGAAAACATTCCTCCAGAACGCCGGCGAATTCAGGGCGGCGCACAAGCGGCTGTCCGAGGCCATCCCATTGCTTTCAGACGACTTTCGGGGCACAGCGCAGGAGATTTGCGGCAAGCTTGACACGGACGCCGAAAGGGCGATACGCGAGGTCGGGGGCAGGCTGGGGTTCTCCGAGCCTGTGCAGCTGGACACCTGGCAGAGAAAGGAGCAGCGCGCGGCTGATGAACTGGAGCAAAAATATTCCGGGAAGGAGTTTGAGGACAAGAAGAAGAACACCTGGGTAATCAAGATGGTGGTGAAGCAGAAGGGCCACCTATACGCCGTGCAGGAGATGACCGACGCGAATGGCAAGGTGCACCCCAAGGTCACCACCGCGCTTTTCACCTACAGGGAGATAATAGGCAAGCGCCTGGTGCCAAAGAAAGCCGCAAAGCCGGGCGCCTAGGCTAATCAAAAAAGCGCCTGATGCCCAAAAAATGGGCACCTCTTCTTAATCAAATAAAAAAAGCAAAAAAAGCGCCTGGCGCCAAAAAAATGGCGCCTAAGCAAGCCAAAATGAAAAAATAAAAAAAGCGCCTGGCGCCAAGGCCGGCAGGCCAGGCATCTCGGATTCCAGCTATTTTTTTCCTTGGGCCCGTTTCTTTATCCTTTCTTCCTGCCGCGGCCCTGCTTCTTTTCCTCAGGCACAAGCGTCCCCGGCACAATGAGCTGGACACCGTCGTCCCCAATCGGGCTTCTCTCGGCCTTGAGGAGGTCCAGCGCCTTGTTGAACGTTGCGGCTTCGCCTTCGCCCAGCGAGCCGCGCGTGTTCAGGTCGACCTTGCTCTTCTTGGCGCTCTTCACCATCACAATCTTGTCCACTCTCTTGCCGATATTCACCATCGTCCCGTCGGAAATCATGCCGATGCCGTTGGCAACGTTGCGCATGACAATCTTTACCTTGCCTGCCTCGTCCGAGGGCATGATGGTGCCTTGCAGGGCCTTCACATTGCCAGCCTTGATGTTGCGGATTGCCTTGAGGGCGAATATCTTCAGGATGCCGCCCAGCAGGCCTGAGTCAAAATAGAGGTTGCTTGGCATATCCTTGAATCTCATTTCGCACAGCGCGCCGAATTCCTTGAATGTGCCCTCTATTATTGCCCGCAGGTTTTTGGCGGCAAGGTTCGCCTTGAGCCCCTGCCCGCCTTCCTTCTCAAGCGAGCAGGCGTATGCCGCAAGCTTTTTCACGGTCTCATATATCCGTTTTTCTTCCTCGCTGTGCGTATCCCTTCTGCCTGCCTTGTTTTTCTTGAGATTCAGCCGGTAATTTTGATTGTACAGGCGCTTGTTCTCCTTCTTGTCGGCGTCCGTAAGGTATGCCTGCCTTCCCCTCTTCCTCTTTGCAGGCTCTCCTGCCGATGCCGCATCCGCCAGCGCCGCCTCCCTGGCCTGGGCGTTCTCCAAAAGTGGTGTCAGCCATGAGCCGATCACTTGGAACTTCGAAGGTTTGGGAGCCGGCGCTTTCCCTTTCTCTTTTGCCATCTTCTCCTTAACCACGCTCCCCTTGGAGACCGTTTTCACATCTCCAACCAGGAGCTCCGGGTATTCTCCGCCCACTATCGCTTCGGCTGGCGCCCTCTTCAGTGAAATCCGCAGGCCGCCGTCCAGTTCATCCACCCTTCCCACTGGCGATAGCGCCAGGCGCAGGAAGTCAATCGCCTTGAAGCGGCCGACGCGCGCGTCCAGGTCAACCCCATAGAAGTTGATGTAAACCTCGTTTATCTTGTTTGTCTTGTCCGGCATGTAGATGCTTGCGTGGTTGAGCGCCTTCTTGGGCATCATCTGGAAAACCACTTCCATGGCGCAGCGCGCAATGTCCCTGTTCACAGCGTTCATTGCCCGTGGTATTGCCGCCGGCTCTCCGGTTCGCGTTATCAAGGCGAATTCCTTCCCGCCTGAGGCGTACTTCAGCAGCTGCGGCAGGTTTGCCATGTCGTAATCCTTGGTGGCATCCCCCATCAGGGCATCCACTGAGGCCTTGCACAGGAAATGCATCGCCCTCCCAAGCGGCGACAGCTGCCCAACCTCGAAACCTGCCATCTTCGCGTACCTGAACATTTCCGCTGTTGTGGCAGGCTGGACAAGCTGCTTGGAGCCGCGCTCGTTCCTTTTCTCCTTCGCTTTCACTTCGGGCTCCTCCTTGAGCGTCTTCCGGATGTCGTCTCTCATTGTCCTGAGGAGTGCCTCTTTGGTGTCTTCAAGCTGCTTTGCGAGTTGCAGGTTTTCCTGCTTGAGGGCTGCGAGCTCCTCGCTTGGCGCCTCCGCCTTCCGGGCGGCCACCTGCTGCACCGGCGTTGGCTGCACAAGCTCGCTTGCCGCCACCACGAACATCTGGTAGCGCGCGGCGTCCATGTTGAGCGTGAAGCTGTTTTCAGTCGGGAACCCGACCGTGATGTCCCTTCCGCCTGCCATCTTGCACAGCACGCCCATGAGCTCGAGCGGTGCATTGACCGCCATTACCACGTCGGAAGGAAGGTTGTTTATCATTCCAGTCGCTTCCCTGCCCTTGTTGGCAAGTATGCTGGACACAAGAAGGGTGTTCTGACCTGCATCCAAAGTAAGTGTGAATGTGCTGTTTGGCCCGGTGCCGATTGTCCACTTGTCCCTACCTAGCCCCATTGCCTGCAGGTTTTCAAGCACTTTTCCCAGGAACTGGTAATTGCCCTTGAGCGTAACCTGGCCGTTTGCGGCAAGTTTTGCCGCTGCGCCTGCAAGTTTTACTGGTTCAACCATAAAATACACCTAAACTACCTATATCAATAGAAGTGTTTAAATATATATAGGTATGTAACAGAAATCCCTGTAAACAAGAGGAGCTTCCGCATTTTAAACCAGGCGGTTTTTGTATGCCCGCGTGCTTGGGAAAAGCAAGGGAGGAAAGAGGCTACTTGGATTCTGCGAGGTACAAAAACGTCCCCTTGCCGCCGTCATAGTTCTCATCAGCCACGTAGCACCTGCCCTCGGGCTTTTGCATCACATGCGGCATGGCGCTTTCCAGCAGGGCTATGGCGTGCGCATTCAGGTGCGGCATCACCTTGATTACAATCGCGCCCGCAGCCTGGTATATATTCAGGCGTGGCAACTTGCCCTCTGCAACCAAAGCCTCAGCCATTGCAGTTATCACATTCCGAAGCATGGTGGTGTCCACAGTGTAATTTTTATTATGCAGGCTTTCGCTTTCCATGGCAATCTCAAACTCCCCGGCAGCCTGGTGCATGATATTTGCAATGCCTGCCGTGTCTACCTTCGAGGTGGAAGGCACTGCCCCCCTTGCCTTCCTGGCTGAGACCAGGTCGTTGAACCCGAGCAGGAACGATTTGCTCCTGCGCTCCTGGTCAGCGGGCAGCGAGATGAGCCACCTGTACATCCCAAGCTCCTTGCCCAGCAAGGCGACCTGGGCATTGCGGTCCCGCAGGACATCCGAATGCATCTGCTTGTAGGCTGCCGCCTCATTGCCAAGCTCCTTTATCTTCGTGAAAGTTGGAAGTTCCTTCAGGCCTGCCTTTGCATAGCGCCGGAAATTGAAACTAACACGGTCTTTCAAGGACAAAGTGCCATGCTCTTGCCTTACCAGATAATCCTTATAGCGCGCATTCTTCCCGTCGATTTTTGCCATCAATTTTGCAGCATCTGCCATTCTCCCACCCGTCACTAAATCTGACCACAAGTGTTTAAAACGGTTCCCAATCCCACCGCGCCTGCGCTAAGGAGAAAAAACAAAAAGGCTGGCACTGGGGAAAAACAAAATAAAAATGAAAAAAAGCAGGAAAGCTAGTCGCTGTGGTTTGTCAGCTCCTTCTCGAGCTTGTCAAGCTGGCGGGACACGCGCTCCATTGTCTGGCGTATGCCCGCAATCTCGAACTTGATGGACTGCAGGTAAACCTTGTCGATGACGATGGTCGGCTTGGGGAGCACCACTTCCTGCGAGGGCATGGCTGGCGTGTTCTCCTCCTTTATGAAGTTCACGCTGTCCTCAATCTTGCGCGGCACCACTGGCGCCACGAATTCCTCCTCGCGCTTCGTGAACTTGGCTGGCTTGCCTGCTGCAGGCTTTCCCTTTCCCGCTGCCGCGGGCTTTGCCTTGGCAGCCCTATTCGCCTGCGGCGAATGGGCGCCGCCTTTGGAGGCTGCCGCCGCCTTCTCCTGCGCCTTCATATAGCCTCGCGCGGCCTTCACCCACTTCTTCACGTTTGAAAACGATGCGAACTTGTTGGTCCTTGTCGCCTTGTAGACCTCCTCGCGTATCTCGGTGAGCTTTTCCGCATTTATCGGCTGGTCGCCGATGCGGCGCAGCTTCGCTGCCACTATTTTGATTACTTTTTCGTCCATTTTACCACCTTTTCAGGAATCATGAATTAGAAAAGCCCCCTTTTCACGCGTCAAAAGTTTATATTATGCACTGTTTTCCCCATCTTTTCCCTCAGCTGCGCGCTTTTTGGGCATGTAGCGCATGGAGAGGAGCTTGCGCAGTTCAGATGCTTTTTTCTTCCCTATCTTGCCAACCTCGCGAAGCTCGGACTCGGGCGCTGACATCACGTTTTCCACAGTGTCGAAGTACTGCAGCAGCGCCTCAGCAAGCGTGGGGCCGACGTTGGGCAGCGCCTCCACCACCGCGCGCTGCTGGTCGGAAAAGCTTCGCGCCTTCCTTTTTGCATAGACAGGCACGGCGCGTGATTTTGCCAATTGCTCGTGGTGCGCAAGCGCATAGAGCATCTCCGCAGTGGCTGAAGGCGAGCGGGTGAAAAAAAGCACGCAGCCAAAGTCGGATATCAGGGCGGAGTAGGCGCCAAGGAGCGCTGCGCGCGAGAGCCTGCTCTCGGAAGGCGCATCGCCCTCCACAATGACGACCACGCGCGGGAGCGCCGTGCACAAATCCGACACCTGGGAAAACAGCCTGCCGTCGAAGACCGACGCCTCGAAATCCTGCCGCGTCTTCCTCTCCACCACCAACCTATCCGACAAAAGATAGTCTCCAATCTCCAGCTGGCGAATCTCCACTTCCGCGCCTTGCGCCTCGAGCGCGTCGCACACCGAGTCGGGCTCACGGTTGTCCGCCATTATCCTTGGCTTTTTCTCCCCGTCCATGGTGGAAAATAAGGGGGGCAAATTAAAAAGCAAGGCGCTCTGCAATTGCCTTGACAAAGGATTCGTCGCTGCCCCCGACCATGGATAAGAAATGCACATCCTCCTTTACGAGCCTCAGGAAGGCGCGCATGAATGCGCTGTTGCCGCTGCGCACCGCTTCGGCAAGGCTGCGCCATTCGTCCTTAAGCTTGCCATTCTTCTCAAGCCTCTGGAGAGATTCAGGCAATGCGGCAAGGCAGAGCAGCCCTATCTGAACCATCGCCTTTTCACGCCTTGTCCCGTTGAGCGTGCGGGCGTGCGCCATCGCCAACTCGAAATCAGAGTTCTCTGGCTCGAAAAAAACTGGCTTGCCACCAACAACATGGTAGTTTGCCTCTGGGTGGGTTATGAGGATGCCTGCTTCCTTTACCGCATTTTCAGCCGTGCTGATTTGCGGGCAGCGCATGCGCTCATCCTGGTTGAATTCCCTCTTCTTGGTTCTAAGACTATCGAAGGCAATCCCCTTTGCGTCAGGGCTCGTTTCGGAATCTAATTTGTAGCACTCTTTGAGGTATTTTTCCTTTCTGGGAATGCAACCGGTTTCATCAGGGACAAAGTCGGAATACATGGATCCATACTGCCTTCCGTCTCTTTTTGAAAAACGGAGAGCGCGTGCCCTGGGGAAGTTTTCTGGGAACAGCGCGTGCGCAAGCCTGAGGGTGCGATACTTCATTATTTGGCCGTTTGCAGTGTCCGAGTCGGCATGCACATAAAGGCTTTTGATATGAAACGACTGACTGCGAAGGCATTTGTCAAACAGAACATGGGGCCTTTCCAACCTCTCTTTCCTTTCCACCAGCCCGTTGAAGAAGGGGTTTGCGCATGAAATCCTGCTCGCTGTCGCTTCCTCCCCCTTGTGAATCTTTTTCTTTGAGGCTTTATGAGGCAAGCGATAGTAATGCACGTTCATGCAAACTTTATAACCGAAATTGATTTAAAGCCCGCGCCGCTTCCTCGCCGCCTTCCCTATTGCTCCCTTATGTGCTTCCTCGCGTATTCCCCTATCTCGCCAAAGCCTATCGCGCACCCCGAGTACTTGAGCTTGTAAAGCGACGCCTCCACTGCCTCGCGCTCAAGCTCGCCATAGTCGGCAAAATACCCTTTCTCATAGGCAAGCAGGAGAAGCTCGGTGGAGCGGAAAAAGCGAAGGCGCCTTGTCGCGCGCGAGAATGCCGACATTTTCTCGTCGTTAATGCCAATCTGCCTGCCAAGCTCGGACTCCAGGTGCTGCCGCAGCGCCTCAGGGTCCTCCACCAGCATTCTCGTCGTCCTCTCGTCCATGAGTATGTTGTCCACGCCAAGCTCGAGGGCAAGCGCAAGCACGTCCGCCTCGCCCGCATGCAGAAGCTTGAGGGGCGTGCCCTCAGCCGAGAAAATATTGTTGGCTATGAACCTGATTTCCTCCGCACCCCTGTCCGTGGCTCCCTTATCCGCAAGCGCCATCTTGCCCTTTGGTGCCGCCTCGGGCTGCCCTTTTGCCTCCACGACGTCAATCATGTTCTCGGCAATCGCGCGCTTGAGGCGTATCGCGTGGAGCGCGTAGTTCCTGATGTGCATGGGCTGCTCCACGCACTCCCTTTCCACCGATGGCGGGATGATGAACTTCCCCCCGAATTTCTTCTTCAGGAAATATATGGCGTGGACGAAGCACGAGTCGGTGAGCGATATCAGCGAGGAGGAATCGCACACGATTGACTGCCCTGAGAGCTTTGCCATGGCAAGACTTTGGAGGGGAGATTAAAAAAAGAATGAGTGCCCTCTCAATGAATTCTGAGGGCAGGAGCCTTGACTATTTGTTTTACGGCAGTATCTCCTTTGGCAGCCTTGACTGACAGTTCCTGCATTGCCGCTCTGATGTTTCTCTTGGCGATATCAAGCTTTGCATCGTTTGCGTTCAAGGAAAATATCCTAATCGTCCAGGGCTTTTCATTTGTATCGCATGCAGCAAGGGCATTTCTTGCGCTGTCCAGCCTGATTGCCACGCTTTTTGGAATGCCGCTGCCAAATGCATCTGATGCCATTTTCGAGGCAGAATTGAGGAGGGCCGCTTGCTCATTGCAGTCTAGATTTTGGTAGCGGCGGGCGAGCACCACCGGTTTGTTAAATAATGTGAGTCCCATGAATACGGTAACACCAAGTGCAACTCCCATTTCGACGTAGCTAAATGTTTTTGCCATAGCAATCTCTAAAAGAAATATGGCTGCAATAGCTTATAAAGATATACGTAAAACCATCAAAAAACACAAAAAGAAGCACCCGTGCCTTGCGAAAAATTCGATGCATATATGCCGTTGTCATGAAAATATACTGCCACCATCATGAGAATATCTCGCGCAGCTCCTTCATCCTGGTCTCCATGCCCTTCTTCTCGGACAGCCTGTCGAACATCATGGTCTGGCCTGCGTAAAGCAGAAGCTCCCGCTTGTCCGCGCCGGCGATTTCCGACGCGTTCCCAAGCGATATCCCCTGCGCATAAAGCGTCGAGGCTATCTTCAATTTCGCCTTCTGCAAAATGCCCTTCACAAAGCGTCTGTCCTCCTCGTCGAGCTTTTCCATCGAGGCGAGTATCTTTCCCTGGCAGGCGACAAGCGCGTCGTATTCCGCTGTTTTGGCAAGCCCCTCGCAATTGCGCAGCAGCTTGTCCACCGTCGACAAAAGTTCCTTTCCCCTCCCCTGCTTGAAGTAGCGGGGCTTGGAAAGTATCTTTGCAAGAACATAGGTGATGAGCGCGTAATTGTACGTCGGCTGCTGGAAGCGGAGCGCAGTCTCGTCCACGCACCTGCTGTTTATCTTCCTCATTGCGCGCACGTCGTGGTTGCGCAGCGCCGAGCCTATCAGCACGGCGGTTTCTGCGAGGGTCAGTGCCATCTTATCACATGTTTGTGTTTAAAAAAAAGGGAGTGTGTGTCATTTTTGCGCCTATTCTCCACGACGGAGAAACATACTCCTTTATATATATTATCATGACAACGTCATGACAACAGCAAAGCATTGTCATGTGCCTGTCATGGAAAGACAAGCAACGAAAGGAACTGATGGTTCCAGGCGGATGGGAACATGAAGCGCGATGAAAATTATAAAGGTATTGGAGACGGGTCGGGAAAACAGGCAATCGAGGAACTTCGGAACGAGGTCCTCTCGCCCCTGGAAAACGACATACAGAAGCTGCGCGACCCCGTGGTCCTCGCGGCAATCATGCACACGGCGGCAACCGAGCGGGAAAGCACGAATCGGCTGCTAAAGACGCTCATAGAGAAGCTGGACGCGAAGTTCTCCGAAGTGGACGCGCGCCTGGCAAGGATAGAGAAGCAGTCTGCAGCCCCCATGGCTGCGGCAGGGCAGGAGGAGGTTCTTCTCCCGTCCGTGGATGAGGACATCCTGAAGTTCGTCCGGGAAAAAAGGCACGCTTCCGCCGAGGAAGTGCGCAAGAGGTTCGGCTACAGGGGCAAGAACGCGGCATCCGCGCGCCTCTCCCGCATGTATGAGCTGGGCCTGCTTGAGAAAAAGCAGGTAGGCAGGGCAGTGCTGTACTGCGCAAAGCCATAGGGATGGCAAAGTCTGATGACAGACTTTGCCTGCGGTGGAATCGTAGCGATTCCACTCAATTCAAAAATCACAAATCACGCTTGCTAAAATCGAAGCAAGGCGACCAATATGCCGGGTGACTCCGGCAGTTGTTCCGGATTCTTGCAAATCCGGACAAGAATAGGAGCGGCGTACAAGTGCGCGCCGCTTTCATATTTTTGGAGAACTCATGGGGGCGCGTTATTCACCTCCCACACCCTACTTTTTTGCGCCCCCGTTCTCCAAAATCTTTGCGCCTTAGCGAAGCAGCCGCAGCGCTGCCACTAGCCCATCTGCAGAGAAAAAAAGAAGAACAGGGGCGAATGCTCAGAACTCTGCCCGCTTGCGAACATACGGGTGAACCACGTCTGCCGGCTTGAAGTCCTTGGGCAAAACGTCCTTGAAATAGTCTATTATGGCAAGATACTGCGCGGCGCTTTCCTCAAAATTGAATGCCTTCTGTTGCGAAAAAATGGACCCATAGCTTACAAAAGCGTCTTTAATGAACGACTTCCGCTCATCATATTCGCCGAGATTCACCGCCATGGCGGCATTGTCCTTGCTTGCCCTTCTGCCTTCGGCATATTCCTTAAAAGCAGCCATCATCTCGGCTTTTTTCTCGCTGATGTCCAGGATGCTTACATCATTCATCTTGCTTCTGCCCAGCTTTATTTTCAGCGAGTTCAGCTTGTCCTCAAGGTTCTCGAGCCTTTTCAGCAAAAAATCGCGAGCCTCCATCTTGTCCGCCTCCAATCTTTTGATTTGGACTTCTGAAAGGGGTTTTGCCGCGGTTTTGCTTGCCTTGACTCCAGCCTTGGCTTCGACCTGGAACTGCAACATGCTAATCACCGACATTTTATGCTCAGACATCAATATAAAACTTGCCCGAGAAGTTCGCGCATGGAAGACCGCACAGTGATAATCTCAAGCCAGGAGCTGGTGGACCACACCGTTCTAATGCGGAAGAAAAACGAGCTTGTCTTCAAGCGCGACTTCCTCATGAAAACCGGCGCAAAGGAGGGCGACTTGCACCTGCACGCCATAGTGTCCGAGCTTGCCGCGGTCGAGGACAAGCTGTCCCCGCTCCAGAAAAAGCTTTCAGAGCTTGACATGATAACGGTGCTTCCCCACAGGCGCGAGATTGGCGAATTCACCTCGCAGATAAACCAGTTCTCCCGCCCCGAGCTTGACGCGGCCGTGAAGGCAAAGAGCGGCACGGCGTACGAGCTCATGCGCAAGCGCGCGGCGCTCGTGAAGAACAATTATGAAAAGCGCGAGGACATCGCGCGCCTCACCATCATGCTGAACAACATGCCGCGCAAGGACTCCGAGGCGCTCCGCGGGCTTGTGGAGGAAGGCGCGGGCGAGGATGCAGACGTCTCCTTCATGCCCAAGGAAAAGCAGCAGGAGCTCCTGAATCTTACCTCCCGGCTTGGCAGGCAGTGCTGCGTGTTCGCAGGCAGCTTCTCATTGGATAAAAAAAAAATTGACACTTCCGAGCTGAAGCCCTCCGACGAGGTCGCGCGCACCCTTCCCAACGGCCGCGTGGTATGGGTGGAGGCGTCAAAGGTATTCGAGTTCGACGCAAACGAAAAGGAAGTGGCGACGGTGCTTGCAAAGATGCAGTCGAAGAACGCCGAGAAGCAGGCGCGCGCATTTTCCGAGGAGGAGATAGTTTTCCTCGACAAGCTGCAGTCCGACTACTTGGCCGCGCGCAACAGGCGCGCAACTCTCGTGAAGGGCTCGGAGCTTGACGAGACGGCAAAGGTGTACAAGAAAAAGATGCCCGACGACTTCTAGCGCGCTTCACTGAATGACTGCGGGTGCGCGGAAGCCGCTGGCTTGAGCCGGCGGAGGAGCGCACCCGATTGCAGCTTCCGCCTAAAGCATTTGCTTCTGCGGAAGCTGCGGGCTTTAGCCCGCAGTCATTCACACTTCCATCTCTTTTTTATAACCTTCGCACTAGATTTTGCCGAAGGTGAATATCCCATGATACAGAATCTCCGCGTCCACGCCAAGAATAATTTTCTCATGAACGAAGGCGCTGGCAG
>JBAZYD010000015.1:0-37977 GCA_041659465.1 Candidatus Micrarchaeia archaeon | reverse complement strand
TGGAGAACCTTAGAGGAATTAAGTGTCGCAAGGTGTAGGCTTTTGTCTCTCTTTCCTAGTTAAGACCTGAAGCGTGAATTTTATTTTTTATTGTTCTTAGCGCGAGCATTAGTTGTTTAATCTATATCACAATCCACCGGAATCTTACTTGGGAAAGCTTTTTATCTCATAAAAGCCCATTTTTTTCATGGACGAATCCATCGCTTATCTTTTTGGTGCCCTTCATGACGGTTACGTTTATACTGGAAAAAGCAAAGGAAAAGTTGCCGTGTTTACGCAGAAAAACCGTGGCTGGCTTGAAAACATAAAGCGGATGATTTTGACGCACGGCAAATCCGCCTGGATTTTCAAGCAGCGCCAAATTTTCATACTCGAAACAAAGCTGAGCGAGCTTTTCAATGAATATGACTTTGATTCATTTAATGACGAGGAAAAACGCGCGTTTGTATCCGGCTTTTTTGATGCAGAGGGCGGGGTGCCCATGCATCCGCGCGAGAGCAAATTCCTCTACATCCAGTTTGTGCAGAAAAAGCCTGAAATCCTCTCGAAGATAATGAATTATTTGGAAGAGCACGGTGTCTCTTGCGGCAAGCTTCATATGTATGACAAGGGACGTTCCAATTGCTGGCGGTTTTTTGTAAGTTCAGCGTCTCTGTTGCACTGTGTCGAAACATTGCAATCTAAACACCCCTCGAAAATGCACAGGCTTGAGATAATGAAAAAAATGTTAGAAGCTCGTGCCTCTTAGCGCAAGCATCGTCGCGCTCCCCGTGCAGCGCAACATGTGTCTTTAAATAGGTTTTTGTGAATATAATTGCGGGAGATTCATGAATCGAATTTTACAACCAATCAAGCCTGATGCTGCAGCGGAAAATCCCCAGCGCATCGACCACATCATAATGCTGCGCGCCAGGGCGATTTCAAGCGTGTACCGCATCATAGGCGCAAACCAGCCAGCCTATGCCAAGGATGCGCTGCCAATCGAGGCGGTCGTCAGGGCTGAGGCAAAAATCGACAAGTTGATGAAAGATTGCAAGCCAGAAGAAGCTGACGCGCTCAAGGCAAAGCTTCGCGCCATTGAAAGCTACAACGACATCATAATCGACAATATTGCCCATCCGCAGAAGGACGTGGAAATCACGGAGCTTCCGCCCGATGTCGTGCGCTCCCTTCCAAAGGGCATCGGGGTTCCCATAGTTGACGATCCCTATGATTACACCATGACCGCGGCTGACTTCAGGCGCGTCAGGCTCTTGGTGGAAGGGGCCGACTCCGGCATTGGCGGCGCCGACAGTGCCAGGCGCGCAGGGGAAAGGATGATTTCGTGAATCACGCAGCCTTGCGCCAGGCAGTGAAATTATAATGCTTGCCGCCCACTTTAATCCGGTGATAATGTGCCATTCCTATTCCAGGTCAAGATAGTTTCCCTCAACCCGAAGGAAAAGTCGGTCGACCTCAAGAACATAATCAAGGCGCTCTCCGCCCTCAAGCCCGGCGACCTGATATGCGCGCAGGTGTACGAAAACTCGATAAACGGCTTTGAGAACAGGCTGCTGGTGGTCACGCGCAAGTACGACCCCAAGCTTGAAAGCATAGGCCTGGCAGGAATCCCGGAAATCTATGCCGGGCGCGAGCACTACCCCAAGATGCTGCGGCTTGTGGAGCGCGACGTGAAGCTGGCCGACATTGCGCGCTTCAGCGCAGTGAAGAACGACGAGATGATACAGGTTTCCACCAAGAACGGCGAGCAGGCTGTAGGCACCTTCCTCAATGCAAACGTGGAAATCGGCTACCCGGGCATCACCAAGCTCGAGATCGTCCTCATTGGCGGGACCAAGAAAAAGCCGGTCGAGGAGATAATCGAGATATCCGACATCAGCGCGCTTGAGTTCATGGAGAGGAAGCCTTCGAAGAAGGAAGTGTTCCATTCCTACGAGTTCAGGTAGCGCGCTATTTTTCCGAGAAATGCCCGAATGGGTTGGGTGCGTACTCCCGGTAGACAATGAGCGTCTCGTACTCTGCAATGACATCCGAAAATTTCTCCTTCACCTGCGAAAGCAGCTCGTGGAACTCCACCGAGCTTTTTGCGTCAATGCCAAACTGCGCATCCCACGCGCCCACCATCGAGGATACGAAAAAGCACGGCTCATATGCGCCCAGGAAGGCAAGGAAGCGCGCAATGCCCTCGGGATTCTGCTGGAAGCGCACGAAGACCTGGTTGTGCCGGTAGCCTGTCATCTCGCGGTTGAAGCTGCATTTCATGTTGATTATTGCGCCTGACTTCTGCAAATGCCTCATCCTGTACTGCACTGCGTCTGGCGACAGGCCCACGCGCGATGCTATTTCCACCGTGGGCAGCCTTGCATCCTCGATAAGCTCAGCCAGTATCTTCAAGTCCTTATCATCATGCTTTACCAATGACGCCTTTTTTGGAACCTCGTGCCTGGGCGTTTTTTCGCGCGCTTTTGCGCCCAGCCCGTAGGTGGAGGGCCACCAGGTATGCCGCAGCTGCACAGTCACTTCCTTCTGCCGTATGTGCTCGCCATATCTCTCCAAAAACGCGTCCATCATCCTGTTGAAGTCAAAAATATCGCGCGCGGAAATCCTGGCAATCAGGTCCCACCTGCCGTCGCACACGCCCAGCCACTGGCAAGGCATGCCGTCTCTCACATGGGCGATTATTTCCTCCTCCTGCGCAGCGGTTGCAGCCCGGAACTGCAGGTATATCCTGTATGTCGTGAAGCCCAGCTTCTCGTAATTGGGGATTGCGAAAAACTTTGCGATGAGCCCGCTTGAGAGGTATTTCCTTATCCTGTAGTTCACCACCTGCTCTGACAGGCGCGCCTTTTTTGCAATGGAGGACGCGCTCTGGCGCGCGTCCGTCTCCAGCTCCACCAGTATTTTCCGGTCGCTTTTGTCGAGTTTTAGTTGCTGAAATGGCATATTTTCATTATTAATCGTAAAATTATATAAATAATGCGAATTTTACTGAAATTTTTGGCGAAGATTATATATGAAGCCTGTGCACTAATGGTAACAGGTGATTTTGCATGGTTGAAATGGCGTTCCAGGGCGTTGCGGTGAGAAACATGGCGCAGCAAAGGGCGGTTGGTGCAGACAAGGCGGCTGCTGCCGGAAGAATGAGCCAGTTTTTCCGCAAATGCCTGGACCCTGACAACGCGCGCTTGTACGGCAGCTTTGACCA
Organism: Candidatus Micrarchaeia archaeon; assembly: GCA_041659465.1. Lineage (GTDB taxonomy): Archaea > Micrarchaeota > Micrarchaeia > Anstonellales > Anstonellaceae > UBA10161. Next base: position 34,772 of record JBAZYD010000015.1, on the reverse strand, counting down.
GCGGGCGGCGCTTAACATCACCCAGTTCCCAAAGATACAGGGCAGCCTGCTCATCAGGATGGGCATGGTCTACCCAATCATTTCCTATCTGCTGGAAAAAGCCGGCGTGCCAAAGGATGCAAGCACTGAGTTTTTTGGCATTGGCGTCGTAATCAACTATCACACTTGGCTTGCAGGATACCTTGCGTACCTTTTCGAGATACAAATGGGGCTGAGCAAATATCCAATAGAATGGGCGGCAAAAGGCATCCGGAAAATCAGGGCGCACTTCTCCGCAGGCGATGCTGCGCCCCAGTAGCCATTATATTCCCTTGCACGCCTTTACCAGCCATGAAATTCACAATGTCCCCCTCCCGCGCGTACTTCCTGGGACTATGGAAGTCGCGGCGCACCGCCTCTGGCGTGGGCGTGGAGGGCAAGCGCGAGCTCCTTGAGATATTCATCAAGCTCTGCCTTGATGAGAAGTTCGCAGAGCCTGACAAGATGAAGTTTTCCGAGGGCAACGCGGAGGAATACGGCAGCTGCCACTTCTTCCACAGCGCGCTTCGCACGTGGCTGGACTCCGAGATGAAAAAGCGCGACGAGCGCCTGCGCTTCCGAAACGAGTTTGCGGCAAGCTACTTTGCAGGCGTATATGACGCCAAGGGCGGAACAATGGACGTGAAGGGCAAGGAGTACTGCTACTTCCTGGGCGATGATACCGACGAGATGGTGCTTTTGCGCCTGGGCTTTCGCGCGAAAAAGGAGGGCAACAGGATAGCTGTGCTATCAAGCGACTTCTACGGCTGGCTGCACCCGCACCTAAAGATGGACAGGAGCAAGAAGTTCTAATCATTGCAGGCGGTTGCACTGCTTGTGAGTCAAATAGCCCTGATTTTTCCTGCCTCGCCAGCGCGCCTACTTGTACACAACCACGCTGCTCTTGGTGCCGACAAGCAGCACCACTTCGCTTTTCTCGACAATGAAGTCCGCAGCCACCTTTTTCGGCGCCACCCTGTCCTGCGTTGTGATGCCGCCTGCGCGCTCGCGCGGCACAAGGAGCGCAAGCTCGCGCTTGCCGTCAAAAAGCACTATGCGCGCGTACGGCTTTCTTTTAGGCCCGTACGCAATCTCGGTTATCGAGGAGATGGGCATTGCGGCGAACGAAAGGTTCTTCATGCCCGGCTTCACGCTTGAGAACGTTGCAAACCCGTCCTCGCGCGCCTGCTCCGCAGCAAGCTTGAATGCGAGCTCCACCCGCTTCCTGAAGTCGTTTATCAGCCTATTCTGCTCGCGCTTCAGGTCCGCCTTTCCCATGCCCGGGGTGGTTGCGATGTGGAGGGCATAGTGGTAGACGTCATCCGACTCCTCAAGCCCTTCGTGCGGCTCATTGCCCTCCGCGCCCTCGCCGCGCCCCTCCATCTGCAAAACATCCTGCTCGCCCACCATCTCGGTGTCCTCTTCCGACACCTCCACCTCTGTCTCGGCCCTGTGGGGAAGCTCGCGCGGCTCCTCGTGCTTGCCGAACGGGAAATTCTCCGCATTCCTGGGCTTTCCTTCTTCCGCGGCTTCCTCGCGCGCCGGCTGCCTCTGCTGGCTTTGCCTCCCGGTCTCGTGCTGCTGGTTCCCGCTTATCTTGTCAAGCTCCCGGAGGGGGTCCAGCTCTTCCGGGCGGAAGCCGAACAGCTTCTGCAAGGACGGGAGCAGCTTCCTCTTTGCCGACTCGCGCTTCTTGGGCTCATAATGCGCGAACAGCCTCTCAAGCGCCGGCATCATGTTTGCCCGCGCAGCCTGCTGCGCCTGGGTGGACGGCTGCTGCGTGCCTGGCTGTGAAATGGGGACCGGCGGCTGCGCCTTCCTTTCCGAAAGCAGCTTCCCGATGGAGACTATCTCCTCCTGCTCGTCCTTCCTCTGACCGAGCCCGCGCTGCGCGGTCTCTTTCACAGCCTCATCCTTGTCCGATGACAGTTCAATGAGCGCGAATATCGCGCGCGGGTCGTCTATTTTTGACAGGCTGTTCGCCACCTTGAGCCGCACGGACGGGTCGGAATCGAACGCCTGCGCCACAATCCTGTCCAGGTCGTCTGGCTTGTCCTCTGCCGCGTCAAGGAGGCTTACCTGGCGGGGTGTTTTCGGCTTTTGCTTGTCAGGCATGGGAACCAACTTTGCCACTTTGGAGGGCAAAAGATAAAAACCCCTGTAAAGGGTTTTAGATTTGGTGCCGTCAGGCACCAAACTGATAAAAAGCGGCAGCAGGCGCTTTTTGGGATTCCGGCGGAGGCATCCCATAGGGTAAAAAGGGTATTTGGGGCAATGCCATCATATGGATCCCCAGTCCATTTTCCTTTCCCTGTTCGGGCTCATCCGCCCGGAGGCGCGCCTGGCCTCGGTTGCGCTCAATGACACGGCATTTGCCATCGTTTTCTCTGCTGCGCTCATATTGGCGCTCACTTTCCTTTTCAAGGAGCAGAAGCTGCTCCCCTTCATGGCCGCATCCGTGGCAATCGCGCTCCTTCTCGGCGTTTCCTTCAAGCTGTTCCTGCAGGAGGAGCGCCCCTGCGTTGAAACCCCGGGCAAAATCCCCTGCCCGCTTGATTTTTCCCTCCCATCGCTGCACTCCCTCCTCACATTCACAATCGCCATAGTGGCAATCGGCAACCGCTCATTCGCCTTCTATCTCATCTACGCGCTTTTCACCGCGTTCTCGCGCGTTTATTTGGGCGTGCATACCATCACCGAGGTGGCGGCAGGGCTTGCGCTGGCCTTCCTTGCCTGCGTGCTCTGCGAGATGCTCTGGCGCGCGCTTTCGCTTCCGCTCCCTCCAGGCGTCCACATACGGCACAGCGCGGCAAGGCTGCAGAATTAAGGTGTAAAAATGAACGAGGACGAACGGCAATTCTTCCATCTTGCGCTTGGCATCTCGCTCATTGCCATGGTGCTGCTTATAGGCGTGGGGCTGTCCGCCTACGTGGTGAGCGTTTCCCTCATTGTCGGGCTGGTGATGGTGCACATCAAGCTGTCCTATGTGCACCTTGGCAGGCGCATCGAGTGGCTAATAGAGCGGTTCGAGCGCCCGGGCGCGATGGCAGGCTACGGGGCAATGACATTCACTGCGGCGGTGCTTTGCATCCTCACCCTCCTTTCCTCCCAGCCCCAAATCCTCGCCTCGCTGGCCATTTTGGGCATAGGGGACGCGGCAAGCACCATTATCGGAAGAAGAAGCAAGCGCAAGCTTCCCTACAATGCGCGAAAGACAATGGGCGGCACGCTCGCATTCTTCATCGCATCCGCGCCGTTTGCCTTCCTGTTCGCAGGCCCGTCCGCGCTCCTTGTCGCAGCCGTTGCCGCGCTTGCCGAAAGCGCGGAGGCAAGGATAGACGACAACCTCATCGTGGCAGTGGTGTGCGTCATACTTTTCAGGCTGGTTAGCGGATGAAGGAACAAATATAAACACTTTGCCACACAGCCTGCTGTATGGACTTGCATTTCAAGCCGAGGGAGGGCGGGTGGAGCTCAGGGCGGCTCTATTACGGCAGAGAGAAGCCCGACCACAGGCTCTATTATGGCGGCGTGCCACTCACGTATCTTTGGAGGGCAAATATTTTCAGCAGGGCAAAGGACAGGATTGAAAGAATAGATGCAAGGCTTGCGCGCCAGCCAGAAAATCCAGGGGCATTTAGGAGAGCAAGAAACTGGTATTCATCAAAGAGAAAAGAAGCAGCAGAGTACAGGGTGGTTTCCCTTGCAAAAAAGCTCACGGCATCCGAAAGCGATGTCAATGCATTCATAAGCAACCAGGTGAAAGGGTCCGACCTCATCCCGGATGATGGGGATTTCCTGCGCCGGCTTGATGGGTGCGATTGCAGCAGAAATGGCATATCTGCCGTTAATAATCGAATATCAAGAACAGATAAGGGGATTTCTCAATTGGCTCCCTCTCGCATTCAAGGCGGCTGTGCCGGTTTCCCTATTGGCTGCCGTAATTGCACCTGGCGTTTACATGGGCAAGCTTACCAAAGGCGCATTTGATGCCCTGAACATGGGCAATGTCAAGGCACAGGAACTGATATGCGCTGCCCGCAAAGCAGCCGAATAGGGGCTCGGCTTTTAATCTGATTGGAATTCGCGCGGCTCATTCCAATTCTAAAAAAGTCATCTGCGGCTTTTTTATTGTAGTGGAATTCCGATTCCACTGCTAAAAAAGGTGTCTGCACCTTTTTTATACTCTTTCGGGGCAATTTGTCCGATTTCCATGATAGTGCCAGGCTCAAAGTCAATTTCGTTCATAACCGACACAGTGGGCGAGGGGCAGGTGCAGCCCTGCGGCATCGACATGACGTTGAAGGAAGTGCACATTCTTTCAGATGCAGGCGCGATAGATTACGATAACAGCAAGCGCAGCATCAGCAAGTCAAGCGCGCTTGCATTCGATGGCGAAGGGAAGCTCCACCTTGCGCAAGGAAGCTACAAAATCATCTTCAACGAGTACGTCTCGGTGCCGCTCGACGCGTGCGCGTTCGGCTTCCCCCGCTCCTCGCTCCTTCGCTGCGGCGCGGACGTGAGGTGCGCGGTGTGGGACCCTGGCTACCATGGCAGGAGCGAGTCTATGCTTGTGGTGCACAACGCGCACGGAATCACGCTTTACAAGGACGCGAAAGTGTGCCAGCTGGTGTTCGTGCGATTGGAAAGCGCGGCGCACAAGGGGTATGAAGGGCAGTATAAAGGGGAAAATAGGTAATCGCGCAGGCAAAGGCGCAGAGGGAAAAACCGGGTGCAAATCATGCCGATAAGACAGCCTATTGTCGTAGTCATGGGCCACGTGGACCATGGGAAGACTTCGCTACTTGACGCCATAAGGAACACCAAGGTGGCAAAAAAAGAGGCAGGCGCAATCACGCAGCACATAGGCGCGTCGGAGATTTCGCTTGACGACATAAGGAACTCTTGCGCGGCTGCAACCGGGGGAAAGCTGCCATCCTTCACAATTCCAGGCTTGCTTTTCATAGACACGCCCGGGCATGCATCGTTCACGCACCTGCGCGAGCGCGGCGGCTCGATTGCGGACATTGCCGTGCTTGTCGTTGACATCATGCAGGGCTTCCAGCCGCAGACAATCGAGAGCATAAGGATACTGCGCGAATTCAAGACGCCATTCATCGTGGCGGCAAACAAGGTGGACCTGATTTCCGGCTGGCGCAGCAGGACTGACGAGCAGGGCGCGTGCAGCGTGCTTTCCAACGTGAATTCCCAGCCCGAGCATGTGCAGTCGCGCCTGGACGAGCTTTTGTACGGGCTGGTGGGCAAGCTCTCCGAGCGCGGGATAGAGTCCGAGCGGTTTGACCGCGTGACAGACTTCACAAAGCAGGTGGCAATCATACCTGTCTCCGCAAAGACAGGCGAAGGGTTGCCCGAGCTTCTTCTCTCAATTGCAGGGCTTTCGCAGAAATTCCTGGAGGCGGCGCTCAAAACCGACGTGGCAGGGCCTGGCAAGGGAACGGTGCTTGAGGTAAAGGAGGAAAAAGGGCTGGGCACCACCATAGATGTGATACTCTACGACGGCACGCTCAAGAAGAACGACGAGATAATATTCGCAACCCTGAATGGCCCGGCAAAAGCGCGCGTGCGGGGGCTCCTCAAGCCAAACATGCACTCGACCGGCGACAATGACAAGTATGAATACGTTGACGAGGTGCACGCCGCAGCAGGGGTGAAGGTCTACTCGCCAGGCGTGGAAGGCGCGCTCTCAGGCTCGCCATTAATCGTGGACGACGGCAAGGAAAACAAGGACGAGCTTGCGGAAATGTACGAGATGCTCAAGAAAATCATGTTCGAGTCGGAGAACAGCGGCGCCGTGGTGAAGGCGGACACGCTGGGCTCATTGGAGGCGCTTTGCAAGCTATTGGCAACGCAGGGCGTGGATATACGGCGCGCCTCGATTGGCAAGGTCACGAAAAAGGACGTCTCAGACGCATCCGTGGTGGCAGGCGCCGAGCCTTACAAAGGAGTCGTTCTTTCTTTCAATGTGGACGTGATGGAAGATGCGTCCGATGAGGCTGCAAGGAGGGGCATCAAGATATTCGCATCCAAGGTCATCTACTCGCTTTGCGACGATTATGCCGCATGGGTGGCCGAGGAGAAAAGGAAGGCTGCGGGCAATGCCATCGACAGGCTGCCCCTGCCTGCAAAGATACGCGCGCTTCCAGGCTGCACCTTCCGCGTGAGCAAGCCTGCGATACTTGGCGTGGAGATAATCGAGGGCAGGCTGCGGAAGGGCGCGCGGTTGATGGACAGGAAAGGCGAGATAATAGGCGAGGTGCGCGAGGTGCAAAAGGACGGCAAAGCGGTGAAGGAGACGCACGCGGGCGAGCAGCTTGCCATCTCCATCGAGGGCGCAATCTGCGGCAAGAACGTGTGCGAAGGATGCGACTACCTGGTGTACATCACGCGCGACGAGGGCAAGGAGCTTCTTGCAACTGCCGCGCTTCCCGCAGGCGAGCTTGCCATACTTGAGGAGATACTTGCGATAACGGACGCGAAAAGGATTTAGCCTGCACCGGTTTGGGAAATGCTTGCCAAAACTTGCGCGAAAAGGATTTGAAGTGCGCACCGCAATTCGTCTTGAAATTCCCGCCTGCTTTCTTGCTTACTGCCTCACCGCGACTTTCCCGAATTTTGCATAGGGCTTGCCTGTGGGCGAGTCAAGCTGCTCAAAAATTATCTGCGATATCCTCATCCCTTCCTTGATGGTGACGGGGAATGGCGCGAAATTCACAATCTCCAGCACCTGGCGGTTCTGCGAGCCTGGCATGACAAGCGCGGACGTGACGTGCACCGCGAGGCCCATGCGCGCGTACCTGCTCCTCCCTTCCAGCGTGCCGATGAGCGTATTTGGCATGAATATCTTCTCGCGCGTGATTCCCAGGCACATGCCGCCGGGCGCAAGCGTGATGGAGCTTTCCTTGTGCGCCTCTGTCGCCTCGACAAAGCTCACGCGCGACAGGTCCACTGCCTTCTTTCCGCGCGCATACTTCTTCTTGAAAACCCAAAACTTTCCCGCAAGCGTCAAATCCACCGAGGCGGAGCCTATCTGGTCAGGCGAGAGCGCAGGCTCGAAGCAAAGCTTGCCGCTCCTTATGGCTGCGCGTATGTCGTTGTCGGAGAATGCCATGCTGTCTGCAACCCTGGCAAACAATAAAAACATGCATGCGCGAACGGCTACATCGCCAAAAGACGTACAGAACTTCGATAGCTTTAAAAGGGTTTTATAGGCAAGCTAGCACGTCGAGAGATTACACTAGGGGTTAAATGGATGGAAAAGATACGCAACGAAATGGCAGGCGAAATCACGCTTAGCGCCACGCCAGGCTCCACCATGAAGAAGTGGCGCGAGATATTCGCAATCACGCAGGTGGAGCTTGCCGAGCTTCTGAAAATCTCCCCATCCACCATCAGCGACTATGAGGGCAACAGGAGGAAATCGCCGGGAAGCGGGGTGATAAAGCGCTTCGTGGGCGCCATCATCGAGATAGACACCGAGCGCGGCGCGCCCATACTTTCCAAGCTGCAGCAGGGCGTGGAAAAGAGCGAGCAGTATTTCGAGCTCCACGAGTTTGCGACATCCATTTCCGCAATAGACTTCCAGAAAATGCTCAACGCATCCGTGGTGGCAAACGAGGAGCTCATGAAGAGCAAGAAGCTCTACGGCTACACGCTGATGGAATCCCTCAAGATCATATTGGAGATGCCCTACTCCCAATTCCCCAAGCTCTACGGGACAATGAGCGAGCGCGCATTCATCTTCACGCAAGTCTCCACAGGCAGGTCTCCCATGGTGGTGATAAGGGTGACGCCCATGAAGCCCTCCCTCGTCGTCCTCCATGGGCTCAAGGAAGTCGACCCGCTGGCGATAAAAATCGCAGAGCGCGAGAAAATCCCGGTCATTTCCACCAACATGGACCTGGCGAAGATAAAGGACGTGCTTAACAAAATCTGATGATTGCGAGGTAATATTATGGTTCAATCAGTCGGCATTGTAGGGTATGGCGCGTGCGTGCCCAAGTTCCGCATAAAAAGCGGCGAAATTGCGCGCGTGTGGGGCGAGGAGCCAGACAGGATTTCAAAAGGACTTGGCATTTTGGAAAAGAGCGTGCCTGACGTTGACGAGGATGCTGCCACGCTTGCGGTTGAAGCGTCTAGGAATGCCCTTCTGCTCGCTGGCATAGACCCGCAATCAATCGGCGCAGTTTACGTAGGGTCTGAATCGCACCCGTACGCAGTAAAGCCAACCGCCACCATTGTCGCCGAGGCATTGGGTGCAACGCCAGAGCTTACCGCAGCGGACATCGAGTTCGCATGCAAGGCAGGCACTGCCGGCATCCAGATGTGCATGGGCATGGTGGCCTCCAACATGATACGCTACGGCCTCGCAGTGGGCTCGGACACCTCGCAGGGTAGGCCTGGCGACGCTTTGGAATATTCCGCTGCTGCAGGCGCGGCAGCTTTCCTCATAGGCAGGGAAAAGGAGGAGTTTGTCGCGGAAATCGAGGCGACCTATTCATTCACCACCGACACGCCTGACTTTTGGCGCCGCGAGCATGCGGAATTCCCCTCTCACGGGGGCCGCTTCACAGGCGCGCCTGCGTATTTCCGCCACGTGATGGGGGCGACGCAGGGGCTTTTCGAAAAAACAGGCACCAAGGCAGCGGAGTACGACTATTTCGTCTTCCACCAGCCAAACGGCAAGTTCCCCCTAGAAGTTGCAAAGAAAATGGGCATTGACACGGAGAAAGTGAAGCCCGGCCTGTTCACGCCAGTGATAGGCAATACATACTCTGGCGCTTCCCCCATTGGCTTGGCAGGCGTGCTGGACATTGCAAAACCGGGCGCGCGCATACTCCTCACCTCGTTCGGCTCTGGCGCAGGGAGCGACTCGTTTGCCATACGCGTGACTGACGGCATTGTTGCCAAGCGCGAGGCATTCAAGAAAAAGGGCTGGCAGCTTGCCGACTACATCGCGCACAAGGAGTACATCGACTACGGCGTGTATGTGAAGCACAGGAGAAAGCTCAAGAGCATGTAAAATTTTTGGTGATTTTCATGAGAAAAGTTGCAAGTGCGGGCGCAAGTGGCGCATGGATGGCAGGTTGATACTATGAGAAAAGTTGCAATTGTAGGCGTAGGGATGAGCAAGTTCGGCGAGGAGTGGACGCGCGGGTTCCGCGATATGCTTACTGAAGCGGGCGGGCGCGCCATCGAGGACGCCAAGATGTCGGGCGCAGAAATAGACGCAATGTACGTGGGCACCATGGCGCCAGGCTCGCTTGTCGGGCAGGAGCACATAGGCGCGCTTGTTGCAGACTACATGGGGTTGACACCCGTGCCATCCACTCGCTGCGAGGCTGCGTGCGCGTCAGGTGGCGTGGCTCTGCGCCAGGGCTACATGGCGGTTGCATCGGGCATACACGACTGCGTGGTTGTGGGCGGCGTGGAAAAGATGACCGACACGCCGGGAGACGAGGTCGCATCCGCGCTGGGCGGGGCGGGCGACCAGGAATGGGAGCTTTTCATGGGCGCCACATTTCCCGCAATATACGCATTCACCGCGCGCAGGCACATGCTGGAGTACGGCACCACCGAGGAGCAAATGGCGGCAGTTGCCGTGAAGAACCATGCAAATGCCGCGAAGAACAAGTATGCGCACTTCCAAAACGAAATCACAATCGAAACAGTCATGAAAAGCAAGTATGTGGCATCCCCGCTCAAGCTTTTCGACTGCGCGCCAATCACGGACGGCGCAGCCGTGGTGGTGCTCATGCCCTTGGACAAGGCGAAGAAGGTGTGCGAGCAGCCCATCGAGATTGTGGCATCCACCCAGGCATCCGACTATCTTGCGCTCCACTCGCGCGAAAGCATGACCTCTCTTAATGCCACCCGCGTGGCTGCGAAAAAGGCATATGAAACCGCGGGCGTAAAGCCTTCGGACATTGACGTCGTGGAGGTCCACGACTGCTTCACCATCGCGGAGATAATGGCAATCGAGGATTTGGGCTTTTTCCAGAAAGGCCAGGGCGGGCCTGCATCTGCAGCTGGCAAGACCGCGCTCAATGCCGAGATATCGGTCAACACGTCAGGCGGCCTGAAGGGATGCGGGCACCCTGTGGGCGCCACAGGCATAAAGCAGGCTGTGGAAGTGGTGTGGCAGCTGCGCGGCACCGCAGGCAGCCGCCAGGTGAAGGGCGCAAAAGTGGGGATGACTCACAACGTGGGCGGGAGCGGCGCTACCGCCGTCGTCCACATCATGAAGAACGACGCATGATTTTTCATAGGAGTTGATACTATGCCATCCGAAAACCTAGCAATTACCTGGAGGAGAATACCTGAGCGCTACAGGCTTCAGGGAAGCGCGTGCGAGACTTGCAAGACAAACTACTTCCCCACGCGCAAGCTCTGCCCCAAGTGCCGCCGCAAGGGCAAGATAGTGATGAAGCAGTTCTGCGGCAAGGGGAAGATTTACTCATTCACCGAGGTGACGGCAGGCCCTGCAGGCTTTGAGCTCGAGGTGCCGTACGTGCTTGCCATAATCGAGCTTGACGAAGGCCCGCGCCTCACCGCGCAGGTGGTGGGCGTCAGCGAAAAGGACGTCGGCATCGGCGCGCCTGTGGAAATGATTTTCCGAAAGATTATGGAGGACTCGAAAGAGGGGCTCATCCACTACGGCTACAAGTTCCGGCTTCTCAAGAAAGCCGCCTAGGGCGCGCCCGCCCATGCGCAAGGCGGCATTTTGGGCAGCGCGCGCAGGCTGCACTTTTTGTTACAAATACGGCGTTATGCTTTTAAACCCTTATATACATACTTGATGTATGAAAACCACACTCAAAGTGCCATGTCCCGATTGCAGGCAATTGCGCCCCATAAACGAAAAAGCGGTTGAGCTTTCCAACATTGCCCTTAACAGGTTCAGGAAAAACCCCCTGGTCAGCGTGGTGCCCAAAGTCGACGTATCCACCCTGGACGTGTCGGTCAAAAGCGAGCATGGCCGGCTTAGGGAAGTGGTGGTTTCGCCCCCGACCTACCTTGACTGGGACTGCGGATGCCCTATCAATGAAAAGGAAAAGGCGAACGCCGCAAAAGGGATAATGCCGGACAGGTACATCGCAGTCACGGAATGGACAGTGTTTGTCCAGGCGCTCCTCAGGCAAGATGTGAAAGTCATAATAATCGAGCCGCAGCCGCACCTGCTCGAAGCCACCTATACCCGCGACCCGGCAGTAGTCATTGATGAGAAGCTGATAATAGGGCGCATGCATGCGGACATCCGCAAGCCCGAGACAGCGCTTTATGCCAACGGCGGAATACAGGCGCCTGAGGGCTTCAACATAACCCTCGAAGGCGGCAATGCCGTGCTTGGGAAGGACTGCGTGTACCTTGGCGTGGGCGACCGCACCACGCTTGAAGGCGCGCTTTGGCTGCAGGAGGTGCTTGGCACAAGCAGGGAAGTCATCCCCCTCAAGCTCAAGAAAGGCGTGCTCCACCTTGACTGCGTCTTTGAGCCTTACAACACGGCCCCCAGCCATCTGCTGCTGGACAGGAAGGCGTTTGACAATGACGGCAGGTTCCATCTTGCCGACCTGCGCAACCTGCAGTACTCCGGATGGTCGCACCTGTTCTCTTTCAAGGGCATCTCTGAAATCGCCAAAAGGTTCAAGCGCCAAATTGCCATCCAGCACTCGGAGCGCAACAGGCTGGTGCCGAACATATTGAAGGTGCACCCGAAGCTCGCGTTCGTCCATGACCTTCCTGGCAGGATCAAGCGCCGCTTTGGCTATGATATGAACGTGATACATGTCCCCTCCGGCGAGGTCGGGAAGGGCGACGGGTCCCACCGCTGCAGCAGCATGCCCCTGGTGCGCGATGACGATTAGCCCAATTAGATGAACTTCACGCCGCACGCAGGGCAGGACATCATGTAGTAGTCGGCAACGTATCCGCACATGGGGCAGCGGTACTGCTCCTTGCCGGCAGGCGCGCGCTGCTCGGTCAGGGCATAGCCGCAATTGGAGCATTTCTCAGCCTTCAGGTCATTTGCGGATTTGCATTTGGGGCATTCAATCCGGAACATGGACTCGATATGCGTGCCGCACGAGGGGCAGCGCTCCATGCCAAGCGTCACGTCTGATTTGCACTTCGGGCATTTTGCCTTCCTGTCCGCATGCGGCTTGGGCCGAAGCGCGCTTGATATCAAGTCGAAAAGCCCCATAGGATGGAACTTGCAGGGCGCATATATAAAAAGCCTTCACGCCTGAAAGGTGCGCTATCGAGAGAACAGTGGGCCTGTGGCGCAGTGGTAGCGCGCCTGATTTGCAGGACCCTTTTGCTCGCTCCCGAACAAACGCTCGCTCGCAAAAGCGTCCACGGAAAAACGTGCAAACGGGTTTCAAAAAATCAGGAGGCCGGGGGTTCGAATCCCCCCGGGTCCATTTACTGCGTAAATGTCCCGGGGTTTCGTGCTCTGGCGCGAAATCCCGCCAGCTTCTCCAGAAGCTGTCGGTCCCCCCGGGTCCATTCGTGCTTTTTGCGCAAAAGCCACTTTTCCCTTTTTATCAGAAGCGCCAGCGGACAGTGACCCCGCCTGTTCCTGTGGTGTATTGCCCGCCTATCCCGGGCGTCCATCCGTGCAGAACGCCAATTGACAAGTCGAATGACACCTTGTCCGAAGGGCTGGTGCTTACATGGAGCCTAGGCTCGAGTATCCTGAGCTCTCCTGCCTCGGTGTACCTTACGCCGCCGCCTGCAAAAATCGGCAATGTGGCCCCAATGGCCTTGCCAACATTGTAGTCTGCAGCCACATTGGCGCTTTTCATGGTGTTCAGGTTGTCGTATTCTGCCTTGGCGCGGACCATGGTGTTCCCAATGTAAAAGTCAAAGGTCTCCCCCTGCTTTGGCATCACCTTGATGTTCATCATTGCCTGCAGCTTCTTATCCGTCTCGAAGTCATGGGCAACTGTAATGACGTGCGCTTGAGGCTTGCTTGAGAACATGTTATAGAACGTATATCCAAAGCTGGTGCTGCTGTCATACTTGAACCTAAAGCCTCCGAAATTGTCGGCCGGGGGCGCCCGGGCTGGCGAAGGCGGCTGGTCCCCGGCCCAAGTCTCATAAGCCTTCACGCCTGCAACCACCGACACGCTTGTCTTGTCCCCAAGGTTTATGCTGTGCATCGTCACGACGTAGTTGCCCTCAACGCTGTCGTCGCTTCCCGCAATCCTTGAAAGCGAAATCTTGTGCACCGTCCTTCCGGATTCAAGCGAAATAGAGAAGTCATTGCGTATGTCCCCGATTGCATCCGCAGGCACCAGCTCGCGCATGCGCATCAGTATGTCGATTGCCCTTTGCGTCCAATCCTCGGTCCTGCCTGCCCTGTAGTCCGCGTTTGCGCCCTCTGCCTTCCATCTGTCAGAGCTGGTTTCTTTCTCAATCTCCTCGCTCAGTTTATTGAGGTTGTCAAGCAGCAGTTCAAGCCCGACCTGGTCCCTTATCCTGTTTTTCGGGATGTTGTTGTCCACCAATGCGCTCAGCGTCAATTTCCAATTGCTGTCCTTGCCAAGGTTCTTTATGGTGGCAACCCCTCCATAGCTCGGGTGTTCCCCCTTGCCGGCATTTGCAAAGCCGCCAAAATCAAAATATTCGCTTGACACCATCCCATTGCCCATGAACCTCATTATGCCGCCGTTGTCAAACTGCGCAATTGCGCCTGCTCCCCAGTTGCGCCCCCTTGCAACTGCGCCTGCCACGTCCCCCCCGCCCATCATCATGCCGTAGAAGCGGTCCACCACATGGTAGGATGCAAGGAAAATGTCATGCGCCGGCTTGATGAAGCGGGTGTTAATGGACGATTGGTTTTGGATTGACAGCGGGAACTGCGCCTGCTGGACATTGTAGCCGTCGAACTGCCTCTCCTCGTGCGTCATGTCCATCCAGCCCAGCGTCACTATCTTCGGCGTTTCCCCTTCCACCACTTTGCCCTTGCTATCTTTCTTTGCCTTTGCCTTGCCGACCTCAAGGGAGCTGAATGCCGCCTTGTTGTCTGATGGCGTCTTGATGCCGAGCACGGCCAGGCGCTTGTTTGCGACTTTTGTTTCAAAGCCTGCGAAGAACGCAATGCGGGCGGCGGTCTGCTCATAGACTGCAATCTCCAGGTTGTTCCCATTGCGCAGTATCTTGTAGGTCTTGTCGTCAGTGCCTTCCACGCTTTGCAGCTCATTGTCGGCAATCGAGGCAATCCTGCCGTAATCTGCGCTGTTCTTGAGCGCAATGCCGTTGCTGCTGAGAAGCTGCTGGATGCCTGCTGCAGTGGCGTTGGCCGGGTATGCAAGCGTAAGGCTCAGCGTCTGGTCCACGCTTCTCTGCTGCTCAATGCCCCCTCTGATCAGGGTGGACTGCGAAACCGAGCTGCTAAACTCAAAATATCTTTCGGTTAGCCTTCTGTTAAGCTCCCTTTCAATGTCGGGGCCATTCTTGTCATCCCTGATATAGACGCGATACCATCCTTCGTCCCTGAACTCATAGGCGTCCGCCACCACATTCTTTGCTTTCCAAACCCCATTTTCCTTCTGCGAATCCGCGTGGAATACCACGTAAAGGTTGCCCAGGCGGCGCATGCCTGCCCTCAGCAGGGCATCCATGTTGGTGTTAGTCTTGTCCACAGGCTCGCTTGCAAGCAAATCCTTGTCCACCGTTTTCATGTAATTCACATAAACGTCGAACAGCTCAACCGGTATCTTCATCGGGTCTGTCACGTTTTTGGCAGTAAGTATCTCGTTCGTGGTGGTCCTGTTATAGGTCTGGTCCCAGGTCTGGGGGTCGAGCCTTATGTTCTTGTCCACGTTGTAGGTGTTTGTCACATAGCCATTGTAGCCTGTCAGGCCCGCGTTGGTCTGCAAATTCTCCATTATGCCCCCTGCGTGGAGAAGATAGTTCCCAAAGCCGCTCACAGCGCCGGTCTCTGGTTTGAATGGCGTGCGCTTGGACATCATGTCCATGAAAACCTTGTTTATGTTGTTGATGTAGGCATCGGTAAAGTCCCCCAGCCCCAGCTGGCCCAGGTATTGGCTGTTCTTTGCAGTGTATATTGCCGGCGGGTTTTGGGTGAGGTAATCGTTCACTGCGCGCTGGTAGCCGTTCATGTCGTCAAACTGGCTGGGCAGCCTGGCAACATAGCTTCGCAGCTGCGATTGTATGTTGTCGATGTCATATATGCTCGGCCCCACCGAAACCAGGGCCTCTGCCGGGCGGAGCTGGATTGGCGGCCTAGGGGTGTCCATGTATCTTCTCATAAGGTCGCCAAGCATCTTATCGGATGAAAGCGCAGTCACCGTGGTCAGGAACCAATTGGCGGCGGCTGTCCTGCTTTTTATGTCGTCAGACTTGAAGGTTGCCCCGAAGCTTTGCGCATATATGTTTGAAACCGCCACGGTCAATTCCTGCACCACCCTGAGGAACTCCTGGGGGGCTGCCTCTGTCCTTGTGTAGAATGTGTCGAGCGTTGCATAGTTCTGCAATATGGTGCTTGGCACTGGTGTGGGGAGCACATAATCCCCCTCGCCTCCGATTATGCCTAAGAACTGCTTTGCATAAGCATCCGTGAAATTGTTCATGAACTTGCCTTTGTCGTATGCCTGGAGGAAACTCAAGGCTGTCACCGCATCATACCTGTCGCGCGTTATTGTGGTGTCGTTGGGCACCAGATACTGTTTCTGCGACATGAGCAGCGACGCGGTTTCAGGGAGGTTTTTCCTCATTTCAACCCATTTCTTTGCTACGCCTTGGTCCGATGCAAGAATCCTGAAGAATTCCTCTGTCTTGTCAAGCGTGGCTGCATTCGCAAGATCGCCGCGGCCAAGGAACGGGAAAAGCTTGTCAAGCACCCCCGCCCCCTCTCCATAGTTTGCCTCTATCACAGGCGCAACAAATTCGGCATACCTGCCCGTCCCATCGCTGCTGAACCTAAACTTGTCAAAAAGCTGCCCTATTGCCGATTCGCGCTTGGCAGGGTTTTTCAGGTCCCGGACGAATTTGTCAATATCATTGTTGCCAATAATGCCCTCAAACTGCCCCTTAAGGATATCATCTGTAGGCAGCAAGTAGTTCTTGTCAAGCGATGTCTTTATTACCGACGTAAGCCCGTCCAAAGCCTTCTGCACTTTTGTCATGCGTCCGAAAGCCCCCTCCATATATCCCTTTATTTCAATGAATGACGGGGTGCCTTCGAAAGGCTTCTCGAACGCGCCTTTGAAAGTCCGGTTGGCATTGTCCTGCCCTGCATAGAACGTCGTCTCATATCTCTTATTTATCACTTTGCCCATTTTGGAGGCAATATAGGCAAGCTCCGCATCACTGCTGAACCGCTTGCTCATGTCATCCATGTCTTTGATAAAATCATCAGCCCCGAAAGGCCTTTGCAGGTCGTGTCCATACAAGCCGGTTGGCGTGGTCTGTGAAAGAAGGAAGTTGCTGTACCTGTCCATCACTTTCTGCACTTCCTTGTCAATCTCTTTCAGCCTACTCTCGTTAATGGTCACAAAATAGCTGTTCGTGCCTGAGGCCGGCGCCGTTGCGTTGCTTTTTTTCATATTGTAGTAAAGAATGAGCCTGCCGTATTCCCTTTCCACCTGGCTCAGGAAGTCATCCCGCTTCGCAGGCTTCATGCCTACTGCGCTCAGAATGGCCCTCCCGTATGCCCGGTCAACTTCATAAAAAGCGGTTGCCGGCTGCTCCCCATTGCCAATCTTCTTCCGCGCCTGCTCGGCATTTTGCTTGAAGTCCCGAAGAGTCTGCTCTGCGGTCCTGGGGGACACTGCCGTTGCCTGGAAAATGAACATTTCCATCACTCCAAAACTATTGGGGGACCGTTATGCCGCGCTGCGCGCAAACGTCCTCGAGGAGAACCGCCCCGCTTTTCCCTTTGTACAGGCTCTCAAAAATGTCCTTGATTGCCACTTTCGACCCATCGGCGCGGTCCACCTTCTCATCATTTGTCGCTGCCCGCCTTACATCCTCAAGCACCAGTGCGCGCGCGTTAATGGTCACGGTAATCTCCTTCCCGGCATTGTCTATTGCCGCCACCTGGACATCCATGTTCGGTATCCTGTTGAAATAAGCGACGGTTGCCTGGTCCTTGGAAAGGGCGTCGACCCACGCCACCTGCGTGTTGAAAGGCACCCCTGCCTGGATAGTGGCGTCCGGCACCTGCTTGGAGGTTGCCGTGCCTTCCTGGACATTGGTGGTGACATCAGGCGCAGCTGCCGTTCCCGGCGCATATGCCTTTATCGCCGCGATTGTAAGCTCCACCGAGAGGTTCCCGTCCGCCCTCTTAAGGGTCGCATCGCCATTGAGCGTTGCAATCATGGCGATGGTTTCCGCGTTTCCAAGCCCCTTCCCAATGATTTCGTTGCCCACGGGGTTGCTTGCGTGCATGAGCTCCTCCACGGTCTTCACCGCAGGGACCTCCACCTGCTTGTTCGAGGCTGCAAACTGGCCCAAAAGCCCCTTCACATTCTCGGTGAGCGCGGCGCTGCCGTTAAGGTAGTCTGAAATCGCCTTGCCATCCGCATCCGTCTTTATGCTGGCGCCGCTGGAAGCCAAGATGGCATCCACGTTCTCTTTCACACCTGCCCTTACGGCTTCCTGCACACTGGCATTTCCAAGCGGATTGTTTGCGATTTCCTTGCCCACTTTTTTCACAAGGGGGTCAGCAACCCCTGCTGCAGTTGCATAGATGTGGGAGAGGGCATAATATTTGCCTTCAAACTCAAACACCTCCCCGCCCACATTGTCGTTCTTTTGCTTGGCAGCATGCTTCACCGCGCGCCTGCTGTCCCCGCTGAAAAGCACCCCTGCGTCCACTGCCATCTGGAGCGCGCTTTCCCTGCTGGGGTTCAGCAGCCCCTCTAGATTGTCGCACGCCCCCTTTACGGGCGATTCAACCGACGTCTTCTTGTCCTTGACCGCCTCGGCGGCGGCGCTTACGATGGCAGGCACCGAGTACTTGCCCTTGTCATCCAGGTACTTCTTGTAATCGGCATTGCCGCCAAGCGCGACGACCGCGGCTTTCACGCGGAAGTCCTCCTGGAATGCGCCGACGTTGGTGTAGGCATCCTTCTTCACGTCGGGAACTTCCTTCCTGGCGTCAATCAGAGCCTGCAGCTCCGCGTTTGCGCCGCTCACGTCCTTTGCCTTTGCCCCTGCGATGAGCCTCGCGAATTCGCCAGGCTCGGTGGTCGCCTCAAGGTACATTATCCTCTTCACAAGCTCCATCTGCTCGGGGCTTGCCTTGACCTTGCCAAGGGCCTTCTGGTCTTTCCAGTTTGCATTTTCAGGCAGCCATTTCATCATGGAGGCATAGCCAAGCGCGCTCATGACCAGGTCGTTGCCGTTGCAGGTCACTTCAGGCAGCTGCTCTCCCTTTATGCTTTCATAGTACTTCTTCAGGTCCAACGTGTCTATGGGGACAAGCATCCCGACCTTGCCGCTCAGCCCTGTTTTCCTGGCAGGCTCCTTGAAGCCTGCATCGAGCTTGTTCAGGGCATCGCCGTACTTGCCGTCCTTTATCATCTTGTGGATGGCGTCGGCATCCTCCTTTTTCAGCGCGCCCTTTGCCACAAGCGCATCCACTGCGTTGTTGCAGTATGCGATTGACCCTGCGCGCCTTGCCTTGTCCTTTTCCCCCAATATGTCCTTGACACCCTGGTCGGAGGTTTTGTCCTTCCCGGAATAATCGCGCGTGAGCAGGTAAAGCGAGGTGTGCAGCCCGGTCCGCAGGTCTGCGATTGCTTTTTGCTCAAGCGGATTCTGGGCTGGCTTGGTGAAGCTCGTCTTTGCTTTCTCCTTGGCCTGCTTTGTCGTCAGGCTTTCGACCATCTCATCGTGCTTTGCCAGCACTGTGCTTGCCGCGGCCCCGTATTTCTTGCCATCCACCTGCTTCACCAGCGTATTGTATTCGGCAGCTGTGAGGATGCTGCGGCCCTTCATTGCAAGGAGGTTTGCCTTTGCCATGTCTGCCAGGCCGCCTGTCTTGTCGCCAAGGCCCGTCCATCCCAACCTGTTTCCAAAGCCAAGGTCATAGGCGCCGCTTTTCAGCTGCTCAAGCTGTATGTAGCAGCCGCGGGCAAGGTTGATGCCTGCCTGCTCTGCTGTCTGCGTGGCCGGCGGCTGCGCCTTCTTCATCACCTGCCCGGTGGATGTAACGGTATCGCTCTTTGGAACTGTGTCGGTCTTTGGTCCACTCATGATTCCACCTCATTTTCCTTTGAATCTTGCAATCTCTGCGTTATTAGCGTCAATCACCCTGAATGTGACGTTTGCGCCGTTCGGCGGGGAAATCACAATGGGGTCATTCAGGCCGTGTGAATATCCTGCGCCAGCGCTTACTTCGCCTTTTCCGGCTTCCTTGCGGTATATCGTGAGGTCCTGTCCCTCATATAGCACTCCCGTTTTATCGGTCAATGTTACGGTCAGGCTGTTCCCGCTTCTCTGGACGTCTGCCTTGTATGTGTATTTTGGCGCAGCCTTCCTTGAAATCCTCGAGTTCAGGAAAATGTCCGTGGCGCTCATGCCCCTCTGCAGTATGTCCTTCGGGTCGGCAAAGCTCCCGGGAAGCTCGGTTGCAGCCATGCCCACGATGTTGGTGGTCCTTGCCCACCAATAGGCATTGCTCTTCAGCAAGCCGGTCGGCGGGGTGTTCCTGAAGTATGGGGTGATGGCATCCTTGGCGCCCAAAAGCTTCCTGGTTGCCCAGTTCTGGGCAGTCACGCTCGCCTCCAGCGCCCAAGCCTGCCTTTCAAGCGTCCTTGCCGTCAGCCCGTTTGCATGCTTTCCGGTCCATATGAACATCTTCCAGGGCTTGTATTCCGTTTTCGCAAGATAGGGCAGGATGTAGCTTTCCGTCATAAGCTGCTTTCCATCCTCCCGAAGCGCAGCCGCCCTGTTCCTCATGTTCTGTGCAGCCGCCTCCCTGCTGCCAAGGCTGAGCCGATTTCCCGGGCTCTCAATTGCTGCCCATGTCCTCTCCTTGGCTGTCCTTAAGATTTTGCTTGCCCTATCGGCCATGCCCGCCTTGGTGCCTGTCTTCATCAACTTCTCGGCTCCAAGCGCAGCTATGTTTTCAGGGGTATTGCGTATAGTGACATCCACTTCCTTGACTGCCTGCTCCTTGGCAATCTTTCTCAGGGTTCCTTTTGTAACATTCCCCCTGCCTGCCGTTTCAATCGCCTGCTTGGTGGCTTTCAAGGTATTTTCATACACCCCTGCGATCTGCTTGTCCTCGAGCTTTTCAAATGTCTTCTTTGCAATGCCTTTGGTGAGTTCCTTCTGGACTTCCTTTTCCACGCTTTTGCTCACTGTCTTTTCGAATTCATTCTCAGCCATCCTGGCAAGGCCGCGGATGGCCTGCTTGCCCGCCGTGCTGAGCCTGGACAGCCGCCCTATGCTGATGATTGCCGCGGCATCCATCCCGAGCTGCAGCAGCGCGGATACGGAATTGACAGCCCCTAGCACATACTGGCCGCTTCCAAAATCGTCATATGCGCGTATGCCGCTCTCGGTGGCGCCCCATAGCGGGACAACAAGCTCGCCGCCCTTCCTTGCCACCCCCCACAGCGTCGCCTCCTCATCAACCTCGGTTATCCTCTTTATCTCAAGCCTTGCAATTGCCGGAGGGGTTGCAAGCTCCAGATACTTGCCCTCCACTATCTTCCTTGCCCCTTCAAAGTCCCCGTTCTTGACTTTCTCCTCCACCTGCGCAAGGGGGCTGCCTTCCGGGAAGCGCGGCCCCGCCTGCTCCTTTTCCGGAACGCTGATTTTCATTGCTTTCCTGTTCCTGAATTCAATGTCGGATGCGAAAAAATCAGTGGAGGAAGCCGCCTTGGCTTTTGGGTCGAATATCCTCAGGTAATCCTCTGGCGACTGCGCGCCTGCCATGATGCTGAACATTTCCCCTGAGATTTTCGCGTCTTTGATGTTGAGCGCTTCGCCCAGGCAGGACAGGCTCCCTGCCTTCAGGGCGTTTTCCTTTGCATAGGAAAGCCCGTCAGCAACATAGCCTAGCACTTCCTTCTTCCTTTCGGCATTAAGCTCCCCGATTTCCTTCACGAAAGACAGATTTGCATCGGTCCCTGGCACCAGCCTGTCCAGGTTGTATTCCAACCCGGCAATCCTGTGCATGAGCTGGGTGTTTGAACTGACCGCCTTGGTGGTTTCCACTGCCCATTTTGTAAGCCCCTTGGATGCTGCCTGGGCCTCCTTGATGTCCCCTTTGGCAAGCGCATCCCCTATCCGCTGCAATGCCGAGTATGTTTCAGCATATTCCCTCCTTATCACTGCAAGCGTAGGCGCGTCCGCTGCCTTCTTCCCCACCTGCCCGGCCCCAAACCCTTGGAAAATCATCATGCGCCCACCTAGCCTCCCCTCTGCCTTGAAACGTTCTCCAGGAATTCGTCCGCAATCCTTTTCCCGCCATTGGCTTCCAGCCAGCCCTTCACAAGCTTGAAATTCGCCGACAGCTCCCTGCTTGCCTCGAGCCCTTTTTGCATTTCCTTGCTGTTTGGGTGGACGTAATACACCAGTACGGAATAAATCGAAAGCACCGAGCTTGCCTCGCGGGCAATGTCCTGCCTCTGCTCATCGCAGACCGCGAGATTGTAGCGCAGCGGGAACGCGCCCACATATTTTTGCGACAGCCTGTTGGAGAACCACATCTCGTAGTCCTTGCTGGACATCATTTCCCTCACGTAAGATGAGAGCGACTGGTTTTCCAATTCACCACCCCGTTTGCCGCCTGGTGCCATGAATCCTTTATACGACATTCTCTATTTAAACCTTCACTGCAAATATGGATGCGCGACCAGCATGGAAATGATTTCAAGCCCCGCAAGGGCTAGCCAGCAGCAGCTAGAGCGGCAGCGCGAGCCGGAGGCAGTGCACAAGCCGAAATTCCCCCGCACGCCCCTTGACCGCGAGGACGCCTACATTGACCCGCTGCGCGAGGCCCAGCTCCTCCTTCCCGAGCAGTCCGTGGCGTCCGCAAACGTGATGTTCGACACCGCGCTTGCCACGGTGCGCACGCAGTCTTCCATGCAGGGGCAGGGCACGTTCGCCTCCATCTACGATTACCTCCTTTCGCTTTTCATTTCCGTGAAAAAGCGCCTGCGCGGAAGCGCGCGGCAAAAGGCGCGCCTGACAGCGCGCGGGGAGGAGGCGCTGTCGCAGCTTCGGTACCTCTCATTGCTTTGCGATGCAACAGAATGCCGCACCCCCGAGGAGATACTGGCGGCGGAAGGCGCGTTCGGGGAGGCATACCACGAGATACTCAACCTGTCCGCCAACCTCGAGCGCATGGCCGAGAAGGAGCAGGAGCACCACCTGCACCACTACAAGAGGCACTTTTCCTCCATCCTGAGAAGCACCGACTAAACCGGGCCATGCCATGAACTGGCGCGCGCATCTTTTCATAGGGCTTGCAGCCGGCGCGGCTGCGGCTTACCTCCTGCGCCTTGACATGCCATCCGCCGCCTTTTTCTGCGCCGCGTCCGCAGCCTCCTCGCTCCTTCCGGACCTTGACATCCGGAACAGCAAGGCATCGCAGATGACGTATGCGGCTGCGCTGCTCGCTGTCCTTGCCGCGGCATACTCCCTTTCGTTTGCAAAGGGGGGAAGCGTGCAGGAGTTTGCCGTTTCCTTCCTTGCAATCTCTGGCGCGCTTCTCGCAATAGACATCCTCTTCCGCCCGCGCCACAGGGGGATGATGCACCGCCTGCCATTTGCGCTTGCCGCGGCAGTTGCATGCTACGCGCTTTTCGGCGCTCTCGCCTCAGGCGCATTCCTGCTGGGCTATCTCTCCCATCTCGCCGCAGACGCAACACATTAATTACTTGCCCCCGTAATTGCCACATGGCACTCCCACTGGACGCATCCGACCTTCTCTCGCCGCTTTTGCTTGTCAAGGCGCTCCTCGCCTGGCTTGCGTTCTTCATCTTCCTCTACTACCGGCATTACTGGAACGCGGCGAAGCAGCGGCTCCCCGTCCATTTTTTCTTCACGAAATGGCGCGCGGTAAGGCACGCCTATTTCCTGGGCATGGCCTCGCTTGGCTTCGCCCTGGGCTTCTCGCTCGAGCTTTTCGGCGTGCCCCTTGGCCTGTCGCCCGATGCCGCGCGCATAGCCTCCAGCGTCTTCGAGGTCGCGTCGCAGTTCTGCCTGCTCTACGTTTTCTTCTCGCTTGCGCTTGAGGACGTGCCGCACTTCCAGAGGATTTCGGACGCGTCCGCGCAGACGGTGGCCCCCCACAATCAGGCGCGCTCGCCGCACGCGCAGCAGCCTGCAGCGGGGCATGTTGGGCACGCACTCCCCCATGTGCGCAAATCTCGCGCGGCCGCATCGGCGCGAAATGCCCGCTCGCCCGCTGCAAAGCCTAAAAAAATGAATGCAAAAAAGGGGAGACGGAGAAAGTGACGCTTCATATGGGCAAGTTTCAAGAGAAATTTGTCTGCAGTGGAATTATGAGAATTCCACTTCAATGAAAAAGGAGGGATGGTCTTATGGGCATTCTTGACAACCTGATGGGGAAGAAGGAGGAGCCTGCCCGCGCAGGGCTGCCCTTCAACGTCTCGACGTCGCTTCGGCCCGTGCGGCTGAATGCGAGGAAGGAAAACTGCCTGGAGTTATTGGTGACCGTGGCAAACGCATCCGACGCGCCGCTCATGATGTCGCTGAATATGGAAGTGCCAAAGTCGCTGGGCTTTGAGAACCTCGGCATCACCAAGATAAAGGAGATAAGGATAGGCGAGCTTGCAGCGCAGAAGGAAAAGACCGTGGGCTTCTCAATATGCGCAAACTCGCAGACGCCTGCAGGCACGTATTCCGCGCTCCTTACCGTGAGCCAGCACTACCGCGACTATTCGCACGTGCTCAACTATGCGAAGAAGAGCGTGGAAGTGCGCGTGGTCTGAGCCTGTGCAGGGGCGCTATGATGGCTGTGCGCGGATTGAAGGGGCTGCCTGAAGCGCGCTGATGTGTGGTGTTGGATTTGCTGATACAAAACACTCTGTCCGGGGAAAAGGAGGGGTTCATGCCGCTTTCCGGCAAAAAGGTGAGGATGTACGTGTGCGGCGTCACCCCTTATGACAGCAGCCACCTGGGGCATGCGCGCACGTTCGTCTCATTTGACGTCATCCGCCGCTACCTGCTCTTCAAGGGGTACGAGGTAAAATTCGTGCAGAACGTGACGGACATCGACGACAAGATAATAAGGCGCGCAAAGGAGAGGAAAGTGCAGCCCGCCGAGCTTTCGGACAAGTACACAAAGCAGTATGAAAAGGAGTGCGCCGCGCTTGGCATCATGAAGCCCGACATCGCCCCTCGCGTGAGCGGCTGCATCCCGCAGATAATCGCCCTCATAATGCGGCTTGAAAAGAAAGGGGCGGCATACAAGACATCCACTGGCATCTATTTTGACGTTTCAAAATTCCCTGAGTACGGCAAGCTCTCGCACCAGTCAAAAGAGACTCTGAAGGCCGGCGCAAGAATCGAGGTGGACGAGGAGAAGAAAAGCCCCCAGGACTTTGCTCTTTGGAAGCTTGGGGAAGAGGCGGGCGCGACATTTCCCTCGCCCTGGGGCAATGGCAGGCCTGGCTGGCACATAGAATGCTCGGCAATGGCGACCTCTCTTCTGGGCGACACCATTGACATCCACGGCGGCGCGCGCGACCTTATCTTCCCCCACCATGAGAACGAAATCGCGCAGTCCGAGGCCGCCACCGGCAGGCCGTTCGTCCGCTATTTCGTGCACACGGGCTTCCTGACAGTGGGCGGCGAGAAGATGGCAAAGTCGCTAGGCAACTTCATCACGATTTCTGACGGACTGGAAAAATACGGGGCACAGCCCCTGCGCGCGCTTTTCCTGCTTTCGCACTATTCAAGCCCAATGGACTTCACGGACGACTCGGCAAAGGCCGCGGAAAATGCGCTCATGTCCCTCCACTCCGCGCTTTCCGCCGCGCGCACCTATTCCTCGCAGGCATCTGGCGACGGCTCCCTGCCGCTGTCCGCGCGCGAGGCAGAGGAAAAATTCATCGCCGCAATGGATGACAATTTTGACACGCCATCCGCAATGGCGGCGCTCTTCTCGCTTGCGAAAAAACTAAGCGGCGCATGCTCTGAGGCAGGCGCATCCGATGCCGAAGTGAAGCAGGCTGCTGCTGTTCTTGAAAAGCTTCTGGGCGTTTTCAACCTCATTCCGCAGGCAGCAGGCGAAGCGCCGGGCGCTTCTGCGGCAGTGGCTGAGGCATGCAGGCAGTCCGGCATTCCTGCCTCTTCCTCGCTTGAGGAAATGGTTGCCGCGCTCATCGCAGCAAGGAACGAAGCGCGCAGGAAAAAGGATTTCGCAGCGTCGGATGCCATCCGCGCTGCGCTTGCAGGCGCGGGCATTGCGCTTGAGGACAGGAAGGACGGAAGCACCGGATGGAGGCGAGCGTAAACGAACCGCCAGGCGGAAGCGTCTGAGCGCTTCCGGATACAGGCGCGCATGATTCCTTTTTCAGTTCCTGAACAAGTAGTATGCCATCACAAGCGCAACCACGCCGAAAATCAGGTTTATCAGCGGGTTTGGCGTGGTGACCGCCACTGCAATCCCGAATACCGGCAGGAGGACCTGCACGCCGTAAAGGCAGAGTATGCCTGCAATGAAGCTTCTCAGTTCCATGTTTGCACCGCTTAAATCTTGCCATAAAACGATTTTAAACCATATCATGCCGCGTGGCAGGTTTTGTGCATCTGCGCCCAAGTTCGTTTTATAAGCTTTGGGCGAGAATCCGTTTTACGAGGTGTCGCTATGAAAATGGATGTTCGCGTAGGCCAGTGCATGACAGTCGGGGTATTCACTCTTCCTGCAGACAAGTTGGTGGTGGATGCCGCAAGGCTCCTTAGGAAGACCTCCATCGGCTCGATAATCGTGATGCAGAAGGGCAAGGCAAAAGGCATCATCACCGAGCGCGACATAGTCTACAAGGTCATAGCCGCGGGCAGGGACCCGAAAAAGACCAAGCTGTCCGCCGTCATGAGCAGGCCCCTGAAAGTGATAAAGGCTTCCGACAAGGTGGAATCCGCGGCATCGGCTCTTCGCGCGAACAAGATAAAGCGCCTGCCCGTGGTGGACAGGAAGGGCAAGCTGGTGGGAATCATCACGGAAGGCGACCTGCTGCGCGTCTACCCAGGCATGGTGGACGTCGTCTCGGAAATGCAGGAGATACGCAAGAGCAAGCCGAACGAATACTACACCGGCATCTGCGAAATCTGCGGCTGCTTCTCCGAGGAGCTCACGCGCGAGGAGGGCAAGCTTCAGTGCGAGGAGTGCATCGAGGAAGACTCGGTATAGCGCGCGTTTCCCTTTTCTTTTTTCTCCCTTCAGCGCGAGCCACACAGAATATTTTTTAAACACATGCAGCCAGGAAATGCGCCGGTGGGAAAATGAGGATTATATTGAAGGGGCAGCCTGGCAAGAACGATAAAATATATTCCGCAGACCCCAGCAACTCCCGCCGCGCAATCCCGCTTAGCATGTTTGGCTCCCTTTTACGCACTAGCGACTTAGCCTTGGCGTCCAGCCTGAAAGATGGCGAAAAAACGGTATTGTTCATGCCAGACGATGGAAAGCCCTACTTGGTGGAAAAGGCCGGCCAGCAGACAATGGTGCATGTTCCAAAAAGGGTTTTCGTTTATTGGAGCGTTTTCAAGAGATTGGCATACCACTCAATCTATCAAGTGCCAGGCGGGATGCCAAAAATAAAGGAAGTGGGCGCGATGCTTGCCATGAAGGGCAGCAAAGACCCGCTTTTTGTGGAATTCGTAGACGACAAGTTCCAGGCAAAGCTGTTGCTGGATTACGGCAACATAACCAATGGCAGGGTCAAGGCGTATCTCAACAAGGTGGCTGCCGGCGAGCGGGGTTCCTGGCTGGATGTCCTCTAGCGTGCATTTCTTCTTATTCTTTTTCTTCCCTTCCTAGCCTATGGCATTCGGCACCTACAAGAAAGGCGCGCGCGCGGAGCGCGAGCTCATACACTTCTTCTCCACGCACGGATTCGAGGTCATCCGCGCGGCAGGCTCGGGCGTGAATTCGCTGTCGCCCGACCTTCTTGCCTTCAAGCAGGGCAGGCAGTACGCAATAGAATGCAAGGCATGGGAGTCAGGCTCGCTTTCGTTCCCCAAGGAAAAGGCCGCGGCAATGAAGAAATGGGAGGAGGTCACCGGCATCACCTACCTCATAGGCTGGCGCGTGAACCGCGACGGCTGGTTCATTTTCCCCGTGCATTTATTGGAGGAGCAGGAAAAGACCTTCACGATAACTCTTGCGAAAGCGAAGCTCGCAGGCAGGAAGCCAGAGGATTTGGTTTAATTATTTCCTTAAACAAACATTTATAAACACTTTATAGCAATATGCCATTATGGCTTCCGCATATCTCTCCCGGGGTTTCCAAGCATTCAAGGACAAGGAACACGCCAATTTTTTCCTTCTCAAGCAAGGCGTCATTTCCTGCGAGAAGATAAGGCGAGAATGGAAACTGTTCAGGGAAACCGTGAACGATGCAGGCGCAAAACACACGCCTTTCAGGGTTGTGCTTGCGGAAAAAGCCCCGTTTGACTTGACGGAACACTTTGGGGCTGTTGTCAATTTCGGCGATTTGAAGACAAAAAAATCCACGGTAACATACGAGGTCTCTGGCTTTTACGATGATAACCATAGCGCCCAAAAGGGGCTTGATTTCAGGGTTGACGTTGCCATAAACCTGATAATAGGCGCTGTTGCAGAATCAGCGTGCAAGTCTCCCCTGCTATCAAGGGCGCTTCTGGCATTTTTGCAGTCCGAAGTGAAAAATGGCAGGGTCTCGCCTGAAATTGGCATTGCTGTCTTGGGCCATTTTGGGAAGCACCTGGACCATCCTGCTCCCTATGCCAAGGCTGCGGAATGGGCGCTGTCCGCCGGCCTTCCAAAGGAGGCATATGACAATTATGTTGAGGCTGCATCCAGGTCAAAAAGCCTGGCCGAGATGCTTGCAGCTGTGGAGAGATTCAAGCAGGTATACGCAGGCAACCCGGGCGTCGTCGAGCCCACGCTGCATGAATATTATGTCAGGAATTACAGTCCACCTGCTTCGGAAGGACGGTTTCGCTCTGGGGCGCCCGAGGATTTAATATAACCGCGCGGCATAGCAATTGCGGCAGATGATGAGCATTACGACCCTGACTCGCTTGTGATGACGTGACTTGACTCTGATGCCTATAGCAAACCAGCTAGGCAATTCGATATTGCGCTGGTTTGCTAGATGGCAGCCGATGCGCATTTTGCGAGACTGCTATAAAAACAGAAATGGCGGTGATTGCCGCCCAGAATTCATTATCTCTTCTTCTTTCCCTTTGACTTTACTGCCTTTTTCTTCTTAGCTGCCATTGATATCACCATGTAACAATCCTAATCGCATGTTTATAATGCTCCCTCCCATCATGCAAATCCATTTAAGCTCTTATTACAACATACATCCATGAACGGCCAAAAGCAGGAAATGGCGCCTGCGGATTTCAGGCGGATGATGAACGGGCTCCTTTTCCGCGGCGAGAACGGTGACGTTGCCGCAATCTGCCAGTCCCTTATCGGGAAAGGCGGCGGAAAGCTCGACGCCCTTTGCCATTTTTTCCTTGCAGCTGCCCTTGAAAACATCGGCTCCAAAAGGCAGGCGGATGAGCATCGCAGGCTGGCAATTTCACTCGACCCGCTCCTTGAGGGCGAGAAGGCCTCACCGAAAAACCGCGTGTGGGTGCTGTCATACGAGCCTATGGCGGACGACCCCATGCCGGAATGGGGCAGGCCCTAGCTGCCGCTGCCTTTGAAAAGCCTGCAGCTAAGCGCGCGTACTATCCTGCAAAACAAAGAGCGGTTCAGGCCATTCCCATGTAGGAGAGGAGCTCGACTTTCTCCTTCTTGGAAAGGGAGTCGTGGTTGATTATCCCCTCCTTGAAGGCAAGGCGGTAGTCCTCGTCCTGTGCAGTGCTGCCCTCGTTCTTCTTGTGGCGCCGCTGCATGTTTGAAAGGTAGCTGTGCCACGCGTTCATTATTTCGGTTTTTGTTTCGGCTGTCATGCTTCCACTTCCTTGCCAATCGCAGCAAACCCCTTCTGATGGAGCAAATTCTCTGGCAGAAAAGATTCTGCAAAAGGCGTATCTGTAATATGGCTGCCCCAATTTATATAGCTTCCTACACATTCCCCTAATTATGCACACCTCAAAGCTCCAGATTGAAGCCATGCGCCCGCAGGCATCAGCAAACCTGCGCCTTATCACGGATGTGCGGTTCATTGCTGTTGCTTCCCATTCACCCCTTCATCCGCGACAGCCTCAGGCACCAGGCTGCAAAGCCTGCTTCGGCGATGGCAAGCGCGGCAAAGAAGGGCGCAAAGCCGAAAAGCGCGACCGCTGCGCCGGAAACCCCGGCGGAGAGCACATTGCCGAAAAAGCTCGGGGTGACAAGCAATGACAGGTCTGTGGCGCGCTTCTTGCTCTCCTTGGCGCCGATGTAGTTCATCTCCTCCCATAGTATTGCAAGGAAAGCATCGCCAATCGACATCAGGAGGAAGAAAAGCGGGATGAGCGCGTGCGGGGCAAGCACCAGCCCTGCGAGCCCCGCGCCGTATATTGCCGCTCCCGCGTAGGCCGCCTTCCTCGTGCCGACCTTCCTGTGGGAGATGATTTGGAGCATCAGCCCCTGGAGGAGGAAATAGCCTGCATAGAAAACCCCGATTTCGGCAAGCGTGAACCCCTGCGTGCTTAGGTAAATCGGGATGAGCATGTAAAACGCAGTGCTGTAGAACAGGCTGCCAAGCAAGAACACGCCGGCAATCTCGTAGAATTTGCCGCTCCTTCCAAGCGGGTTGAAGTCAGTTAGCTTGGAGTGCGTCTCGGCCCTGTGCGCGTTTTTCAGGCCAAGCGAGGCATACACCAGGTATGCCGAGAGCGCCACAATGGCAAGCAGGGGCAATTCATAGCCGCCGTAGATGAAAAGGACGCCGACCGCCAGGCTTCCAAGCGCATTGTACACCAGCCTGCCTGAGAGCAGGTTGGTGAATGCAAAATGCTTGTTCTCAGGGGAAATGGCCATCAGGCTGGGCCTGTTGACAGACCATATCAAAGACTCTCGCGCGCCGTCCAGGAGTTTCCCGCCTGCAAAGCCCATCGCCGTTGTGGAGAAAAGGTAGGCAAGCGACTGCAGGAAGTCCGACGCCGAGCTCATTATGTAGACGACCCTGTCCCCTAAAGAGTCCGCGATTGCAGCGGCTGCAAGCCTTATCGCCGCCTTTGCAAGCGGCGCCGCTGCAAACACAAATCCTATGGTGGTCAGGTCTATGCCGCGCTCCAGCATGAGAAGGGGCACGAGCACGGTGATGACGCCCACGATGAAGGCGTCCAGGAAATTTATCGTGTACAATCGCTTGAGCATGGGATTGCCTTTAACCAACCTTTTTTATATACATGCCATGAAAGAGAAACACTGTGGCCAAGGTGATGTAGCCTGGTAGCATGGGAGCTTGTGGAGCTCTTCGCCCGAGTTCAAATCTCGGCCCTGGCCCTCGTCCTTCGGACTCGGTCCATGGCCTTTTGCCCTTCGGGCAAAATCTCGCCGCTTGCGCGGCGATCAGCATCGTCCTTCGGACGATGTCTGATGCATTTTCCATCGGAAAATGCACATCGGCCCTGGCCCTCCTGTATTTTCTTCTTCCTTAATTCGCAAGCGCGCCCTTAAGCTCGCTGATTATGTCGTCCGCGTCCTCCGCGCCCACGCAAAGCCGTATGAGGTTCGCTGGGATGCGCGCCTTCTTCCTCCCCTCCTCTCCCTGCTGCTGGTGCGTGCTTATGGTGGGGATGACCGCGACCGACTTTATCCTGCCCAGGTCCGTGGCATTGAAGACGATTTTCAGCCTGTCAAGCACCCTGCGCGCGGCTGCATGCCCTCCCTTCACCTCAAACGACAGCAGGTGCCCGAACCGGTTCTCGCTGCTGTCCACAAGCCTCATGTATTTTTTCGCAATCTCGTGCTGGGGGTGGGATGTTAGCCCCGGATAGTGCACGCGCTCCACGTTCGGGTGCCCTTCCAGAAACGTTGCCACCTTCATTGCATTCCTGCTCAAAAGGTCAACAGTGCCTGGAAGCACGCGCACGCAGTCCTGCACGCGCGCGGCGTTGTCAGGAGAAATGCATGCGCCCGCGTCGCGAAGCGGCCATAGCTTCACCCACCCTGCAAAGTCCTTTTTCGCCTCCTCAGAAATCGAGCCTGACGTTATGTTTTCCTTGCTGACAAGCGCGCCTGCCACCGCCCTGCCGCTCCAGGTCATGGTCTTTGTGAGCGAATGCACCACGATGTCCGAGCCGTGCGAAAGGGGGCGGCAAAGCGCGGGCGTGGAAAGCGTGGAGTCGGTTATGAGCGGCGCGCCGTGCGCGTGCGCAAGCTTCGCCACCTCTTCGATGTCAAAAAGCATGATGCCCGGGTTCGAGGGTATCTCGCCGTAGACAAAGCGCGTGTCCGCGTCTATCTTCGATTTCCATTCCCCGAGGTCTGACGGGTTTTCCACCCAGCGCACCTCCACCCCTCTCTCCTTTGCGAACCTTTCTGAGAAAAGCTGGAACGTGCCGCCATACACCTGCGCCATGGACACGATGTTTTTCCTGCCTGGCCTCTCCTCGCTAAGGAACGGCTCTGCGGCTGCGCGTATCGCGGCCATGCCTGATGACGTGCAGACGGCGCTTGCCCTGTATGGCGTGCCATAGCTTTCCAGCATGGAAAGCTGAAGCTCAAGGTAGCCTATGGTGGGGTTTGCAATCCTTGAGTATGCCCATGCCGGCACCTTGTATGCCAGCGCAGCCTCAAGGCAGTCGGCGTCCAAAAACGCCTGGGATGTGGAGGTGTATACCGGCTCTATTATCGCGCCCTGGTTGTTGGTCAATGCCTCGTGCCTGGTGTAGGCGCCGTGCACGCATATGGTTGCGAACTTCTTGGTGCGCATGCCCGCCATTTCCTTTTCCCAGACGGCCTGCTTTGCCTTCACATTGGCTACGACATCATCTAGTGACATGGTTACCCCCCGCGGGAATATCTCAGTGAAACCATTTAATGATTTGTTTGCCTTCCCTGCGGATTTTTCCTGCGCCCGAGCAATAGCTAATTAAATCTGACGCGAGAAAACAGGCACATGAAAACAGTGGTGCTCATAATATTGCTTGCAGTCGTCGCGTTCGCGGCGCTTTACTTCGTGTTCCTGGCAAAGCCGGCCTACCAGATGTCCGAGGAGGGCGCAAGGAGCTTTTTCCTTGAGGACCTGAAGGAAAAGTATCCCGGCGCGGACGTGCGTGAGATAATGGAGATACTCCCGGCAACCGCATCGGACGGCTCGCCATACTACCAGCTGAAAGCGCGCGTGACAAGCGGGATTTCCACCCCCTGCCCCGAGCGCCTGCACGTTTTCTACGACTACCCGCCCAAGAACTTCGTTGCCCAGCAGCCAGAGTACATCACGCGCGGCTGCAAGGTGTGCATAGACTCGCCGACATGCATATTGGCATTCCCAGAGGAGGCAATCATCGCCTCGCACACCTACAACGGCACGGACGAGGTCACCGCGTTTGTAAAGGGGAATGCGGATGCTTCAGCTTCAGCGCTTTTCCTTGACAGCTACAACGGCACAGTCGGCGCGTGGAAGGTCACCTGGTCGTCCGCCACCAACCCCGTCACATATGAAGTGGTGCTTTCAAAGACCCAAAACACTGTCCTGTCAGTGACGAGAATCTAGCTTTCCTAGCAGGCCTTTCCATGCATGAACTCTAGTTTTCCGCTATCTTTTTCGCAGCCGCCGCGGTAAGGCAGCCCATTTTCCACAAGGAGAGGAGCTGCACTAGCATGCTTGCAGCCACCACGTAGGCGCCGTACTGCGCGAAGAAATGCACCGCCGCAATGGGCAGGGCAAGCGAGAATATGCCAAAGCCTATTGTCCCGCACGCAAGCGACAGCGAGCACGCAGAGAGCGCGGCAAGCCCGATTGCCGAGGCAGCCACGGACAGCGCGCCCGCGCCCTTGGCATGCTCCATGTTTTCCTTTGCGGCGTATGCCACGCACGCAAGCGTATATGCAACGTCATGAAAAAAGCGGCCGAGAGGAGAAAATACTGGTCTATCACCGCTTTCGGCACAAGCAAGTATCCGAGGAGAAGGGAAACAACAAACACCGCCTTGCAGATGTAGCTGCCTGTTTTTTTCCTGCCGCCTGCGATTTTCTTTGTCTTTGTTTTAGCCATGCTTGCCGCCCCTTCCCGGTTCTTGCCGATGATTGCCGCCTTCGCGCCCTGCTGCTTTGCCGCGCACTTTCGCCTGATGCCTGCGCCATCTTCCGGCATCTGCCAAATCCGCTTACCCTTCGTAATAGTAATGCTCGCCAGCCTCTGTCTGCTCCCTGTCAAGCGCGCTTCCGGGCTTGTTTATGCGGGGCCTCTTGCTCTCCTTGTCGCGCCGCAGAGTGATGCCTGCGGCTTTCAGGAATGCATTCATGCCCTCGCGCTTGCCAGACGGCTCTGTGGCATGCCCCTGCCTCCCTGGCGCGCCTGCAAACATCATCATGCGCGAGGAAATCGCATCCAGGACCACCAGGTCATGGTCGATGACAAACGCGCATTTCTTGCTGCCTGTTATCAGCCCCTGCAAGAGGTCCGCAAATTCCAGCCTCTGCTCGATGTCAAGGAAAGCCGATGGCTCGTCAAAGAGGTATATGTCCGCATCGCGGCAAAGCGCAAGCGCGCATGCCACCCGCTGCAGCTCCCCGCCGGATAGCTCGGTGAGCTTTTTCTCCATGAGAGGCGACAGCGACAGCTTCCTCTTCGCGGTCTCGAAAAATACCGCGTCCACCTTGTTCGATATGAAAAGCTCGCGCACTTCCACGCCTTCCTCAGCCTTTATGTACTGGGGCTTGTAGGACACTTTCATCCCGGTGAGAGGCTCGCAGTTGTCAGGCTTTTCCACGCCCGAGAGCATCTTCACGAAAAGCGATTTTCCAATCGCGTTCTCGCCCAATATGCCGATGACCTCTCCTTCGCGCACAGTGCCTGCGTCGGATGTAAAGGAGAACAGGTCAAACCTCTTCTCAAGCGCAGGATAGGCGAACTTCACGCTTTTGCTCCCAGCCTCGGTTGCCGATGTGAGCGAAAAAGTGATGGAGTGGTCGCGGAACCTCGTGTTCTCGTCTTTCAGGTAGCCGTCCAGGTACTCGTTTATCCCGCTTCTTGCGGCCTTCACGCCGGACACGGTCCCGTATGCGTTCTCGGTCCCGTAAAACACGTGAACATAATCCGACAGGTAATCGAATATTGCGAGGTCATGCTCGATGACTATGACGCTTTTCTCCTCGGACAGGCGCTTGAGCGCGCGCGCCATCCCCAGCCGCTGCTTGATGTCAAGGTAAGCTGCAGGCTCGTCGAAATAATACAGGTCCGCGCTCCTGCAATAGGTGACTGCGATTGCCACGCGCTGGAGCTCGCCGCCTGACAGCACCGAGATTCTTTTTCCAAGAAGCTCTTTTAGGTCAAACCGCTCAATCGCTTCCTGTTTTGCCCCCCGCTCGTCGGAGAGCTTCAGCAACTCTTCCGCAGTGCCGCGGAAAATTTCCGTCAGCTTGTTAACATCCTGCGGCTTGAGGGCTATCTTGACTGTTTGCTCCC
>JBAZYD010000014.1:0-43486 GCA_041659465.1 Candidatus Micrarchaeia archaeon | reverse complement strand
TTTTTGAGCCGAGCGTTTGTTCGGGAGGCGAAAAAAGGGTTTTGAGAGGGCTCCGTCCTTGACCGGGTTGTCCGGCTCGCGCCGGTGCACAATTGCACCGAAGTCAGCCACTAGACTATGGGAGCGCGTAGAGAGGATAAGCAGCGAAACGTATAAAAAGAGGCGTAAAAGTGGGCTCGCCCGGGATCGAACCGGGAGTCTTCGCTGTGTGAGAGCGACGTGTTAACCATTCCACTACGAGCCCAACAGAAGCATCTTGTTCCGTTGGTATTAAAATCATGTTCTTGAGAGCGGCGCGTCCGTCAGCGCGCAAGCGCTGGCGGGACGGCGGCTGGAAGCCGCCGGATAACCATTCGACTACAGACCCGTGGCGACCTCTTTCTGCAAATATAGGAATATAAAGCTTCGTCGTCAGAGGTGAATCATGGACAAGAAGTCTTTGCGCGCGGAGTTTGCGCGCGACTGGGAAAAGCACTACAAAGTGGCGGCGCTTGTGGAGCGTGGCTATTCCCGCCAGCAGTGCGCAAAGTGCAAAAGGCACTTCTGGTCGGTGGAAGCGCGCGAGATTTGCTCCGACGCGTCATGCATGGGCTACCGCTTCATCGGCAAGAAGATGGCGAAGGCGCCATTGGGCTATGTGGAAACCTGGAAGAAAATCGAGGAATACTTCACGAAGAACGGGCACGCGTCAATCGAGTCGTTCCCGACAGTGGCGCGCTGGCGCGACGACCTGTACTTCTCAATCGCATCCATCAACGACTTCCAGCCATACGTCGTGTCCGGCGAGCTTGACCCGCCCGCCAATCCACTCATTGTGCCGCAGCAGTGCATCCGCTTCCCTGATATCTCCAACGTTGGCGTGACCGGCAGGCACTACACCAACTTTGTCATGGTGGGCCAGCACGCGTTCAACACGAAAAAGACGGGGAACTTCTACTGGAAAGACGAGGCGATAAGCCACGACATAGGCTACCTCGCCCATCTTGGCATCGACGAGAAAAACATAGTCTTCCTTGAGGACGTGTGGATGGGCGGGGGCAACTTCGGCCCGTGCATAGAGTATTTCGCGGACGGCCTTGAGCTTGGCAACTGCGTGTTCATGCAGTACGAGAACATGCCTGACGGGGGCAGCCGCGAGCTTTCCACCAAGGTCATCGACATGGGCGCAGGGCTTGAGCGGCTGTCGTGGATTACGCATGCATCCCCGGTGAGTTATGACATCGTGTTTGGCGACGCTGTTGGCAGGATAAAGGAAAAAGCCGGCATAAAAGTGGACGAGAAGCTCTTCCTGGAATATGCAAAGCTCTCAGGCTCGCTCGACATTGACGATGCGCCTGACATAGGAGCGGAAAAGGCTGCAATTGCCGCAAAGCTTGGCATGTCCTCAGACGAGATGCAATCGACATTCGCGCCGCTCCACGCGACATATGCGTGCGCAGACCACCTCAAGACAATCCTGTTCACATCGACCGACGGCATGCTGCCGTCGAACTCGGGCGGCGGATACAACCTGCGCATGATACTGCGCCGCGTATTCGGCTTTGACGGCGAATTCTCGCTCGGGCTTGACTACGCGGGCGTGCTTGAGGCGCATGCGCACCATTTGCGCGATTTTGCGCCCAAGCTGAAGGAAGGCGTTGTCACTGCGGCTGCAGTCATTGAGGAGGAGCAGAAGAAATATGCCGCAGGCAAGGAAAAGGGCAGGGGCAAGGTTGCCACGCTGCTCTCAAAAGGCAAGCCAATTGGCATCGAGGAACTAAAGAAGCTTTACGAGTCCGATGGAATCCCGCCGGAGCTTGTGTCGGAGATTGGCAAGGAAAAGGGCGTGAAAGTGAACGTGCCTGAGAATTTCTACAAGCTCATCGAAAAATCCGACGAGACCGGCGAGCCTGTGGAGAAAAAGGTGGACGTGGAGGGGCATGAAAAGACGAAAACGCTTTTCTATGACTCTGTGGAAGAGTTTGACGCAAAAGTGCTTGCGGTGAAAGGCAAGTACGTGCTACTCGACTCCACAGCATTCTATCCTGAAGGCGGCGGGCAGATTTACGACACAGGCACGCTAAACGGCGTGGCAGTGAAAAACGTGCAGAAGGAAAAGGGCGTGGTGCTGCACGAGGTGGAAAAGCCTTCCGCCTTCAAAGCCGGCGATGCCGCGCATGGCAAGGTGGATGGCGAGAGGCGCAAGCAAGTGACAAGGCACCACACCGCAATCCATCTCATCAATGCCTGCGCGCGGCAAGTGCTGGGCCTGCACATCTGGCAGGCAGGCTCATACAAGGACGAGCACAAGGCGCAAATCGACCTTACGCACTACCGCAAGATAACCTGGGAAGAGCTTGAGAAAATGGAGCAGATTGCCAACGAATACGTGCTTGAGAACCTGCCTGTGGAAACGCACGTGCTTGGCAGGACGGAAGCAGAGCAGAAGTACGGCTTCCGCCTTTACCAGGGCGGGGCAGTGCCCGGCAAGACGCTTCGCGTGGTCTCGATAGGCAACATTGACCACCAGGCATGCGGGGGCACTCACAATTATATCAAAAGCACCTCCGAGCTTGAGCTTGTGAAGATAGTCAAGCGCGAAGGGGTGCAGGACGGGGTGGAGCGAGTGGTCATCAAATGCGGCCCGGAGGCCGTCAAGCACATGCAGGAGCGCGAAAGGCTGCTTCGCGAGGCGGCAGAGGCATTGGCGGTCCCCGAGGACCAGCTCAAGCCGACGATAATGCGCTTTTTCAACGAGTGGAAGGAGCGAGGGAAAGAGATAGAGAAGCTGCAGTCGCTTCTCGCGCAGCAGATAAGCGACACCGAGGCGGAAAAAGCGAAAGCCTCTGGGAAGAAAGTGGTGGAAATAACGGCGGCGCCCTACACGCAAAAGCTCGCGGAGGAAATCTGTTCGAAGCTCTCCGCGCAGGGGCTTGCTGCGGTAATTTCAATCGCGGACGGCTTCATCGTGGCGGTTGCGCCTAAAGGCAGCGGCGCAAACGCGCTTGAGCTCCTCAAGTCGCACGGAGGGAAAGGCGGGGGGAGCGAAACGTTTGCGCGCGGAAAGGTCGTGTAGGCTAGGCGTTTGCAAGGGGAAATGTTGTTCAAGCGCGGCGGCCCGGAACAGTTCGCAAGAGAATGTCGTAGGCTTGCGGCATGCCCGCGCGCGGGAAAGCGGAGAAAAAGTAACGCGCGAAACCGTGGCGCAATTTCAGGCAATGGTAAGAGGAGTCTATATGAAAAAAACAGAAGCATTTCATTTCTTGGCCATCTGCTCATTTCTTTTTCTATATGGCTGTTCCAACCAAAGCATGGAAAAACCCATTCAAGCGTCAGGGGATTATGCAACCGGCACGCAATCATCGTTGCAGGCTTGCCTTAAGCTCCCATTCGACAAAAATAGTGCATTCTTAATAGTAAATCGGTCAATAAATGAACTCAACATCTCCAATGGCTACGGATGCATAATCAATCAGGCAGTGTCTTATGAAGACCCGGCAATATGCAACAACCTGAATGACGAATTCCGTGATGGTTGCCTAAGTAAAACGGCAATAAAGACCAGGAACAGTTCAATCTGTGGTTTAGAGAACAGCAAGATCCTGATGAGGAATTGCTTAGCTGTGATTGCAATAGATACAAAAGACGCCAGCATATGCGAAAAGATCGAGCCATATGAAGGAAGCGACAAACTCCGGCTTAATTGCTTATCTGCAATTGCAAATAATACCTGATTTGAGGCTTCCCAACTACGGTCTTCAGTAGAACATCTCGGGCTTCTTCAGGAATTCAATGTCCTCCGGCTTTTTCACTGCGGCAAGCAGGCCTTTCTTGAATGGCGCGTATGTGCCGAAGGCGGACGAGAACTCGGGCGCGCCAAGCTGCCGCAGCTCGAAGTCCCCGCCGTAATTCCTGTTCTTCACAAGCCTGCCGTCGTGCATCTCGTAATAGCACGCGCCGCGCATGCGCAGGAACAGCGAGTAGTCCGCGTCAAATTCCGACGAGACCAGGTTCCCAAGCACGAGGTCGCGCTTCCCGGCATTTATCGTGACATGCCCGTAGCCGGGCGGGATGAGCATGCATTCGCCCTTTTTCGCAAAAAGCAGCACGGCGTCCTGCACCCCCAGCTGGGTCACTTTCTGCAATAGGAAATGCGCCTCGCCCGAGAGCACCTCATACACTTCAGGCCAGGATGCGCCTTTCGCGGAGCGCGGGTGCGCATGCCCGAACGTCTTGTTCCGCTCGCCTGCGAGGTCAAGCGGAAGTATCCTTGTGACGTCGTAGCGGACCTTGCCGAAGTGCGCGACGTCCCGGTACATGTAGTAGGTCGGCGCGTCGGATTCAAGCGCGGCCTCTTTCTTCGGGAACGCAAGCACGGGCAGCATCTCGTTGAGACGGCGCAC
The DNA here is from genome assembly GCA_041659465.1 of Candidatus Micrarchaeia archaeon. GTDB lineage: Archaea > Micrarchaeota > Micrarchaeia > Anstonellales > Anstonellaceae > UBA10161. Next base: position 39,104 of record JBAZYD010000014.1, on the reverse strand, counting down.
CTTCGGCTTGATCCTGCGCCCGGAAAACTCCAGCGATTCCTCGTCGAACTTCCATTCCATGAAAATTGCCTCTGCAGGGTTTTGTTTCCCCTCCTGGTTCTCCGCCCTATGAATATTGCCGCCCATGCGCATTTATTTTTTCCTTCCGCCCTTCTTTGCGGCTTGGGTGTTGCCCCTGCCTGCCCCGAGATGAGATTCCCTCATGGGCGCAATCCCGGACATGCCTGCCCCTTCATGCCGCGCCATCTTCTCCTTCTTCAGCTTCTCGGACACCAGGTAAAGGTAGGTGGAAAATTCCTTCAGGTCGATGTCATGCTCCTCCATGGCATCCTCGCAGCGCTGCAGGAGCCTGACCACGTCCACCAGGAGCCTCGGGTCAATCCTTCCCTCCCGCGTGCCCCTGCTTATCCTCTCCATCAGTATGAGGCGGGACATCTGGAGCTCCTTGATGAGCTTGCTCACCTGCACCGGAAGGGAGTAGCGCGCGGAAAATGGGAGCTCGTTTGCCTGTGGCATGCATGGCAATTCTCAGCTTCGATTTAAAAGCTATGGTGCGGCAAATATGGGCATGGCAGATGACGAAGTGGGAACCGTGGTCTCCACGCTGGAAGGCCCGACGACAATCGCATTCTCATTCGTAATATTGTCCCCAAAAGTGCGGAAAGGGCAGTTTGTCAAGGTGCCATCCGGCAGCGGGTTCGTGCTGGCATCGGTCACAGAAATCACGTGCGCCAACCGCTATTTCGAGCGCGCTGAATCGGTCGCGGAATACGAGCGCAACCTGCCTCTCTCGCAATCCTTCCCAACAGGCGAGTGGGAATATTCTGTGGCAAACGCGCGCGTGCACGGGGTTTTCGAGGGGGAAAATATCGCGCGCTCCACCTTTCCTGTCGCGCCAGGAAGCAAGGTGGTGCTTGCAGAGGATGCGCTTCTCAAGAAGTTCCTGCTGCTGGACGACAACGGGCTGATGCTTGGCAACCTCCAGCACCATTCGCTGCCTGCAAAAATCTCCATGGGCAGGCTGCTGCAGAAGCACCTTGCCATACTTGCGATGTCCGGCAGCGGAAAGTCGTATTTCACATCCGTGCTCATCGAGGAGCTTTTGGACAGGAAACCCGAGGGCGGCAGGATGGCTGTTATCGTGCTTGACAGCCACGGCGAGTATACGGGCTTCAAGCAGACCCAATACGGCAAGAGCACCAATGTGGTGGGCGCGAAGAAGTTTCGGATTGCATTCAGGAAAATCACGCCCTCGATGCTAGCAGAGTGGGCGCCTGAGATGTCCTCCACCCAGATGCGCGAGCTTGCCCCCATAATGGAGGCGCTCCGCAAGGAAAGCAAGGAAAAGCACGAGGCATACACTCTTGAGGACCTGATTGCGCGCGTGGAGCCGGAAATGGCGGACAAGAAAAAGGACAATGTGAAGCGCCCGCTTTTGGCGTGGCTGTCCGAGCTCCGCTCGCTTCGCCTGTTCGGCGCCACTGACGTGCCAAAGCTTGAGGACGTGGTGTCGCCTGGCATGCTCACTGTGTTTGACCTGTCCGAAATTGACCACTCTAAGAAAAAGCAGCTCATCGTTTCTTACTTGTGCAGGCGGCTGTTCAAGCTGCGGAAAAAGGAGAAAATCCCGCCCTTTGTCCTCGTGGTGGAGGAGGCGCACAACTATGCGCCCGAGAAGGCGGAAAAGCGCCATGCGCTTGCCAAGGGGCCAATCACCACCATTGCGCGCGAGGGAAGGAAATTCGGCGCGTGCCTGTGCCTCATTTCCCAGCGCCCGGTGCAGCTTGCCACCACCGCGCTTGCGCAGTGCAACACCAACATAATATTGCGCATCACAAACCCGTTCGACATCGACCATGTCGGCGAATCGTGCGAGGGCATAGACAAGGCGATGCTGGACTCCATCACCACGCTGCGGGTCGGCGAGGCGCTCTTTGTCGGCGAGGCTGTCGGTTCGCCGGTTTTCGTGAAAATAAGGAAGCGCAGGACGACTTTCTCGGCGAAGGGGAAGGATCTCGAGGTAATCGCGCGCAAGTTCGAGGAGGACAATGCGAAGAAAAAGGAGGACGTGGAGGCATTCCTGTAGAGGGGGCAAAGGCGCGAGGAAAAAAGATGGCAAGGAGGCATTCCTGTAATCCGCATTCCTATTCATCAGAGGTGTCTTGATGGCAAAATCAGTCAACGAGGTCCGCAAGGACATGATAGGCAGGAAAGTGGTGATAACCGCGGTGCGCGGCAGCCGCCCGCACGACGCGCCTGAGCAGCCGCGCGCGCAGAAAACAACGCCGATGGAGAAATGCTTCTTCTGCCCTGGAAACGAGCATCTCACACCCCCTGAAATCGGCAGGATTGAAAAGGATGGCAAATGGGAGGTGCGCTGCTTCCCCAACAAGTTCCCTGCATTTTCCGCCGAAAGCAGGAAGGCGTACGGCAGGCACGAGGTCATTGTGGAGACTTCTGAGCACCAGAAAACGCTTTCAGAGTTGAGCGAGGACAACCTCTTTGATTACCTTTCCATGGTGAAGAAGAGGATGGAAGACGCTGCGGCAGACCCTAAGCTTGCTTACACCATTGTCTTCAAGAACGAGGGCAAGGCAGGCGGCGCGTCGCTCGAGCACTCGCACACCCAGCTGGTGGGCATGCCGTTCGTGCCAGATTACATAAAGAAGCTTGCCAAGAAGGCGGGCAAAATTGCCAAAATGAAGAACAAGGCGCAGAAGAACGTGTATGCGAAGAATGCGCATTTCTTCGCACTGTGCCCGAAAGCCCCGCGCTACCACTTTGAGACCTGGATTGCCCCTGCTGCCGACATCAATTCACTTGTTGCGCTCAACGACGAGCAGCTGCGCGCGCTTGCGTCCATCCTCAAGTCCGTGCTAACAGCGTTTGATGCCGCGACCGGCTTTGGCCCCTACAATATAATCTTCCACTCCGCGCCCCACGCTGGCGGCGCGTTCCCGTTCCACCTCGAGGTGGTCTCGAGGCTTTCCACCTGGGCGGGCTTTGAGCTTGGCACCGAGGTGGTGATGGTGTCCGAGCTGCCTGAGATGTCCGCAAAGGCTCTGGGCGGAAAGCTTGCGGAAATAAAGGACAAAAACGCAATTTCCCGTTAGATTTGCAAATTCGAACTGCGGTTCTCATTCGCAAATGCGGGCAAAATCTGTCCGCAGCTTTTGCCTACGTTTTTCGCCTCCCGCTTTGCGCATAAATGTGCATTGGCGCCTCGTTTTTTAAACTGTTGCATAATGTAAACAAGCGGGAGAGTTAACATGCTGAAAGACTGCAACAAGTGCACTGGCTGGGGTTCCCATATGCCTAGCCCTATTTTTGGAAAGTACGCGCTTCCATCCTGAAGTCTGGCCTTTGTGACCTTGGCAAATTGCAGGGGCCTCCGGAAAAAGCTGGGCTAAAAAATTTTTCGAGCTGAGCCTGGCTTGATGTTGGTGAATACCGGTCAGAAATCAATTGGAATGAAAAACGGTGAGGAAAAATGTCAAAAATCCAAGTGTTTGCAAATGATGTGAAATCGGCAGCGGTGAAGGCGCGCGAGACGTTCTTCAATCTCAAGAAGGATGGATTCGAATACAAGGCGGTGCTGGTCTCGCGCCAGGTTCCGCTCGCGCAGGTGGCAATCAACCGCGGCGAGCGCATAGGGGGCACCAATGTGGTGCGGATAGGATACGGGGGAAGGCAATGAACCGCTTCGCCGTGCTGCTGCCCGAGTTTGAGCACTTAAGCTACCCTTTGGGCAAAGGCAATGCCGTGGACGGGCACTCGTTCTCGGACAGGAACTGCCGCTTCTCGCTTAGCCGCGCAGAGTCAGAGCCGCACGCGCAGATGGCGCTTGTTTCCGCAGAGGGGCTCTCCGAGCACGCGTCCGAGCCCGTGGGCTACGTGTGCGCTGAAGCTGGCGAGATATTCGTGGTGTGCCGCTCTTCCGGTAAGCCTGGCAGGGAGGTCGCGCAGGACGAGCGCGCGGCGTTTTCCACTGCAGTGGTGAAGCGGCTTGCCGCGCTCCACACAGAGGGGCTTGGCTGCGGAGGGCTTTCGCCCGAGGCTGTCGAATTCGCAGGAAAGGAGGCAAAGCTTCTCAGCCCCTCGCAAATATTTGCGCTCCATGAGGGCGAGACCACATTTTACGAGGCAGTCTCCACGCTGCGCGCGCTTGTCTCGGGGGGAGTCGCGACGGAATCCGACCTGCCGCGCCTCGCGTCGGCCTACCTTTCGCACTCGCCGGTGTGCAGGCATGAAATAGCGCAGCATTTGCAGAAAAAGGGAAAGACTGGCAAGGCAAGAGACGAGCTCGTGAAGTCGGCAATGAGGATAATACCTTTCTTCTAGCGCCAGCCCAAGGGCAAGAAAATTTCTCATTTCTTTCAGCATCAGCCGGAACAATCAGGCAGAATTCTCTTCCACGAGCTTCGGGCTCCGATTCAAATTTTCTCCACTCTCGTGCTCTCGCCCTTGCTCTTGTCGCGCTCGAGGCGAAACACCGAGCCTTCCGCGCTCTCGCCAAGCGCAGGGTCGTGCGTTATCACGAACGTCTGCTCCACAATGGAGGGGATTTTCTGGTTTATCGCCTCGGCAAGAAGCGCGACTGCCTCGGAGTCCAGGTTGTGCGTGGGCTCGTCAAGTATGAGCCAGCCGATGTCCGGCGTGAGCACGGTGGCAAAGGCAATGCGCAGCGACAGGCACAGGCACGCGCGCTCGCCTCCTGATGCCACGCTATCCACCTCGCGCCAGCCCTCCTTGTGCATGAGCAGCCGGTAATCCTTCTCATCGGCTTCTATCTTCACCGCGTCATAATCCGCATAAGGGTAAATGGCAGGCCAGACCTCGGCCAATGCCTCGTTTATCTCCTCGACAAGCGTGTTCCTAAGCTCGGACTGCGCAGCGGAGAGGCTGTTCTTGTAAATCGCCATCTCCTGCGCTGCAGATGCGTATTTCCCGGCAAGGAGCGCCTTGCCTTTCATCGCGGCAACTTCGGATTCCAGCACCTCGCGGAGGCTTGCCACAAGCTCCAGCCGCCTTTCCTCCCCTGAGAAATCCGATTCCACGCGCGCAAGCGAAACCGAAAGCTCCTCCGAGGCTTTCCGTGCAGCCTCGTATTTCTCCTCGTCGAACGCAAGCAGGGAAAGCGCGGACTGCGCATCAGCCTGCTTTTTCCTCACAGCCTCGAAGTCGCAAAACAGCTTTTCGGTGCGCACTGCGTCCTCGTGCGCCTTCCTTGCGCCATCAAGTGACTTTTCAGCCATTGCTATTGCCACGTCAGCCGCCTTTGCAGTGGCTTCCAGCATGGCAGACTGCTCCTGGGCTGTTTTCTTCTTTGCCTCCAGCGCCTGGGCGTCGATTGAATCGGACTTGAGCCTTTCCAATTGGGCCGTGCAAAGCCTGGCATCTGCAAGCGTTTTTTCAAGAAGCGAAATGCCTGTCTTTTTTGCGGCGATTTCCTTTGCCTGCACATCCGCCTTTGCCTTTTTATCGTCTGCGCCGGATTTTTTGCCCCTTGACATCTCCTCCGCTATGCCATGCGCAAGCGCGGAATCGCACACCGGGCATTTTGCGCCTGCCTTGTGGAGCGTATGCGCGGCCTTCTCAAGCTCATCCGCCTCTGCAATAAGAAGCGCGCGCGCAGCCGAAAGCTTTTCGGCATCAGCCTTCAGCGCCGCAAGCTCGCCATCCATCTGCTTTTCTGTTTTTCCGCCAAGCGCCAAGGCAAGCTTCCTTTCAAGCTCCGCCTTTTTCTTTTCCTGCGCCGCGGCAAGCTCAATGGTCTTTTGCACCACTGCCAGCTCGCTTTTTGCCGAAGACATGCTGATTTGGAGCCTTTTTGCCTCGGCTTTTGCAGATGACAGCGTTCCCTCAAGCGCCTTTTGCTCAGTTGCAAGCCTTGCAATGCTTTCCTCGGGCAGCCGCTGCTTTCCTTCGGTTTCCCTCTCCATCCTCTGCGCATTCCCTAAAAGCAAATCACACTCGGTCTTCCTTTTCCGCCACTCGCTTCTTGCCTTTTCAAGCGCGGCAAGCCCCAAGGACGCCCCCCTGCACTTTTCAGCAAGCTCCAGCTTCCTCTTGCCAAGCGCAGTGCATGATTCGGAAAGCCTTTTCTCCTCTTTCCGCTGATCATCCGCCTTTTTCGACGCCTCTTCGGCCTTTTTCGGGTCTGCGTCCGCGCGCAGGAGCGCGGATTGCTCGGACAGCTTTCCCGACGCGGATTGCGCGGCGTCGCGCGCAGTGTCAAAGTCGCCAAGCCCCAACAAATAGTCTATCTCGGCCTTCCTCGCCCTTGGCGTGAGCGAGAGGAGGTGGTCCATCCTGTTCTGCTCGGAGTAGATTGCGCGCGTGAAAAGCTCGTAGTCCACGCCAAGCGCGTCGGTCACGTAATCGGTCACCTGCTTTGCGCCCTTCTGCACAAGCTTCCCGTCGACACGCACCTCTGCCTCGGCGGTTTTCTTGCCCACTTTCCGCATGATGCCGTATTTTTTCCCTGCGCGCTCAAACGAAAGCGTCACGCCAGCAGCTTCCGCGCCCGAGGCGATGTTCACCACGGACTCGGTGGACTGGTCGCGCCTGGTCATTTTCGGGAAGGTGCCGTAAAGGGCGAAGCAAAGCGCGTCAAGCACGCTCGATTTTCCCGCGCCCATCCTGCCCAAAAGCACGTTCGTTCCCTTGCCGAAGCTGAAGGACGATGAGGAATGGGATTTCCAGTCAGTAAGCGCCAGCTCGGTTATCATGATTGCTCCCGGAAGGAATTAGGCTGCAAAGTATAATTAGGCTTGGGGCGCAGGGCGGCGGCCCATATGCAGGCCCGAATCACACGGCAATTGCCTTCTCAGCAAGGCAAGGCTCATCGAGGATTTCCTTGCGGAGTTTCTCAAGCCTGCCTTTTTCGGCACCAGTGGCATTCCTCTTCATAGTGGCAAGGTTCAGGATGCGCGATGCGTCGTTGGGCATTCCCTCGCATTTGTAAAAGCAATAGCGGTCGCCGACGATGTCAAGACGCTTTTCCCTCGCCATCCCTATCTTGCCGTTGCCTGCCCTAAGGTAGGCATTCCTGGCGCGCACCACTTTGACGTATACTAATGGGTTAAGCATGCAATCAATGTTATTATTAATGGATATATATGTTTAAAAAGCAGTAGGGCGCGCGCAAGGGGCTAGAATATCTCCTCGATGCTGGTACATCTCGCCTTGTAGCACTCGATGTGCTTGCGGTGGCGAAGGAAAAAGCGGTCTGCCATAGCCTCGCCGGTGTCGTCCACGATGATGACGGATTTTGTCTTCGTGGGGTAGGTGGAAAGCCTGCTTTTCTTCAGGTCGTAGTAGAACATGCGCTTTATCCTGTTGTAGTCCTTGAGCTTGGTTTTCAGGTCGTAGAAGTAAATTATCATTCGCTTGCACCTGCGCGCTGTCGTGCGCATGTAACTATAGGTACATTGCAAATAAAAAGCCACTGCCCTTGCTGTTATATGTCATATAACAATTGGTCTATTTCATATAACACTTTCATTCGTTGCTCGTTTTTTCAATCAACCCGGCCACAAAATTAGCCTCATGCTCTTCAATCAGGTTCAGCACCGAGAAATCATGCACCAGGCCCGCGAACTTCGCGCGCATCTCGCTTAGTATCTCGTGCGCCTCTGCATTGCCTTGGACATCAAAATCCACTTCCATGTCCCACTGGCCTATTATCTCGCCGTAAAACGACACTTTCGGGTGCATTTCGCAATACTTTTTGAAGTGCAGCAAATCCGCAGGGGCAGCCTGCCTCAGCCAGAATAGGGCTTTCATGGTGCTGTAGCCCATCTTCCCCCTGTCAATTTTCACGCTGTATTTTGTGACCACTCCTTCCTTTTCCAGTTTCTTGATGTGATACAGCACTGCATCCGGTTTCATGCCTGCCTTTTTCGCAATCTCGCGCGCGCTCTGGCGGCAATTCTCAAACAGATGGAAAAGCACCTTCAAGTCAGCCTCAGTAAGCTCCACCGCTGCACCGGCATACTCCTTTTCCGGCACCGAGCTATTCCCCTCATTGCCAGTTATGTGCGTGCAGTTATGGTGTGCGTCGTTTATATTCGCGCAAAATACGCGCTTGCCAATATTTTTGCCAAAGCGCGCCATCATTGCCTGCTCAAACTGCCTAAACTCATACAGGTCATGCACCATTGTTCTTGCAATCAGGTCATACTCTCCCTGACACAGGCACAGCCAGCGCACGCACCCCTGCTTCTTGAGCCAATCAGCAACCTCGCGCTCAAAGCCCGCAGGCGCTGCCTCGAACTTCAGGTAAAGCCTGAAGTTGAATAATGTTAGCGCGCGAAAGCTGACGTGCGTGAGGTAGCCCGATACAATTCCTTCTTTCTCCAGTCTCGCAATCCTTTTTGCAGCGCCAGGCTTTGACAGGCCTGATGCGCGCGCCACCTCGCTTAACTGCGCCCTTCCGTTTCTTTCGAGGCAGGCAAGTATCCTTTTGTCTTTCTTATCTATTATTTGCATCATTTTCGCCTATTTTGCTTATTTTGAATGCTTTTTATAAAATACTTCCTGTTTTTTGCACTTTTAAGCAACAACGTATTATATCTCTCCTTAACCACAAAGAACAACACAGAACAACAGAACGATGGAACGGAAAACAAAATTGGAGGTGGTTGGAATGATGGGCATGGTTGCAAAAGTGGCTGGCGCAGCATTTCGCGCCTCTATCTGGGGCGCAAGGGCGCCCATGGTCGAAGGCCCGCGCATCAGCGTGTGCGCGTGCTAAGGCGGAGAATGGAAAACAAAAACGAGGTGATTTGAATGGCATTGAAACTTGTGGATGGAAAGGAAATGCGCGTGCCTGGGGGTGCGATACCCGAAGGCCAGCGCAGGCAGGGCGCGCTTGGGAAGCTGGATGGCATGAGCCTTAGCGAGTTTAGGAAGATGCCGCTTGCGAACAGGGAAGGATTGCTCCTTGAGGCGAAGGGTAGTGGATTGTTTGGTGCAAAGGACCTTGCGAGCGCGAAATGCATCGTGATTTATAGGGACAACTCGTTTTACACCTCCATACTTGATCTTGTAAAGGAAAAGCTTGGGAACAATGTCGAGTTTCTGGCTATCCCGAAGGAAACAAATGATTTCTCAGAGCCACTGCTAAAATACATTAAGAGCGTTTTGGATTATGCGAAGGAGCATGGAATAACTGTACTGATGGACAACACCGTCCAATCCGGAGGCCGCACTTTCCAGTATGAAACTCCTGTTGCGTGGGGGAATATGCGGTGGGTGAAGAGCATAGACTCATTCCTTTGGGATAACAATTTGAGCGATGACAGTTCAGCTTCCTTCAAGAGAACGCTTGTCCAGATAGGGCAGGAAGAAGCCACAGCCTACAGGACCATTTCCACTATCCTGGTGGTTCTCGGCAAAGTGGATTACGATGGAACAATTCGATCTACCCTCAATACGCACGGCATAACGGTGGAGATTGAGGGAAAGGAGGTGAAAATCGGGCCATACGACACTCTAGGTGACAAAAAGATACGGGACGGGATGTACCATTTCATCAAGTCGTCCCTCCTGCAGGGCGGGCTCAGGAGCGTCTATCCCGCATTCATAATCAAAGGAAAATTGGCGGTAATGCTTGATTATGAAAAAATCCGGATGGATGGAAAGCAGCTATATGGCACCGGCGGCAAAGAAAATGCGTGCTTCCGCATTAACAACTGGACCTATTTGGCTGACAGGCATGTCTCTGAAGAGGATATCAGTGCGAGCATGCCCGGGTTTTATCCCCAGATTTATCACTTGCACGGGGGGCACGCAGCTGAGAAGCTTAACGTCGGTCCGTACGATGAAAAAAATCGCTTCATATATGGTGGCGACCCGCGCGCAGAAACCGACACTGCCAAATTGGTGGAAAGGATAGCAAAAAAAATAGAGGAGGCGATCTCCAAGGCATGACGCCTCCCTCTTTTTATTTTTGTATATGTAAATCCTATCGGATTTCCATATGCGGACAAATTTCTCTGGAAATTTGTCCTTCTTTTGCCTTATGGATAGATAAAACAAAAAACCTGGAAAAAAAGCGCAAAACAAATAATTGGAAAAATTAAAAATAAAAGCAAGGGTCTACAGCCTGTCCACGGACACTATCTCCACGCTCGCGATGTTGGAAAGCTTGTTGGCATTCGCCTCCAGGAGGTCAGAGCCGCCCACGCCGTCCTCGACAACGAAGGTGAGCGAGAGCGCGACAATGCCGAAAGCAACCGGCTGCTCCTCCATCTTGTACGGCTTGAGCGCGGCAACGGCGTCCTTCTTCAGCGTGTCGAACTTTGCCATGTCTTCAGGCATAATCTTCATTACTACTGCCACTTGTCCCATATGAACACCTCAAAAATATCAAAGGCTGCACGCGCGCCTTGCTTACGGCCCGTTCTTCCCGCATGCCTTGCACGCGTACGGGAGGGAAATCTGCCTGCAGTGCTTGCAGCGCACGATTTTCTCGCCGCAGCTTGCGCACGGGAACTCCGAGTATTCCTTGGTCTGCTTTCCGCATGTAACACAGTTTTTCAGCATAATCGTTCACCCTGGTGACGACGTTAGATAGCGATATGCTTAAAAGCGTGCCTTCTGGCTGCGCTCCCCCTCAATCGGGTATGTAATTGAGCAGGTGGTATGTCGAATAGCCGAAGTATTCCACGTTGTTTATGGTGCCCGGGAAGCGCGATTTGAACTCCTCGATTATCGATATGAGCTCCGGCAGGTCCTTCACCACGACCTCGGTCTCAAGGTCCATGTGCCCCACTGTCCGCTGCACCTGGTATATTTTCGGGTGCCGCCTGCAGTATTCGAACAATTCATCCCATCTCTTGCGGGAGGCAAGCTCGAAGTCCAGCTGGTACGATGTGTAGCCAAGCTTCCCGATGTCAAGTCCAATCTTATAGCCTATGATGACATTCCTTTTCCTAAGGCTTGCAATCCTCCTCCTCACCGTCTCCGGCGCGAGCTTGAGCCTCCTTGCCACCTGGAGCACGGACTGGCGGGCATGCGGCGCATAGGCGCGGATTATCGCCTGGTCCGTCCCGTCAATTTCCTCGGGCACGCCTGCCCCGTATTCCCGCGTGACTATCGGCATCTCCCTGTCCAAAAAAAACGTTCGGTTGGAATTGTATATCGGCGCATAGAGCGCAAAATTGTATCCCGCTATCCTTTCCTTGTAGCGCTCCATGAGCGGGTCCCAGGCCGCGTGCACCTCGTTGGCATTCTTTGTGCCTATGAACACTGCCAGGTCCCATTTGCCGTGGAGAAGGGTGATTGTCCACACATTGGGCAGCTTTTTTATGAACTCCACGATTCTCATCGCTTCCTTCATGGTCGTCTGCCGGAACTTCAGGTAAATCCGAAATGACATGTAGCCCAGCCTGGCCATGTCCACTATAGCCGTGTAGCCGGTTATCACCCCGGCGTCCTCCAGCTTTTTCTGCCGGAAAAGCACAAACTGCTTTGACCTGCCCACCTTTTTGGCAAGTGCGGACAGCGGGAGGGATGAATCGCGGTCAAGCTCGTAGAGGAGCCGCCTGTCATATTCGTCAAGCCTAGCAGCATTTTCAGCCATTATTTTATTTTTGCATAAAATTCTTATAAATATATCGCTTTTGTCAAATATTTCTCCAATAAGTTATAAATAATTGTTAATGTCAACAAAATAGCAGGGGTGTAAACATGAGGTTCAGCCACAACAAGTATCAAGGCGTGCGATATGCGCGCAACATTTGCAAGGCATACGCGATAACGGGGCGGATAACCCGCAATGCAAACTCGCTTGGCGCCATGCCATTCTACCGCTCCCTCATGCTTTACAGGGGGCTGATGCAGCTGGAAAAAAGCGCGAAAAGCAGGGAGGATTTCATGTCCGGCAGGCAGCTGATTTATTTCTATTCATCAGACCATTGCACTGACGACTTTGATAAGCTCATGCGGCTCAAGAAGGACGCGGCTTTGGAATGCTACAGCTGCCTGCGAGACGGCCAGATGGAGGGTGTAGCGCGCGCAAAAGCAGTGTCCGACAGATGGCGCATTGCCCCGATTTCGCTCTTCCTTGGCAAATTGATGGAGGCATATGCCGACATCCGTGCCACCAGGCGCGGCGAGGCAACGCCATTGCCTCCCGTTGCAGCCAGCAAAGCACCAGGGAAGGGGAATGGGGAAAACGCATATCGGGGCGAGATGCGCGCCCAGGCGCAATTCGAACAGTTTTTCACGTCCGCGTGCCGCCTTGCCGGGGGGTGCCGGCAGGGCATAGGTACAATATAAATAGAAATCCTGTCAAAAAAGAGGTGAGGATATGGAAGACTTCAACATTGCGCCCATAGACGCGGCATGGCGCGGCCTGTGCAAGCTGCTTTTCGGCAGGGACGTGGGCGGATTGATGAAGTTCGAGCCCTACCTCAAGGAGGCAATGCTCCCCTATACAATCGCAAAAAGCAGCGTATCGGGCAAAGACATCTACCTCGGGCACCATCTCTACCCGGCCGGCGCGAGATTTGTTTCCCCTGATGAGATATCGTCGCTTCCTGCAGCCAAATTCAGCATCAACGACATGAAGGACATCGACTCCCTCTTCCGCGCGGCAGGGGAGAATGTCGCCTACTGCGGCAACAAGGTGTTCGAGAAGAACGTGAACACGGAATTGGTGGACAACGCCATAAACTGCATAGACGTCTACTACTCGCACAACGTGCGCAACGTGAAGAAAGGCGCATACATCTCCCACGTGCGCGAGTCCGAGTGCGTTTTCGGCATCCCCGCCTTTCCCAAGATAAACTACTCCATACGCTGCCACGAGGGCATAAACGTTAACAGGCTTTTCGAGTCGTTCTACATCACGCACTCTTCCGACATGTACTATTCATTCAACTGCACCAACTGCTCCGATGTCCTTTTCGGCTACAACCTGCGCGGAAAGCGCAATGTTATCGGCAATCTGGAGCTTCCAAAAGAAAAGTACCTTGCCCTCAAGAAAAAGCTCACAGCCGAGATTGCGGACGAGCTTGAGGAAAAAGGGCGCGCGCGCTCGATTTCCGACATTGCAAGGCTTGCGGCGAAAAAAGGGGACAAGGAAGGGGACGTTCGCTTCATACCCATATCCCCTGCCCCTCTTGGCGTGGAAAAGGCATTTTCAGATACCACTCGCCTTGTGCTTGGCAAGGAAAGGAAGCCCATTGTGGAGTTTGTGCCTTATCTTCAGGAGCGCGCGCTTCCAGTGAAGGTGGTGAAGGGCAGGTTCGGCACCTCTGCCTCCAAGCCCGAGATGCCCCTGGTGCGCGACCTTCCAGCCTCATGCCTATGTTCATTCGAGGAGGCGCTGCAGCAGAACAAGCCCATGCTTGAGGAGTCGCAGCTGGCGCTTCCTTTGCTTGAGCTTGAAAAAATAATCTCGTCAAAGGTCGCTCTCTCGCTTGATTTCGTGGACGGACCCTGCCGCGACTATGCGGATGTTTCGCAATGCACCTCGTCCTCCGAGGTCTATTCCAGCTGGGATGCCACCTCCTCGCAGCGCTCGGCATGCTCCACCGGCATCATCCAGTCAAAATACATCTTCGGAGGCTACCTTCGGATGCTTGATTCCGAGTTCTGCATCAACAGCTACGACATGACCAACTGCAAGCGCTGCTTCGAGATAGACAGCTGCACGAACTGCTCGGCATGCTACTTCAGCCACAACCTCGAAGGCTGCGAGGAGTGCATCCTCTGCTCCAATGTGAAAGGAATGCGCTACGCGGTGCTCAACACGCCGCTCTCAAAAGAGGAATACGCGCGCATAAAGAAGCTCGTGCTGGACTACGTGAACGCCGAACTTGACTCGAAAAAGAAATGCAGCCGCTCGATATTTGCGCTTTCAGGCGCAAAGGGCAAGAAGTGATTTCATGGCGTCATCGGCATTGCTTGAAATCCTGGACAAGAAATGGCGCCAGACCTGCTCCATAGTGCTCAAGGGCGATATCGGCCCCCTTGAGGATTACAGGGCGTGGCTTTCCGAGCGAGCCGACCCCCTCTACGCAGTCCCATCCTCCCTTTCTGGCAAAGACGTTTCCTTTTCATCAGGCAATTACTGCGATGGCTCGAAAAGGCTTGCGCTTGGCGAAATATCATTCCAGGAAAAAGCTGCTTCGCTTCCTATAGATGACTTGAAGGACATCGACTCGCTCATCTCCTCGCTTCAGGAGCGCTTCTCCTATGCAGGGGACATCGTGCTTGGCAACTGCAGTTCCGTGGAAAAGAGCACCAACGTGTCGGACAGCCACTTCATCTACGGCTCCTCGCGCATAGGCGACTCTAAATACATCGCCTACAGCAGCATGGCGCGCCTGTGCGACCACGTGTTCGGCACCGCGGCGCCAGGGGAATCCTCCTATCTCATACGCTGCAACGACACCTACAGGCTCACACGCGCGCTCGAGCTTTGGATGACGTGCAACTCAAACGACTGCTACTATGTGTTTGCCATCAACAACTGCACGGACTGCATGTTCTCATTCAACCTGAGGGGCAAGCATCACTGCATTGGCAATGCAGAACTCCCGAAAGACAAATACCTCTCGCTCAAGGCATCGCTTCTCGAGCAGATGCGCGGTGAGCTTGTGGCAAAGAAGCGCCTTCCCTCGCTCATGGACATAATCGCAAAGGCGCCTGACGAGGTAAAGGAGGCAAAGCGCCTGCTACAGGGCAGGCTTGTGAAAAAGGAGGCAGAGGAAAAGAGCGTTGCGCCCATGGAAGAGGCCTTCAGGCGCACCGCAAAGCTATTGCTTGGCACTGAGCTTATAGGGCTTGAAAATTACAAGGCATGGCTCGCTTCTCGCGTTCCCAAAGGCGAGATGCGCAAGTCCGTGCTGACAGGAAAGGAAATCTTCGTGGGCAACTACGCAAAGTACATGACAGTCCCCAAGGGCCGCACAGTGCTTGAGGACGAGGCGCTCGCCCTGCTCGATGCTGCGCCGCAGCCGCCTGATATCGAGAAAATCACGCTGGAAACAGCGCACAAGTTCATAGGGCTGTCCGCCTTCCTCTCGCTTGACTACCACGACGGCACCAACAAGAACGTGGTGAACTGCATGGCATACGCCTACTCAAGCAACGCGCTTTTTTGCGCGCCCTGCGTGCAGATAAAGGACTCGGCATACAACTGGTGGCCTCGCTCAAGCGAGCACCTGTTCGGCTGCGGCACGGTGTTCGACTCCGCATTCTGCATCCACTGCTACCAGTCGGTGAAGCTCAACCGCTGCTTCGAGGTGGATTCTTCGCGCGACTGTGCGGACTGCTACTTCTGCCACAACTGCGAGAACGTGCAGAACGGCATATTCTGCTTCAATGCGAAGAACCTGCGCTACGCAATAGGAAATGTTGAAGTGGGCAGGGAAAAGTATCTGCAGGCAAAGGCGCTCCTGATGCGGCGCATCGTGCCCGCGCTTGAAGGCGGGAAAGCGCCAGGCTTGGACATATTCAACATTGCGTGCGTGGGCAGGAAAAGGTGACGGGATGGCAATCGGAAAAGTGCTTTTGTTCGGGGACCCTTTCCTCAGAAGGAAATGCAAAAATGCAGATTTTTCAAAGAAAGTGCACAACAGGAAAATCATGCGCGACTTGAAGGACACGCTGCATTCGCTCCAGAGGGTTCACCGCAGGGGCGGGGGGCTGGCTGCCCCGCAAATCGGCTATGGCGAACGCGTGGTCTATGTGGATGCAAAAGGAAGGAGCTTCCACCTTTTCAATCCCAGAATAGTCAGAAAAAGCAAGGCAGTGTTCTTGGACTGGGACTTTTGCTTTTCGGCAAAAGCGGCTTTCATTGCGAAAACAAGTTTCCACAAGACTATTGAAGTTGAATACTTCTCGCACGATGGAAGGAAGACAAAAGAAAAGTTTTCCGGATACTTCGCATCGCTCCTGCAGCACGAGATAGACCACTTAAACGGCAGGCTTTTCATTGATAAAATTGATGCCGGAGGAATAATGATGATGGAAGAGTGGGACAGGCGCTTCAAGTACTCGCAGGACTACTGAATCCCAGCCTGCTTCTTGAGTTCCGCAGCCTTGTCTGTTTTCTCCCAGGTGAACTCCGGCTCCTCGCGGCCAAAGTGCCCGTACGCCGCGGTCTTCCTGTATATGGGGCGAAGGAGCTGCAGGTGAGCGATGATGCCTGCGGGCTTGAGCGGGAACACCTTCTCCACAAGCTCGGCGATTTTCTCGTCCGCCACCTTGCCTGTGCCAAACGTGTCTATGTAGACCGATGTGGGCTTGGCAATGCCTATGCAGTAGGAAATCTGCACCTCGCAGCGGCGCGCGAGGCCTGCGGCAACCACGTTCTTCGCGATGTAGCGCGCCATGTAGGCTGCCGACCTGTCCACCTTGGACGGGTCTTTCCCGGAAAAGCAGCCGCCCCCGTGCCTTCCCATGCCGCCGTAGGTGTCCACGATTATTTTCCTGCCTGTGACGCCAGTGTCGCCTTCTGGGCCGCCTGTGATGAACACGCCTGTCCCGTTCACGAAATACTGCGTTTTCGCATCCAGCCACTTGCCGCACGCGGGCTTCACCACTTTCTCTATGATTTCCTTCTGTATGGTTTCCTTGGCAATGCCAGGGTCGTGCTGCGCGGCGACCACCACGGTGACCACCCGCTTTGGCACGCCGTCAACATATTCAACAGACACCTGGCTCTTGCCGTCCGGGCGCACCCAGGGCAGGGCGTGCGTCTTTCTCACCTCGGAAAGCTTCCGGGTTATAGCATGCGCAAGCATTATCGGGAGCGGCATGAGCTGCGGCGTCTCGTCGCAGGCATACCCGAACATCATGCCCTGGTCCCCGGCGCCCTGCTCGTGCTTGTCCGCATCCACCCCGACCGCAATGTCGTGCGACTGCGCGTGGATGGAAGTCCACACCCCACAGTCCTGGTAATCCATCCCGTATTCGGGGTTGGTGTAGCCAATGTCCCGCACGGTCTCGCGCACCAGCTTCTGTATGTCCACGTATGTCTGCGTGGTGACCTCGCCTGCAACGTGCACGCTTCCCGTGGTGACCAACGTCTCGATTGCCACCCTGCTCTTCGGGTCGTCCCGAAGCATGGCGTCAAGTATAGCGTCAGATATCTGGTCGCAAATCTTGTCCGGGTGCCCTTCCGTCACCGACTCTGATGAGAATATTTTTGTTGCCATGTTATCCCTCGATGCCTTAGGCTGGAGGGCGGTTTATAATAAGGATTGGCAATTTTATTCCTATAAGAATAATGGTGCCGTCAACGCCGGATTATGGCAGTATCGGCGTCTCCGCGCCATTCTAGGCATAAACCCTGTCGCGCGCCTCGACGTTCACGCGCACCTTCTTCATTGCATTGGAATCTCTATATTCCAATGCGGACAAATTTCTCTGGGAATTTGTCCTCCATTCGCCAGGGCTCCTCTCCAATAGCGCGGTTGCCGCCCTGATTCTCCTTGCAACGTGGCGCATTTTCCCACAGAAGCATTTGGCCGGGCAAGGCGTTTAAGGCTTGCGTCCCGGACGGGACAAAAATGGAAAAAAGGAAAATTGGGCTAGGACAGGCAAACAGAGTCCACTTTCGGCGCGTAAAGCGCGCTGCCGAACGGCATGGCGCCCCTGCCAAGCGCGCGAAGCTCAGTGGCGACAGATGCAGCCTCCATGCCCCTTAGGGTGCCATACTCTGGCTTCAGCGCATTTGCCGCCCTATTGGCAACGCGGGCCACCTGCTTTGCCTCGCCATTCGCAGGCTCGACCTGCTTGAGGAGGGCAAGCCCTTCCCTTGCAAAGCCTATCCTGCCCTGGGCGGCAGGCTGCCTCATCTTCCTTACAAGCTCCTTGGCCGCTTCAATCTTGACGTTTGTTTTTGCAATCACATTCCCACCTCTTTCCCACTTTCCCCCTTTAGTGGGCGAAGGTTTTATAAGGCTATCGCGTCGGCTGGGGGTGGAACAAAAAACAAAGAGGAAAACAGGGGAAAAGGAAGGTCACATTCCGGCGTATCTCAGCATCAAGTCCATGGTTGTCGGCTCTTCTTTATTGTCGCTGGCGTTCCCCCTGAGCTTTGGCGATGATTTTTCAACAATCTCTTTTTTGAAAAGTATGCCTTCAGGCCCGGATCCGGCGTGTCTCACCATAAAGTCAGTAATCTCCGGGGCTATGATCCTGTCGCAGAGTTTCACTGCTTTCAGTGCACGGGCATAATTCGGATTTCTGGGCGTGAGATTCTTGGACGCCTCGTTTTTTATCTTCTGGGCAAGATCCGGCACGTCATCTATCGCTGGAACTTTTGGAAGATGTGCAAGTGCCTTTTCTACATGCTCTTGCCTCTTAGTCGGATTCCCGGTGCTCCTTGCTAATTTTAGTAACTCCCTGACTTTCACCGTTGCCGGGTGATTGCTTCTTTCCCTTTTGATGTTTATTATATCTCGAATATTGGTAATGGTCTTGTCTGCCTGTATTGGGGTTGTCACTTTATCACCTAGCCTTGTTGATAGAATACCATATTTTAAAGCTTCCTGCAACACTACGCGCCTACACCTGCGCAATTTCCGCGTGCACTGCGACCTTTTCCCTCAGAAGAAGCTCCCTTATCGCCGCAGGCTTGGATTTGCACTTGGACAGGTCAACCGTGGCGCGCCATTGCGCGCTCCTGCCCCGCTCCGAAGCAATGGACTCCGACTGCACAAGGTCCACGCCGGTTTTCGCAAGGATGAGGAGAAGGCGCGAAAGCGAGCCCGGCGCGTCGGAAAGAAGCACGGTTATCCTGAAAAGCTCGTCGCCTGCGGAGGCGAAGGGGAGCAAGGTGAGCACATTTTTTGAAGTGTCAAGCGACAGGAGCACATTGGAGTTTTCCTTGAGGTTGAGCACCTCGCGGTAGGCGGCAGGCACGATGAGCCTTCCCTTCCCGTCGATGCGCGCAATTGAGCTTGATGACATTCCTCCCACCACGTGGGAAAACAGTGGGTGCCGAAACTTAATAAGGGTTTAGCCTCTTATCAGATTGTGCCCTCGTAGTATAACTTGGATAGAATGCGAGCTTGCGGAGCTTGAGATCAGGGTTCAAATCCCTGCGAGGGCGATTCGCTGCGGCTCACGCCCTCGTAGTCTGTCGCGAACTTCCGGTTCGCTCCATCAGCATCGTGCTTTGCACGATGTCTGATGCATTTTGCCTCGTGGCAAAATGCACATCCCTGCGAGGGCGAATATTCAGAAAAAAGGTGAACTTATGAAAAGAGGAAAGCATTCGGCAAGCGGGAAGAGGCAGAGCAGAAAACGCGCGAAGAGCAACTGATTTTTCTTTCCATTTTTCTTTTTCCTTTTCCCTCCCAGGGTAGACTACGTCAATCCACGTCAAGAAGCTTTATTAATTTCCATTCCGCTTTCTTCCTGCGACCAACAGTGATTCCATGGCTGAAGTCAACAGGGTTAATTTTCTCATTGGAGGGCCTGCAGGCGCGGGCGTTGCGTCAGTGGGCATGCTGTTCGCAAAATGCCTCCAGAAGAGCGGGCTTGAGGTGTTCGGCACCAACGACTACCCCTCGCTCATCAAGGGCGGGCACAACATCTACGCCGTGAGTGCCAGCCCAACCCCGATATTTTCCCTCCTGGGCAAGCCCGACATACTGATTGCGCTTGACAAGAAGACGGTGGAGGTGCGCGCGTCGGAGCTTTCCGAGGGTGGCGCGCTCATCTACGACTCGAACAAGGTGGCAGGCGCAAAGGAAATCGCCAAGCGCTCGGACATCACATACGTCGGCGCGCCGCTTTCGCAGATGGCGGCAGCGGCTGGCGGGGAGATAATGTTCAACACCGTGGCGCTGGGCGCCTCCATGGGCATACTGGGGCTTGACTTTGCGATAATAGAGAACATGATGCAAAAGATGTGGGCAAGGAAAGGCCAGAAGGTGGTGGACTCCAACATCGCGGCCGCGCGCGCAGGCTATGACTTCTCAAAGGGGATAGTGAACGGCAGCTTCAAGGCGAAAATCGAGTTCATAAAGCGCGAGAAGACGCTTTTCATAAACGGCAACGAGGCGTCCGTGGCAGGCTCGCTTGCGGCGGGCTGCAAGTTCGTTGCGGAATACCCCATGTCCCCCTCCTCCTCCATATTGCACCTGATGGCAGGGCACGAAATCGACTACGACGTGATAGTGAAGCAGACCGAGGACGAGATTTCCGCGGCGAACATGATAGCCGGCGCGGGCTTTGCAGGCGTGCGCGCAATGACCGCGACCTCTGGCGGCGGCTTCTCCCTGATGGCCGAGGCGCTTGGCATGATGGGCATGATGGAGGTGCCCGCAGTGATATTCGAGTCCCAGCGCGCAGGCCCCTCGACAGGGCTTCCCACCTACACCGAGCAGGCAGACCTTCTCTTCGCGCTCCATGCCTCGCAGGGCGAGTTCCCCCGCGTGGTGGTTGCCCCCGGCGACGCCACCGAATGCTACGTGGAGGCGTTCAACGCATTCAACATCGCGGAGCTCCTCCAGGTGCCCGTCATCGTCCTCCTCGACAAGTACCTCTCCGAAAGCTCGCAGACCGTGGAGGACTTCCGAAAGCTCCAATTGAAGGTGGAGCGCGGCAGGCTCATGAGCGACCCCCAGATGGAGGCGCTGTCAGAAGCCGCAGCCCAGGCGCCCGATGGTGCGCAATCGGCCCAGGCGCCATTCAAGCGCTACGAATACACGGCGAACGGGATATCGAATCGCTGCCTTCCCGGGCAGAAGAACGGCATGCACGTCTGCTCGAGCTACGAGCACGACGAGACGGGCTTCACCTCCGAGGAGGGGGAGACGCGCGTGAAGATGATTGACAAGCGCGCCACCAAGCTCGCAGTGATTCCCGAAGTGTTCATCGCGCCGACCTTTTACGGCGCATCCGCCTCGCTTGCCGACATGTTGCTTGTGTGCTGGGGCTCGACCAAGGGGCCCATGCTCGAGGCGCTAAAAATGCTGGAGCAGAAGGGCATTGCCGCGCGCATGATGCACATCCGCTATGCCTCGCCGTTCCCTGCATCCATTGTCCTCAAGGCGCTGAAAAGCGCGAAAAGCACGGTCATCTTCGAGGGCAACTCAGGCGCGCAGATGCGCTCGCTCATATTCCAGAAGACAGGCTATTACATGGAGAAGACATACCTGCGCTATGACGGCAGGCCGCTCACGCCAGAGGAAATAGCGGCGCACGCATCCAAGCTTGCAGGAAGGAAATGACGAAGTGGTATCATGGTGACAGTATCAGAACTCAACTCCGGGCACATGCCCACCTGGTGCCCAGGCTGCGGCGACTTTGGCATACTCATAGCGCTGAAAGGCGCGCTTGCGAAGCTTGGCATACCCCCTCACGAGACAGTGGTGGTTTCAGGAGTGGGCTGCGGCAGCAAGCTCCCGCACTTCATAAAGACATACGGATTCGAAGGCCTGCACGGCCGCTCGCTTCCCCCTGCAACAGGCATACACCTTGCCAACTCATCGCTCACCGTGGTGGCAGTGGGCGGGGACGGCGACGGCTACGGCATCGGCATGGCGCACTTCGTGCACACCATGAGGAGGAACGTGGACCTCACCTACATTGTCCAGAACAACGAGATATACGGGCTGACAACAGGGCAGACCTCCCCGACCACGCGCAAGGGCACGAAGACAAAGTCCACCCCGAACGGCGTCATCGACCAGGAAGTGAACCCCATACTCATCTCGCTTGCCGCAGGCGCCACCTTTGTCGCGCGCGGGTTCGCAGGCGACATCCCGCACCTGACAGACCTCATCGCCCAGGGCATACAGCACAAGGGAGTGTCGCACATCGACGTTTTCCAGCCATGCGTGACCTGGCGCAAGGACCTGCCCTATGACCTGTACCAGAAGAAGGTGTACAAGCTGCAATCCGAGGGGCACGACGTCACGAACTACCAGTCCGCGGTCGCGCGCGCGCACGAGACCGAGCGCTGGCCGATTGGCATCTTCTACAACGTCCCGCGCGCCACCTACACGGACGAGATACCGTTCATCAAGGACTCGCCGCTGGTGAAGCATGACATCTCCAACGTGGACATATCAAAGTACCTGCAGGAGTTCATGTAGCTTTTTTTTGCGCGCAAATCAGAAACGAATATATATGTTTACGCCGTATTTTTCCGTGTAAAACGAAACTTTTCATCGCGCTCTTCTTTTTTTGGTGCGGTCGGCAGTCGAGGTGGGAAAATGGCCGGGTACATGCGCAGTTTCATGAAGAAGCACTACAAGCATTTCAACGCAGCGGTCGTCGTGGACGCATCGCAGGCATACTGCGACCTCCTCTCCTCGGGCGGGAAGATGATGGTGACGCTTGCCGGCGCCATGAGCACCGCGGAGCTTGGCAAGTCGCTTGCAGAGATGATAAGGCAAGACAAGGTGCACGCGATAACCTGCACCGGCGCGAACCTCGAGGAGGACGTCTTCAACCTGGTGGCGAACAAGCACTACAAGCGCGTGCCGCACTACAGGCAGCTCTCCCCGCAGGACGAGCTTGACCTTTACAACGGCGGCTTCAACAGGGTCACCGACACCTGCATCCCGGAGGACGAGGCGATGCGGCGCATCGAGGCTGCGGTGCTTAAAATCTGGCAGAAGCATGAAAAGGAAAGCAAGCCCGCGTTCCCCCACGAGTACATGTACGAGCTCCTCAAGTCTGGGGTGCTGAAGGAGCACTATGAAATCGACCCTGCCGACAGTTGGCTCCTTGCTGCGGCGGAAAAGAACCTGCCAATGTTCGTGCCTGGCTGGGAGGACTCCACGCTTGGCAACATGTTCGTGTCCCAGGTGATAAAGGGCGGGCTTTCTTCCTACACGCCGCTCAAGCGCGGCGCGCAGTACATGGAGGAGCTCATCAACTGGTACAAGGCGACCTCGCCGAAGCACAAGATAGGCTTTTTCCAGATAGGCGGCGGGATTGCCGGCG
The DNA here is from genome assembly GCA_041659465.1 of Candidatus Micrarchaeia archaeon. Classification (GTDB taxonomy): domain Archaea; phylum Micrarchaeota; class Micrarchaeia; order Anstonellales; family Anstonellaceae; genus UBA10161. Next base: position 16,172 of record JBAZYD010000014.1, on the reverse strand, counting down.
ACTTCCCCATTTGCGTGGTGCCGCTCCTCATACAGGACCTCAAGCTCGAGAAGACGCCCTTCTGGTCGTACTTCTGCCAGATATCGGATTCCACGACAAGCTACGGCTCATACTCGGGCGCAGTGCCCAATGAAAAGATTACCTGGGGCAAGCTGGACGCGCAAACGCCGCGCTTTGTAATCGAGTCCGACGCCACCATAGTCGCGCCGCTCGTGTTCGGGTATGTTTTGGACTGGTGAGGCGCGCCAGGCGGGCGCCCTGTCCAGGCATGTTTTGGATTGGCAAGCGTGCCATCCTGCACGGCTGGAGATTGCGCTTGGGCGCGTGCCGGGCTGGTGGAAAATCAGAGCCTGGCAATCTTTCCCATCGTCTCGGCAAAGATGCGCACTTCCTCCTCGGTATTGTAAAAGTAGAGCGATGCGCGCGCTGCGCCTTTGGGAAAGCCGAGCGCAGAAGCGCCGGGCTCCGCGCAGAAAACGCCCGAACGCATTGCAATTTTTGAAAGCGAATCTGCCATGAGCGCGACCTGGTGCGCGGAGACGCCTTTTAAATTGAAGGAAACAAGCGCGCATCTCGGCGCTGTTTTGCTTCCGTAAATTGTGGCATTTGGGATGGCGCTTATCGCATCCATCAGTTTCTTTGCCATCTCATGCTCATGCGTCTCTATGTTTTGCATCCCGATTTTCGAAAGGTAATCGCAAGCGGCAGACAAGCCAATGGCGCCTGCATAATTCTGTATGCCCCCCTCGAATTTCTTGGGCGCGCTTTTCCATTTCACGCTCTCCAGGCTCACTGTTTCCACCGTCTCCCCGCCAACAATGAAGGTGTCCAGCTTCTCAAATGCCTCTTTCTTCCCGACAAGGCAGCCAATTCCCGTCGGGCCGCACATCTTGTGGCCTGAAAATGCAAGGAAGTCCGCGCCAAGCTTCGAAAAGTCCACGCGCGCATGCGGCACGCCCTGTGCGCCGTCAATGAGCACCATTGCGCCCGCATCATGCGCGGCTTTCACGATTTTCTCAAGCGGCGCTGCCATGCCTGTGGTGTTCGTGGTGTGGTGGATGGCAACCAGCGCGGTGGAGGGGTCAATACGTGAAAGCGAGCTCTCATCAATTTCACCAGAGGCGCTAACCTGCATATATTCCGCTTTCACAACGCCGCGCCTCTGCTGCTCCATTATGGGCAGGAGGAGCGAGTGGTGCTCAAGGGGCGTGGTGACGATTTTTTTGCGCGAAGAATAGTTCATGGAGCGGACGACGAGGTTGAGCGCCTCTGTCGTGTTCTTGGTGAAGGCAAGCTGCTCTGGCTTTGCGTTTACAAACTTTGCAATGCGCGCGCGGGCGGCTTCAAATGCCTCCTCTGTCCTTTTCGCAAGCGAATGGTGCGACCTGCCGGCGCAAGCGGACAGCTCAGAGTAGTAGGCAGCCTCAGCATCAATGACCGCGCGCGGCTTGAGCGAGGTACAAGCGGAATCGAAGTAGATTGCCTTTGAAGCTTGAAGAACTGGAAAATCAGCGCGGATTTTTTCAAGATCCATCTTCTCACTCGCCAAGCAGCCTCTTGACCTCTTTTTGGACATCAAAGATTGCCGTCTGCCCGACGTACGGCTTCCCGTTCACGAAGAAGGTGGGCGTGCCGTATATGCCCGCTGCAGTGCATTCGTCAGTGACCTTCTGGAGCTGCACGTCATGCCTGCCGCTGGACATGCACTCTTTGAATTGCGCAAGGTTGAGCTTACCTGCAATGTCATAAAGCACCGATGTGCCGTTCGCATTCAGGTCGCTTTGCCTGTCAAACACTGCCGCGCGGTACTCCCAGTACTTGCCCCCGTCGTTTGCGCAAAGGCCGGCAAGCGCAGCCTCGCGCGAATAGGGGTGCGTCTGTATGGGGAAAGCCTCGTAGACATAGCTAAGCCTGTCGCCGTACTTGCGTATCATGTCCTGCACCCCTGCCTCCGCGGACTTTGTGTAGGGGCAGGTGTAGCACCCGAACTCTATCAAGGTGACATTGGCATTGGGATTGCCTGCCAGTATCCCGCTCACCGAGCTTGGCACCTTAAGCGCCGCGTTCTGGATGTCAGAAATCGGGCAGAAGCCGCCCTGCTGGCCGTTGCAGTTGCCGTATTGCCAGTAATTATAGAGCCCCTCTGCAGTGAACACCACGCTCAGCAGCATGAGGAGCATGAAAACAAATGACAATGCCTCGATGTGCCTGTTCACGAACGATGCAGCGGCAGGCGACACCTTCATTATGCCTGCAATGCTTGCAGCCTTTATCTCCTCGTCAAGGCCTGTGTCGCACGGGCGGAGCGTGGCTGTCTTGAGAACGCAGTCCACTGCCCTCTTTGCAAGCGAGCGGTACTTTGCCGAGAATATGGAAAGCACCAGGAAAACCGGGAGCGCTATGAAGCAAAGCACCATTCGAAATCACGTTAGCCCTACTTTTTCTTGTCCATCTGAGCAGGCGCTTCGCGCCTGCTTCTGGAAAAGCGCTATTTCCGCTTTTCCATCTGAGAGGAAGCTCCGCTTCCTCTTCTGGCAAAACGCTACCCGCGTTTTGCCATCGCCGCCTTCACTCTCTCCTTTGCAATCTCAAGCGCCGCCGCGCGCAGGTTCCCGCCCTTTGCGCGCGCGAACACAAGCCTGGTGTTCGCGGTTATCTTCTCCTTCACCATGGCGAACATCTGCTGCTCGGTGCCTCCGATGAATTCCACGTAGGAGGAAATCACCCCGCCTGCGTTTGCAACGAAGTCGGGCACCACGATGATTCCCCTCTTCACAAGGCCAAGCTCAACGTCGGGCGTCATTGGGATGTTTGCAGCCTCCACAATCACGCGCGCCTTTATCGTGTTCATGTTGTCATCGCGGATGACGTTGGGGCGCGCGCCGGGTATGAGCACGTCGCACTTGATTCCGAACAGGTCGGCGGCAGGAAGCACCTTTGCGCCAGGGTAGGCGGTCACCGTCCCCTTTTCCTTCTTGGTCTGCATGAGCGTCTCGTATTTCAATCCGCTCTCAAGGTAAACAGTCCCTTTCGAGTCCGACACCGCAATCACTTTCGCGCCCTTCCCAGTAAGGAACTTCGCCGTGAACGTGCCCACATTGCCGAATCCCTCTATCGCAACCGTGGCATTCGCAATCGGTATTTTCGCGTGCTCAAGCGCCACCTCTGTGGCAAGGAAGACGCCGTAGCCGGTGGAGCCGAGCTCATGGGGCAAGCCGCCCATGCTGGCGGGCTTCCCTGTGGACGCCTGCCTCGTGCCAATCGTATTGGAAATTATCGCCATCTCGTTCTCGCCTATGTTCATGTCGGGCCCAGGCACGTACTTGGACGGCACAAGAGAGGCGATTTTCTCGGAAAAAGCGCGCACAAGCTCAGCCTTGTTCGGGGAATTGCCCGGCGCCTTGATGCCGGACTTCGCGCCTCCGAACGGGATGCCCGCAAGCGCGTTCTTCCAAGTCATCGCGCGCGCAAGCCCGTACACCTCGTCGACCGTGATGTCAGGCACCAGCCTCACGCCTCCCTTGGCAGGGCCTATCGCGGTGTTGTCTATGACCACTATCCCCTCCATCCCAGTCTTGGGGTCGTAGACGTGGACTATCATCTCGGGGCCGTATTCGTCGTTTTTGATTGCCATTTAGCTCATCTCCTAGGGTTTTTCAAGCAGCTCAAAACTGCTAGCACTGGATTAAAATGCTTGCCGTGCCGCCTGCGCGTCAGGGCGAGCTCTTGCACTGGTGGTCCACAAGGTCGCAGAAGCCCCCCGGGCAGTCATTCCCGGTGCCGCACACCGCCTTCACGCAGCGGTATGCGCTTGTGGACAGCGGGTCAAGCTCGCAGCGCTCGTCGTACTTGCACTCCGAGGACTTGGTGCAGTAGCCTGCCATCACGACGCACTTGTGCGTGGGCACGTTGCACTGCTGGAACTCGGTGTTGCACTCCCCGTTCGAGGTGCAGTAGCCCGGCCTGCTCACGCAGCGCCTGTTCACCGCGTCGCAAATCTGCCAGCTCTCGCAGTCGGCAAGCGAGGCGCAAAGCCCGCGCTGCGCCTCGCACTTGTTGGTGTTCGTGTTGCAAAGCTGCCACTCCCGGCAGTCCTTGTCCGTGAGGCAGGAATCGGATGACACGACGCACCGCTTGAGCACCCTGTCGCAGAGCATGAAGCTTGCGCAGTCAAGGTCGTTGTTGCAAAAGCCCGGCTTTACCGAGCATACCTTGTTCGTGGTGTTGCATGCCTGCCAAAGCTCGCAGTCAACGTCGGACGCGCACCTTCCCTCGAGCGGCACGCACCGCTTGGACGTCATGTTGCACATCTGCCATGCATCGCAGTCGAACTGGTTGTTGCAGCCGCCTGGCTTTGGCACGCAGACGTGCCTGTTCGGGCTGCAGACCTCCGTGTTGGCGTCGCAGACGGGGTCGCTGTCGCAATAGCCGGGGCGCGGCCTGCAGGTGTTGTTGCCTATGGCGTCGCATACCTGCCAGCTCCCGCAGTCACCGTCGTTCCTGCACCTGTTTTCAAGGAAAGAGCACTGGTGGGTCGCAGCCGGGCATGTCTTGAGAGTATCGTTGCACTCGCTGTCCACGCTGCAGTACCCTTCGCGCAGCGCGCACGACTTTTTCACGGTGTCGCAGAATTGCCACGCCTTGCAGCTCTTGTCCGTGCTGCATCCCTGCGACAGGCAGCCCGAGAGCAGCACGAGCGCAAAAATGCCGAAAATCGCCAAAAGAGGAGCTGCATGATTCTTGCCTGACAAATGACCACCCTATTGCTCCCTTTCAGTCGCCAAAATATTAAAAAGGCGCCCCCTGGCGCAAAGCCAGGGCCGGCCTGCCGCGGCCCCCTAATAGACGCGCCCGCCATAGCCCCCGGTGCCATTGCCTATCTGCAGCGAGGAAACCGCGGCGAGCGTCCCGAGGCCGTTTGCCTTGACGTACATGTCCGACACGGTGTAAAGCGTGCTGTCCATGTAAAGCGCGCGCTTGACGTTCGAGTTGCTGTACCAGTAATAGCCGCTCTTGGCAAACTCGCCCTCGTCCGTTGCATGCGACACCGTGCCCCGAAGCACAAACCCCTTGTCAAGCGACACGTCGAACACATACTCTCCCTGGAACACATAGTCCCCGTACGTGCTCGCCTCCACGCCATTGGGGTATTTGAGCGGGTCTATCCTTGCCAGGAGCACCGGGATTGCAAGCAGGCCCTTCTCCTTCGAGAAAAGGAACGCCTTGTGGTCCTGCAACGCGTACGAATCCGTGCCCCTGTCGCCTATTTCGTACTTCGCCACCTCCTTGGGGTGCGAAACATCGCCCACATCGAACAGCGAAAGCTTCACTCCCTGGTACCATGCAAAGTCCTGGTTCTCGCCCTCCGCAGCGGCGGCATCCTTGCCAAGCCCGATGAGGTGCGTCTCGTCATAGGGGTGCAGGTAGTCCGAGTAGCCGGGGATTTTGAGCTGCCCCAGCACGCTTGGGGATGCGGGCACCGACAAGTCCACCACGAACAGAGGGTCAATTTTTTTGAACGTGACAAGGTATGCCCTGTTGCCCATGAAGCGCGCAGAGTAGATGGACTCGCCCTTTGCCAGCCCCTCGAGCTTTCCCGCCACCTTCATGCCGGAGTCTATCACATATACATTGTTGGAGGACGGGTTCTCGCTGCTCCAAGTCTGCCCTGACGTGGTGGCAATCCTGAAGTAGCCGTTGTACTCGTCCATGGAAAACTGGTTGAGCACATGCCCCGGCACGGATGCCTGCCCCCCGTATGTAAAGGAGCCGTCAAGCGCGAATTTGTGCACCTCGGTCTTTTCCTCGCTCCTTGCCTGCCCGTTCACCTGCGACTGCTTTGCCTGTATCTTCGCAGTCAGCTCCTCGCGAAGCTTTGAGTCCACGGTCAGGTCAAGCGGGTTGTATATCCTGTTCTGGATGAAGTACAGTGCCTCCTCGCTCTTGAGCCTCTCCTTCCTCCAGCCCGAGATGTTCATCGCGTCAATCTCGGCCATGCGCTGCTTTGTCGCAGCGTCAAAGTACGGGGCAAACACCTCGTTGTAGATTTTCCACTGCGGGTCGTAGTAGTCGTATGTGGTGAATGTGACGTACATGCTGTCCTGCGACACAAACAGGTTCTGCGATGCGCCCATGAGCATCACTTTCCTTGACTCCTCCTTGCCCAGGTCATTGAGGTCCACGCCAGTGAAGATATTGTAGCTGTAGCTGCTGTCCGGGTAGTCAAAATACTTTATGTCCGTTGGCGCCACCTGCCTGTCCGCCCCGTCCACGCGGTAAATGGGCACGGGGTATGCGTAGGACGCTGCGTCCGAGAACACCGCATACACTTTCCCCCCAACCATGCGCGCGTCCTTGTAGTCGCCCTTCACTTCAATCCTCTTGACAAGCTTGGGCGATGACTTGTCCGAAATGTAATACACCCTCATGAACGTGAAATTCTGCGAATAAAACTGCGGCATTATGCAGTCCAGGCAGCGCATGCCAGCAGCGAGCGGGCGCGGGTAGTAGAAAGGCACGTATATGCTCCCGAACACCACCAGCTTGTCGCCATAGATGAACAGCTCGCTCACCGTGCCGTCAATCGATATCTCCCCTGCCTGCTTCATCTGCGCCGCAGGGTATGCGTCGATTATTTTCACTTTCCCCACTGACGATGAGCCGAACGGGTTGTAGCCGTAGTTGTTGTTATTGTACTCGTTTTTGACAACATAGATGTATTTGCCGTCGTTCTTCACAAAGTCCGGCTCGTCCACCCCCATCACCTGCACATTGGTCTGAGAGTAGTCTGATGCCGCCGCTCCGTTGCCAGACTCTGCCGCCCCCTGGGCGGTTGGCGCGGCAGTCGGGGCAAGCGACTTCACCATCATGCCGTCCATCATTCCCCTGCCGCCATAATAGCCGGAAGAGCCGCTCGAGCCTGCTTTCAGGAAAGAGTATATCTCGTCATAGGAAGCGAAGGACTTCAGCCCGTCCGAGCCTGCGGCTGCGCCGCTGGGCGGGGCCGGCGGGTTTTGGGCGGGCGATGCGCAGCCCAGAAGCAGGAGCGCTGCCGCGAATAGCACGAATGCGAATGCAAAATAGTCCCTCGCCATGTAAATCACCTGCAGGGATGAGGCGCAGGCTGGCTTTAAATAGTTCGGTTATTGTTCGGTGAGTTGGGCAAATGCGAAGCGGATTATCGCCCGGCGGGCCAGTTTCGTTCCCGCCTCATGCCATCAGGAGATTGGGCGCAAACAGCAGCACGAGCCCGAGGGCTATGAGTATCACCGCGCCGATTGCATTGCCCCACGATGCAATCCTGTTGCCAAGCGTGCCGCCCACCGCGAAGTAGGCAAGCGCGAACACGATGATGTCGTCCAGCATGTACATCACGACATACACGAAGATGTAGAAGTAGTGCTCCAGCGCCGATATGTTCGACAGCGAAAGCACGGACGTGAAGACTGCCGGTATTGCGGAGGAGCATACGAATTCAATCGAGTTTATGGTGAATGCCAGCACCACGAGGCCCGCAAACGTGGCAATCGAGAGCGGCGAGGAAAGCAGCGCCTCGATTTCGCCGGCCAGCTTCCTCTTGCCCTTCGGGTCATCCACCTTGCATGCGATTGCACCCTTGTTCTTCCAAAGCTCGCGGAGCGTCGTTATGCCCCAGTAAAGCGCGATGGCCCCCACCGCTATCATCACCGGCCTCACCAGGCCCACGAACAGGAAGGCATTGAGCCATGCCGCCATTATGAGGAAGTAAAGCGCGCCCGAGGCGAAAAGGAAGGTGCCGACTATGAGGAGGAACTTCCGCCTGTCATTCAATGTGAGCGTGATTGAGATGAGATAGACCAGCACCCACATCGCGCACGGGTTGAAGCCGTCTATCAGCCCGAGCGTGACTGCAAGTGCTGGCAGGGAATACGCATACGGGTCTATTGTCCCTACAAGCGGCAGCGTGATTGTTTTCTTTTGCGGCGCTGCCGTGTTGCTGCCATTGCCCGCGCCGTTTGCGGCAAGCGCGTCCCGGATTTTGCCGGGCGTCGCAGCCCTGTCAAAGCCCACAATCACCGTCTTGTTTATTATGGTAGTCGGCACGCCCTCCTGCTTCCTGCCAAGCACGGACAGCATGCCCTTCATGAGCTCCACCTGCGCCGGGTCAGACGTGTCGTGGTAAATCCACTTTGCATCCGGATACTCCTGAGCAATCTGCTGGTTATACGGCATCTGCTCCTTGCAGTGCGGGCAGGCGGGATGGTAGAAGAAGTGCACATCAAGCGTGGCATTGCCGAAGAACTGCTGGGGCGCAACCGGCTCCACAGTGGCGGAATAGGCAAGCGCATAAAGCGCTGCAGCCGCGATGGCGAGGATGAGGAAGCGGCTGAACGGGTCGGCAAAGGACTCCCTTGCCTGCGCCATTATCTTTCGGTGCATGCTGCCCTTTTCAGGCACGCTGTTTTTATAGCAATTGGCGGGCCCTGCAGGAATGTCCAAGCAGCGGCGTGCCCGCGATGGCACACCTGCCGCCCTTTGGCGCTGCTGCCAGGGAAGTTTCCTGCCTGGCCCGATTGGCCGGCCAGGTGGCCAGCAACGCTTTTAATGGTGGGCAGAGGAGCATCAAAAGCGGGTGTTTCGTTGAGGAAAAGCACAATACTGGGCGCGTTTGTCCTTGTTTCCTACATAGTGCTTTTTTTCGGGCTTTTCGGGGACTTGCCCTTTGCCAGGGCAGGCGTGGGGCTGCTTGTGCTTCTGGACATGGTTGCGTTCCTGCTCACCCTTCCGCAGGAATATGTGCGCCTGAAGGCGGCCCGCAATGTCATCAAGTACATCTATCCTGATTCAGGGAGCCGCGCGAATGGGCTTTCCCAAACAGGCCACAGGTCGCTCAACACATTGCTGACCGGCGCCCTATACAGCATCGCCATGGCTGCCCTGGTGCTGATGCTGGGTGCAATACTGCCCATGCCGAACCTGGGCCTGTCCGTCCTGATATGCCTCCTGTCAGGAATGCTGATTGTAAGGATGCAGGCGGCCTATGACTTCGAAGCCGAGGGCAGGCCATATTTCCAGGGGCCAAGGCAATAGCGGCGCGCCCTTTTGGCAGAGGGCTGCCAGCAGCCAGGCCCCAGGGCTTTCTCTTTCTATTCATATCCTTGCCAAGGCGGCTGGTGGCTGCAGCGCGCATGCTGAGGGCTTCAAATGCCCCTCGCCTGCGCAAAAGCCGGCAGCGCATTATCTATGGTAGGGGGCGGAAAACAAAAAGAAAAAAAGAAAGATAAAAAAAGAAAACGGGAGGAGCTGCTTATACTGCCTTTCCAGTGAGCGTTCCCGTGGTCGATGCAGCGAAGCCCGAGTTCAGGTCAGTGTAGTTTATGTGCAATGCTGCCTGGTACCCTGCGCCCGCGTTTATCCCGGTGAATGCCACTGTGTTGGCAAGTGCGCTCGATGTCTCCCCGGTTGCGAGTATGACTCCGTCGGTCGTGTTCAACGCATTCGTTGTAGCCCCGATGGTCGCGCTCACGCCCGTGATGTTAATCCTCTGGCCAACCTGGTTGGTGAGCTTTACTGAGAGGATGCCTGTTGCGCCCGTCATGGACCATCCCTGCACTGCCACTCCTGAAAATCCTGCCGCCTTGGTTCCCACGAAGTTGCTGACGTCGAAAACTCCGAGCGCGAAGAGCGCCGCGGCCACAATCACAACGAGTGCGATTGCCCATCCGTACGTCATCAGGAAATCCAATGCTGCTTGTCCTTTCTTCATAACCATTATACCACCTGCGTCATATATCCACGCTTAATTTATAAATATTGCAGTTGGCGCTCCGGCGTTGGCGCGCGGAATGGGGCTTTTTTGCGGGGAGAGGAAAAAGAAACTGGCGCGCCTGCCGCCGTTTTTGCCGAATGGCTGATGGCGGGTGGGGCTGGCCTGCCGACGGGCCTGCAAGCACCCAATTTCCCGCAGCAGCAAGGCGGCAAGACGGCTTTTGCGCCTGATGGCGGCGCGGGCGCCCCCTGCCGCCTTGCGCGCCCCGCCGCCACTAATATAAAATATTGCAGCATAATTCGCCCTGTGTGGGCGGCGCGTTCAGCGCCGCTTGATTCAAGGTGAGCATTTGGACGTCTCAAAAAGGACAATCGACTTGGGGACCGAGACAGCTTTCGAGGTTCTTGCGGAAGTGAACCGCCTGCGCCGCGAGGGCAAGGATGTGATAAGCTTCTGCATCGGGCAGCCGGATTTTGACACCCCGCGGCACATCAAGGACGCCGCGATAAAGGCGATAAACGACGGGAAAACCGGCTACACCGACTCGGCAGGCGCACTGATGGCGCGCGAGGCGGTGGCGCGCTACCTGTCCCGCACGCGCAAAATCGAGGTCAAGCCCGAGCACGTGGTGATAGCGAACGGCGCAAAGCCGTTCATCGCATACACGATTGCCGCCACCACCGACCATGGCGTGGGGGACGAGGTGATATACCCCAACCCAGGCTTTCCCATCTACCAGTCCCAGATAATCGCGAACGGCGCGGTTCCCGTGCCCCTTCCATTGTCCGAGAAAAGGAAATTCAGCTTTGACATATCCGAGCTGAAGGCGCGCATAAGCAACAGGACAAAGCTCCTCATACTGAACACGCCGCACAACCCGACCGGGGGCATACTCGAGGAGGACGACCTGAAGGAAGTCGCGGCGCTTGCGAAGAAGCACGACTTCTGGGTGTATGCGGACGAGGTCTACTGCACGCTCTCGTACGACAAGGAGTTCAAGAGCATAGCCTCATTGCCCGACATGTACGAGCGCACCATAATCTCGGACGGCGCATCCAAGGCATACGCGATGACGGGCTGGCGCATGGGCTACATCGCAAACCCGACGCTTGCGCCCCACATAGCGCGCTGGGTGACAAACACGGAAAGCTGCGCAAACCACATGTCCCAGTACGCGCTTGCTGCCGCGCTCGACGGCCCGCAGGCTGAAAGCGAAAAGATGGCGGCGTCCTTCAAGGAGCGCCGCGACATCATAGTGAAGCTCCTAAACGAGATAGACGGGGTGCGCTGCCTCATGCCCGGCGGCGCCTTCTACGCCTTCCCCAACGTCACAGCGGCTGTGAAAAAGCTCAAGCTTCGCGACTCGGACGAGCTTAGGCGCCTTCTCTTGAAAAACGGCGTTGCGGTGCTCTCAGACATCCACTTCGGAAGGAGGAACCCCGGCGACCCGGAGCAGCACATCCGCCTCTCCTACGCGACCTCCAAGGAAAACATCATCGAGGGCATACGGCGCATGAAGGCGGTGATTGGCAGCAAGGACCAAAAGGACGGCACGCTCACGTGGTGACAGTCGCATGAGTTTCATCCACCCGAAGTCCGACGTCGACGCAACGGCCAGTCTTGGCAAAAACGTTTACATCGCAGCATTTGCCTGTATCCATGCCGACGAAGGCAGCATCGAGGTGGGCGACAGCACCAGCATACAGGAAACATGCGTCATCCACGGCAAAAACGTGCGCATAGGGAAAAACGTGACTGTAGGGCATGGCGCAATCGTCCATGGCTGCAAAGTGGCGGACAACGTGCTTATTGGCATGAACGCCACCCTTCTGAATGGATGCGAAATAGGCGAATGGAGCATTGTCGCGGCAGGCGCAGTGGTCACCGAAGGCATGCGCGTGCCCCCCGGCAGCATAGTGGCGGGCGTGCCTGCGAAAATCCTGCGCAGCGTGGCTGACGCGGACAAGAAGCTGATAGCCGACTCATGCGAAAACTACTTGCAAAAACTCAGGAAAATGGGCAAATTCGAGGGATAACGATGGGAATATTCGACGCACAGGGAAATGAAAAGAACTTCACAGCGCAGGAAATCGCCGCGGCTGCCGCGGAAATGCGTGGCTACGCGCTCATCGCGCTCCACTGCGCAGGAAGCGGGCACACAGGCGGCACGCTCTCCGCGCTTGATGCGGTTTCAGTGCTTTACCTGCGCACCATGCGCCACAAGCCGTCCGACCCTGCCTGGGACAAGCGCGACCGCCTTTTCTTCTCCGCCGGGCACAAGGCGCCTGCCTGGTACATACCTCTTGGCTACACTGGCTACTTTGACGTGAAGCAGACAGCCACGCTGCGCAAAATGGACTCGCCTTTCTGCGGGCACCCTGACAGGAAAAAATGCGCAGGGATTGAGGCATCGTGCGGCTCGCTGGGGCAGGGCCTCTCCATCGCAGTGGGCGACGCGCTTGCCGCGCGCCTCGACGGCAAAAGCTACCGCGTCTATTGCCTGATGGGCGACGGCGAGCAGCAGGAGGGGCAGATTTGGGAGGCGGCAATGGAAGCCGGGCACTACAAGCTTGACAACCTTGTGGGCATCGTGGACAAGAACTGCCTGCAGATAGACGGCAATGTCTGCGACGTCATGGACATCGACCCCATTGACGAGAAATACCGCGCATTCGGCTGGCACGTGCTTGTTGTCGACGGGCATTCCATCCCGGCGCTCATTTCCGCATTCGATGAAGCCGAGAGGACAAAGGGCAAGCCCACGGTGATAATCGCAAAGACGGTGAAGGGCAAGGGCGTCTCCTTCATGGAAAACCAGGCAGGCTGGCATGGCCGCGCACCCAAAAAGGACGAGCTGGACCGTGCGCTTTCCGAGCTTGGCATGCAGCACCTTCCAAAGGATGAAATGATTGCAATTGCAGAGGCGCACCAAAAGAAGGTGAATGAGGGCATCGAGGCATCCATGCCAAAATACAGCAAGGACTACTGGTGGAACGCGCAGGAGAGGATGAAAGTGGAAATGAAGTCCACAAAAGAGGGGTTTGGCGACGAGCTGGAAGCGAACGAAAACCCCGCAGTGGTTGCGCTTGGCGCGGACATCTCAGGCTCGATTTCCATAAACATGTTCTTCAAGAACAAGCCCGAGCGGAAAAGCCGCTTCTTCTCCATGGGCATTGCGGAGCAGTCTGGCACCTGCGTGGCTGCGGGCATGGCAAAGGAGGGGAAAATCCCGTTCTTCGGCACCTATGGCGTTTTCGCGGCTGGCCGCGCGCTTGACCAGGTGAGGACAACCGTGTGCTATGGCAACTGGAACGTGAAGATTGTGGGCGCGCACGGAGGGATATCCGTGGGGCCTGACGGCGCCACGCACCAGGCGCTCGAGGAGATTTTCCAGATAGCAGGCCTTCCCAACATGAACCTGCTCATCCCATGCGATGCGGCTGAAACGAAAAAGGCGACCGCTGCAATGATTGATGAAATAAACGGCCCCTGCTACATCCGCTATGCTCGCGAGCCCACGCCCATAATCACCACGCCTTCCACGCCCTACAAGTTCGGCAAGGCGACCGTCATCCGCTACAAGGGCGAGCAGGCGCGCTTCATGGACGCCTTCTCGCACCATCTTTCCACCGACGCGCCAAGCGGCAGCGAGGACATTGCAATAGTCTCCTGCGGCCCCGAGGTGGCGGAGGCAATGCGCGCCAGCTGGATACTGAAGGAGGAATTCAACATGACCTCCCGCGTGGTGAACCTGTCCGCCATAAAGCCATTGGACAAGCCAGCCATCATCGCGTCAGCGCGCGAGTGCGGCTGCGTGCTCACCGTTGAGGAGCACCAGAAAGGCGGCATGGGCAATCTTGTTGCCGCAGCCATACTCACGGAATGTCGCGCGCCCGTCGTCTTCGACATGATGGGCGTGGAGGACCGCTTTGGCGAGACTGGCGCGCCATGGGAACTTATCAAGCGGTTTGGATTGTCTGCGGAGCACATAGCAAGGAAGGCGCGCGAAATGGTCGGGAAGAAAAAGAAGAACTGATTTTCGGAAAAAAATCGCGCGGCATGGCCGGCAGGAAATGGAATGGCTAGGCGCGCCATGCAAGGCGAACCTGCAGCTTCCTGTTTTTTGCGCGTCAGCAATTGTGTTAGGCGTCACGGCAAGGGAAGTGTGATAGCACCGCCCTTGCTCAGAGAATCCACTTATCCTCATCCGCGCAAGTGGGCTTGGGCTGCCATTACTATTTAACCTTGCTGCATCTTTCTTTTCCATGGACCTTTTCGCCATGCTCCTGGTCGTCTCCGGGCTTGTCCTGTTCGAGACCATAACCAGCATAGACAATGCGGTGATAAACGCCGAGGTGCTCAGTAAGATGAACAAGCGCGCGCGGAGGTGGTTCCTCACGTTCGGGCTGGTCATCGCGGTGTTCGTGGTGCGTGGCGCGCTTCCCCTGCTAATAGTGTGGGCGGCAAACCCTGCATTGGGGCCTGACGGCGCATTTTTTGCGACCTTCAGCTCCGACCCTGCGGTGGCAGATGCAGTGGAGCAAAGCTCCCCAATCCTCCTTGCAGGCGGCGGCGTGTTCCTTGTCTTCCTTTTCTTCCACTGGCTGTTCCTGGAGCCAAAGTCCTTCGGGCTGCACCACGAGGAATTCTTCCAGAAGCAGGGCGTGTGGTTCTACGCAGTGGTCTCCATCCTCCTCACGCTCATCGTCTGGTTTGCGATGGAACGGAACGCGTTGATGGCATTTGGCGCAGTGGTGGGCTCCACGGCATTTTTCATCACGCACGGCTTCAAGCAGAATGCCGAGCAGCACGAGGCGCAGCTCCTGCACGGCGGCTCAAGCGGCATGGGCGACCTCAGCAAGATACTCTACCTTGAGGTGATAGATTCCACGTTCTCGATTGACGGCGTGATAGGCGCATTCGCCTTCACAATGTCTGTGCCCCTCATACTCCTTGGGAACGGGCTTGGCGCGCTTGTGGTGCGCGAGCTGACAATAAGAAACATCGAGAACGTGAAAAAATACATCTTCCTGAAAAACGGCGCGATGTACTCCATCCTCGTCCTGGGCGCCATCATGCTTGCCGACGCCTTCGGCGCGCACATCCCCGCCTACGTCTCGCCCGTGGCGACCTTCGCCTGCGTGGGCTACTTCTTCTGGAAGTCGCACCAGCACATGGCGTCAGAGGCGCGCGCGAAGGAAAAGGCAGCGGCGGCATAGGTGCGCGCAGGGAAAGCCAATGCGGCATCTTAGGCTCGCGCTGGCAATAGCTTCTTTAACCTTATTCGGCACTAAAGCCAGCAAACACGGGGTCGTGTGCCACGCCCCCGTTAGGGCTTCATAATATTAACATTATCCTTGCCTAGCATAGTCTGTCAAACGGGGTCGTTCCACAACCCCGAAATGCGGGCGCAGCATGGCAACATGAGCGCAGTGTGGAACCGAAAGCGAAACTTTCGGGGTCGTGGCGTAACTTGGTAGCGCGGCAGGCTCCAGATCTCGCCCGTGCGGCAACGCGCGGGCTCCAGAATACACCTGCATGTTAGGGTTCAAATCCCTACGATCCCACTGAAAACCTGCATGTTAGGGTTCAGACAAAATCCTACAGATTTTGGATGCGAAGTTGCCGGTTCGCCGGCAACAACGCAAATCCCTACGATTCCGATTTGCGCAGCAAATTGGGCAGACGGAAGAGCCGCGGCTCTTCCGGATCCCACTCCGAATCCATCTTCTCTCGCCCGCCGGCTTAAACGTTTATTAATAATGCGTGGCAAAGGCGCATACGGTGCAATTGGATGGGAAACGTGAAAGCGCGCGAGCTGCTCCTCTACTCTGAAAAGATTGCCGAGTCGGACGTGAGAAACCTCTTCAACCAGGTGCTCAAGTCCACCATGCCGTTCCTCGGCTTCATCGATTTCCGCGACCTCTTCTCGCCGAACTTCATAAACATCATCACCAAGCGCAAGATAAACACCATGCAGTTCTTTGCGCGCGAGCGCAAGGGGCTTGCGGACATGTCCATGCTGGTGTTCCCCTACAAGATATCCGAGCTGACGGTGCTTGAAAAGGAAAAGGGCAGCATGCTGCCCTTCCCGAAATTCTATTTCCTTGGCGGCGGGCAGGACTTCCTCTCGCTTGCCCTGAAGGAAAACATAGTGGAAGTGGACCTGAAGATTTGGAGGGTGCTGGGAAAGACACTGGGCTTCGGCACCGCGGTCAACGAGGGCGGCAAGAAAAGCGTGGTCATCTCCACCTCGCCGGAGCGCTTTTTCGAGGTCGATTTGGAGAAGAACCCGGCAGTATACATCGAAATACTCGACCCCATACCAAAGCGCATGTCAGTCACCTCCCAGTACCCTGTGTTTGAGGAAACAGGCATCACGGTGGGCGTGGACAACTTCGACATCTTCCAGCACACGCTGGTT
>JBAZYD010000013.1:0-45094 GCA_041659465.1 Candidatus Micrarchaeia archaeon | reverse complement strand
TATGGGCGCGCCGTTCACCAGCATCCTCTTGCCGTTCGCAAGCGCCTCGTGGTTTTTCACTTCCAATTTCACCGTGAGGAACTGGTCGATGGTTATCTGCGGCAGTGCTGCTGCGCTGCCGGTGTGGGCTGCCCCGCCAGTGGCGGCTGCACCGATGGCTTGGGCTGCTGCGCTGCCTGCAGCCGCTGTGCCGCTGGCAGCCGTTTCGCCCTCGATTGTTATTTTATCCCCTGGCTTTGCATTCGCAGGGGACAGCACCTCCAGCACGCCATCCTTTTCCGCAGCAAGCAGCATACCCTGCGACTCCACGCCCCGTATCACCGCGGGCTTGAGGTTTTTCGCAATGACCACCATCTTGCCCGCAAGCTCCTCCTCCTTCAGGTATTGCACCAGCCCCGAGACAACCTGGCGAACCCCGTCGCCCATCTGCACCGACTCAACGTAGAGCTTCTCCGCGTTCGGGTGCCTTGTAATTTTAAGTATTTTCCCGGCTTCCAAATCAATCGATGATGCAGGCATGGGTTCAGCCGTTTTTCCGCCTGATGCCTGCGCTTTTTTTCCGTCCGGGGCCGCCGCCCCCTCTTTCTTTGTTTCTATCTTCCTGATAATTATCTCGGGCTGCCCGAGCTTGTGCCCGGCTGGCAATGAGAGCTTGCCGATGTCGTCCCATTTCTTCGGGGCAATGTTGAGCTGCTTGAAAATCTCGGCGCTGGTGCCGGGGATGAACGGCTCAAGCGCAATCGCAAGGTCCTTCACCTGGTGCAGCAGCACGTAAATGGACGCCGCGCACCGCGCCTTGTCCTCCTTTGCTGATTTCCAGGGCTCGCTCCGCTGGAAATACGCGTTCGCTTCCTTGCCGCAGTGCATTGCCAGGTGCAGCGCGTCCTTGAGCTCCATTTTGTCCATGAACGCGCCAACCTCTGCAAATTTCGCATTCTGCGCCTTGGCAAAATCAAGGTCTGATTCCGAGAGCTCGGCTTCAGGCACGCAACCCATGAATTCGCGGTAGGTGAAGACAAGCGTCCTGTTCACCAGGTTGCCTATGTTGGCAAGAAGCTCGTTGTTGTTCGTCTCATGGAGCGTCCGCTCGGAAAAATCCCCGTCCTCGAACGTGGGCACAGCGGAGAGAAGGCAGTACCTCAGCGGGTCTATCCCGTATTTTTCAACCAGGTAGCTCGGGTCCACCACGTTCCCCAGCGATTTGCTCATCTTCTGCCCCTCCACTGTTATGTAGCCGTGGACAAACACCGCCTTGGGAAGCGGCAGGCCGGCGGAAAGAAGCATTGCCGGCCAATAGACGGCGTGGAAGCGGAGTATTCCCTTGCCAATCACGTGCACGTCCGCAGGCCAGTATTTTTCAAATGTTTTCTCATCCGTGCCATAGCCTATGCCCGTGATGTACGTGCCTAATGCGTCGAACCACACGTATTCCAGCTGGCCAGTGTCGCCAGGGACAGGCACGCCCCATCCCCGTGCGCGCGATACCGACCTTGAGATGGAAAAGTCCTTCAGCCCGCCGCGGATGAAGCTCAGCACCTCGTTCTTCTTGCCCTCGGGAATTATCTTCAGCTCGTCCTTCACAATCAGCCTTTCCAGCTCGCCCTGGTATTTCGAAAGCCTGAAAAAATAGTTTTCCTCCTCTATTGCCTCGGGCTTGCTCTTGTGCTCCGGGCAAACCCCGTCCACAAGCTCTTCAGGCTCGTAGAAGGCCTCGCAGCCCACGCAGTAGAGCCCGCGGTATTTCTTCTTGTAAATGTCCCCTCGCTTGTTGCAAAGCTCCCAAATCCTCTGCACGCCAGGCCAGTGCTTTCCCTTGTCCGATGTCCTTTGGAAGCTGGTGTAGGAAAGCCCTGCCTTTTTTGCCATTTCCTCGAAAACCGCGGAGTTCCTGTTGCAAAGCTCCACCACGCTCAAGCCCAGCTTCTCGGCGGCCTGCACGTTTTTCAGGCTGTTCTCGTCCGCGCCCGTCACCAGCGCCACGTCCTTGCCCTGAAGCTTCTGGTAGCGCGCGATAGCATCGGTCTGGATGAACTCCAGCATGTGCCCGAGGTGCGGCGCGGCATTGACATATGGAATCGCGGTTGTAAGGTAGAATTTGCCCATTTGAATCACCTATGTTCGATGTGGGGTTTAGAATGAGAGAGTAATAAAACACTTTGTCAACCCTGCGCCTTGAAGAAGAAATCCCTGAGCCGCTGCCACCTGGGCCTGTCGTACTTTTCAGGCTCAAGCGGCTTGAGCCTGATTTGATTATCATATATTTTCCGCAGGCAGCTGAACTTGCCCTGCTTGCCGCTGCCATAGTGGTGGGGGTCAAAGACATGAACGATGTTTCCCAGGCTGCATTTCTTGAGTATCACGCACGTTTTCCTGCTGGCAAAGATATTTAAACAAATATTATTTACCACATGCGGCAATGCGGGCGCCAACATGCAGCGCTCCGAATTCTTTTTAATGATATCCCATAATATTCCGCGCATGCAGCCATCATCCGCAGCCGACCAAGCATCACCCCATCTTTACAGGCCCCGCCCTGCGCTGGCAATCCTTGGGGCGCTGGTGAAGTCAAAGGTGGAATACCTTTACCGGAATTCGCACCGCTATGGCTTTGAGCCAAGGCCGGATGCGCCGATATCCGGCTACATCATTTCAAACACGCTCTTCCTTTCCACAAGCCCGTCCAAGCACATTGAATTCGGCCTGGGACGCGGCACTGCGCCGCGCGTGGCATTGGGCGCGCTACCTGAAAATTACGGGCACGATGTCGACGCCCATGTCCGGATATCCGCCGACAAGCCCGTGCAGGGCGGCGCCATCCCGCTTGCGCCTGTGTTTCAGCAAATCAGGGCGGGCAACCGCCTCGCCGCGCGCATGGGTGAGGTGCGCCAAAAAGCCGGATGCGAAACCATCGGCATGTCGTGCAGCTTGCCTGTTTCCCGCGAGTTCCCCCGCGAGGCTGCGCTCCTTTCGATGGACATGGTGCAGTACCGCATCTGAAAGCACCGGCATCTTCGCAGCCGGCACCGGAACGCCGCTTCGGAAAGCTATTTATATCCTATCATGGCTTAACTTCCCCCCTTGGGCGCGCGTTTTTGCGCGTTTCTGGGCAGGTGTGGGAGCCTTATGGCGTCAGACGTCGACATCTCATCGTACGTGGAAAAATTCGAGTCGTTCTACACAGACGCACTGCGGGAGAAGATAAACCGGCTGCTTACAGACTACCCAATGCAGAAAAGCCTTCTTGTGGATTTTGAGGACCTGGAAAAGTACGACCGCGAGCTTGCGGACATCCTCATCCGCCAGCCAGACTCGCTCATCAATGCAGCCGAGCTTGCCCTGGTGCAGTCGCAGGAAGTGGTTTTCAAGAATGCGCACCCGGACGTTGCGTTCGAGCCCCACGTGCGCTTCTTCAACCTTCCCGACTCCGGCCTTCTCATCCAGGACATCAGCTCGAGAAACATCCGCGAGCTCATCTCGGTGAAGGGCGTGGTGACGAAACGCGGCCCCATCCTGCACAAGGTGAAGGTTGCGGTCTACAAATGCCAGATGTGCGACGCCACCACCAAGGTGCCCATGACGAAAAACGCGCAGGTGCCCCAAGTGTGCAGCGAGTGCAAGCGCCGCGCGCTCAAGCTCGAGGAGGAAGACTCGTATTTCGTGGACGTGCAGAAGGCGGAGGCGCAGGAGCTACTTGAAAGGCTCACTGGCGGCGCGCCTGCGGCAACAATCACGCTTTGGATGGAGGACGACTTGGTGAACAAGGTGACGCCGGGCGACACCATTGAAATAACCGGCGTGATGCGCCTCATCCCTCCCGCAAAGCCGCGCACAGGCGCAGGCTCAGGGGAGACCACGCAGATATACACGCGCTACATCGACGTGGTGAATGCCAAGAAGACGCAGAAGGACTTTGAGGAAATCGAAACGACAAAAGAGGACGAGGCGCGCATACGCGAGCTTGCGACCGACCCGAAGATTTACGAGAAGATGTACGCGTCAGTTGCTCAAGGAATTTACGGGCACAGCGAGGTGAAGGAGGCGCTCACCCTCCAGCTTTTCGGCGGCACCAAGGACAAGTTCATACCTGGCGGCGCGCCAATCAGGAACGACATACACATACTTCTTATCGGCGACCCGGGGTCGGCTAAAACGCGTTTCCTGCAGTATGTGAAGGACCTGGCACCCAAAGGAATATTCGTATCTGGAAAATCCGTGACAGGCGTGGGATTGACCGCAAGTGCGGAAAAGGACGACCTGGGCGACGGCGGCTGGACGCTCAAGGCAGGCGCGCTGGTCATTGCATCAGGAGGCATTGCATCCGTTGACGAGTTTGACAAGATAGACGAGGGCGAGCGCGCGGCAATGCACGAGGTCATGGAAAGCCAAACGGTAAGTGTTGCAAAGGCGGGAATCGTGGCACAATTCAAGGCAAAAACATCCATCCTCGCCGCCGCAAACCCCAAGTTCGGCAGGTTCGACCCAAACCAGCTCCCTGGCAAGCAGTTCGACATCCCGCCCACCATCCTGTCCCGCTTTGACCTGATTTTCCCGATTATCGACGTGATGGACGAGACAAAGGACGCCGCACTTGCAGACTTCATGCTGCAGACCCACCGCGCAGGGGCAGAAACCGGCGTCAAGGCAAAGGAGGACCCGAACGTCCTTTCCAAGTCATTCATGCGCAAATACATCTCCTACGCGCGCCAGCATTTCCGCCCGCGCCTCACCGACGCAGCAATGAAAAAGATAAAGGACTTCTACGTGGAGCTCCGCAGGATGGGCAAGGCAGAGGGCGCAGTCCCCATCACCCCCCGCCAGATTGAAGGCCTTGTGCGCCTGTCGGAAGCATCCGCAAAGCTTAGGCTTTCCGAAACAGTGGATGAATCCGACGCCGAGCGCGCCATCCATCTGACGCAATACGTGCTTGAGAAGGTGAGCCGCGACAGGGAAACCGGCAAGCTTGACATCGACATCATAGCGACGGGCAAGCCCAAGTCGCAGACCGACAAGATAAACACCATCATGGGAATTGCGCTGCGCATACAGACGCAGCTTGGCGCAATCGAGGTGGTGCGCCTTGTGGGGCAGGCCACCGACGAGGGCGTGGCGGACGAGATGACGGTGCGGCGCATTGTGGACGACCTGATTTACCGTGGCGAGCTTTACAAGGTAAAGCCTGGGTTTGTCAAAATCGTCAACCAGGTAGGCTGAGGCGGCTGGCAAGCGCGCCCCTGTTTCGTGAAGACTGCAAACCAGGCAGGCTGAGCCTGCCGGCAAGCGCCTGGCTGTGAAAACAATCAATATGTGCCTGTCACTGTGCAATCCTGGCTCGCGCCATTGCAAGCGGATTCACACCCACTGATCTCATGGCGGCCTGGAATGCAATCAGGTTGCGGTTTGGCGGCTTCATCTTGCGCAAGTCAGCGTCATTTGCGATTTTGGAATGTTCCACTGTCTTTGCCATTGTTTCATTCATGCCAACAGCAAAAATTGGCAGGCGCTTCTCATTCGATGAGCTTTTCTCACTGCCAATCCTCATGGAAATCTTTCCATAAGCATTATTTTCCAGGCCGCCCCCCAGGATCATGGAACCGCCCGGCTTGACCGTGATTTTTTTCACAGTGCCTTCAATCACGCTTATGGTCTCCTCCAACGGCTTTTTCACAAGGAAGTAGCCAATCCCATTCAGCTGGATCATCTCGGAATTTTTGCCGATTGCCTGCCTGAGGCTTCTGCAAATGCTGCCGATGTGCGAGGGGTCCCTTGCCTTGAGCTGGATGTCGTTTTCCATGAACAGGCTGCCGACGTCGTCATTAAACCTGATATTGAACCTGCGCTTCCCGTCCGTGACAATGTCATTCATCACATAAAGCGCGCCCTTGCCAGGCACTTCCAAGGTTCCTTCTGTCATGATTATGCTGTTTGCCACCCTCACTACGCCGCTTGCAAGCAGCTTGCCCCCGCTGTCCACATAGATGTTGTTGAGGACATTGATGGAATGCACGGCCTTTATGCTGTACTCCACATAGAGGTTTTCCGCCCTTGCGGTGTAGACCTCTACAGCGCCGATGCATGCGAAATTTCCGGCCTGGACGTGGGTTATCTGAAGCGGCACAGGCTTGAGCCCCTGGCTGCCCCTCACTACCAGGTCAGTTGCCTCTATCTCATGTATATGCCAGGCTGCGCCGGTCGGAAGGCGGATTTCCACCCTGTCCTCCCTGATGCGATAAGTGCCAGTGCTCTTGTCGAAATATGCCTGCAAGTCCTCCAGGCCGCTGATTATCTTTTTCATCCAATTACCCACGTTAGTATATACTTCCTAACACACTATATTTTTATGCAAAACAGTTATAAACCCACATTCCTCCCATGAGCCCGGATGGCTTTGCCCGCGTTCAAATCGCGCTCAGTTTGCGCACTGATTGTGCCTTCGTGGTTCTTGCCTGGATTTTGCCCGCCAGGCGCAGGTATTCCCTATGGGCAACCAGCATGTCTTTTTCCTCCCTGGACTGCTCCACCGTGCGGAATTTCTGGTCTTTTTTAGCGCGCGCAATCCTGTAATACCTGCCGCACAGGTAAATCATCCCGCTCTTCCCGTCCGCGCCTATGCTCCCCAGCACGCTTTTCTGCTCAGGGTTCAGGTTATGGCCTGTTGCCGTGTAAAAGAGCTTGACAACGTCGTCAGTCACCCTTGAGCTGCTCCCCTTTATCTCTTCAAAGGTCGGGATTTTGCCGGCCAGGGCTTTCATGCTGAAAAAAGCATTCCCCTTTATGCCGCTATCATTGTCCACCATGCTATTGTCGCCGCCGCATACCATGCGGTGGTGGACAGTTATCGCATTCCTGCCCACGGCAATCAGGTCCCCGAGGACCAGGATGTTCTCAGCCTCGACATCTGCCCCCTCCAGGACCAAGTCGCCGTAAACCCTGATTTCCTTCGCCTTGATCGAAGAGCCCGCCCTGGCAATCATGGAATTGCTGCTGACCTTGTTGAAAGGCACCATGAGGCCGCAGCACACCTCAAGGTCCCCTGCCCGCAGCCCCAGCCTGTCCAAGGATGAAACGGTAAGGGGGACGCCCGGCGCGGATTCCAATCTCACACTCCCGTTGCTCCATATCGCGCCTATGGTGTGGGAACCCGGGTCTGCCCGTATTATCATTGAGGCTTCGTTGCACTCGCGCACAATGTCGCCCTTGGCGAACCCGGTTATCGTCTCTATCATTAAATCACGTATATTGACTTAATATAACACACTTTTTATAAACCCTCCTGGCCCGCATGCCTGACTGAAACAGTTTTAAATCCATTCATGCCAATAGCATAAACGTCTTCTGACAGCAGGGATTGGGGTGGATAAAATGAAGATAGGAAACATTCTCTCAGCCAAGGGACTCGCGTTCGTGATGCTTTTCTCGCTTCTCGTGCTTGTGGCGGACAGCGTGAACTTCTCGCCCATGCTTGGCGGCCCTGCCAACAAGTCATTCACACTCTTCCAGTTTATGGGCCCCATTGCAGGCGGCTTCCTGGGCGCAGGCGTGGGCGCAGTTTCAGTTCTGCTCGCGGAAGTCATCTCGTTTTTCTGGCTTGGCAAAGGCGTGAACATGCTTAACATCCTGCTCCTCGCCCCCATGCTTGCGGCGACAGTGTACTTTGCGGCATACGCGCGCGGCAAGTTCGCAGGCGCGGCGATTTCACTTCTCTGCATGGTGGCGTTCATCGCGCACCCCGTGGGGCAGCAGGCGTGGATTTACTCCCTTTACTGGCTCATCCCTGCAATCTCCCTCGCACTGCCCGAGCACCTGTTCCTCCGCTCGCTTGGCTCCACATTCACCGCGCACGCAATCGGCGGCGTGATTTGGATATACTCCTTCCCCACCACGCCGGCGTTCTGGATGATGCTCATCCCCATCGTGGCGTTCGAAAGATTCGTCTTCGCGCTCGGGATATCCGGCTCCTACATCGCATTCAACACGCTTTTCGCGCGCGTGGAGGCGATTGCAAAGTCCGGCCTTCTTGACATAGACAGGCGCGTAGTGCTTTTCAGGCAGAAGTAAGGTGTGAGCATGTACAAAGCCAGGCTGGTTGCCGCGAAGACAGCGGGCGACGCCGCAAAGGAAATAAGGAAAATAGGCGTGTCTGATGACTGCGTGCGCATAATGTCGGACAAGGCAGTTTTCCGCCTGGTGAAGCTCCACAAGGTGAGGAACGCGGTCGCGAACATCATCAAGCAGGACATGCTCTCAATGGGCGCGGACGCCACTGTCTCGCAATGGACAGTGGACTGCTCGCGCAAGAGCACAGACGTCCTTCTCATGGGCACGCTCAAGCACTTCAAGCACCTTGCGGTTAGGATGCGCATGCAGGCAGCGCACCTGCCAGCGAAGAAGAAGGCGGAATACCTTGCGGTCGCAAAAGAAGTTTCGCGCGCGCTTGGCAGGCTTTAATTCCTGAGAAGCGCCCTCAATTTTTTCAGCGGCAGGCCGATAACAGTTTCCTTTTCCCCTGTTATCTTCCCGACCAGCCTCTTCCCTTTCCCTGAAACGTCGTAGCACCCTGCGCGCCCGCCCCACTCCCCGCTTTCCATGTACCATTCCAGCAGTTTGGGCGTGAGCCTCTTCATCTGCACTTTCGCGCATACGGAGTATTTCACGCATTTCCCGCCGGGGAAAACGACCGCAACGCCGGTCACAACATAGTGCGCCTTGCCTGAAAGCTCCAAAAGGATGCGCCGCGCCACGCCTGCGTCCTCGGTTTTCCTGTAGATTTTCCCGCCCATATAGGCGATGGTGTCCGCCCCTATGGCGATTGCGTCAGGGCGCCTGCGCGAAACATTGCGCGCCTTTGCCGCTGCGAGCCGCATGCATGCTGCCGCAAACCCCTCGCCCTTCTTCAGGCGCTCGCTTACATTTGCAGGCATCACGAGGAATTTTCTTGCAATCTTTCCAAGGAGCCTTTTTCTCCGTGGCGAGCCCGAGGCAAGGATGAGTGTCATGGCATAATTTCCGCCTTTACGCTTAAAATAAGGATGGGGCGTTTAATGCTTTGCCACTGCCAATCCGCAGGCGTGGTGATATGGGCAGGTATAAGCTGAATAGGAGCATCAGGAATGTGGGGGAAAACGCATTCAGGGCAATTGAGGAGATGGGCCGCGCCGATAGGTCAGTCCAGCCATGGGTTTCCGAGTTTGCGCGGGGCCTTCGGAGCAAGGAAGCCGGGCTGGTGGTCGCCTCGCCCCTGGTATCCGACTGGAGGGGCAGCCCGGCAGAATACAGGCAGTATGCGCAGAACATCGTGGATTTGAACAGGGCGATGCGCGGCGAGGACAAGCTCTTCTTCATGTACCCGCCTGAATGCATGCAGACCGAGGACATGATGATGGCTGGCAGGCTGAAGCCGGTTGTTTTCATCCTCGGCGGCAAAATAGACGCCCGCCAGCTTTTCATGCTGCCAGGCAGCCGCGACCCGCGCATCCGCTACCTGGGATTCCTGGTCGCTGCGGCGGTGCGGTTCATGGAAGGGCACGCGTCCTTCATGGTTGCAGGCACCACCCCCGGCTGCCGGGCTCGCCCGCCAGGCGCTTGAGGGGTGCATTGCAGCCATTGCCGGGAAAAGCATCCTGCCTGAGGACAAGCGCTTCCTGTTCCCGAAAAACCCGCCCTAGGCACAATTGTTATAAGCTTCATCCGAGTTTACCCACCCGGTGCTCGCATGGCGTTTGGAATGGGCGAAGGCGAAATTGAAATCACTCTTGGCCCCACCACATTCACCCCGCAGGAAACGATAAACGGCAAGGTGAAGCTCCATCTTCCAGCGCCTGTCGCGGCGCGCGAGTTCCGCGTGGAATTCTACGGAGAGGTGGAGCGCGGCTCCAGGGTGGAGCGGGTTTTCCGCGTTTCGCAGAAGCTCGGCGGCGAGCGCACGTACAAGGACGGCGAAGTGTTCAACTTTTCATTGGCGGTGCCCGAGCAGGCAACCCCGCCCCAGGCGCAGGGCACGTTCGGCGCTGTGCGCGACCTGTTCGTCCCGAAGCCGCGCAACTGGTTTGTGCACGCAAGCATCGACATCCCCATGGCGCCCGACGTGAATTCGCGCATATCCGTTTACATGAGGCACTAGGGGCAGGCGGCCCAACTATCTTATTTTTATTCATTTCCCCACTTAAAGGCGCCATGCACATGCCGCTCCTTGCGCACGCGCCTGACAGGAACAGGCTTGCCATCATAGCAGAGCGGTGCCTGGACAGGAAAATGGGGCCGATCCTCGTGTCCCCCTTCTTCAAAAGCCCTGCAGGCGGCAGCGAAATGGAGAGCTTCAACACCCGCATGTCATGCTTCTACCAGGCGCTTTGCCTCAACGACGTGAAGCCGCTGCTCGTGACCAAATCCGAGGATGAGCGCGCCTTCATTGCAAACTGGCTGCACGCGAACGGCAGCATGTCCTGGTCGCTGTTCCTCCCGCTCGACAGGCACCAGAAGCGCCACCTCAGCTCCCTTGCGCTTGAAACCGGCCAGGACAGGGTGAACGGCATACGCTACCACCGCAGCGTAGTGGAGAAAGTGCAGGCGTACGCCGCAAGCCACGACGCGTTCGTGCTTGCCGGCACAAAGGGCGGAGTGGACATTGCGCTGCCCAGCCTGGAGAGCTACCTTGCGCGGATAGGCATGGCGAAAAAGGAAATCCACGTTGAGGAATACCTGGTCTACCCCCCGCTCCAGGGGATATGAGCCGGCAGGCACAGTGCATTGCCTTCTTCACTGAATCGTTTCAGCGCGAAGCAATTGTTCCACTGTCTGCCCGATCTTTTCCAAAACCGCCAGGAACTCCCCGCTTGGGCGCGTGTGCTTGGTGTAGCCTGCGATGAAGCCGAACCTTCCGGTCTTTTCATCCAGCTTGTTTATGCCGTTCTTCACCACGCAGAGCATGCGCGCGTCGTTGGTGTAGTGGAATTTCGCCCAGTTCGGGTCGTTAAGGATGTGCTCCAGGATGAGGACGTCCCTCTTTTCGGGGCCATAGTCGGCTGGCCGGGAGTAGGCGATAAGGTCGGAGATGTACCTGAGGTACGTAAGCACGGTGGCGTATGGCAGCACGCCCTTTGTTATCAGCGCCTTGCCGGCGCCGTGAAGCATCATGTACGAGCAAATCATGGCGCAGACAAGCACGTCGCCCTCCAGGCCATCCTTCCTCACCACTCTGTCCCATGTGGTGACATCCAGCGTCTTCACCTGCCGGGGGAAAACCGCGCCTTCCACGTTCCCGTCGGCGCGGAAATAAACGAATATGGGCGTGGGGCCGGTTTTCGCCTCAAGCATCTTCAAATAATCCTGCACGCTTTTCAAGCCGCCGTCCTTCTTCCCCCAGGCATGGAACTGGAGCTTTGCCAGCTGCAGGAGCAGTTTCTCGTCAGGCCTTTCGCCCGCCACCCCGCCAATCATCTTCACGCTCGGATGGAAAAACGGCGCAAGGCTGTCCGAGTGCAGCCTGAAAGCCTCCCTCAGCACCTTTCTCCTCATGCCCACTGGCACCTCTTCCCTGATGCGCATCAGCGCCCCGCTCTCCTCGAGTTTCCTGAAAAGCTTCGCCCTTCCTGCAGAAAGCAGGCTCGGGACTTCCCTTGGCGAGACAAGCTTGTTTGCAGCCAACATGGCTGGCTTTGCGGAAATTGTTTCAATTGCCATGCGCGATTTCAACATGCAAGTGCTTAAATACCGTGTGGTTCCGCATTAAGGTTCGTGCTTTCCAACCATGCCGAGAAACGCGCCGTGCCATGCAACGCCAGCTGTTGAGCCGATTCGCGCCCCTGTGAAATTATAAGCCTTGCCAGGGCATTCCCTGCATCCTCGCTGGTGATTTGATGGGTGCAAAAGAATTCCTGGTGCCGTCCCTGAAAAGAATCTTGGTTTTCGCAGTTGCTTACCTGATAATCATGCCCCTCCTGCTTTGCATTCATTCCGAATTCAACTGCCAGCAGACGCCTGGCGGCTACCTGGGCTGCTCGTGCGTGTCGGCCTTCAACACAATCTCCCTTTATCCCGTCCAGTACCTGTATCTCGTCACATTCGGGCTTTTCAGCTTCACCGGCTACTTCGCAGTGCTCTGGCTCGGCGCGATAATTTCATACCTGCTCTCCTGCGTGCTCGTATACGTATGGTGGAGCGGCTCGGATGACTGAACATGCGTGTGGGGGAGGGGGAACCATGGAACAGCCAACAAGCGCAAGGCAGGCGGCAAATGCAGGGCAGATGGCAAGTGGCGCTGGGCCCATCGGCAAAAATCATGCAACCATGGTTGCAGGGCTCATCGCTGGGTTTGCTTTCCTGCTATTCGGCTTTTTCATTTTCATACCAGCGGGGGGCATGGGCCCGCTTTTCATGATTGGCATGTTTTTCCTGCTCATAGCCGGAACCATCGCCTTCCACGCCTACCAGTCAAGCAAGGGCAAGCAGCTCCAGCTGAAGATTGACAGGCCCGCCTACTCCCCCGGCGAGGAAATAACCGGCAGCATCATCCTTTTCCTTGACAAGGGAAAGCAGGCGCGCTCCCTCAAGGTGCGCTTTTACGGGATGCAGCGCAGCGGCAAGCACCGCTACCAGGTCTGCAGGACCGAAACCATCCTCTCGGGCGCGCGCGTTTACCAAAGGGGCGAGTCGCTCGGCTTCTCGCTCGTTGTGCCCTCGGACGCCATGAAATACTCCCAGGATGCCACGCGCTACCTGATCAAGGCGGCAGGGTATGAGAACGCCAACGCCACGGATTGGTACGTGGAGGCGCAGCTCGATATCCCCAACGAAATCGACATAATAAAGCGCGAACCGGTGGGGCTCCTGGCGCCGGGCGGGGCGCAGGCGGCTCCGGCGGCGCAGCAACAGGCTTGAACAAGGTGTCTTTATGGTATTGGGGATTGCGGAAGGCTCTTTGGAGCTTCGGGTGAACGGGAACATCTTCTCATCAGGGCAGAAAATAACCGGCACGATTATGCTGAAGCCCAGCCAGCCGAAAAAGGCGCGCGAGCTGCGCGTGGAATTCTACGGGGAGGTCAGGCGCAGCACAGGCAGGCATTCGCACATCGAGCGCGTTTTCCAGGTGCGCTCCGCGCTCTCGGGCGAGAGAATCTACAATCCAGGCGAAACCATTCCGTTCGAGATTGTTGTGCCTGCTGGCATGGACTTCCGCGCGCCGGAGGGCATAATGGGCATGCTGATGAATTTCATGGTGCCACGCCCCACTTTCTACGTGCACGCCACCCTTGACGTGCCCAATGAATTCGACCTGAACAGGCGCGTGTTGGTGAACATAGCAAGCATGCCCGGCGGGGCGCAGCCCTCGCAGGCGGCACAGGCAGGGGCGCCAAATGCGGCAGCGCAGCAGCAGATTTGAACAAGGCATCCGCGGCATTGGAAGCTGCCGGCAAAACCCGCAATGGAGCGCATGGACCGCAAGGGTTTTATGCCTTGGGCGCGCAACCCTGACATGGCATCCGATTTGAAAAGGTTCCTGTCCCCGAACCTGGAAAAATCCCTTCTGTTCCTCTGTTTTGCGCTTGTGCTGATTCCGGCAGCGTATTTTCTCTCAAAGGACGGCATCTATTGCTACCCAGGCGCATCCGGCTCCCTATCCCCTGAAAATTGCGAGCAGGCCCAGTTCAGTTACAGCACATGGCATGCGTCGTGGGTGTTTGTGCTCGGCGACGCGTTGCGCGGAATCCTTGCCGCCCCGTTCTTCGGCGCGCTTTTTTCCTACCTGGTTGCCTGCTCACTTGCCCATTTTCTCGAGCCAAAGCTGGCGGCGCCAACCTGATGGGGCAAGACTATGGACTTGAAGGAATTTTTCATGCCGAGCTGGGAGAAGCTCGCAATCACGGCATTGCTCATCATCTTTTTCCTGCCATTCATAACCTATGACAACGGCACGCGCTGCATCCAGGCGCCCTGCCCGTCAACGGACACTGGGACTGCATTCTCCTGGCTCTTCCGCCATGGGCTGCCCCTTCCCCCGCCGCAGGCCTATTCGCTTGACTTCCGCCTGCTTAGGGGCGGCATTGCCATTTGCTACATCGCCGCCTGCGCGCTTGCTTATTTCCTTCCGCGGATGCTTGCAACGCAGGACCAAAAAAAGAAGTTTGCCGAGGAAAAGCACGCCCCGGTCATCGAGCAAATAGCATTCAGCTACAAGGAGTTCCTGCGGCCGACGCTTGCCAAAATCGAAATATCCCTTGTCCTGTTCCTGCTGATGGCGCCCCTGCTAAGCTATGGCAACGGCAAAATCTGCCCGCCTTGCCCAATAGGCCAAACCTGCCCCACTTGCCGGGCAACCAGCGTGGCCCCGTATATGGAAGTGCCCTTCCACCCCGAGCGCACTTACCAAATGGTCGGCATTGACGATGCGGCTTTTGTTGCGTTCTTTGTGCCGTTTTCCTACTTGTTTGGATGCATGCTTGTCAGCAAGATTGAGCCGTTTTTTGCAAAGAAGGGCAAAACGAAGTAATTTTCTCGCGCGCACGAGGGACAGTATATAACTTTACTAGATATTCCAATATTCTATTAGTATATACCCTACCGCAGGCAAAACCAGCAGCATTTTAATTCACACGCGCGCAATTTATTCCATGGTGTCTCGCCAAGAAGTCCGGCAGTTTATTTCGCGCCACGACTATGCGCTGTCCGCGCTGTTCGTTCTTTTACTGCTGTTCTTTTATTTTGCCACGAACGACTTTGATTTGCAGCGCAGCCTGCAGGGCATAAAGCCTTCTGACGTCTATTCTGGCATTGGCACAATCTTGGCGGGAGCAATCTGCGTGGTTGCGCAGGATTTTCTCACTCAGGCATTCCAGCCGACCGCAAGCAAGGCGCTGCTCGCCCTTGCGCTGTTCCTGCTGCTCGTGCCGTTCGTAAAGATTGCTGTCACGCCCGATAGATATGTGTCCCACACTGCCTGGGCGTATCTGGCGCGCGGCATTCCAACTGGCGAATTTCCCACGCTCCATTCCATCGATATTGTTTTGGTGCTTGTGGGCCTGCTGATTTGCTATGGGGTTTCCGCAGTGGCATTGCATCTAATCTACAAAACGCCAGGCAAAGTCGACAAAAGGCGATAGCCCGTGGCAAGATGCTCTCAAGGCAGTTTTACAGCGAACAAAACCAGCCTGCTTTTTATGCTTCAAGCGCAAAAACCACGCTATGGCATTTGAATTGAAGGAATTCCTAAAGCCGAGCCGGAACAAATGCGCGGCTGCGGCACTGCTCTTCATTCTTTTTGTGCCATTCATCACTTATTGGAACGGCACCATGTGCATCCAGGCGCCATGCCCATCTGAAAGCGCCGGCTCGATGTTGCTGTTCCTGTTTTCTGGCCCAAGGCACATCTACTCGCTTAATTTTCCAGTTGCCATGCTCGGGCTCGCGCTTAGCTACGCGTTTGCTTGCGCGCTTTTGGGCTGGAAAAAAGGCAAAGGGCAATAACTGCTAGATAAGCCAACACTTTCTTAGCCTTCTCTAAAGCCATCGACGTAAGCCTTCAGCGAATGGCATTTCTCGCGCGCGAAAGGTAGCCCCCGAGCAAAGAAAAAGATAGGATTTTATTGAGTGGAACTCGCTTCGCTCGCTCCACTGCTAAAAAAGCTGTCCGCAACTTTTTTATTGCTTAACCGCGCATTTTGCATGGTGATGCTCGCATGACCAAGGAAAAACTTTTTGAGACAGGCTGCTGCCCGCGCTTCAACCCAAAGCCTTGGCAAAACAAAACGCTCAAGTGGAAAAGCAAGCTTTTTGTGAAAGACAGCGTGAGCTGCTTTTTCCACATCCCCCTTGGCATGGACAAGGTAATGACCAAGAACATGGCGCTCATAACCGCAGCTGGCGCAAAAAACCCTGAAAGCATCATGCTCATGGATGACCGCGGGCTTTTTGCCTCAGACATCTACATCGCAGTGGACAAAAACGTGCCAGGTGCGCAAATGGCCACCCTGAGCGGCTCTTTCCTCTCGCGCGTGTATGAGGGCGACTACAAGGAAGCAGGCAAATGGGCGCAGGATATGGCTTCCTACGTGAAAAACAAGGGCCTCGCGCTCAAAAAGCTCTATTTCAGCTACACAACGTGCCCCGCGTGCGCAAAGGCGTACGGGAAGAATTATGTGGTGCTGTTTGCAGCGGTATAGCCTCTCGGGGCAAAACCTCCCATCTGCGTAATTTTTGCGTCTGAGAATAGGCTGGATGATAGCTTTTTATACATATTGTACCACTTATTTACTATGTCAAAGAGCCTGAAAATTTCATTTGTAGCTCCCCATCAAAACGAGCGCCCAGCGGTGGATCAAGTTCAGAAAAGACTCTTTCCTCTTTTGCAAGCCAATGTCGATATTCTTCAATTAGAGGCCGACAGCTGGGCGGACCGATGCTTTGCTGTTCGTCAGCAAATGCCATTTGAACAGAAGACATCTGACAGTTTTAACATGGCTTTTAGCGCTATTATTGGAACCTACGATTTTGCAAGCAGAGTGTCCTATGCGTATAGCGGACTGATTGAAAACAAATCAAGCATACACGTTGAAATACATGCGCATGAGCCATCACAATCTCTTGATAAAGACTGGCATTTCGTGCCGCAAACCCAAATCCCATTCTTAAGCGGAGGGGCTTTTTTTTCCCTGTTGGACCGGGTTCTTCTGGGCCAGATTCGCAGCTTTACAGGCAATGCGCCTAAGAACTCATTCGCCGGGTTTTTTGCTGAAAACGTGCTACTGAGAGATATTGCCAGATTTTTTGGAATTGACATGGAAAAGGTGGCTGGCGAAGCGTTCAAGAAGCTTGACATTCTGCTGCCTCTTGCAGAGCGTATTATTGCGCTTGAGGTTCCAGGCAAGGAATTGGGAATCCCCGCCGCTCATCCCGCTCACGATTATTATACAAATACCCCCCTAGACATATTTTCCACTGATTCTCCTATGAGAAAAGGCAGAGAACTGCTCACTTACAGTGAAATCGCCTACTGCACGCATTATTACGATAGAACGGAGATTCCCGATTCACACATCATATCTATGGCGGATTATTTAGTAAAAAGGGCAAACCGGATTAAGTAGCTTTCAACTAGCATGTAAAAAATGATTAACACCGTATCGGTGTGCCATTCCTTCTCGCGCGTACCCGTATCAGTAAACCCAAGCACCCCCCAAATTCCTCTAACCCCCTCCCTGGTTCATTGTATCAGTATTGAGCGGACTTTTGGGATGCCGCAAGCGGGCTTCCGCGCGTAAACTACCCAAAAGAATGACTTTTGCTATGTTTTGATATGTTTGGGTATACTGAAGTGGAGTGGCAATTTGATGGGTTTATTGAGATGATGTTGGACAGAAAAAAGAACCCCCTGGGCGAAATCGACGCAAATTTATCAATTGTTGAAGGAAGTATAATTCTCAAACTCTGCGTCAATATGATTCAAATGAGTGTATTGTTCATCTTCGTATTTTTGGATATCATCGATCATTCTATTCAAATTTACGCCACCCACTTCGCCATTAACAAACGCGTTAGAAATAGATATTACTCTATCTATAGCTTCTGCTTTAAACTTTGCATTGCCTGCTCCTTGTTCATGGCGGATAGTTTCAAATTCAGAGTTTATAGCACCCGCAGTTATGGCATTTGCTAAGAGTTCTGCTCTAATTTTTTGAGATCCAAAGCTAATACTATTTTGTGCTAACTGCGAACTTGTTATCCTTAGGTCGCCCATAGGTATCTCTGAACTGTTTTTCATATTTTGGAATTTTGGATCATCTAGCCACATTTGAAGAATTTCTTTGTTAAGCTTTATCTCGCTCAGCAAATCTTCAGATAGAGCCACATGCTGCAATGTTTCTTCTCTGTCCTTTAAGTAATTAAGATAACTTTCTGTTTTAGCTAGATTGACAGATATATTAACTAAATTTTTTGTTTCGCCGGTCAAATCTCTAGTGGCTGAGACTAAATCTGAGTTGGAAGAAAATGTTACATACGCTAGGGCCGCAGTTATCCCTGTTAGAAATACGGTTACACATACGAGAGTCCACGTTGCCCGTACCAACTCTTTTTCTGGCGAGTTTTCAATCTTCCTTTTCATGCATCTAACCTCTTCCGTCCGCACCCGCAGCTCTTCCTATACCCGGTCCTCCATTTATCTCTTTCGCCTTTACTCTTTTCGTGCGGGAAAGGTGGCTCAGCTTCCATTTCTTGTTCAAAATCATATAAACCTAATATCTTTTAGTTTTTCCATCACTTTCTTAATCTATTCTATTTTTGGCGCTTTTTCAGGTTCAGTTCTTCCTGCTTCATTCTTTTTGGATAAGTCTCGCAACCACCCTATTAGTGGTATCTTTGGTAATATAAATATCGGTAAAACACAAACTATCACTAACACTATTAATGCTGCCGCGTACATCATCTTGTCTGTCAATTCTAAAATTTTAGGTAGCGTATATGCTATTAGTGCCCCAAATGTTAAACAATAAATGCTGAATGCTAACGCTTCCTCAGGTGCTCTTTCAAAAAGAATTCTAAACTTAAGTTGAGCCTCTCGTTGTGCTTCAGCATTCCATTTTCTTGCTTCTGCATCAAATCTATTTACTTCAGCTTCCGAAACTCGCTCTAACTTTTCTATATCGTCTCGATTCATCTGTTTTACTTGTTGAATATATTGACTCTCTTTTCTTTTTGATGGAGAACCCATTAAATCAAAATCATTTACCATATTCTTATCCTCTTCACTCTGTTCTAAAATATTTCACCCATTTTTGCTCTAATCCTCCAAATAAAATGCTAACTAGCTGACCTACTGCGACAACAGAAAGCAGTAAAATTCCAAAGAAAATGCCCATCACTATTAGTTTTGCCCACTCTGCACTTGGAAAATATTTAGTTAGAGAACTATATACATCGTTGCCCCACAATATTGCTATGAGTATAGGAACAGATAATACGACATTCCAAAGAACACTGGATTTAATTTTATACGTTTCATAATAATGGTGAAAAATGATCAATGGGCCGAACAGAACAATAAACAAATATGCCGTGGCGACTATATCTTGGTAGAGTAATAGAAATAACGTCACAATTCCTGCCACAAGAAGTAAAAATATCCATCTGAATTGTTGAAAAATCATACTTATTCTCTTCTTATTTGCCTGCATTGCTCTATAGAGCGAAATCCCTATTAGAATGGATGCAATAAACGAAAGAAATGGGATAAGTCTGAGTATGTCATAATACTGATTGCCCTGAAGATTTACCTGGACTAGTTCCTTCAAATATACACCTAAAACAAAAAAAACTGAGAAAGCGGCAATTGCAGTGGTGTTTTCTTTTATAAAAATCAAAAAGTCAATTTTAGCCAACTTATCCCTCCACAAATCTTCTTTTAACACAAACCTTTATCACTCTTATCTACAATTGTTCTGTTTCTTATTTGTCTAATAATTTGTAGTATAACTTGTGAAAAAGTACCACATCATCGCAAATATGCTCAGAATGATTGAAAGAAAATAAAGGGCCCGTTGTATTTTTTTATTTTTTAAAAAGATCGTCATACCTATAAGCTGCAATACAAAGCAAAATGTCAAAACAAGACTTATCGTAAATAATGCAAATGCTGTTTCTTTTACTCCCATTGCAAGTCCGTATTCACCTGAAAGCGTTAATTGTCTGCCCCATATAGAAAAATTACTCGCTGTACTTCTAACAAATATTGCTAAGGTTAATTGCACACCTAATACTGTCGCAGCTTCCTTTGATAAAGCCGTTCCAAATTTTTCTATTGTGGTGGCCATAATAGCATCTTGTTCAGACTCTGAATATAAACACCATCTCGATATATATTCGCCGTTATATTTTTTTCTCCACGCGCCCCAAGTTCACATGGTAGCCAGATGTTTGCTCCTTTTTGCATTCCATTGCCTGCGCATTCTGTTATCTTACCGCTCTTTAAATCCATAACTGATACATTGAAAAACTTTCCAGTAAGGTGGTCCCACTCAGGTAATATCGACATGGGGGGAGTCCAGTAATCCAGGCTTTTCAATTCTATAACTCCGTCTTTTTCTTCAAATAGTATTCTTGTAGATTTTGTTTCAAGTACCATGAAGAGTATAAGACAAACAAAAATAATTACAACTCCAACTGTAATCTGAATCTTTTTATCTTTTGTTAATTTTTTCCCCATAATTCTCCCTATTACTCTATTTACCCTAAATCTTTATCTTCCTTGTTTTCCTTTATCTCATAGACGTATGTGGAAAGGCGCGTGGCATGTTCCTTGAAGATGGGCGCCCCGCTATGCAAGCGCCCTTACAAACAACAGGATAGGAAACTGGGTTTGTACGTAAATAGCTGGCCTATCCAGCCGCCCCGCAATAATTTCTAATATTGGGTAGAAGTTGCTTAATTTGAGGAATGGACTTGATAATATTGGAAAGAAGAAAAAATGAGATAGCCACAGACTACCCATTTTTGTGACAAAGGTTTAAATAGAAGATTCGTAGAAATTGGTCATAGTTGTGTATCACTGGTGTTGTAGTATGGTTACTGTTCATTCTTGTGTTGAAGATGTGCGTAAAGATTTAGAAGATTTCATAGCATCTGGGCAGATTGATGAAGAAAAAGTAGAGAATTATAAAAAGCACATTGAATTTGCCCATCAGAAAAAAATGGAGTGGGCTCTAAGCGAGCGTTTTGAACCCATAAATTCAATTAGAGTGTATGGTGCATATAGGTTAATTTATGATTCGATTATGGGGGGGCAATTCCAGCTTAAAGAAGCTAAAAAGAGGGGCGAAAATCCTATAACTGCGGAGAGGCTGGCCCCCTATTTTTCTCAACTCGTAGTTTATACAAAACTTCTAGAAGCGGAATTGACCAAAGATAAAGAAATTCGTTTCGGTCTTATTGAAAGATATACGCGTGAATTAACAACCAACGCAGAAAGCCAAGGTTTAATTTATAGAAAAAATGGCGCTAATAAAGAAATTTACGATAAAATTCAATCTACAGTTTTTGAAACAATTAAATTATAGGTTCATTTCATGACAGAAGATTTCGTATTTTTTCCAGATGCTAATGTTGTTATAGCCGCATCAATATTTGGTTATATTGGGCCCCTAAAACAGCCCGCACAGCACATTCATTATGATGATTCACGCGGCCTATTGAGTCGATTATGTACATTGCAACACTCATCAAATCCACAATTAATTGGATATATCTCACCGATTGCTGAATCTGAAGCTAGACGAGAAATCAATAATGCCATTAGAGCAGTATTAAGTAAATATTGGAAAGATCAGAAAATTGATGATGATAAAAAAGAACAACTTGCAGATTCTATAGAGACTTTCTTTTCTAAAAGTTCAACAAAACTTGAAGAATTTCTTAGCCTTTTGTGTAGAGAGCCACCAAATCTCCTCATTCGTGACAAAGCAAAGAAACAGCTTAGATATGAATTTGATAATCTAAATCCAAAAACCAAACCACCAAAACATCATAAATTGGGCGAAATTATTGAAAAACTAGATGGAATTCCATTTATTCAAGCTCAAACATACGTCCCTGGCATAGAAGATACAGACTTAGAAATTCTTGCCGATGCATATGCAATCGGTAGAGTTAGACTAAAGAAAACAACATATGTTGCTTCTCTAAATACTCGTCATATGGCATCAAAAGTTGCATCAAAAATGTTAGAAGAAAAATTTAGTTTGATTGTAAGAACACCCGATATTGTACTCAATGCAGTGAATAAACGATATGGGCGCCCATAATTTAATTTAACGTCAATTAGTTATATTCCAAATTCTTTGAATCCACTCCTTCTTCACACGCGCTCGTTCGCAACCCCTCTATCCATCCTCCACTCTAACCTCTCCCCAAACCAAATAATGGTCCGACACAGCAGGCGTTATGTTTTGCGAAAAGACTCCTGCGCGCGCGTACTCGCGGGACATGTCCGGGTTGAAGATTATCCTGTCATAGGCGCAGCTCGCGTTGGCAACGCTGGTGTCCGCGCTGCTGTTTATTGCCCACGTCCAGCCGGCGAAATCGGAGTTGTTGGCGTTATTGGCGCTATTCGCGCTGCTGCTATCGCCCAAGCCGCCGGTGCCGCTTGCGCCGTCCTGCGCGCGGTAATAGGTGCAGTCGGCATTCAGGTCGCCAAGGACAACCACGTTGCCGGTGATATTCGTTGCGAGCGCGGAAAGTGCCGCAATCTCGCTTCGCGCGTCATCGGGCCTGGTATGCTCCACAAGCGCGGAAAAGAGGTAGTCGCCCTGCCTGAATGACACCTGGAACGGGGGGCGCTCCCAAAGGCCAAGGCTGTCCGGGTTGTAATCCCTTGTGCCAACCACATCCACGCCTTTGTAGATGACCCCGTACTGTTCCTTGCTCGAGTTCCGGCCGGCCCGGGAAGAATTCAGGCATTGGTAGCCCGTCATGAGGGCGCAGAGCTTGGGAAATGCCGTTCCGCTTGCGTCGCGGATCTCCTGGATGAAGATGACATCATATTGCTTCATGATGCCCGCATAAATGGCCATTAAAGTGGCGTTCCTGGCCTTGTCTGCCCCGAATATCTGCAGGTTCCATGAGGCCAATTTCAGGGGTTTGCTTGCGTTCCATGGCAATGTGGCGTTCTGGGTCTTGTTCATTGCTGGAGAGGAGTTGGCTTGCGAAGGAGGAAGCTGATTCTGGGCTTGGGGCGGGCTGATGAGAAAAATGACTAGTGCCAGGATTAGGGCTATGGCAACGATTGCCCGCCACCAGGGCGTTTTCATCATTATTGGCTAAGGCAGGGAGATTTAACAGCTTTTGCATAAGCGCGAGCGCTTTCGGTGATTGGTTCGGCTATTTGCCATTCAGCTTAAGGACGCGAGCTCTTTCCTGCGAAAGCCGCGCCTTTTCAGCTCTTTGAGCGCGTCCGCGCGGGAGGCGCCGCCCTTCAGCATCCG
Organism: Candidatus Micrarchaeia archaeon; assembly: GCA_041659465.1. Taxonomy (GTDB): domain Archaea; phylum Micrarchaeota; class Micrarchaeia; order Anstonellales; family Anstonellaceae; genus UBA10161. Next base: position 22,133 of record JBAZYD010000013.1, on the reverse strand, counting down.
CGCGTAGGCTTCCTCAAGCGCGCTTTGGTTGTCCAGCTTCAAAAGCCCGCCCATTATTGGCGCGCGGATGCCGTGCTTTGCCCTTATTTCTGCAAGCTTGTCGTAAAGCAGGCCGTACCAGTTCCCCGAGCCGCTTTGCGCCTTGCATTCCTCCAGGATTATCCTCCAATCTATGCTTGAGGAGCGTATGACCGCGGCAATGTCGTCAGCGTCCCTTGCCCTTTGCGTTATCCCCTTGAATAGGATGACATCCTCATTCGACACAAGGCGCACTTCAAGCTTTCCAAACGCCCCGAATCCCTCTGACCGCGCTATCATGCCTTTGCTTAAGGCAAGCGCGCCGCAGACTTTCCCTGAGAATATGTCAAACCGGAACTCATCCTTGTTTTCCAGTATGCCGTATGCTTTCATCATCCGGTATTCATTGCCAATCCGCCCCAGCGGTGAAAAACCTTCCTTTCTTGCATGGTCGAAAAAGGCCTTTGCCTGCGGATCTCCCGTAAAAACTATGTCCAGGTCCTTTGTGCCTGTTTTTTGGTTGCGGAAGCACATTGCGCCCCCGCCTAGCACGAATGCCGTTGTTTTCCTGCCTAATCTTGCCCCAATTCTTTGGAAAACATCCTGCAAATATTCCTTTCCGAATAGCTTTGCCATCTAAACCGCCTTCTCCACGTAATCCAGCGCATCCCGCATTGTTGCAAGCTCGCTTTCAACGCCATACTGCCTGGCGAGCTCGCGCAGCCTTGAAATATTCATTCTGCCCTTGTTTTTCATCAAGAACAATGCAAGCACCTGCTTGTCCTGGCCCTGCTCCATTGTCGTCATCAATAAGGCGTGGATGAATGCCTCATCTACCCCTATCTTTCTCTGCTTTCCGCTAAGATTGGTGTAATAGTAGTAATTCGATGCCTGCAGGGCTTCCAGCCCATGCTCTGCCAGGGCAGTCATGCCTGTTTTTACGAATTCCTGTGGCGCCTCATTAGTATGCGCCCTGACAACAACATGCATCCTCACACCAATCGAGGTTTTCATGCCCTGAATGTTAGAAGTTACAATCCTTAGAAGATTGCTCGAATAATATAGTGCAAATTCCTGCACAGCCTTGTCAGACACCATTACTTTTCCGTTCTTCACCAGCACGCCAGCATCCATAAGCCTGTTTAGGACTTTGTACGTGGTGGGCTTGGAGCAGGGCGTTTCTTTCCAAAAAATGTCAATTGGTGTCCCTTCCTCGTTGAATCCTGCCAAAACCAATATCCCTATAGAATGGCCGCATAGCCACTCTTCCATCCTTGCCTGCGGCTTGGACAGGTATAATTTCTTGAAACCCTGTGCATGTGACGCGGGAGATAGTGCCACTTTTCTTTTTTCAGTATGATAAGCCAGCCCTTTTTCTTCAAGCGCTTTCACCAGCCTGGAGGCATAGCTGCCCTTCATCTTAAGTTCGCGCGCAAGCTCCCCGACAGTATATTCGTTAGTGCAAAGCTTTTCCAGCGCAATTATTTCATTTTTACTTAATTTTAGGTTCATAGTTAAGTTTTAGTTAGATAAAGCTTATAAATATAACTGAAATTTGTCTAATTAGTTAAATTTAACTAATTTTACACACCGAACTCCCCCGTCTCCATCCACTCTGCTTTCACCATGTGCATTTTGCCACGGCAGTTTTGCTGCGCAAAACTGCGCCCCTTTTTGCTCGGCAAAAAGAGGGCTGCAAAATGCATCAGACATCGAGCGGACTGCCGCTCGATGCTGAGCGCCCACCAATCCTCGGCAATCGTGCAGACACGATTGACGCCCATTAGAGCGAAGCTCGAATCGGGGCGCCAACCCCACGAGCAGGTAATCGTACGGCAGCCAGCCGTATCCTTTTTCTCTCCAACCCTCGTCCCACGAGTTGTGGATGAGAAAAGCGCCAGCCTTATCACCAATAGCGAGCGCGTCATCATACCCAACGCATAAAACCGCGTGCCAGCCCAAAGCCTTAAAACAAATGAGCCAATAACTCGATTGGTGGTGGGATGGGCAGGCTACTTGTTGTTGGAGTGTTGTTAATTTTAATCTTGTTTTTGGCTGGCTGCGCTCTGAAACCAGGATATGGGATTTGGGATCCAACTCCCCCTACCGGACAAACACAACGCAGTGATTCTGAGGCGTTGCCTACTCGTAATGATACTGCCGAGTTATCTAATCAAAGTGTTAATATTTCCGAAAAGATAACGATTCAAACGATTCCTGTACCCGAACCCGTGGTTGCGGTGAAACTAAGACCTAATGTTAACATAGCGCCCCCGCACTGTTCAAGTTCAAAAGCTGAAGCTTGTGATAAAATCTTCAGCGAGCAACTCCGAGATGTCTGTTATAATAAGTCTGTTTTTACTGAAATATATGTCTACGCTGAGCCAACTCGCCTCGCTATTAACTTTCCCGATGGTGGTTGCTGTTTTCGAATGACTAATACGACAAATAGAGACTGGTGTATTGATACATTATTAAATAATGAAAAAGCTCGAAACTACTTGGCATGGAATTTTGAAAATAATTATAACCTCTGCACGTACATCAATGTCTATGCCAATAATTACTTTCAGAAATGCATTGACATAGAAAGAACGATTGCAGCAGCTGGCAACGCTAACTGCGAGTATCTCTCCACAGATGAATTCTTTGAAATGTGTGTCTTAGAAAAAAGATCTTGTGACAGTATACAAAACTTAACATTAAGAGACAAATGCTATTATTTCATAGCAACCCACTAAGAATATCGTACTATGAAATTAGGCGGAAATGTGCGTCAAACCCCAAACTCCTCAACATCCATCCACTCCGTCTTGACTAACTGACAAAGGAATAGGGAAAACGAGGCGAAGACGGCATGGTAGATTTCCGCGGAAATCTGCCAGTATTTGAATCGGCAGATTCAAATGGCATATGACACACCTCCGGACTAATTTAGCGCAAAAGGGCGTAAAAGACTTATGGAGAGCCAGTTCTCACTTAATGACATTGAATTTTGCTTTCATTACTCTTCTGAATGTCTTCCTGATTATCTTGTCTTTGCTCCTATCATTCAGGCTAGCTATGAATTCAGCCGTCTGCTTTTTGTTCAACTTTATCAAAGTCCGGATTTCTCTTGGCATTTAATCATACCCCTGTCACTTGATGCCCAAAAGCTCGCCGAGCCTGTCCTTCACTTCAGCATGCTTTTCAGGGCGGAGCCTGCCTATTCTTTTTATCACGAGCCGCCTGTCCATGGAAGCGAGGTATGCTGGGTTGGCGTAGCTTTCAGACCACAGGCCGCCGGCCCAATCCTCCTTTTTTATTGCAATAAGGTTCGGATCGCCGTCGTCAAAGGCAGTGATGCCACAAATTATCACGTCATAGGATGAGCGGTTGAATTCTTCAGAGCTTAGTACCAAAGCGGGCCGCTGCTTGCTGCCGGTTTGGTCAGAGTAAGGGAAAGAAACAATAACGATGTCACGCCGATTCAATATTTCTTCCATGCTTTCTCATCCTTCGGGTTGTCCCAGAGCCTGCGCAGGCTCTTGCTGGAAAGCTCGGACCAGCCGCGCCGCTCTTCATCGGCATTGGGCAGCTTTACCATCAGTTCGCGCAAGCCCGCGCGCAGCACTTCTGACTTTGAAGCCGCATAGCCGCGCTTTATGTACTCATTCATGAATTCCATGAGTTCGCCGTCCAAATGCAGGTTTACCACAGCCATCACACCACCATTGTGGGATTATTGTGTGATTAGTATATAAATTTATCATTTTTGAATAATTTTCAATCAAAGAACAACATCTTTCCCGTCTTTTTCTTGTGCAGGAAGTTTTCCACATCGCATTCATAAATATCTGTGCTGCCGTCAGGATATACGCCAACCGTCTGGCCAACCATGAACTTTTCGAATGCTTTCCAATTTTTTGGGCCGATTTTCTTGATTACGTCTTCTTTTTTCATATTCTCCCTCTATTGTTCTAATGTGCCCGAACTTGCTTTCAATCCCATAAATGCTCATAATACTTGCAAAATAGCGCCATTGCGCGCTGGAACCTCTTGAGTTTTGCCTTGTTGAGGACCATTTTTTCAGGGCGATTCGGGTCATTCAGCTGTTTTATCATTTCGTCAACGGTTTTTGTTTCTGGAGGCTCCTTGCCATCCTTCCATTCGTAAAAATCGCCGTTGCAGTTCTCGTAAAGCCGGAAACCGTCGCAGATATCTATGAGTATTTGGCGCCATTTTTTTTCATTCGCTTTGGAGTAGTGGATTCTTTTTGCGCAGGGGCTCGATTTGTCAAGGACGCCGGGATAGCCTTTCAGGTGCTTTGCCAGGTAATCCGCGCAGTCGGCAATTTCGCCTGCAAGGTAAGTGTGGGCATCCCAAAAACGCGATTCGCCGGAGAGGCGTTTCTTTGCCATAAAACCACAAGAAAAAGGGGCTCGGTTCCGCCTTAAAAACATTCGTAGGGTAGAATGCCGGTGGACCAGTCGTCTTGCGGACGACTTGTCCATAAGTTGTGCCGCCCACTTTTTGCACAGCAAAAAGGGGCGCCTTTTTCGTTGCGACGAAAAAGAGCGCAGCACAACTGTATGGTTCCAGTGGCATGTTTATACCTTTGGAGCGCAAGTGCAATATGTATATTCCTTCACTTGGTAAGCCTGGTTCGCAGCCAGCTGGACAAGAGCAAGCGGTGAATGGCATGAACCCCGACAAGGAACCCGAGAAAAAGAAGGCCAAGGCATTGGAAGAGCTGGCAATGGAAGAGGCTGCCGAAGCCGCCATGGCTGACAGCAAAAAGCAGGAAGAAGAGGAGCGGGCGAGCTGCGAAGATTGGGATTAGGCGATGGCATCCTCCCTTCCGCTCGGGTTTTTACGCCTTTTGCGAGTAATTGCCTTGGTGGTTCGATGGCCGATTCCCAGATGTGGTTGCTCCTTGCCGTAGCGGTCCTGGTCTTGATGCTCGCTGTGGCTTACTGGCGCTGGAATAGGGGCAAGAGGCCTTTGCTGGACTATAGGACCCTTTTCTACACCGGGCTGATCTGGCTCGTGATAGGGCTCCCCACGAATATTCCCGAAATCTGGTTTTTCGGGCTGGTTTTCATTGCCGTGGGGCTGGCGAAGAGAGGGGGATGGAAGGAAAAGAAGTGAAGAAGAGACGCCAGTTCAGGCGCATATCTCCTTTCCCACGCACTCGCCCAACAGCGCGCAGAGGGCTTCGTAATCGCGCTTGCGCTGCGCCTTTTTACGCTTTTTGCTCGCAGTCGCGGCGTGCCGGCGGCATCTTGCCTCGCCGGGAGTCGAACCATTTTTTAATTTTCATGCGGCAGGCGAGACCGGCAATTCACTCCACTCTGAGCGCATAGCCATATCCATGCCCGCGATACGTGCCGATTTCCGCCAACCAGCCATGGAGCCCATAGCCGGTTAAGGCGTCGATTGTGAACGGGCCGGGCACGCCATAATTGGTGGCGAACACGCCATCCTTGAGCACGCCTTTGTCGGCAATCTCGGCTGTCTGCGCCCTGCTGGAATCGATGGCGCGCATCTGATTGTTTTCCAGCCTCAATAGGGTGTTGCCGGACGCAACACCATAGGACGCATGAAGGAGTTTTGAGAGCTGTTCGGGAGGCATGTCGTTGAATAGTATGGTGTATTGCAAATCCATCCCGCTTCGCTTTGCATCCACAATGGAATATCCTTCATCCACTGCAAGGAAAACGTCATGGGTTTCCACATTTATGCCTGCTTTCCGAAGGGTGTCAAGCGTGAAGCCGCCAAAGCGGATGCTGGCAAATAAATTCTTCCCTTCGATGAATACTTTTCCGTTTTCAGTCGGCTGGCTGCAAAGCGGAGTAAAGTTGGTGAATGCGCCCATTGTCCTGGACACGAGCCGGCCCGAACGTGCACTTCCAGGAAATTGCGCAAGCTGCGAAAACGCAGGGAGCTTTTCAAGGAGCCGTTTCTCGAACAATTCTGGGATGGTAAGGCCTCCCTTTTCCACTGTGGCGGCTACTTTGAACTTCTCGCCGCTTTTGCATATTAAAATCGAACCTATTTCCACCATGTGCCCACCGTATCTTTTCGTGATAATAACAGTTTAAATGCGTTTGGACTGCGGACGTGTCCTTGGCGTAGCTGCGGGCATCGGGCGAGCCATTTTTTAACCTTCATTCCGTTGGCTAGCCTATGGAATACGTCGCCCTGCTGCGCGGGATCAATGTCGGTGGGAACCGCAAGGTCGAGATGAAGAGGCTCAAGGCGCTTTTCGAGTCCTTGGGCTGCACCAATGTGTCCACCTACATCAATTCTGGGAATGTGATATTCGATTCAAGCAGGAAACAGCGCGCGATGAGCGAGGAAATCGCATCCGCCCTGAAAAAGGGGTTCGGGTTCGAGGTAGGCGTACTTGTGAAAACAGGGAAGCAGATGCAAAGCATTCAAGAGCGATTCCCTCCGCATGGAAGAACGATTCTGAGCAGAAGACGGACGTGGCCTATTTGTTCGATGGAATAGACTCGAAGGAAACCATTGCAAAGATTCCGGCGAAAAGGGAGTTTATCGACATCCGCTATGCGAAGGGCGCGCTTTTCTGGAATGTCTTGCGGAAGGACTACAGCAAGAGCCAGATCAACAAGCTCATCGGCAGCCCACTTTACAAGCTCATGACTGTGAGGAACGTGAACACTGCGCGCCATCTGGCCGGGAAGGGATAGCGCTAACCCTCGAAAACATCCTCTATTTTTTTTGCCTTGAGGGCGCGCGTGATTGCAAAGGCAAGGGGCAATGAAGGGTTGAACCTGCCCTGCTCGATTGCGATTATGGTCTGGCGCGAAACGTCGCACTTTTCGGCAAGCTGCTCCTGAGTGAGCCCCAGCCTCTTGCGCGAGCCGCTTATGTTGTTTTTCATATTTTAGTTCTCCCTGGAAAGCTTCCAATTCGTGATTGCTTTTGCGGCAAGCCCCGCAAACAGCACAAATATCAGCACAGGGTCGATGTAAAGAGCGCCAGAGAGCGCGCCGGATACTGCCTGGCAGAGGATGCCCAGTGCAAGCGCAACCACCATCACCCACGCGGCATTCCTCTCGGCAATCGCCTCGTGCAGCGTTTCGCGCTCGTCCTTTTTCATGCGGAGCATTATGTCAAGCACGTCAAATGCGACGAATGCGGCCCAGCCGGCAGTGGCAAGCATGCGCTCGCTTGCGCTCCAGAAGGGCAGCGCCTGGAAGAGTGCCAGCGGAAGGATGATTGCCCCGATGTAAAGCCACCCTTCGCGCGTTTTTGGCGTGAGCCCCCAGCCGCTGTATTTGCGCCTCTCGAACCATTTTGGATTCCCGAACATATTACCACCTTCTTGCGCCAAGAAAATGGCGCCCTCGTGCATGTCAAGTATTGTTTACATAGATTTAAAATACTATGTCAAGTTAACTTTACATGTGCGACGGCTTTTTACGCTTTTTGCGAGCAATCAGTGCATGGACATCTGTTTGAAAGCCCTGCTGATGTTTTTTGCAGCGCTGGCTGTTGTCGGCGCCATGCTGTTCGTGCCTGCAGGAACGTTAGAGTATTGGCAGGCGTGGGCGTATATGGCTGTGGTTTTTGTCCCTGTGGTGTTCGTCGGCATTTATTTCTTGGCAAAAGACCCGGCGTTTATTGAGAGAAGGTTCAAGATGCGGGAAAAGGAAAAGGAGCAGCAGCTTCTTGTGAAGCTGGGCGGCGTGATATTCGCCATCGGCTTTTTGCTCCCTGGCCTTGACAGGAGGTTCGGCTGGTCAAGTGTGCCGTTCGAGCTTGTTTTGGCAGCAGATGCGATAGTGCTGCTAGGCTATGCGCTTGTTTTCCTCGTTTTCAAGGAGAACAGCTATGCAGGCAGGACGATAAGGGTGGAAAAGGGGCAGAAGGTGGTGGCAACCGGCCCCTATTCAGTTGTCAGGCACCCCATGTATGCGGGCACGCTGCTGATGTACCTGGCAACGCCCATTGCCTTGGGCTCGTATGTTGCTATCTGGCCGTTTTTGCTGATGATTCCGCTGCTTGTTTATAGAATAAGAAACGAGGAAAAAGTCCTGAAGAAAGGGCTGAAAGGATACAGCGGGTATTGCAGGAAAGTGAAGTGCAGGCTGGTGCCTGGCGTTTGGTAGGCTTTTTACGCCTTTTCGCGCATATGCCATTGGTGGAGAAATGGCAGACGGGCAAACCTATTTCATAATCCTGCTCATCCTTTCCATTTTGCTGAGTTTCGCATTCCCCGCCCCAGCCGCCCTTTATGCCCCATACATGTATTTCGGGGCAATAATCATCGGCTTTGGGTTGGTTATGGCGCTCTGGGGCCGCGCATTATTCTTAAAGGGCAAAACAACATTGTCGCCTTACGAGGTGCCCACGTCGCTCGTGACAGATGGCCCCTTTCGCATAAGCCGCAACCCCATGTACCTGGGAATGGCAAGCATACTGTTGGGCGTTGCCGTGTTGCTGGGAACGTGGGCTGCCTTTGTTTTTCCAGTTCTGTTCGTAATGACAATTGGGGCATTATTCATCCCAAATGAAGAACGGAAACTGGAAAAAATATTCGGGGAGAAGTACGGGAAGTATAAAAAGAAAGTACGGCGCTGGCTATAAATGGCATCGCCCATCCGAGCGGGTTTTTGCGCCTTTTGCGGACAGCTGCGGCTTGCCCGTCTCATATTATATCGACCGATATCTCCACAGCGGGAATCGACCCCTTGTTCTCAAGCCAGTGCGTGGTGTTCCTGTCCTCTGGCCAGCCAAGCCCTGGCCCGTAGTCCGCGGAGATTCCGTCCCGATGGTCAGTGATCGTCCCTTGCAGTATGTAGACAGTGCCCGGCCTGCCTTTATGGTCGTGAACCGGGCCGAAGACGCTGCCAGGCTCGAAGGTCACCAAGCGCATCCGGAGTTTGCGCCCATCCATGCCCTTGATTTCAGGGCCAAGGTCAATTGTTGCAAGCAACTTCACTGCAACGCCTTTCGTCTCATGTTCAGCATTTTCTTTGCTCATGGCAATCCCCCGTATTCTTGTTTTTTGTTTAAAATCAATCTTTTTTGCTGTTTGATTTTGTTGAAGTGTTTTTTGCCACTGCGGCGCGGATAAGCGCCATCAGGGCCTTTTCGTTGACCTTGTCGCCTTCATGGAAATCAATTGCGCGCCTTACCTTGCCTTCGAGGCTGGAATTGAAGAGGCGTGACGGGTCATCCAAAGAGGCGCCCTTGGCGAATGTCATCTTCACCACGCTCTTGTATGCCTCGCCGGTGCAGATCAGCCCGTTGTGGGACCACACGGGCACATCCCATTTCCATTCCTCAATGGCATTCGTGTCGGCTTGCTTGATAAGCGCGCGGAGGCAGGAGAGCATCTCTCCGCGCCAGCCGCCAAGCGACTGGATTCTTGCGTCAATAAGCCGGGATGCGGATTCTGCGCCCTGGGAACCGCTCTTTTTCATTGGCATAGCTTTCACCTATTCTTTCCGTTGAGCAAATCCTCGAGATTCTCCATGCTCTCGGCAAAGCCCTGGTCCATCCCACCAAGGTATGGTGCAGCCTGCTCTTTAGGGATGAACATTCTCACCACTTTTGCATTCAGTGACATTTTCGTCTTGCCGCCCTGTTCCTCAAGCTCCACAGTCTCCAATACCTCGAAAAGCGGCAATCCGTTCCCATCGAGCGGCGAATTGATGAATGCAAGCCTGTGCGGCGCAGCAACCTCTTTGTACTCGCCCTTCACAGGCATGTCCATGTCAAAGGCAGTGCCTGCAGGCCCGTGCATGACCACGCGCATGGCGCCGCCTTTCCTCACATCCAGCTTGCACTCCGGGATGGCGAACATTTTCGGCGCCCACCATTTCGAAAAGAGCTTGGGCGTGGTACAAGCCTTCCATACGGCATCTATCGGCGCATCAAGCGTGCGCGCCATGGAAAGCTCCTTTATCGGCTTGTTTTTTGCTGGCATGGGAAACACCTCCATGCGGGCAATCCGCGGATAAAAAGCTTAATGAACTGCCTACGCAGGAATGGGACACTGGCCGCTACTCATTCCCGTTCAAATCTTGTTTTTATAGCTTGGCAAAAGAGGCTTTAGCACGGAGGGGATTGCAATGGCAAAGCAAATGTTCGTAAATCTGCCTGTGAAGAGCCTGGCAAGGGCAATGAAATTCTGGCGAGCAATCGGCTTCAAGTTCGACAAGGAATTTACCGATGAGAATGCCACGTGCCTGGTGCTTGGCAGGAACATGTTCGCAATGCTTCTTACCGAGAAGTTCTTCAAGTCATTCATCAAGAAGGGCGTCTGCAACACGAAAAAGGGCATCGAGGCCATAACCGCGCTGCAGCTGGGAAGCAAGTCTGAAGTGCGCAAATTGACGGCAAAGGCGCTTGCCGCAGGCGCGCGCGAGGCAAGGAAGCCCTATGACTATGGCTGGATGTACGGCACGAGCTTCTACGACCCTGACGGGCACAACTGGGAATTCTTTTTCATGGATATGAAGGGATACCGGGCGGCGCAGAAGAAAGGGAAGAAAAAATGAGGTGGATAAATGGAAAAAATAATGGATTGCTTGTGGTTTGACGGCAATGCAAAGGAGGCTGTGCGCTTTTATGCCTCGGTTTTCAAGGGAGCCAAAATAACCTCGGTTTTATACCATGACGAATCCAGCGCCATGGCATCCGGAAGAAAGAAGGGAGAGGTGCTTGCCATTACCTTTCGGCTCAACGGGCGGGAGTTCATGGCGCTGAACGGCGGCCCGGAGTTCAAGTTTTCGCCTGCCATTTCGCTGATGGTATATTGCAAAACCCAGAAGGAAATAGACTACTACTGGAAGAAGCTCACGCAGGGCGGGCAGGAAATTGAATGCGGCTGGCTCACAGACAAATTCGGGCTGACCTGGCAGATAGTGCCCTCCATCCTGGACAAGCTGCTTGCCAGCAAGGACAAGGAAAAATCGGCAAGGGTTATGAAAGCCATGCTGAAAATGAAGAAGCTGGACATTGCCAAGTTCAAGCAGGCAGCTAAGGGATAAAATTGGAGGTGGGAATAATGGCAAACAAGTACAACCCGGTGGTGCATTTCGAGATGCCCTACGAGAACCGCGACAGGGCGGTGAAGTTCTATGAGAAGGCATTCGGGTGGAAGATGAACAAGCTCGGGGCGGACATGGGCAACTATGTGGTTGCCTATACTTCCGAAACCGGCAAGGACAGGATGGTAAAGACGCCTGGGACGATAAACGGGGGATTTTACCAGAAAACAAAAGACAAAAGCTCGCACGCCCCTTCGGTGGTCATTGCTGTTGAGGATTTGGAGGCTGCAATGAAAAAGGTGGAAGATGCGGGCGGCAAGATGATGAACAAGCCTGAAATCATACCTGGCGTGGGCAGATGGGTGTCTTTCCGAGACTCGGAGGGAACCCGCGCAAGCATGCTGCAGCCCAAGAAGATGTGAATGGGTTTTTACTTCTTTCTTGTGAATGTGCTGCATGAGGTTTGCACTCCTGCTGTTTGCATGCGCGATGCTTCTTCTCGCCTATGGGTGCGCAGGGCAGACACCGGCACAGCAGGGCGCGCAGGCTGGCGCTGCCTCCGGTGCGCAATCTTCGGCTTTGCCGGAAAAGCCTGCAAGCAACGCAAGCCAGCCGAGCAAGGATGTTCCTGAAGCGGCTGCAGGCAATCCGCCTGCCTTGGATGTGCCAACGCCAGCTGTGCCAGGTGCTGCCGGCAAAACAACAGAGTACGGCACTTACCTGCTCCATGTGCCTTCCAAGCCAAATGCGCTGAACGATTCAATCGTCATAGTTGCGTTTTCGCCCAGCGGGGATGCGCGCGCGATGGTGGGCGCGTGGCAGGCGGCATCTGAAAAGCGCGGCTGGCCCGTCTTTGCCTCAAAAACTTTCCACAATGGCGACGACCTGCCAATGTCATTCAACAGCGACACTTTCGCGGACATTGCAAATGCCGCTGCAAGCCTGGGCTATGCGCGCCCCAAGCTAGTTTTCACAGGTTTTTCCGGCGGGGGGCAGGTATCCCATGCATTCGCGTTCGGAAGCCCCGGTAAGGTCGCGGCAGTGGTCACGAACTGCGGGATAATCAACAGGGGCTTCCTGAACTACACCAGCTATTATCCGCACAACAAAACGGTGCTTTTCATTGCCAGCCCGACCGATTTTCGATATGATGACATGAAAGATGACAAGGCTTACCTGGAAAAGCTTGGCTGGAAAACAGGATGGCTGGAGTTTTCAGGCGGGCACGCACTGGCGCCCCCTGAAACTTACGAGCAGGCTGCTGGGTGGCTGGAGAATGCGATTGGCAACAGCATGGCAGGCCGGCCCCAAAACGCCTCAGGGGCGCAAAACGCAGGCGCGGCAAACCTGACAGCCAGCATTGCCGGGCTGAAGTTCGGCAACTATACGCTGGTTGTGGAAGACCTTTCCCTTGCCGGCGGAGCAGGGCGCGTTTCTTGCGCAATCATCGGGATTTACGGCAATGGCGGCTCCAGGCTCGCAGAACTGCAAGGATGCCCCGGGCAGGATTCGTATTGGGTTGCGCCGGACAGGCACATGTGGCGCATAGTCGTGTACCAGACTGCGCCGGGCTACACCCACAATTCGGCATGGGCAGAAGTGGCGGTATTCGGATAGGATGCGCTGTGCGCGGCAATACGGGAATATTCCCAGTGCTTCCAAGCCTGGCAGCCCAGCCAAATACGACATATAAGGGAATGGCTGCACGGGTGCAGCCGCTGGGATAGGGAAAACGCAAAAAAGCAATGGAAATGATACGCCAATCAGCTTACCTTTGTCAGCGTTATCGTGTTCGGGAGCAGGGTACGTAAGCCGCACCAGCCTTCGCCCCCGTAATGCTCGCAGTTGTAGGTTTCGACGAATACGTAGTTGCCTTGGCTATCCGCCCCATGGCCGATGGTCTCGCCGATTTGCGTGTTGCCGGCAATGAACACATCAATCGTCTTTCCGTCAGGGCTGGCCTGCAGGCCGCTCACATCCGCGATGCCATACATCCCGTTCGGGAAGGTCAGCGTCATGCTGCCGGAACCGTTGTTTGCTATATATACAAAGCTCCCTTCCCCCAACTTGCTTGTAATCGGCGTGCATCCGTCGGCGCAATCGAAAAGCGGGTGGGACGCCTTCACGTGCGTTATGTTGAAAATATAGGCTATCACCACACCAGTGGCATCGTCTTTGAATTGAGCGCCGCATTTCAGGGTCATTTCAAAATCGTATGATGCCGTGAACGGATTTTGCGTCGAGTGGTAATTGCCCTTGCTGTCCGGGCGGTTGACATCCAGATCGCCCGAGTCGGCCATCACGCCTTTGTATGTTCCTTCATATTGCAAGGGGCAGCCAGGGGCGGCGGCTGGCCCTGGATTGGGCGCGGTTGGCTGCGGATTGGGGCCGGATGGCTGCGCGGCAGGCGCTTGCGGATTGTTTGGCTGCGAGCCTGTGCAGCCGGCCAGCAGGAGAAGAATCGCCACAAGCATTGAAACCGGAATAACTCCTTTTATCAAACCACCCATATGCAATTCCTCCAATCTCAGTTCATTGCCAGTTGGGCGATACCCCGCCGCTTGCGGCGGACCCAACTGGCAATATTTCGACCGAATGGCGATGATACCCCGCTGCTTGCAGCGGGGCGCCTTCGGTCGAATTCATTCCACCTTGTTCAGCGTGAACGAGGTTGTCTGTATGTATACGCCGCCGTAGCCACGCGGCCTTGTGTCGTACTGCTCCGAGAACAACCACGTGCCTGAGATGGTGCTGTCCGTCACCGATGTCACCGTAAGGGAAATTTTGTCAGTGAAAAAGCCAGACCTGCTCAAAAGCGCCCCGTCATTGTGGTAAGTTTCCACATACCCGTTCAGGAAGTTCGAGCCAACGGGCGCGGTTATCTCGATGAACTGGCGGGTGCCGCCGCCAAACGCCTCGACCTCCACAGGGGTGCTGGGGACAGAGCCGCCGGTCAATTTCATCACGCCTGTGCCGAATTTCGATTGCGAGAGTATGGTCTGCGTGCCGCTTAATGTCCCGTTGCCGGTTTGGATGTCGATTTCGCTGGCGCGCATCATTGAAACCAGGCTGGCGGGAAACTCGAATTCGAGCGTGCCGTCGTATTTCCAGCTTGTCCCCGCAGACACCAGGTTGGAGTCCGCGGTATTGGCGTTTTTCCCGCTAAGCGTGCCTGCCCACTTTTCCGCAGGAGCCAAAAGCAGTATGGAGGCATTGCTGCAAGCCTCGGCGCCAGTGCTGTCCGCAGCGCACACCTCGAACTCCTGCCTGCCTGTGCTGGCGCCCTTGGGCACAGTGCCGCTCAAATGCCCGTCGGAGCGCATGATGAGCCCAAGGGGCAATCGCGAGGCGGTGAAAGTGTATGGGGGCACGCCGCCGCTCGGGTCGTCTGAGGAAGGCGTGTGCCCGCAGTTGAGCGGACTTTCGGACGCAGGGTGGCAGAAGTCGTGAGAGTAAGGCGCGCCTATCCGCGCAGGCCCGGGGTAATTCGTCATCCCAAAGTAGGGCGGCATAGGCACGACCTCAAGCGTGGCTGTGAACGGCCCGAAGCTTGCGCCATTCGCGTCTCTTATGCTGAAAGTGAACGGGTATGCCGCCCTTGTGCTGCCCGCGGAGAGGAGCGGCGCCCTGCCGGAAAGCTCGCACGTGCCGCTGGCAAACGCGAGTTGGCCCGGGAGGTTCGAGCCCTGCGCAAGGGTGCATTCAAATGGGTAATCACCGGCGCCGGGATAGATGGAGGAGAAATACTGCTCGCCTGCGTATGCGGCAGGGAGGGCTGACACCTCGTTCCCGTAATCATCGCTGAAAACGATTCCTGATGGGGCGGATGTATCGCCAGCAGCCGCGGCAGGCTTTCCGCCTTCCTGCGGGGCAGAGGCGCACCCTGAAAGCAGAAGCAGCGCAAGCGCTGATGAAAGCGCAAGCAGCAGGACAAGACGGGACATCAAACCACCCATAGGCAATCCGAATGCATCCTATAAAAGATTATGCACCGGCTTTGCAGATGGCTCCGAATAACCTTCTTAAAGTTATTCTTCCCATTTGTTGCAGTTGTGGGAGCTTAGAGAACGGGAGGTTTTGGGATGCCCTTGACAAAGCTTAGGAATTTTTTGGTTCCGCAGGACACGCTATTTTTCGAGCTCATGGAAAAGCAGGCAAAGATAGCAAACGACGGCGCGCATGAGCTTTCCGGGATTTTCAGGGACTACCGCGGCGTAACGGCAAAAGCCGCGAGGATAAGGGAGCTTGAGAGCGACGGCGACCTGCTGATGCGCGAAATCTATGTCTCCCTGAACAAGACCTTTATCGTCCCGATAGACCACAGCGACATTGCGGCGCTCGCGTCCTCGCTTGACGATGTGCTAGACCTGGCAGACCATGCCGCGCACCTGCTCATAATATACAAAGTGAAGCAGCCGACGCCGGCCATGGCAAGGCTGGCAGCCATACTGGCAAGGCAGACCAAGGAGCTCAAGAGCGCGGTTTCCGCCATAAACAGCGCAAGGACGTATGAGAAGGTCTCCAGCCATTTCGCGGAAATCAAGAGCCTGGAGGCAGAGGCCGACGAAGTGTACACGTCTGCGCTTGCGGAGCTATTCACAAAGAAGGACGCCATCGAGGTGCTGAAGCAAAAGGAAATACTGGACTGCCTGGAGAATGCGGTGGACAAGGCGGAAAAGACCGCGCACCACATATCCGACATCGTGATGAAGCACGCGTAGGGCAGGCCATGAACGGGTCAAGCCATATTATAACGAAACATGTGCAGGTTTGGGTATTGAGCATTGCCGCCGGCATATCCGATATTGCAATGAAACACGCCAGGTTTATCTATGATTGAACTTCTCGTCCTGACCATATTCCTGGCGCTGGTGTTCGACTTCCTCAACGGCTTCCACGACAGCGCCAATGCCATTTCCACCGTGGTGGCAACCCGCGTGATGACGCCCTCGCAGGCAGTCTCCATGGCGGCGTTTGGCAACCTGATAGGCCCCATATTTTTCGGGACTGCAATCGCGGCCACCATTGGCACGGGCATCATCAACAGCACGGGAATCCAATCAGTGGTGCCGCAGCAGGAGTTTATTGTCATGATACTATCCGCGCTTGTTGGTGCAATAGTGTGGAATGTCATTACCTGGTATTTTGGCATCCCGGTTTCTTCCAGCCACGCGCTCATAGGGGGCCTGATAGGCGCTGCAATGGCGGCAGTGGGCCCGTCTTTCCTGATTGCTGACGGAATCGCCAAGGTATTGGTTTTCATGGTGGTGTCCCCCCTCCTGGGATTTGCCGCCTCGCTGCTGCTTGCGCTCCTGGTGATGAGGACTTTCAGGAAAAGCGCGCCTGAAAAAGTAAACGGCTGGTTCCGCAAGCTGCAGATATTCTCGGCGTTCTTCTATTCAGTCACGCACGGCACCAACGACGCGCAGAAAACCATGGGCATAATCACCATTCTCCTGGTGGTGGGCGGGTTCCTGACAACTTTTGCCGTTCCCCTTTGGGTGATTGTGGCATGCCAGGTTTCAATCAGCCTGGGGACTGCGCTGGGCGGCTGGAGGATTGTGAAGACAATGGCGCACAAGATCACCAAGCTTAGGCCTTACCAGGGCTTTTGCGCGGAGACCGCTGGCGGCGTGGTGCTCGTGGGCATGGCGCACTTCGGCATCCCGGTCAGCACCACGCACGCGATTGCAGGCGGCATAATGGGCGTGGGCGCGACAAAGGGCGCGCGAAGCGTGCGGTGGGGATTGAGCAGGAATATTGTGATGGCATGGATTATCACCATACCTTTCAGCGCGCTCGTGGGCGCGGCGTGCTTCTTTGTCCTGGGGAAAGTTCTGGCTTAGGAAAGACGGCGGCGCGCGCTGGCAAATGGCATATTTAAGACTGGGTCGCCTGATAAAAACAACAAGTTACATTTATAAACTCAACATAACACTTAATGGATATTATTATAAATTGGGGATATTCGTGAAGAAACTATTGCGCGGCACCGCTATTGTTATGATAATGGCATCGCTTGCGCCAATCTTTTCCAAGGCCCAAAACGCCAATTCGCTCTTTTTCAGGCAGCCCACGCCGGGTGGCGAATTGATAGAAACCGAGCGAAGCAAGAACCTCATGCCACCTGGCAAATATGATGACACCAAAAAGATGGAGCAGGCTTTTGTCTGGGATGTCTCCGGCAAGCTTGCCCAGACCGGCTTTGGCGGCGATCTTTCCCAAAGCGCCCTGATTGACAGCTGGAGATTCATCTCCGGCAAGGTGTGGACGAAATTCAAGTACGGGGAACAGCAGTGGCTTTCCGTCGGGATAAACAAGGACAGCATAGATTGCGACCTGAGCGTGTTTGTGGGCGGGGGCATATATGCAAATTTCAAGCTTTACCCTACGGCTGTCTTTCTCGACCACCACGCGATCCTGGGGCTGAGGCTGGCCCCTGATGCCGACACAACGGCATTGTACATTGAAACCACCTGCAGCAGCCGGTTCTACCGCTCGGCAGGCGAGGTCAGGAAAAGATACACGTACATCGACGGCGAGGTCACCTTTGACAAGCTCCCGCTGATTTATGCCAACATCGCCCAGGCCGAGGTATATTCCAACGCCTGGAATTTCCTGGGCGCAAAAAATGAGATGGATGCGGCGATACAAAAGCAGGATGTCGGCTGGTTCCATTCCTACCGCGCCTTTTACGAGCTGGTGCTGGGCCAATTCACCGAATCATTTGCGGATTATGACAATGTAATCATGAAAAACCCCGGCGATTTTGAATATATGAGCAGGGGGGATGCCAAGTTCAACCTCGGGCTTTACAAGCTGGCCATCCCTGACATCGACTCCGCCATCATGCGCGTACCGGCAAGCGCAAGCCACTATGCGATGCGGGCAGTGGCAAACACCAGGATAGGATACCAGCTTTCAGAGCTGGAAAGCAGCGGAAAGGCTTCAATGGCCAATGCGCTTTACGATAGCGTAGGCGTCAAGTCAGAATCGTTCGACCGCCCGAACCCCGCAAAGCCGCCGGGTTGCGCCCTTTATGAAGTCATCGCGGTCGGCAAGGGGCAGGATGGCCATTCCGGCACGCGATTCGAGATGGCAATGGCGGATTATGCCAAGGCGATGCAGCTTGATCCGCTGTGCGGCGGCTATTATGCCTCCCGGGCTGATTTGAAGCTGGCAATGCGCGATTATGACGGCGCGCTTGCAGACCTCAATTCAGCAATCAGGCTTGAAAAGGAGGATTGGCTGATAGCCAAGATGTACATGCTCCGCGCAAAGATAAAGTACATCGTGGACGACTACAGGGGGGCGATAGCCGAATGCAATTTTGCAATCTTCCACAAGAAAAGGGACAACGAGATGCTTTCCCTGTCCGGGCAGTGGGGCGGCGCAGGGCAAAGGGATGAGCGCTTCTTCTGGAATACAGGCAGGAATTACTACATGCCTATGAGCGATTCGAAATTTTCATCCCATTCCCAGGGCAAAGCCGCCTCGCTTGCAGACATGTACGTGTTCCGCGGCGGCATCAGCATCAAAATGGACGATTACCCGGGAGCCATCATCAGCTTCAGCGAAGCGATATCTTCCGGCGAAGGCGACCCGAGGATATATTCCAAGCGTGGCGACCTCTATTATGAAACTGGCCAGCCCAAGTTGGCCATTGAAGACTATTCAAAGGCAATCAAGGCGCAGGGCGGAAGGCATGTTCTGCCGCCCCAGGAGAAATCGGACAGGCTCAAAAGGGCCAAGGCATATGCCTGGGCAAGAAAATATGATAGGGCCGTCGCCGATTACGATTACATACTGAAATTTGGCGGCGACAAGGACGTCCTGGCCAAACGGGCGCAAATCAAGCTTCAAACAGGGGATTATCCGGGAGCAGCCTCTGATTTTGGCCAGCTTGGGGGATATATTGACGGCAACCCCGACCTGCTTTTCCAATCAGGGCGGGCAAAATTGCGCTCCGGGGATATCTCTGGCGCCAAGAAGGCCTTCAAGCACGCGCGGGACTTGCAGCCCCGGCTGCATACGTTCCAGGAGGAAAAGCGGCTGATGGAGGCGGAAGCCAGGTCAAAAGCCGACAGCCTTGAGCCGGCTTTTGAGTGATGGATACGAATCCTGCCTGCCAGCAACAAGAGCATTGCATGCATGCAGCTGTGGGCATGGCCGGCTGTGTTCTTTTTATTCTATTTCGTACCCAGCATTCACCGTGGCGGTCACTTTCACAAGCCCTGCGGAAATAGAGACGTCCTGGGGCGCGGGCAGCGCGCCTGACACAGCGTCCCTGTAGCTTGTCAGCACCTGGGAGATGCTGTAGCCCTCGCTCATGGTGTTTAAGGCAATTATTTTCACGCCGGTTGCAGATGCCATTATGCCTGCCTTGTCTTTTGCCTCCTGGGACGCCTGGCTGAGGAGCTGCGAGTAAGCCGCCTTCCTGGCAGGGTCGGTAAGCCCGAAGCTTATGCTTGTGACCTCGTTTGCGCCTTCGGACACCGCGGACTTCACAATCTTGCCTGCAAGCGAGACGTCATAGCTTGTCACGTGCATGCTGTTGGTGAGGATGTAGCCAGTGGTCTCGTAGGAGTTGGATGTCTTGTTGTACTCGTACCTGCGCTGAAGGTCATAGCCCACCGTCTTTATGTTCGCCTCGGGCACGCCAAGCGCCAGCACGGCGACCTTCACCTTGCGTGTGCGCGCGTCGTTCTCAATCTGTATGGCGGCAGGGTCGGTCCCGTTGCTCACCACTGACAGGACCACTTCGGCCTTGTCAGGCTCGACATCCTTGCTCGCCTCCGCGCTGGCATAAATCAGGCGGGGCTGGTCTGCCAATGTCGAGAATTTGGTCAGCGAATAGTTGAACGACTCGGCAGGCGAATAGCTGATGGAAGCCTTGGGCGGCGAGAAATAGAATGCCGCGGAAAAGATGAGTGCCGCCACCATTATGGCGAACGCTATCGGCCCGTATTCATGTGAAACGTTCTTGCCTGCCATCCCAATCACCGGAAGGGATGATGGCAGCCCTGATTTATAATACTGCACGCATTTCTTGGGCGTAGGGCGGGCATCGCCTAGTTGGCAATTATGCGGACAAATTTCTCGGGAAACTTGTCCTCCTATGCCGGGGTTGTCCGTGCTTGCCCATTCTGCCTTTGCTGAAACCCGCAAACCAATAATCCTAAATCCTTATCTGCGCATGAAATGACGGGTGGCGTTCATGGAAAAGGCAAAGCGAAAGCTATCGGGCGCGGAGCTGGAAAGCTACTTGAGGATAAAAAAGCGCCTGTTCGAGCTGTACGAGGAGGATGGAAAACTCCGCGCCGAGCTTAAGGCAATGGGGCTGGAGTTCGAGAGGAAATGGTGGCACGGGCCTTTGGGCAAGCCTGCAAACTTTGAGGAGTGAGGGAAAATAGTGGCACGGGCCGTTCCTCAACTGCCGTGCAGTTGGGGAGACAGGCGGCGCAGCCGCCTGGATGGGGAAACCGGCTAACTTCGAAGTTTGAGGGAAAATGGCGCAGCGGCTGCGTTATCCTATTTCGGACGGCGCCTTGGGCGGGCCGCGGATGCTTATCGCCATCACCGGAATCCGATTGCCATTGCATCAGCCCGTCACCGTGATTTTGCCTTTCATGGATGGGTGTATGCTGCAGATGTAGTCATACGTCCCGTCCTGTGTGAATGTGAAGCTGAAGGTGCCGCCGCTGCCCATGGTGCCTGAATTGAACGAGCTGGAAGTGATTGTGTGCCCAACGGCGTCGTTGTTTGTCCAGGTCACTGTCGTGCCTTTTGCCACGGCCAGCGCTGATGGGCTGAATGCAAAGCCGCTTATTTCCACTGATGCCACTGGCGCTGTTCCGGGCGCAGGGGGCGGAGGGGCAGGCGGCGGCGAATTGTTGCCGGACGGCGGGCATGCCGCAAACTCGCAATTCGGCCCGGTCCTCCCGACTGGGGTGCCGTCAGGGCATATCTTTGCCTCCATCGAGCAAGCAACCGGCCCCGTCGGGTTGTTGCTGCCGGGCGGCGCAGGCGGCGAAGCGGCAGGCTGCTGGTTTGAGCCTGCAGGCGGCTGCTGCCCGTTTGCCGATGGCGGAGGGCTGGAATAACCTGCGCACCCTAGAAGAAGGAGCGCGGATACGAGCAATGTGAAAACAATCTGTTTCATCCAAACCACCGAAAGCATCTTCCCCGAGGGGCTTTAAATTGCTTTTGACAGGATTTCAGGTGCAGGGCAGGGCGCATGCCGGCAGGGAATGCCAAGGCAGCAGATTCCAGGCATTTGGCAGGCTGCTTAATACGGTTATGGGGCGTATTAGCGTCGGTTTGTCTTCTCAACGGCAATTGCAGGCGGAAAGGGGCATTGGCAAGCTTAGGTGGAACGATGAAATCATACTGCTGCGGATACTGCTGGCATAAATACAGCTCAATGAAAAGGAAGTGCTCCTGCGGCAAAAGCAGGAACCAGGTTCTGCAAAGGTAAACGCCCGCACGGATACATTCTATTTTTTCAGCGACAGCCCTGCGAGCAGGGTGAACGCCGCGGCGTAGAGAAGTAGCACCACCGAGCTTGCGAACTGCGAGGAGTGGTAAAGGAGGGTGGCCTGCATGCTCACCACCGCCTGTGTGAGGGGCGAGCTCAAGCCGATTGACGCAACAAGGGGCGGCATGAACTCGAACGGGAACAGGAGCCCGCTCACGAACAGGAGCGGCAGCCCGACCACGAGGCACGCGAGGAACGCGGTGGCTTCTGATTCGGAGTAGATGGCAATCAGCACGCCTAGGGAAACAAATGCCAGTATGAGGAGCGCAAGCGCCTGGAGCACGTAGAACCACATGTTGATGTCGGACACCGGAAAGGCGTTGTAGAACACCGACGCGATGAGCGCGAGGAGCAGCGCTTCGGGAATGAGTATGATGGAATAGCTCAGCACCTTCACAATCGCTATCTCGAACCTGTCAACCTGGGAAGTGTAGACGCGCGCGAGCGTGCCTGAGTGCTTCTCCTTCACAAGCGAGGTGGAGGCGAGGAAGAGCGAGACGAACATCAGTATGAGCGGAAGCACGCTTGGCAGCATGAACTCGAAGAACGGGCGCTTGCCGAACAGGTAG
>JBAZYD010000012.1:0-48639 GCA_041659465.1 Candidatus Micrarchaeia archaeon | reverse complement strand
GGTTGCGAACAGCTTCGTGCTCAATGCCTTTGCCTTTGCAGTCTCAATAATAGCGCTTTCCTACATGGCAGGCGAATTCATGTCCATGGCAAGCCTGAAGGGGTTTGCCAAGGCGGAGCTCCATGAGCTTGGCGTGAGCGCGGTCATACTCCTTCTCCTCATGGTGATGGTGACTCCTGGCGGGCCTTTTGACATGGTTTCGCGCGGCTTCATGCCTGAAGTGCCGCAAAGCAGCCCAGGGCCCGAGCTTTGCGAGGAATGGAAATCCCCGGATGCCTATGGGCCTGTTGCGCTCGACCCGCTGACCGGCACCTGGTACGCAAAGAACGGCAACATCGCGTTCGGCTCTGCGAACTATTTCCTGGGCTGCAGGCCGAAGCTCAGCAACATCCGCCACGCCTTCACGGGCTGGACCGACCCCACAGCGGGCGTGCCGGCCGACCTGTTCCCCGGCATCATCTCCTCGCGCCTGATGAAGGGCTACACCTCGCTCATGCTTACGCAGATGTTCACAGGCTTCCTCTCGGGGCTTTACACCAGCATCTCCTCGCCGTTCAAGATACTCCCCATGGACATAGCGTTCATGCCGTTCATCAGCCTTGGGCCGCTTGCCCAGGCCCACACCACCATAGTGGACCTGCTTGGCACGGTGTTTGCCGCCTTCACAGCGCAGAACATGCTTCTGAATTTCATCGAGGAATCCGCGCTTTCCGTGTTCCTCCCGTTCGGCCTGATGCTGCGCGCCTTCCCGTTCTCCAGGAAGACCGGCTCCACAATAATCGCAGTGGTGGTGGCGGCATATTTCGTCTACCCGCTGTCCATACTGATAAACCAGCAGATATGGCTGCTCATCGTCTCCCCCCCGTGCACGGTGAACGCCCCGCAGGGCATACTCTGCAAGGGCATTGCCGACACCTGCCAGGCCGACAACGACTGCGCCTCGTTCGACTGCAGGGCCGGCAAGTGCGTGGTGCCGCTCACCGACTTCACGGAATACAATTCGCTGTATTCGCTTTGCAAGGGCCAGTACAGCCCCACCAACTCCGAGAAGGTACTTTCCGCATTGGGGGCCGAGCAGGACAAGCGCATGATGGAGATGTATTTCTCGGGAACGCCCACCAGCGTGGAGCCCACCAAGGCAGAGGGGCAGCTGGACGACGGGCTTGGCACCATGCTCGGGAGGCACGGCATATCGGCAGCCAGGTTCGCAACCTCCCTGTTCTTCGCGCCAGTGGGGGCGGCGGCAAAGACCACGTTTTCCGAAATCGAGATGCTGGTGATGGACGCGGGGCAGTACGCGCTGCTCGCGCTACTGTTCACCGTGATAACCGTGGTGGTGTCCCTCACCATGCTCAAGGACATAGCCATACTGATAGGGGGCGAGCCGCGCATATTCGGGCTTTCCAAGCTGGTATAGCGGTTAGATAGTATAGTGTAGCACGCAACAATCGAACGAAACGCATGATGGTGAACGGTGTATCCATGTACCTTCTGTCAGCAATGTGCACGCCCGACTCGGTGGTCGGCCTCATGGGCGCCATGGTGGGTGCCGGCGTCGCCACCATGATATCGCTGCTCGCCCTGTTCTACATGGCTGCGCAGTTCTTCAGGAAGCCCGAGTACGAGGCCTTCGTCTCCATAGAAACTTACCAGCTCGCGGTCTCGCTCATACTTTTCGCAGCAATATTCTCCGCGTCCTGCTTCTCCGAGCAGGTTTCATCCGCGTACGCCTCCCAGGTTTCAGGCACAAGCAATGACGCGTTCGACGTGGCAAGCAGCTACCTCAACTATGTGACGAACGAGGTTGCGCTGCAGGCCATAAAGAAGCTCCAGGGGCTGCTCCTGTTCTCGCAATGGGTCGGCTCGATAACGCTCCGCTACGGAGCCTCGGTGTGGGGCGTGGCGATGCCCGCATTCCCGTCGTTCATACTGATAGAGCGGGTGGTGGAGTTCCTGCTCATGCTGGTCTCGCCCTTCACCGCAAGCCTGATAGTGCAGCAGGTGGGGCTGCAGGTCATCAAGGCGACCATGCTGCCCTATGTCCTGCCCATGGGCGTGGTGCTGCGCATCTTCCCTCCCACGCGCGACGCAGGCTCGTTCCTCATCGCGACCGCGCTCGCTTTCCAGGTGGTGTTCCCGTTCAGCTATGTGATGCACGCCCAGATAGTGAAAGGCGTGCTCATCCCGCATGCATATGCCACCGAGAAGAACGTTTCGGATTTCATGAAAAACGACATGGGGCTTCCCAAGCTCACCGCATTCGTGAGCGAGGACGGGCTTTTCGACGTGACAAGCATGATTTTCAGCCCCATCCGCTCGCTTTCCTTCCTGCTGCTGCAGGCGGTTTTCCTGCCTGCGCTCTCAATGATACTCACCGTGGCATTTATCAAGAGCTTCAACAAATTCATAAGCCAGAAGCTCAGTTGATTCCTATGGCAGGCAAGAACCTATTGGCATGCGCACTCATCCTGCTTCTGCTCCTTGCCAGCTTCGGCTGCACAAGCCCGCCCCCGGGAGCGGCATCAAAGACAGGCATGATGGGCTGGGACCTGATTGCAGGGGTGGCGGTGGCGATAATGGTGCTGCTGCTTGCGCTTTCCTACATGGCCGCGGTCTTCCTGGCGGACGACAGGCTCAAGGCATGGGTCATCCGCGAGCTCGGCCAGGTCTTTTTCTCCGCGCTCATACTCGTCACCGTGATTGCGCTTGTGGGCTCGATTGACTCATGGCTCCACCTGCTCTCGCTTGCCGGGGGCACCACCTGGCAGAACTATGTGAACAACGGGGTGTGCTGCGCGCCCGGGACCGCCTGCGCCTCCCCCATCGGCACCCAATCGCGCGGCAGGGCATGCCACATTGAGATAGCCTCGGACTACCTGCAGGTCCTCTATGAAAGCACGAGGCAGAGCGCAAGCGCCGACCTGAGCAACTACGGGATGTTCGCATTCCTCTCGCACCTGTCCATCAGCAAGACCATGGTGCTCAAGTTCCTCGCGGGGAAATCCACCTACCCCTTCGCAGGCCTTGAGATTGCCGCGGAATTCTTCTCGCTACTGTTCGACATGTCCATAAAGACCATGATGCTCCTTCGCTCGCAGCAGATTTTCCTGGATTTCCTGTGGTACCCGCTTTTCCCGGTCATGCTTTCCATGGGCCTGGTGCTGCGCATATTCTATTTCTCAAGGAAGCTCGGCGGCATGCTGGTCGCGCTCGGGCTTGCGCTCTACGTGGTGTTCCCCATGTTCTACGTGCTTGCCAACGGCATCATGTGGGGCTTCATGGGCAACCCCGCGACGCTGTCGCACGTGGGCATGACATACGACTCCTCGGCTGCGACCGGCACCCCCCTGCCGCTGTACGGGTCGCAGCAGATTGCGCCGCAGCAGCGCGCCAAGGATGTCTTCGACCCGAACGCGCCAAAGGTGGAAATCGACATCTGCAACCAAAGCACGGTGCAGGAGCGCACCGACGCGGCGGCGGAGTTCGACAAGTTCGGCAATTCCTGGAACACTTTCGAGGGCGGCAAGTGGTACCAGCAGTTCTGGAAGTTCATCTCCATAGGCGCGTTCTCGGAAAAGGGGCCGATAGCCAACCTGGCATTCCTCATGGTCTTCACGGTGTTCGTCCCGTTCCTCGCGCTCATGTCGTCGCTTGCCGCGTTCAAGGTGCTCTCGCCCATGATAGGCGGCGACGTGGAGATTTCCCTGCTCTCGAGGCTGATATGATGGATTGCAATGCGGCAACTTTGCATGGTGCGCGCTATGCCCTGCGCGCAGGCGGGGCCGGCAAGGCTGCAATGCGGCATGGTGCGCGTTATGCCCTGCGCGCAAACGAGGCTGATATGATTGGCGAAAATTAGCAAGATATCGATTGCGCTTGCTGCGCTGCTTGCGCTCCTGCTGCTTTCAGGCAGGCTTTACCCAGCCAACATCATAGACGGCATCTTCAGCCCTTCAAGCACGCTCATGTCGTGCGCCCCGAACAACGGCGCGGTGAGCGTGCTTGAGTGGTCGGGGCTGTCCCTCATCGCAATCATGCTCTCGGTGATGTGGGCTGCGATAGGGCAGGTGCTGGGCGGCGCGTTCAGCGGGCCCAAGTACAACGAGTTCGTCAAGGGCATGCTTTGGGGCGCGGTGGAGACTGCGGCGCTCCTCGGGCTCTTCCTCGCGCTCTTTTACGCGCTCTGGCCTTATGGCATGGAGAACCTGGACAAGGCGCGCGCATACGCGGTGCTCACCAAGAACACGGTCCAGTTCGACTTCGGCATGATGCTCTCGGCCAACCTGCTCACGGGCTTCCTCACCAACCTCAACCACCAGTTCAAGGTGCCCGGCGCGGTGTTCATCACGCTTGGCGTCCAGTTCGCGCCCATGTTCAAGCCGCTGGTGGACATACTCGGCGTGATGATGCAGCTCATCACCACCGCGGTGGTGATGTGGAACGCGCAGGAGTTCCTGCTGTGCTTTGTCAAGTCCAGCATGCTCACCATACTCCTTCCCGCGGGCTTTTTCCTGCGCGGCTTCGGATTGAAGGCAGGCGGCAACGCGCTCATCGGCATTGCGATTTCGATGTTCTTCGTCTATCCCTACATGATGAACCTGACCGGCGAGGTGGTGGCGGACCACCTCACGCGCCAGCGCGCGTACGACAACTCGCCGCACCTGTGGGGCAGCTGCCTGGACCAGCCCATATGCTGCCTGCTGCCCGGCAACGCCAACCCGGGCGCTTTCGACGAGCCCTTCATCAAGAACGGCAAGTACTGGCAGACCGACCTGGACTACCGCATCTCGCCGGAAAAGGTGAACCAGGGCGTGTTCGACATGAAGTTCGACAGCCAGACCGCCACCGGCGGCACGGCGAACAACTGGTGCATGTACAACACCGCAATGGGCAATGCCTACAAGGCATTCTTCACAGACTGGTTCATGGCCGCGGGCAGCTGGGGCATCTCCGGCGGCATAGGCGCGCTTGCGGTGATGAAGTACCTCAACCTGGGCCTGATAGCGACAAGCGCGCTCATCCCGGTCACCATGTTCACCTTCTATACCATGAGCGACATCATGTACTTTGTCTTCGTGGTCACGATGATTGTGCCGCTTTTCATAATCTTCGTCACCCTCACCATAGCCAAGGAAATCGCCAAGGTGCTTGGCACCGAGATAGACCTAAGCTCGCTTGAGAAGCTGATATGAGGCAATGACATGACCGACATGGCTGCAATCGCGTGCGACCCGGTGATGCGGGACCAGCTAGGGGGGCTGCTGCTTGGCGGCAACTGGCTGCTCATGTCAGTGCTTGCGCTTGTGGTCTCCACCCTGGCGCTTTCCCTGCTCTACATGTTCGCAAGCTTCCTTCGGAACCCCCAGCTCACCAGCTGGACGAAGTTCGAGCTTTTCCAGGTGTTCGGCACCGCGGCGGTAATGGTCTTCTTCGGCGGCGTGCTTTACGGGACATGCACGTTCGACATGAGCTTCCTGGACTCCCGCTATGTCAAGGTCGACCCTGGCCATACCACCAACATGTACACCATAATAGACAACTACTTCGACAAGCTTGAGGACCTGGGCTACCTCATCTTCTACTTCATACTGTGGATAACGAAATGGTTCGCCTTCCTCAGCAGGGTCACGCTCCTAAGCTCGCCTTTGGGCATAGGCTCCAACGAAAACCCGCTGGAGTCCCTGGGGCAGCTCAACTCCCTCATCTTCGTCATGATATCGGGCTTTGTCACCTCATTCCTGCTGCTCCAGTTCCAGATGCGCATGCTGGACTACCTTGCGCTTGCCGCCATAGGCTACCTGTTCCCCATGGGGATATTCTTCCGCTGCTTCGAGCCCACGCGCAGCTTCGGCGGCACTCTTTTGGGCATCGCAGTCTCGCTGTTCCTTTTCTATCCCATAATCATGGTGTTCAACGACTACCTGATGTACGGGCAGATAAGCGCGATGAAGGCGGACCAGATGGCTGCGCTTTCCCAGGCAGAAGCGAACGTGGGTGCTGGCAAGACCCCGAGCCCGCAGGCCGTGTCCGAAGGCATAGCAGGCACCTATGACCCGCAGAACGGGGCAACCGGCTACAACGGCTTCACCGAAGGGGTGACAGGCGGCTTCCTGTTCATCATCAAGCCCGTCCTGCTCTATGCCGTGGCGGCCGTGATACTTCCTGTTATAAACTTCATAGTGCTGGTTGAGATAACGCGAGGCACCACCGCATTCTTGGGCGATGAAATCGACGTTTCCAACCTTACAAGGCTGATTTGATGGGATGTGCACCAGGACTGCCGCTCATACCCGACTGGGTAGTGCTATCGTCACTGGTGGCGCTGATGTCGTTTTTCATCACCGTGCTCCTCCAGATGGTCGCCAAGGCGTTTTCCCTCCAGAGCCTGAACATGTGGGTGCGCGCGGAGTACGCGCAGGTGGCGGTGAGCTTCCTCATCATCTTTTTCGCGCTTTCCATGGTGGCTGCTGGCAATGCCGCCATAGGCGACATCACTGCCGAGGTGGCTGCCGCGTCCGGCAACATCCCTCTTGGCGCCGCCGCACAAGCGAACCTGTGCAACCCGTCGCGCATAGGGCAGGCATACCTCAACACCGTGACCACCTGCGAGTCCGGCATGTACTACACGGTGTTCGCGCTCAACTATTTCGCGGAGTTCTTCAGCAAGCTCAGCCTGGACTCCACCGGCACCGAGGCAATCGGCGGCGGCTGGGCGCTCACCGGCATCGTCAGCCTGTACCATTACCTTGCAAGCAACCTGGTCTACCTCGCGCTTTTCAACTACATCCAGTTCTTCATACTGCAGTTCTCGCAGTACGTGATGCTGCAGATATTCCTGCCAATCGGCCTAATCCTTCGCGCCTTTCCCGTCACGCGAGGCGCAGGCGGGCTGATAACCGCGTTCGCGCTGGGATTTGCGTTCGTCTTCCCCATCTCCTACGTCCTCATAGTGGCGATGATGCCCAACGCCGGCGCGATATGCTCCCAGGTCGGCATGATGAAGGCCGAGGTGGAAGCCACGCATTCCGACCCGTGCCTGAACAGCGAGGGCGCGCAGATGGTGAAGTACTACCAGCTCAAGAGCGAGTCGGGCCGCACGCGCGGCATCGTGACATTTTTCGAGGAGTCCATCAACATATTCTTCCTGCAGTCCCTAATCTACCCGTTCGTCGCGCTCATCATCACGTTCACGTTCATAAGGCAGTCAAGCTCGCTGATGGGCGCTGACCTTGCGGAAATCGGGCGCGGGATGATAAAGCTGATATAGCGCCCCTGGGCCTGCCTGCGCACCGGCCCCCTGCAGATTGCGGGCTGATGAAGATAATATAGTGCGGCCTGGGGCGCCGCGCCTTCCAAACCCCAGCGCCGGTTGCAGGCTGCTGAAGATAATCTTGTACTGGCAGTCCAAAAAAGCCAGCGGGGTACCTTCGGTCGAATTCATCAGCGCATGGACGGGGGCTCGCCAAATTTTTGCGTAATCTGCTGCGATATCTGCCCCCATTTATTCGACATGTTGCTGTGCCACGAATTGTCCGGGCTGTTGGTTCTGAACCGTCTCTCGTTATCGATTTCATCGCATCTGATCTTGTATTTGGCATATTTTATAGCCTCCCGAAGAATATCGTTTGGCATTGCTTGGTAGTTTGATGGAAGTTTCATTATTTCTTTTCTGTAATCCTGTTCCGCTTTATATAAATCACGGTTTCCCAATATTCCTGCCACTATATCTGTTGAGAGATTAAAGCAGGCAATCCAATTCTCGGCTTCCTCTCTCTTGTTTTTTGGGAGCTTATCGCGCAGCTCCTTAAGCATCTCCCGGGCTTCCCCAAAGTGTTCCAAATCAGTATGATGGTGCAGCCAATCAACATTTTCCGGTGTTCTGAGGTTGCTCGGCCTCCAGTTATTTCCTATCGCCACCAACGGCTCAAGTTTATATTTATCGGGCAATCCGCGAATCATTTCAATAATCTCCGATGCAAAGAGGGAGTGTGGGCCATCTTCAATTACCTTGGCAATTATCCTGCATCTGGTTTCAACTGGAAATTCATCAATCATTCCAAACAAATTTCCCAGATCTCCGGATTGACTTTCTATCATATCGATAAAAAACTCTTCTTTTATGTCTGCTGACAAGTTTCGGATGTTCGCTCTCGCTTCCAACATTATATCGTCGTCATTATATCCATAGCGTCCATATCCTCTTGTATAAATGATGCTGGCGGAAATCTCGGCCATGGTCTTGGGGGGCATTTTTCGTAAAACAGACATCAGTTCCAACGTCAATTTGTCCTCGCTAGTATCCCATTTTTCACGTTTTCTCTTATACTCTCTCAATTGTCTCATGATCAAATCGTTCTCCATGCTGTCGGGCAGCTCATCAATCATCGCAATAAACTCCAATCGGCTATTTGCTGCGAGCACCCCCTCCAAAATCATCCGGCATTTTAGATTTGCTGGCAATTCGCGAATAATGCTTATTCCCTCTTTCTCCGACTTCTCCCAAGCCCTATAGCCGTCACGAGCCCCATACTGCGAGAGCTTAATCACATGTCTCAGCGGACCTATCTTCCTCTCATCCGGCAGTTTCCTGATTGCACGCACCTGTTCGGCTGTTGCGCAGAATTTTGAAAGGTCTCTTTCTGCAATAATATACAGTTTATCTCTCACTTCGCTTGGCGCCCTGGGTATGAAATCAATCATTTTCACTATTTCATCGAAACGCCCGTGCCTTGTCTTGGCCCGATAAAGCTCCACTATCCTCCCGAGAAATATGGTTTTTTGCCCAGGCGGCGAAGCCTGAATAATGCAGTTTGCGGCCTTTACATCGCTCCACAATCCATATTCGGTTTCCACCTGCCCCATGAAACGCTCGCATTCCCTGCCTTTGTACCGCCCCATGATATCTTCACGGATTTTCAGGCTTCCGAAATCAGGGCGCATCAGATCGAATTCAATGGTTCTCCTGTTTTTAGGCGGGAGCTTCCCCGCCATTTCCATAATCCTTTCGCTAATTGCGCCATTTTTGCAATGCGCCGAGTATTGCAAGACATCCACTAAGAGGCCTTCCTGCCTGTAGTAAGGGAGTTTCCCAATTACATCAAGCGCCCTAAGAGGGGAATATAGCTTCGGATTGCCATGGTCTCGTACTCGCCTCCCAATGGCATCCATCCGCTCTTTTTGTATGCCTATCGGGTGAGCCATCTCTTTCATTGCCGCTTCAAGCGCTATATCCACCCTGCCCTGCTCGATCACATTGCCCAAAATCTCATGCTTTTGCTGCTGTGGATATCTGCACACGGCTTCCAGCACCTTCATGGCAACTGGAAATTCGATGCAATCGGCAGCCAGCGCCTGTTCTGCCAGCTTTCCTTGCCATGGCTGATTTAGTGAAACAACAAAATCAACAAATTCCTGCCTGCTCGAGTGATTGCGCACTATGGCATCGTTAATTGTCGCCAAATCCAAGGGATGCAATGTTATTTTCAGCCCATCCAGCGCATTCATCGTTTTTTTTGCCCCTTCAACATCCGCGCCTGCCGCCGCCGTCATTCTTTCAAGATGCTTGCTTTTCATTCTTTTTATTTCCGGGCCTTGCTTGAGAAGCCTGTTGAAGACCTTATGCGTCTTGGCGGGGGTCTGAATGCCGTTGACCGAATTCTGGTTATTTCTGAAGAAACACAGGCGCATCCCTAACACCCACCTATCTATGTCGTCTAGTGTTTATTAATGTAAGCAGCGAAATGGCCCGCGTAGCATCCCGAAACATGTTCCCCCTCTTAATTTTTGCCTGCTTTCAAACCATCTCCTGGCTGAAATCGGGCGCTGGCTGATGAAGATAATATAGTGCTGCCCAAACTCCCCGCAAGGGTCGCGGGCTGATGAAGAAATATGAGAGTCGAAATCTTCCGGCGAGGAGCACGCAATCTTAGGTGTTACAGCGCTGTTTTAATCCTTTTCGACCACATCCATTGGGGGGATTTTATGAAGCATGCATCACTTGCCGAAAAACACATCGATTCTCCGAACGGCATTTCGGTGCAAAGCAGGAAAATGGCATTCTTCCGAAAAATAACCACTAAGAAGCTTCTGCTTTGGGCTGCGGCTGCAACAATAGCGGTTTCCCTTCCGTACGCAGCAAAGCACGCCTTTACCGAAAAGCAAGGCAGCTGGCCGAAGATTCAACAGGTAGGAAATCAGGTCCAGCCTCAGAAAGCCATATTCGGGATAGATGACCTAATTGTTGGAGGCATACTTATTGGAGGTTGGCTCCTAGGCGCCTTTTCAGGACGCACTAAGGACAGGCCGGGAAGCACTAAGACAAGTTCACGGGACAATTACCAGCATAATAAGGATATCGACAATTCTACTCTCTGCCATAAGAAACAAGATGAAACCAATCGGCATCATGGCACCTGATGGCGAAAGGACATCTGGAATTTGGCTTAATGCCGCTGCACTTGGCTTTCCGGCGCCCAAGCGCATGCAATAAGCATGGGGTTTAAAAACTATTTTGCGGCAGTAATGGCATTCTCGTGGGAGATTAATCCATAGGGCAGGTTTTGCCATGTCGTTAACAATGCCAAACCCGTATTCGGGGAATTACAAGGTCCTGGTGGCGGTGCCGCTGCTCCTCGTCCTCGTTTCCCTTTTCTTCATCCCCCAGATAAAGCTCGGCGTGGATTTCAAGGGCGGCACGCTTGCCACCCTACAGACGTCCGCTCCTGTCGATGCGGACGCGCTCTCCGCAGTCCTCACCTCGAAAGGCTATGCGGTGTCGTCCGTGAAGTCGCTTTCCAACCCGAAAGGCTACGAGGTGGAGGTCGAAATAGAGCGCGACGACTCGCTTACGCGCGCGGAAGCCCTCAAGTCCTCATTCTTCGACAAAATCGAGCAGGTCTCGCTTCTGGAATCCGACGTGCTGACCACCAACGCGAGCGCCGAGGCGGTCGCAAAATACGCAGCGGCAAGGCAGGAAATAGACAAGATATCCGACGAGCTATTCGCAATCGCGCAATCCCCCAAAAAATCGTCCTCCATAACGAACAGCAACGACCTCAAGACCGATGTCGCAGCCGCCTACAGGCAGATAACCGACGGCTACTCGGCAAGGCTTTCATCCACGCTCGCCTCGCTTGTGAACTATGAAAGCGCCTCGTACAACGAGGTTTCCGCCTCGCTTTCCGCAAAGTTCATAGACAAGGCGTTCATGGTGGTGGTCTACTCAGTCATACTCGTGAGCGTGGTGGTGTTCATAATCTTCCGCACGTTCGTGCCCAGCCTTGCCGTGCTCCTGGGCGCGGCATGCGACGTGATGATTGCGCTCGGCGCCATGGGGCTTTTCGGCATACCCCTCACGCTCGCATCGTTCGCCGCCCTCATCATGCTCGTGGGCTTCTCGCTGGACACCGACGTGCTCCTCACCATGCGCGTGATAAAGCGCAAGGAGGGCATGCCGCGCGACCGCGCATACGACGCGATGAAGACGGGCATGACCATGAGCATGGCGCTCATGCTGGCGTTCGTCTGCCTTTTCATACTGGCATCTGTGACGCACATCAACACCTACTACGAAATTTCATCCGTCGCCATCGCAGGGCTCCTGGGCGACCTGGTCGCCACCTGGCTCTTAAACGGAGTCATAGTGCTTTGGTACCTCGAGCACGGCGGGCAGACAGGCGAGGGCAAGCAGCCGTTCCTCTCATCGATATTCTCAAGCTAAGCGGGTAATGCACATGATATCTGTAAGTGAAATAATCGCGGGCGCAAAAAAGCGCGAAGTGATAGCGATCTTCTGCTTCGCCCTCATCGCATGCGCCGCAATGTTCCTTGACAAGGCGCACGGCGTGCCAATCTACGTCGCCTCCATAGTGGCGATAGCTATCGCGGCGGTCTTCATAAAAAGCGACAGCGTCCGCGTGGCGGTCCTCATCGCAATCGTTTTCCTCTCAGCCTTCTCCATAGCCTCAAACGGCGTGAAATTCGGCATAGACTTCTCCGGGGGCGTGAGGATTCCCGTGCTCCTTGAGAAGCCCGTGGACTCTGTCACCATGGAGGAGATGGTCGCGACCATCAAGACGCGCGCAGCCTCCTTCGGGCTTTCCGAGGTGAAGGTGCGCCCGATTGGCGACTCGGAGATTTATGTCGAGATGCCCCAGAGCAGCCCGCAGCTCGTTTCCGACGTGGAAAGCCTGCTTTCGCGGCAGGGCGTGTACCGCGGCATAGTGGACGGCAAGGTGGCGGTAAAGGGCGAGGAGATATACTCGGGCACCATAATGAGGATACCCTCGCAGTACCTCCAGGGCGCTGACTGGGGCGTGAGCTTCACGGTCACGCAGGCAGGCGCGCAGCGCTTTGCAGGCGTGGCGAACGGCAAGGCCGACTACCCATTGTTCATGTTCCTTGACCGCCCGTCGGACGCAATCGTCATACTTTCCGAAAAGCAGCTCATGGCCGATGCGGCCTCAAAGTCCCGCGTGGTGCCCATACCCAAGTCGCGCGCGCTTCAGCTTGCAGCATCCGCGCTTGCGCTGGAGGGCGACAACATCTCGGTTTACCTTGAGGAAAGCGTTTCACAGGGCTTCTCGCTCAAGCCCGCCACCAACAAGACGCGCGCAATCGTCACGGCAAACAGCTCGCTCATCCCCTCGCTTCGCGCAGCCGGCTTTTCCGTTGTGGAAAAGGCCGATGCCGACATGACGCCCAAATACGTCATTTCCCCCGAAAACCCCACAAGCGACGCGGTGACCATGTGGGCCGCGGTCGGCCTCATGTCCTCGCCCAGGCTGGTGAAGGGCGTCACCGAGGGCATACCGAACTTCTCCTACACCATAAACGGGCCTGCCGAGGGCGCAAACGCGCAGGCAAAGGCCCTGGACGCGGTCAAGAAGGAAAAGGAGCTGGAGTCGCTCCTCAAGGGAGGCGCGCTTCCTGTCCAGATAACGCTTGGCTCAAAGACGGTGATACCTGCGCCTTTGGGCGAGGAGTTCCTGAGGCTCTCCCTCATAGGGCTGCTCTTTTCGCTCGTCGCAATCTCGCTCATGGTCTCAATCCGCTACCGCCACCTGCAAATCATCGTGCCCATGATTTTCATAAGCCTGGCAGAGCTGGTCATTCTGCTTGCGATACTGGGCTCGTTCACCATCGACCTTGCAGGCATGGCGGGAATCCTCGCGGCAATCGGCGTGGGGGTGGACGCGCAAATCATCGTTACAGACGAGCTTCTCAAGAAGGAGGGCGAGATGTCAAAGCGGCTTGAAAAGGCGTTCGCAATCATCACCACATCGGTGACCGTGGCGGTCGTTGCAATGGTTCCCCTCCTGTTCTTTTCCGGGCTTGTGGAAATCATTGGCTTTGCCACGGCGACCGTGCTGGGCTCGCTCCTGGGCTTGTTCATCTCCAGGCCCGCGTACGGAGTTATCGCCGAGCACCTGTTTGAGTAATGAAGCGGCGTTTTATCCGCCATCTTTTTTGGCAACCTGCAATAATTCCTTAATTTTGGAAATGCGCTTGGCTTCTTTGTCGAGCCCAAATTCATTTGCAAGCCGGGCTGCTTCGTCAAGCTTCCCTTTCTCCAATTGGCTTTTCATAATGGAAAAATAAGCCCGCCTAACATCGGAATGAGCAAAAACGCCGGCCTTTTCATAATCCTTTAAGGCGGTATAGTAATAATTTTCCCTGGCGCCGTATGAAATTTCTTTCAGCATCCACTCAAAGCAGCCTGCTTCGGAAAGTTTTTGGTTGAGGTCGGAAAGCCGTTCAATCAGTCCATACTCAGCAATCAAAATCGGCGTGATGTAATAGACGGCGCTTGCAGGCCGTTCGTTTGTGAGGCGCCTGAAAACCCCTTCAAGCTCCTCCTGCGTGCCAAAATCCCCAAAAAACCTGATTATCGACTGGAAGAGGTTGTGCGCTCCAAAATCGCCAAGCACGCTTGCCAAGCCCTTTCCCCTGCACTCATCCAGCTTTGATGAAAGCCCCGCCATCACTTCTGCGGCGATTTTTTTGGCTTCCTCTTCATTGAGGCCCAGCTGGTCGCGGAACATGGCTTTGAACGCATCTTTCCCGCCAGGCGCATTGGTCAGGCAATAATCCAAAACAGAATCTGCCATGTATGGGAGGAACTTTCCTTTTACCCGCGCATCCATTTCAATGCCATATTTTTTTGCATATCCCACTACAGCAATGTACGATTCCTTCAAATGCCACCAATCACGGCACGTTTGAATCACATAAAGGTCATGTTCCAGCAGCTTTTCTTCAACGCGCCTCAGATGCTTTTCGCCAAACAACTTCATTTTATCTGTCAATCCAAAGGATTCTGCCAAAGAAGCCGCGTCTTTGGCATTGGCATGCGCATCCGACTCAAGCAAAGCCAGGCGCTCCCTTGCTTTCTGTGCAGCTCCCTCCATCCAGCCGAATTCCTCTGCCAATTTCCTGGCTCCTACAAAATGACTTTCATTCGCATATTTGCCCTCAATCAGCTTCGCCACTGCGCATTGCTTGATGCCAACGATGTCTTCCTGGCTTGCGCTGAAGCTGGCCAGCAGGGCGTCTATCTTATTTTTGTGGACATCTTTCCCATAGGTAGAATTCTCAGAATACATCTCTGCGGCAGCATCAAAGGCAATTTTGCGAAGCCGTTTATTCTGTGTTGGTTCACGCTGCTTTGCCTGCACATTGGCAAGCAGCAGCCGCTCGGCGATTGGCAATTGCTTTTCAATATCAAGGCCGGCTTGCCTAACGCTGGCGCTTTGGGGCGGAACCTCTTTCTGGTTGGAAAATTTCATCATAATCACCTCATCTGTTATCTAACGTGTTGTTTTAAGTATTTATATACATATTAAACTTCTTCACCAAAAATGCCAAACATTAAAAAATATTGCCTATAATAATGAGTATTATGGCAAAAATACTCGCAGACAAGACGGACATGAAAATCCTCTATTATTTGGACCTGGATGCGCGGGCGCCATATTCCCAGATAGCAAAGAAGGTGCGGCTATCCGTAGATGCAGTGCAGTACAGGGTGGCCAAAATGCAAAAAGAAGGGGTGATACGCGGTTTTTATGCGGTGATAGACCCTTCTGTGCTCGGGTACGCCAGCTACCGTTTTTTCATCAAGCTCCGCTGTTCCACGCCTAAAATTGAAGAAAAGATAATCAGCTATTTTGTAGCCGACCCCCAGTATTGGTGGGTGTGCAGCATAGATGGCTTCCGGGATTTGGGCGTGGCATGCTGGCTGAAGAGCACCAACGAATTCACAGAAAAAAAGAACGAGCTGATGGGCAATTTCAAGGAGAATTTGGGTACTGTCCAGGAATCCATCCATTCGGCAATCTACAGCTATTCCATGGCTTACCTGGCAGGCAAGGAGATTGATGATGAAGAAGAAATGGTGCTCTGCAGGGGCAAGAAAACGGAAATAGATGAGTTGGATTGGAAAATCCTTCGGATAATTGCGAACAATGCGCGGCTTTCCAGCATGGAAATAGCAAGAACAACGGGAGTAACCCCGGCAACCGTCCTCAACAGGCTAAGGGGAATGGGGCAGAAAGGAGTCATCAGGCGCTATCGGACCATAATCGACTTGGGCAAGCTTGGCTACTACTGGTACAAAGTAGAGTTCATGCTGACCAGCCAGGCAGTAAAGAAAAAAATGCTCGAGTTTTTCCGCAAGCACCCCAACATTGTCTATGCATACGAGGCTATTGGCGGGCCGGATTTGGAGGCGGAGATTGAAGTCGAGTCTTATGCTAAATTCAGGGAAGTGCTGGACGAAATCCGCACCAAATTCGGAAGCGAGATCGAATCCTACCAGCATTTGCTATGGTACAAGGAACACAAGATAACCTACTTGCCAAAAATTTAGCCAGGCGGAACGCCGCTTTTTTTCGCTTTCCTTCCCCTTGCTAGTACACCCCTACGGTGGAAACCAGCACGTGTGCCTCCTTCCCGCCCATTGCAAAGGATATTTCGGCGCCGCCCTGCTCCCCCTTGCTGCTTATCCCCGTCACCATGCAGCCGATTGACTGCAGGAACTTCCCGAACTCGGCAATGCCAACAGACGAGCACGACTCTACGCTGCAGGGCAGGCGGAAGTAGCCCTCCCTCCCATGCACGAACGAGGGCGTGTCCATTGTCCGGTGCACATACTCGTTGAATTGCCGCACGATTCGCCCCTTGGCGGCAATCGCGTCCGCCACTACCACCATCACCACAAATCCATCCATGCCAATCTCCTCCGGCTTTCCAGCCGTGTTCTTTCCTGCATGGCTTGCACAGCCCGATTATAAACGGATTTTCCGAAATAACGCCCACATAATGCCCAAATTTAGGGCAATGGCGACCAAAAAAAAAGCCCTACTGCTTCGTTGTTTTCTTTCCCTTGCCTATCTTTTCCTCGACAATTTCCCAAAATGAGTTTCCCATTGGCACGATGTAGAACGGGAGAACCACGCCCACAATCGCGCCTGTCGCCTGGCGCAGGAAATTGCTGCTCTCGCGGAGGCCGAACAGCTGCGTGAAGCCGTCAATTGCAATCGGGATGCACGCCGCTACCAAGAGCCACTTGCTGGGCCACGAGTCGCTCTCGACCTTGCGCACAAAGGGAAGCACGAGCGCGCCTGCCAGCATGGCAAGGTAGATTGCAACGTCCCGCGAGCAGACCGGCAGCTTGTAGCCTATCCTGTCCCCGGCATCCACGGAGTCGGCGTGCGAATACGACAGCACATCCGACTTCATGCAGTCCCCGAACGAATAGCCGCCGTCAATCTTCGAGACAAAGATGCAGTCCGAGCGGGAAGTGAGCTGGTGGCAGGTCGGCGCGAACGCAGCGTACATGTAAGGAGCATTCGCATCCCCCCTGGACGCGGCGTACGGCACATAGAAAATCGCGCCATTGAGCAAAAGCAAGAACGCGACGAAAAGTGCGTAAGGGAGCCTGGAACCTGCCATGAGCAGTTTTCCATGCCGCACGCTTTTAAAGATAATCAAATGGAAATAGGTGCACGCGCGCTTTGTGCTCTGGCGCAAAGGCGTCTCCCATTGCCTTGCGGCAAAGGAAGATGGGCTCGTAGCTCAGCTTGGATAGAGCGACACTCTCCTAACTTTCGTCACGATTGCGTGGGGAAAGGTGAAGGTCGTGAGTTCAAATCTCACCGGGCCCGTTTCGTTTCACTCAGCGGGCCCTCCGTAGCGCTCAGCGCTACGTCTGGCCAAGTTGCTGCGCAACTTGACCATCGCCGGGCCCGTTTTTATTTACCCTGCGATTTCCCGCAAATGGTACAGGCATGTTTTTTATCTTAATCGGGCTGCGGCCCGATTTCTAAAAAAGCAGGCAGCATGCTTTTTTAACCTGGAGCGCGAATGAGGGCAGAAGGTTGAGGATATGCTATCGGACTCAGAGATAACACGGCTCGCCGACCTGTTCGTGGACGGCGTGCGCAACAACTGCCAGGGCGAGGTGGCAATCCTATTCTCAGGCGGCATCGACAGCACTGCCATCGCCGCAGTGGCAAAGCGCTTCACCACGCCGCTTCTCATCACGGCGGGCGTGGAGGGAAGCTCGGATTTGGAAGCCGCGAAAAAAACCGCAGCAGAGCTTGGCCTGCCCCACAAGTCGGTCGTTCTTACCGAGGCGGAAATCATCTCGGTCTACAAGAAATGCTACAAGATACGAAAAGGCGACCTGAACAAAGTCGAGCTCATGGTACCTGTCTTCAAGTGCTGCCGCGAGGCCGCGCGCTCGGGCAAGTGGAGGATACTTTCAGGCTCTGGGGCTGAGGAGCTTTTCATCGGCTACAACCGCTTCTTCAAGTACAAGGGAAAGAAGCTTGAGAATCTTTTGAAAAAGGAGATAAAGGAGCTTCCGTCCGGCGACTGCGAGGGGCAGGATTTGGTGGCAAAGAACTTCGGCATGCGCGCTGCATACCCGTTCCTCTACCCGCCTTTCGTGGATGCCATCCTTGCCCTGCCTCTTTCGGAACGGCTTGGCACGCTTGAGAACAAGAAGCCGCTCCTGCGCAAAATCGCCGCAAAGCTCGGCATGCCGCAGGACGCCATTGACAGGAAGAAAAAGGCAATGCAGTACGGCAGCGGCGTGCACAAGATACTCGTCAGGAACATAAAGCAGATTGAGGAGGAGCTCCGCGTGAAGGAGGAGCTCAAGCAGAGGAAGCGCGACCAGGCTGCGGAAAGGTTCCCCAACAGGCGGAAATACCCCCGCAACTAAGCCGCCGCGCCGCCAGCCCTTCCAGCATCCGCTCCCGACTCCGGCTGCCCCTCACATTCCCCTCGTTATCAACCCTGAAGCATCCTCTCCCAGAAATCGCGCGCGCTTTTTTCGGAAGCAAGCCCGTTTTTGCTTATCCACCCCAGTTGCACTACTGCCTGGGAAGCTGCATCAATCTCTCCCTTTACCTCGCCCAGCCGCCCTTCGACCTCTGTTTTCCTGCGCATCAGGTCCGACTCGGCAATCTGGCGCTCAAGCCCGGCCTTCTTGCCATCAAGCTGCCTCTGCCTCTCCTCCAGATTCTTGATTGTTGCCCTTGCCCTCGCTGCAAGCGCCTGCCTCTGCTCCATCACATTGCAGAGGATGGCAAGCTTTGCCTCAAGCTCGGTGGCATCCCCTTTCCCCTTCCTAATTTCCTGCGCTATGCCCACTTTCTTCCTTACCAGCCACCGCTCGCCATGCCTCATCGCAATTTCCCTGTATGCAACCATTTCCACAATGTCACCTCAATTTTTCCAGCTTCCGCGTCGTCATCGGTTTTCCCAAAACTCCTCAAGGAAAGGCATGCAGCCAGCTTTCCCCTTGGCTCCGTCCACCATTATCGTCCTTATGCCGGCCGCCTTCCCGGCCTCGTAGTCGCTTGGCTTGTCGCCCACGAACACCGAGGATGCGATGCTTGCGCCTATTGCCATCACCGCTAGCACCACCATCTTCGGGTCCGGCTTGGGAGGCGCGTCCGCAATCGTCATCACCGCCCGAAAGAACGCGCGCATGCCCAGCCTGTCCAGTATCTCAAGCGCGGCATCCTCTGTCCGGTTGGTGGCTATTGCCATTCCGAACTTCTTGGAAAGCAAGGGCAGGCAGGCCGCAATTGCAGTCTTCTCAATCATCCCCATATTGCCAAGCGACTCTTGCATGTACGCGCGCGCAACCCTGTCAAGCTCTGACGGGTTGCCATTCAGGTGCGGGAAGCAGCATGCCACAATAGAAGCTGCGCTGTTGCCCCTGTGAAGCGCAGCCCCTATCGCAGCGCAATCAGCTCTCACGCCTTCCTGCCTTGCGACAGAGGCAAGCGCGCGGGCTGCCGCCCTCCTGGAATCCACCAGCACGCCGTCCATGTCAAAGACCACTGCTTCCACCTTTGGCATGGGCTGCCTGCGGCAGATGATGAGGGGCGTGCGCGGAAGCACAAGCTGCGGCCTATGCTCTGCTAGGGAAGGTTGTGCCGCTTGCATGCAACCGCCTCAATTCCCCTCTCCTTGCGCAAGTGGCGGCGGAACGCACACCGCGCGCCAAATTGTCATGTGCGACACGGCAAGCGCATCCGCTATTGCCCTTACTGGCATGCATTCCTCCCAGTAGAGCTTCTGCGCCTCGGCAATCTCGGGGTCGGTCAGCGCGCGCGGCCTGCCCTTCTGTGCAGGCGCCGTGCCTTGAGCGCTTATGGCTGCCACCATGGATGTGGGCGATTTTTTCACCGCCATCACCCCCCAATGGCGCCCTCCATCTGGAGGCCGCCTTCCAATCCCGCCACAATCGCGTTCTTCATGCAAACCTGAATGCTCTTCATCCTAAACACCTCTGACTCACGTTATTATTGTCGTGTGCAAAACCCATTGCGCAAGCAGGCAAAACGAGCAAAAGAGCCGCGCTATGAAGTTTTTCCAGAGGCCCACGCAATTAGGTGTTTCACGCAAGCCAACAGTTACACATACTGCTTGTAACAGAGGTGCCTTGCAAAATTAGACCAAAGGCTAACCGGAAGCGCAATTGCATCAATTGTCTTTGTGTATTCCTCGCTCATGGTTAGCACCTTAGCTATCCCCTGTTATGCATGTGGGAGTATATTAACCTTTGTAACAGAACGCGGTTTGCACCTAAACACGTCGAAAGCTCTGACTTTAGGTGCGGATAGCCGACTTTGGGTGCAGGAGGCGGCTAAATAAAGCTCCTCCTAACGAAAAAACAGCAGGGGCTAGAGTTAAAATAGAATCTTTTTGATATATAGTAGAGAATATAGTCGTCGAAGAAATGGGCTATTTAGTAAAACTTGTAGAGAAATTGTCTTATTTTATACCAATTTTATGAACATCAGCTTTTATATATATAAAATAAGATGATATAGAACAAAATATGAAGAAAATCAGCTTAAACAGTAATATTTATATATATATATGTACATAATTGCACCTATGCGAAAATACGATATTCTAAAGTATCTGTTTGGTGAGACTCAAGGTCTAAATGCTAAAGAACTATCTAAGCGAATGAATACTGCCGTACCCAACATCTACGGGTATTTGAGAGAACTTGAAAATGAAGGTCTTATAAAAAAAATTGCAAATGGAATTTATATCCAGAATAGCTCTAATGCGAAAGTGCCTTTAGTAGTTACACTTCATTCAATGTATCCAGATAATTTTCATCTGTTTCTAACTCCACAAATTAAAGGATTACTTGTTAAGATGTGTGTTCAACCAAGAATAGAAAAAAAACAGCTATCAGGTTCTGAACTAAAATTAATTCATGAGATAGCAATTCCATCTAAAATAGTTCTTCTAGTTTCAAAGAAACCACTATCTTATTCGCTACGTGTAAACGAAGCAGTAGTAACAAATCTCCTCGACTACCACGGTCTCCAATCGAATTTTGATGCAGGTGAGTTTGAGAAGTTTATTGAGACTATAAAACCGCAACCACTAAGGGGGAGAACGAGAACGCCCGTGGAAGATGACCCAAGAATTAAATCTATTTGTGATGAGGCTTACCGTTTATCTAAAGATATTGAAATACTAACAAAATCCAGAAGTTTTGAGATGGATGAACATCTAATGGAACTTCTTAGAGCCGCTGAACAGACCAATAAAGAATACGGGCTTTTTCTAAGAAGTATTGATGAGAATACTTATTTGGCTTTGAAGGAACAGTGGATGTACACCTACGTTTACAACACAAATCACATTGAAGGAAATACTATGACACAGGAAGATGTAGAAACTTACCTTAAATCGGGCAAACAGCCAGAGAAAAAATCAAGCAGGGAAATTCATGAAACAAATAACATGCGAGACGCATTACGATTCATACAACGAAAAATGGAACATGAGATAACAGAGGAGTTAATACAAGACCTTCACTTCTTGATTCAAAACAACATTGATTTAGAAGAAGAAGTTGGAGCATATAAAGGCTGTTATAATTACGTTGGCGACCTTAATCCCACAACACCACCAATGTACGTACAAGAGAGGATGAGGATGCTGCTTTCATGGTATAAAGAGAATAAAGACACACTTCATCCTTTCATCTTAGCATCTATATTTCACATGCAATTTGAATTAATACATCCATTTCAAGACGGAAATGGTAGAGTCGGTCGGCTACTGATGAATCACATACTTGAAAAACGAGGATATATGCCAATCACTGTATTGGAAAAAACAAAACAAACATATTATCGCGCCTTAGAAAATCGCAGCATCCATCAATTTCTTCAGTATGTATTAACTGGATTTGTAGTGGGTTATCGTAGATAGAATGATTGATTGTAGGTGCAAAGATATGACACTGGACACAAATATATCTGAAAAAATACGAAAAATAAGCGATTGGCTAAAAAAAGATGAGAGATGGATTGCGCTCATAGTTGGAGTGGTTATTCTTTTGTTTGTGACTGCCCTATTCACGGGGCTATCTTTTATAGAAATAATCATGCATTTTGTTTCATTTGTTATCAACAGTTTGATTGAATTGGTAAAATTTATTCTTAAAATTGTTCTTGGAATTAAACTTTAGATGCAACATTCAGAGATTAGGTGCAAATAGGGATTTAAGTGCAAAGCCTAACAGAAAACGCGCGCTGCATGAAGAAAAACAAGAAAGGAAAAGCAGCTTCCACATCTTGCCTGCTAGAATGTCTATCTCTTATAAAAAATCTGCAAATCCGCAGATTTCTCATTCAGAGTATAGCCTGGAAAAGTTTCGTAGCAAACAATTGTGATTGTGGCACCGTTGAGCGTGATGGTTATTGCCTCTCCTGGTGCAATCTGCATTTTCTTCCGCGGACGATCATTCTTGTCATCAAAAAGATTGAGTATTGCTGTGTGGATATTGTCCTTGCCTGTGGCAATTGACAAGTCCCCCAGTTCAATGCGCCATGCTTGGCCAACCCAA
Organism: Candidatus Micrarchaeia archaeon; assembly: GCA_041659465.1. Lineage (GTDB taxonomy): Archaea > Micrarchaeota > Micrarchaeia > Anstonellales > Anstonellaceae > UBA10161. Next base: position 26,237 of record JBAZYD010000012.1, on the reverse strand, counting down.
AAACCTATATAGTCCCCGATTTTCAGATAATCCCTCTCGCCTGCAACAAAACCGAGCGTGTCGGACTTGATTTCAGTTGCGGACTTGCTGGATTTTATCGCATCGGCGGTTTTTTGCGAGAAAGCACCAGTTGAAATAAGGGAAAGCGTCGTTATCCCAGTCACAATAATCGCAGTCTTCAATTTGCCAGGGCTGAACCTGCCGATGTGTACAGTGCGAGTATTGATTCTTGCGATGTCTGCAGTTTTCACGTTCTTCATACCTCTCACCTGTGGTATGAGGTGTTACGATAAGAATTTAAACATATGTGCCTTCTGCAATGCCAGTTTACTTCTTCTTCCCTGTAATGAAAAGATGCTCCAAATCATAAGGCGTCAGGTCAATCTGGTCCGCGACGTCGATTTCGCTCCCCACGTGCGCGACGAATTCCTCGAAAATCTTCTCGGGCCTGCGCGTCACGTCGATGGACTGGCTCTTGATGGCAATCATGCCCCAGCCGCCTTTCTTTAGGAACATCTGGCTGTTCTTTATGAAAATGTCCGCCTGGTCAGGCTGCGCCACATCCTGGTAGATGACATCCACCTTGTCCGTGCCCAGCATCTCGGCATACTCGTGGGGCTGGCGCGCGTCGCCCATTATGGGCAGCATGTTCTCGCGCCTCTCGCAGACTGTAAGAAGTTCGCGCATGGAGCGCTGAGCGAATTCCACGCAAAAGACCGTGCCGTCCTTCCCCACCACATCTGAAACGTGCGATGGCGTGGTGCCTGTGGATGCGCCGAGGTACAAGACAGTGGAGCCTGGCTTGATATGCATCTCCTTCATTCCCTTGTACATTGCAGCGGCAAGCTTGCTTCTCTGCAAGTCCCACATCCTGTATTCCACGCCAGCCTCGTTCACAATCCTCTCGCCGTAAACGCGGAAGCCGGGGGCTAATGATTTCGTTGCAAGCCTTCCGCCCACAAGAAAGACGCCAGGGAATACCTCTTCAACGTTCATGCAATCAGCCAAAACACTGCAAATGGAAAATAAAAGCGGGCTCGGTGGGATTTTCAAAGCCGCAAACCCGTGGGGGTTTGGGCGGTGCCGGACTAAGGGGGCGCACTTGTCCCCCTTGGGCTGGCATTTGAACCCACGGCTTTCTGGTTTCTTCAGCCACTTTGCACACGATCGTGCACGAGTGATACTTTCCGTGAACGCTTTTTCGCGCGTACCCATCTGGAGCGCGAAAAAGGGTTCTTAAAAGCCAGACACTCTAGGCCAAGCTGAGTTACGAGCCCGCTGCTCCCTCTATCTGCTTCAGAAGCTTTTAATATGTATTCCGCGTGTTTAGGGTACTGCTTGCGCGAGGTGGGCTCATGAAGAACATAATGTGGTTTTCCGAGATAAGGAAAGGCAACCTGGCAGAGGTCGGCGGCAAGGGCGCGAACCTTGGCGAGATGTCCTCCATCGGCCTGCCTGTGCCTGGCGGGTTTGTGGTGACTTCGGGCGCTTACTACAGCTTCATTGCCCACAACAACATCGGAAAGACCATCAAGGAGATGACATCCGACCTGAACACCGAGGACAACGACAAGCTCAATGTCGCATCCGACGTGATAAAGACCAAGATACTCTCGGGCGAAATCCCCCCTCAGCTTCGGAACGACATCCTAACTGCCTACAAAAGCATGATAAAGAACGGCAGGGAGCCATACGTCGCCGTGCGCTCATCCGCAACGGCCGAGGATTTGCCGGAGGCGTCGTTCGCAGGCCAGCAGTCCACATTCCTGAACGTGAAGGGCGCGGAGGACTGCGTGCAGATGGTCAAGGAGTGCTGGGCGTCGCTGTTCGAGCCCCGCTCCATCTACTACAGGACGGAGAACAAGTTCGACCACCTCAAGGTGGGCCTTGCCGCGGTCGTGCAGGAAATGGTGCAGTCGGAAAAGGCAGGAGTGATGTTCACAATCGAGCCAATGACTCAGGACAGGAACAAGGTGTCAATCGAGGGCGCGTACGGGCTTGGCGAGGTGGTGGTCTCAGGCTCCGTGACGCCGGACCGCTACGTGGTGGACAAGAACACTTTCAAGATAGAGGTGAAGGAAATCGCAAAGCAGACCTGGATGCTTGTCAAGGTGAACGAGAAGAACGCGCACATGAACGTGCGCGAGGACATGCAGTCCCGCCCGAAGCTCACCGACGCCCAGGTGGTGGAGCTTGCGCGGCTGGGCAAGAAGATAGAGCAGCACTATGGCAAGCCGCAGGACATCGAGTGGGCGGTTGCGGACAACAGGCTGTTCATCGTGCAGTCGCGCCCGGTAACCACGCTTAGGAAAGAGGTGCTGGCCGACGCCGAGAAGGCGCTTGCCGACATCAAGACCGCGGGCGCGCAGGCGGAAAACGCTCCGAGGGGGCAACAGCCTTCACAGCAGCAGAGGGCGCCTGCGCAAGGCGCGCAGCAGGCTGCGCCTTCACAGCAGCAGCGGCAACCATTGCCCGCTGTCGTTCCGAAGCAGGAAACCAACATTTCAACAAGCGCGCCGGCAACGATTGCCGCGCCAAAGGCAGAGGGGGGTGCAAAAATGGCAGAGGCGAAAATAATACTCCGCGGGCTCGGCGCAGCGCCGGGCATAGGCAAGGGGATGGTGAAAGTCCTTGCAAGCCCCAAGGAAATGGGCAAGGTGGTGAAGGGCGACGTGCTTGTCACGGACATGACCACGCCTGACTTTGTCCCTGCAATGAAGCGCGCATCAGCAATAGTCACAAACTCCGGCGGCATGACATGCCATGCGGCAATAGTCTCCCGCGAGATGGGCATCCCGTGCATAGTTGGCACCAAGAACGGCACCACCGTGCTCTCAGAGGGGCAGATGATAACCGTGGACGCAAGCCGCGGCATAGTGTACGACGGCGACACAGGCATGGCTGACGCGAAGAAGGAGGAGGCAACGCAAGGCGGCGCCACGGGCGCGCCAGGCGCGCAGGCATCATACTCTCCGACAGTGCCCGTCACAGGCACGAAAATATACGTCAACCTCGCGGAGGTTGACTTGGCGGAAAAAATCTCCAAGCTCCCCTGCGACGGCGTGGGGCTATTGCGCGCGGAGTTCATGATAGGCGACATCGGCGAGCACCCCAAGAAGATGATAAAGGAGGGCAGGGGCGCCGAATTCACCAACAAGCTTGCGGAAAAGATACGCGTGTTCGCGACCGCGTTCTACCCCCGCCCTGTGGTGTACAGGACAACCGACTTCAAGACGAACGAGTACAGGAACCTCGCAGGCGGCGAGGAATTCGAGCCTGCGGAGTCCAACCCCATGATGGGCTGGCGCGGCTGCGCGCGCTACATCACCGAGCCCGAGGTGTTCGCGCTCGAGCTTGCGGCGATAAAGAAGGTGCGCGAGGAGTTCGGGATGAAAAACCTCTGGATAATGCTCCCGTTCGTACGAAGGATTGGCGAGCTTCGCGCAATCAAGGAAATGCTGAAGGCGCAGGGCATGCACCGCACGCTTGACTTCAAGCTCTGGATAATGGTGGAGGTGCCCTCCACGGTGTTCCTCATCGACGAATTCTGCGCGGAAGGCATCGACGGCGTCTCCATAGGCTCAAACGACCTCACGCAGCTCATCCTCGGCATAGACCGCGACAATGCCACCCTCGCGGAAGGCTTTGACGAGCGCAACCACGCAGTGCAGCGCGCGATAGAGCGCGTGGTGAAGGTGTGCAACGAGAGCGGCGTCACATGCTCCATCTGCGGGCAGGCGCCCTCGGTCTACCCGGAGTTTGCGGAGAAGCTTGTGGAAATGGGAATCACTTCCATGTCCGTGAACCCGGACGCGGTCGAGCGGACAAAGCGCAACGTGGCATCCGCGGAGATGAAAGTGATGCTCAAGCGGCTTGCAAAGCTCACTGCCGGGCAGTCCGCCCCGGAGTACAAAAGCGGCATCGAGGACTAAGGTGATATGGTGGGCTTTAAGGGCATCCTGGCAATCTCCCTGGTTTTTATTCTCTTCGCCTCCCTTTCCGGGTGCGCCTCGCAAGGCAACGGGGCGCAGAATCAGGCAGCGCCGCCAAGCGCGCCGCCTGTTGAATTGGAAAAAGGTGATATCATAGCGAACATGAACATTGCAGCCGCAAACGGCGACACGGTGAGCGTGAACTACATAGGCAAACTTACAAGCGGCAAGCTTTTCGACACCAACATAAAGGAGGAAGCGCAGAAGGCGGGCTTCCCCCTCAGGCCATCCTACGCCCCGCTCTCCTTCAAGGTCGGCGCAGGGCAGATGATCCCCGGCTTCGATGCAGGGGTCGTCGGCATGAAAATCGGCGAGGAAAAGACAGTCACGCTTTCCCCGGACCAGGCATACGGGCAGAGGACCGATGAGGCCATAATCTCCATCCCGCTTGCCAACATCGGCAACTCGTCCGGCATCGTGGTGGGCAGCATGCTCTACGCGCAAAGCGGCCAGTCAGGAAAGGTGGTCGAGATAAACTCCACGCACGCGAAAGTGGACTTCAACCACGAGCTTGCTGGCGAGACGCTCATCTTTACCATCCGCATGGTGAACATAACAAAGCGCTGAGCGCTTTGTTGGCATTCAGCATCGCCTGCGGGCGATGTCTGATGCTTTTTGCAGGGCAAAAAGCACATCGAGCAAAGCGAGAATATAATCACCAAGGGCAAGTGAAGGAAACACCATGGCAGCCCCCTCCGAAACCTACCGCCATCTTGACAAGGAATGGCGCACGCTTTGCAGGATGGTACTCGGGGGCGAAGTGGGCGGGCTGGATGAGTACTCGGGGTGGCTCTCAGGCCTCAACGACCCCCTTTCCACGCGCGCATCCTCGCTGTCAGGAAAGCCAGTCGTCTTCTCCAACGGCGAATACTGCGCTGGCGCGAACACAGCCAGCATGGACGAGGTCGACTTTTCAAAAAAATTCGAGCCTTTGTCAATAAATGACATGAAGGACATCGACTCGCTCGTATCCGCTGTAAAGGAGCGCGCGCACTACTGCGGCAACATCGTTATCGGCAACTCGAAGTTCGTGGAAAGCTCGTCAGAAGTCTCGGACAGCTTCTATGTCTACAAGTCCGTCAGGATTTCCGGCTGCAAGAACGTGGCATACTCCCAGTGGATGCGCCTGTCCGAGGGCATATTCGGCACAAACGAAGGCGGGGACACCAAGCACTGCCTGCGCTGCGGCATAGTCTACCGCAACCAGCGGGACTTCGAGGCATGGATTTGCGGCAACACGGTCGATTCATACTACTCCTATGGGTTGGAGGACTGCCATGACTGCATCTTCTGCTTCAACCTCATTGGAAAGGGCAACTGCATCGGCAATGTTGCGCTTCCGCGCGACAAGTATTCCGGCATCAAGCAGAAGCTGCTGGAGGAAATGAGGGGGGAGCTTGCAAAGAAGAAAACGCTTCCCTCGCTCATCGAGCTTGTCAACCAGGGCAAGGCTGACCATTCCGCGGCACTGTCCGCAGTAAATGGGCTGAAGTACGCCCCGCGCGACACTGACAAATCCCGCCTTGAGGAAGCGTTTGGCGAGGCATCTTCAATAGTGCTTGGCAAGAGGCTCTCAGGCATTGACAAATATTCCAAATGGCTCTCCGCGCACACCATGGTGACGCACGATTCTGCTTCAGTGCTTGGCAAGGAAGTGCTCCAAGGCTCAAACTACCCTGTGATGAAGGAGCTTCCGAAAAACAGGATTGTGACGCAGGAGGAGGCACTTGTCCTGGGCGAGAGGCTGAAAGCCGACGCGCGCCTTGTGGAAAAAGCGTCCCTTTCAAACGCAGTGGAAATCCTGCAGGGCATTGCCTATTTCCCCCCCGAGCGGCGCTTGGGCACCTACAGGAATTTAGTGGCATGCCAATGGGGCTCGCAGTCCACTGACTGCTACCGCACCGTGGTGGCATCGCACGACAAGTGCTGCGGCTACAATGCATGGCCTAGGAACTCGGAGCACATTTTCGGAAGCGGCCTGGTGTTCCATTCAGAATTCTGCTTCAAGTGCTTTGACGGGGTCAACCTCCGCCGCTGCCTTGAGATGGACTCGTCGCGCGAGTGCTCCGACTCGCTTTTCTGCCACAACGTTGAAAACCTGAAGGATTCCATATTCTGCTTCAACGTGAAGAACCTGAAGAACGCAATAGGGAATGCGGAAGTCGGCAAGGAGGCTTACCAAAAGGCTAAAAAAATGGTGCTAAGCTGGATAGGCTCAGAGCTTGACAGGAAGAAGGAGGTGCCTCTTTCCATTTTCAATGTCGGCTGCGCGAAGAGAACGGGATGAAGTGATTCCATGAGAATTCTTTTGCAATTCCCCGAAGGCCTAAAGAAAGAGGCGCTCTCGCATGCCGCGCGCCTGTCCGCGAAAGGCAACGAAGTCTTCCTCTCAGCCTCGGCATGCTATGGCGCGTGCGACCTCGCGCTTGACGAGGCGCGCGCGGTCAAGGCGAAAAAGCTCATACACTTCGGGCACGCGGAATTCATGGACGTGAGGGTGCCTGGCCTGAAGGTGGAATACGTCCCTTACTATGCAACGCTTGACTGGAATGCAACGGGTGCCATGCTGAAAAAAGCAGCCTCCATTCTTCACGCAAGCGGCGCGAAAAAACTCGCGCTTGTTTTTCCCGTGCAGCACCTGAAGAATGCGGAAAAGGTGGAAAAGATGCTGCAAGATGAAGGTTTCACCGTTGCCTTGGGAAAAGGCGGCTCGCACGTTCGCCATGCAGGGCAGGTGCTGGGCTGCGACGGAACTGCAGCCTACTCGGGTGAGGCGAAAGGCGCGGACACCGTCGTGTATTTTGGCGGCGGCAAATTCCACCCAACAGGCATCCCCTCGGGAAAGATGGTGCTTTGCGCAGACCCGCACCTGCAGGACGCGTACTGGATAACCGATGAAATACTGCGAGCGGAAAAGCGCAGGAACGGCGCGCTTCTCGCGGCGTCAGAGGCGCGCACCTTCGGCATCCTTCTCTCCACGAAAAACGGGCAGTTCAACCTGCCTGGCGCGCAATTGGCAAAGAAGCTCCTTGAAAAGAAAGGCAGGCGCGCCGAAATTGTGGTGGCAAACGAGTTCTCCCCCCTCGCGCTCGCAAACTTCCTCTCGTTCGACGCTTACATCAACACCGCGTGCCCGCGCATAGTGGACGACCGCGAGGCGTACGGAAAGCCCGTGGTGAACATCGCGGACATAAGGCGGCTTTTGGAAATCATGGTTTAGGGTGATGTGCCGCTGTTTTCTGCCACGGGAGCCAGATCGAGCGCTTCTTTTAGCAATTCCCGTATTTGTATAGTGCAAGATTTTGCCATATCTGCCGCGTCTGCGCCCACTCCTATCAATTCTCTCGTCTCATCTGCTTCTTTGGATATTTGCACGGTTATGCTTGGCGCATTGGCGAGTATTGGCTTGCCCGAGGCTTCCTCGAGTTTTATTATCAGCCTGTGTACATCATCCACATTGCCGTAAGAATGGATGAGCCTGGCAACTTCCTGCTCTGTCGCTATCTGCTCAACAATGCTGGTTGGCTTCTTTGGAAGACAGTCCACAATTATGCGCTGGATGTTCCTTGCTGCCCCGCTTAGGTGTCCAAATTTCTTGACTTTCTCAAGTTCGCCCACAATGCCCTCGAAAATGTGGAGATTTGCCCAGCCAAAGGTGCACTCATGCCCGCATTTTTTGGCTACGCGGTAGACAATTCTGATAAAGGAACCTTGCCAAAGCTCGTTCGTCCAGTCTGTTTGGTCAGGAAGCATGATGCCGAATCTTCCTTCATCAAACCTAGATTTGACTTTTTGGTCATAGTCGATCTTCTTCATTATCAGCATTTTTACAACATTGTGCTTCTTGACGACAATGCGTTCCAGATTCATAACTTTCTCCCGGCGTTTTTCTCTCCTCTCCTTTATCGTATTTTTCAGCCTGTCCACAAGGGCGCGCCCTGTGAATTTTGCGAACGGCTTCTTTTCAGATACCTCGTTCTGTTCGGGCTTCCTTTCGAACTTTTCAACCATCCCAACCACCTCAAATGTTATTTCCTGTGTCTATCTATGGTTTAACTTGTATATATCATGTTTTAACCAAAAATTTGACAAAAACGAAAGAATTATAAGTTTAAACCAATAAAGTCAATAATATGCCAATAAAACTGGACTTGAAGGACAGGAAGATACTTTACGAGCTTGACATCAACTCGCGCCAGCCTCTCTCCTCGGTCGCCAAAAAGGTGGGCCTGGGCAAGCAGACCACCATAAACCGCGTGCGCAGGCTGGAGAAGGAAGGCGCGATACAGAAGTACCTGGCGGTGATCGACCTGTCCTTGCTTGGCTATTCAGGCTACAAGGTGCTCCTCCGCTTCCAGTCCGCGGACAAGGTCAAGCGCGCAGAGATTGTTTCGTACGTGAATAGCCACCAGAACATTGAGTTCGTTTCGCTGACAGACGGCAACTTTGACCTGAACTTCAACATCTTCGCAAGGAACATTGCCGAGCTGGACGGCTACCTGCACGACTTCAACAACCAGTTCGGGAAGTTCATAGGGGAGAAACAGATGATGCCGCTTATTGTGGGCAAATTCTACCCCCGCACCTACTTGGCAGGGAAAAAGGAAAGAAACCCGGCAAAGCCAGCGCACTTCGGGTCCAGAAAAGAGGAAAGCCTGCCCAAGCTTGACGCAAAGGACAGGGCAATCCTGAAAGCGCTTGGGCAAAATGCACGCGCGCCAACAGCCGCAATCGCAAAGAGACTGTCCCTTTCGCCCGACGCCGTTCGGCTGAGGATAAAAAGGCTGGAAAGCGAGGGCGTGATACAGGATTATGCGCTTGTCCTCAACACCTCTGCAATCGGCAGGCTGAATTACAAGGTGCTCATCCGGCTTGAGAACCTCGACGCAAAAAGCTCGAACGCAATGGAGGAATACTGGTCGCGCCACCCCAATGTCTGGTTCAGCTCGCGCGCAGTGGGGCCATGGGACGAGGAAATCAACATCGATGCGGAAAGCCCGGAGGAATTCCGAGGCATAATGAATGCAATAAAGGAAAGATTTTCCGGCATCATCAGGGATTACTCTATCTTGGCAATGTATTCCATAGGCAAGCTGGATTTCTATCCCTTTGGGGAATAGGGGGCGCACAGGCACTCTTTTATTTCTTCTTTTGCACTTACCGCACGGGAGGTCATTCTCATGGCTTTGATTATCGGTCTTACTGGCGAGAACTGCGCGGGCAAGGGCACGGTCGCGGACTATTTGGTGCAGAAGGGCTTCTACTACTACTCATTGTCAGACGCCATACGCGAGGAGCTGGCGAGCGAGGGCAAGGAAATCACGCGCGAGGCGCTCATCGCCAAGGGCAATGAGCTTCGCAGGAATTTCGGCGCGGACGTGCTTGCCAAGAGGACGATTGCAAAACTCCTTCCTGACAGGAACTATGTAATAGACTCCATCAGGAACCCTGCAGAGGCGCGCGCGCTTCTGGCAACCGGAAAAACAACGCTTGTATATGTCACGGCATCGCAGAAGGTGCGCTTCGAGCGCATGCGCCAGCGCAGGCGCGAGGGCGACCCGCACAGCTTCGATGCCTTCAAGGTGATAGACAAGGCTGAAATGGTGAGCAAGGACGAGTTCGGCCAGTCTCTTTCCGAAGTGTTCGCGCTTTCCACCAAGAAGCTTGAGAACGAAAGCGTGTTCAAGGAGCTCTATGCAGTCGTGGATGACATGCTTTCCGGCATCTCAGCGGACTTCAAGTCCAAGCGGCCTGGCTGGGACGCATACTTCATGGGGATAGCGCGCGTGGTCGCGACAAGGAGCAACTGCATCAAGCGCCACGTCGCGGCAGTCATAGTAAAAAACTGCGACGAGGGCGGCTGCCCGCGCTGCAACTCGTTTGCGGACAGCGGCACCAAGCTTGACGAGTGCGTGTGCTCGCACGGGGAGGAGAACGCGATAGTGCAGGCATCCTACCATGGCATTTCAATCAAGGATGCAACAATTTACACCACGTTCTCGCCATGCCTGTTCTGCACAAAACTGATAATCAACTCCGGCATAAAGGAAGTCGTGTACAACGCCGACTACCCCATGAGCGACATCCCGCGCTCGCTCCTTGTCGAGGCGGGCATAGTGGTGCGGCAGGTTAAACTCGAAAAGGAGAAATAGCTATTTTTTTATTTAAATTCCTATTTGTTCTTTCCAGCTTTTCGTTCTTAGATAATAGTGCTTTTTTATTAGCTTAATCGATCTTCTCGGAATTTCTATCTCTAATGCATGGCTTTTCATATTCGAAGGCATAAACAATTCTTTCTCAAATTCAATCCTAAATAATATTATTGAATTTTTTGTTTCGCTTTCAATTAGTCCAAAATATGGGGCGTTATCTCCTTCCAACCAAACTTCACATATGGGTGGATTTTTATCATTAATCTGGGTTGGCACTATTATGTCTTCTCTAAAAAATAACAGAAGATAAAGTAAAATCATTACTGCATAAATAAACACCAACGGGCCAAGTGGTGCTGAAAATGTTGAAACCAAATTACATGTTATATCTTGACTTTTTGCATCTGTCACACCAATGAATAAGAAGAAAAAAACCATACAAAACCACGAAAAAAAGAAAAATTTGAGGATTTTTGCTAAGAGATGAAATCCAATTAGCAAGGTGGATGGCGCTGCCATCTCTTTCTCTAATGCAGTAAGGATTGTTGTTTTTTCTTTTTCTTCATTAATAGTCTCCTGTTTGATCCCTGCTGTGGAACATGCCTGTCTAATCACATTCGTCATAAATCCTTTTTCATTAATTATTTGATGTACAATATATGCATTATATGCTGTCAACTTTTATTCACGTCTATAAAATTCTAAAATTCTATCTTGAAGAATTTCAAATATTCCTACTAATAGCGGTATCGCTACAAATATCAACGGCACACCAATAAGCAAATCACGCATATTTTGGATAAAAAATATGCCCAGTCCCGTTCCAACAATAATTGGAAATAATGTAAATATAACGATTTTTTCATAATTTGCAATGATAGATTTTGCAACGTTGTCTAAAAGCCAGCCCGCGATATTTACTCCCATGGTTTCCCTCATTATTAATCAGGGCTCTCTTTATTATAGTTGTGTTTAATCTGACTGAGCAGCTAACTTCACAGCGTCTTCACCAGGAACTTCAGCACGTCAAGGAGCACGGTGGAAAACAAGAGCGCGCCCGACAGCGCCAGCACTATGGTGGGCGCAAGCCACGCTGCAACCGACTTTTTCCTCCCGAATTTGTAGAGCGCATCGATGGAGAGCGTGAGCAGGTAAAAGCCGTAAACGGTCACCGACACGGCAACCGCATCGCCTGCAAGCTGCAATATGCCGGTGGCGGAAAGCGGGAATGAAACCGCCTCCATTATGGACTTGAGGAGTATCACCGCGATGTTTATCACAATCGTAAAGACAAACGTGGGCGCAGCGGCAAGGCTCACCATGTAATACAGCCTGCCAATCTTCGCCTTGCCGCCAAGCGCGCGCGCAACCGCGTGCGCCATGAGCGTGAACGCAAACGATATGATGAATATGCCCAGCGTGGTCGCAGCCAGGCTGAAAAGCACGGCCCCCAGGTAAAGCGGCTCCAGCTTCCCCGAGAGCGCAAGCGCCAGGAGCATGAGCGGCAGGTAGGTCATCAGTATTGGCGTGCCGAAGTTCTCAAGGCCGTCGGCAAAGCCAAGCTCCTTCCTCTTGGCATGCGAAAGCGCGGGTTTCCCCGCAGTAAGCATCATTGCGTTCCAGGAATCGGTCCTTTCCTTGAAGGTGAGCATTTACAACGACCCGCGCCGGCTTGCATCCCTTGCAATGCTTTGCATCTACTTCACGACCGTGCCGCCGTGCGGCTTGCCCTCCGCAGCCTTCCTCACGTCAAGCAGGTTCTTGCCGTGCACGAAGTGCGCCTCTATCCTGCTGCGCGCGATGAGCTTGCATGCAAGGAAGTCAAAGACAAAATGCGTGCCCGCTGTCCTCATGTCGTTCTTTCCCGCAAGGTCTATCATCTGCGCATAGCTCATGCGGCGGTATTTCTTGGCGTTGTGGTTCCTCACAGGGTTGTCCGAATACACGCCGTCGATGTTGGACAGGTTGAGCACCCTTTTTGCGCCAAGGCACTCTGCCAAAAGCACGGCGTCCGAATCCGTGGTGATGCCGGGTATGGTGCCGCCCATCACCACGAACTTGTGCTTTTTTGAGGCCGCGCGCGCATCCTCGAACGTTTCGCACACCTTGGCGTTGACGTCCTTCTTTATGATGTCGATGACGGTCTGCGCATTTTTCTTCGTCGCCTTTATCGCAGCCTCGTCGGCCTCGAACTCGTTGCCGCCCTTTTTCCGCGCAGCCTCAGCGTACTGCCGCGCGAGCTTTCCCCCGCCCACCACTATGCCGAACTTGCATTTCATGCCGCGAAGAAGCCGCGCCAATGACGCGACATACTGCGTGTCAGGGGTGCCAGGGTTCACAAGCGAGCCGCCGAGGGAGAGAACGACAATGTCCATGAGCCTATCTTCTGCTAAGGGATTTTTAAATCCCATTTCCCGAAACCCCTCATGGCAAAAAACAGGATAAGCGCGGAAATCTCGCTCATTGTTTCAGAGCTCTCCCGGAGGGAAAAAGAGCAGGACAGGATACTTGGCAGCGTGCGCGAGATAGTGCGCCACTGCGCCACGGGCATCAAGATGCTGCACGCCGGCGAAATCAAGCAGGCAAAGGCGGAAATCGCCTCGGCGCGCAAGAAGATATCTCCGTTCTCAAAGACAAAGCAGTTCGAGTACCTGCTTGAGCAGCCCTACCAGGAGATAGCCGAGGCAACGCTTCTCCTGGCTGCGGTGGAGAAGCGCGCGCTCCCTGGCTGGAAGGAGCTTGGCATGCCCTTTGAGCCATACCTATTGGGGCTTTGCGATTTTGTCGGGGAACTCAGGCGCGAGATGCTCGAATGCCTCAAGCGCGGCGACAAGCGCCAAGCCGCGCGCTACTTCGAGATGATGAGCGGCATCTACGACGAGCTTTCGCCCATACGCTTCTCGAATTCGCTGCTTCCGAACTTCAGGAAGAAGCAGGATGTCGCGCGCTCGCAGGTGGAGCAGGCAAGGTCCGAGCTTGTGCGCTCCCAAGCCAGGTAAAGCGGCGCGGATCCTGGGCGCATGGCGCACATGCGAGGAGAGCTTGTGCGCTCCCAAGCCAGGTGAATCCGAGCGGCTATGGGCGCAAAGCGCACAGGCGAGCAGAGCTGGTAAGGGCGACCTCGAAATAAAGAACGTTTTTAAATTCTTCACAGAAGAAGTGATGCACAGGGTGCAGCTGATGGCAAACGACAACGGCATATCGCGCGTTTCGCAGCCCGTCAGCATAATCCTTGGCCTTATCCTCATTCTTGGCTGATTCTTGGCATCCGTGGCTTGGCAAGTGCGGGCGCCTCCGGAAAACTTTTTGCAAGCGCAAGCGCTGTGCAAGTCAAAAAAACAAAACAATCGAGGTGTCAATCATGAACGTAGTTGCAAATGCGAATGGCAAGCGGGCCTTGATGCCCGAGGAACAGGGGAAGTGGAGCAATTTTCCCGTCGGGGCGGCTTTCCCGCCCAATGGCGCATGGAAAGGCCAGCCGCGGCTTTTTGCCAAGGGCGGGCCCAATTTCGAGATGAGCGCGAAGGACAGGGCAGCCTTCCAGGCTTTTTTCGACAAGCAGGGCAAGCGCCCTGAAGTCCGGGAGGCAGCCGAAAAGGCGCTGCAGGAAATGAAGGACAAACGGGGCAAATGGCCCTGGCTGGATGAATTGGCCAAAAGCCAGGAGCACAAGCCGTTTCCAGGCGAGCCCACTGTCTAGCCGCCGCGCGCCCTTTCCCTTTTTTTCCCGTTTTTTCTTTCTTCTTTTCGCTTTCCAAAAACAAAATGTCGTACAAGTAGCAAGTGTTATATAAATAGCCGCCAAAATTACTGTCCTTGGGAATTCCAATGCCCCTCGGTGGGGGGGACGGCAGGTTTTTTGGCGCTTTTGCCATTCCAAGGGCAAATTAAGGTGATGCTATGATATGCGGGCGCTTGATGTCTCATTTGGGGATGCTTGCCATGGCACTCTCGTTCATGCTCCTTTTCGCAGGCTGTGCAGCTGCCATTGCAGGGCAGGATATCGCCCCCGCGGCCGGGCCCAACATAACGACTTTGGCGGAGCCAGGCGCAGCAGGCCTTGCAGCCCCGATAGCGCCAGGCGTGGCTGCCACCATAGAGCCCAACGCAACGGCTATGATGGCGCCGGATACCGTCACCACTGCAGCCCCGATAGTGCCAGGCGTGGCTGCCACCATAGAGCCCAGCGCAGAGGCCACTGCAGCGCCGGATAGCGCCACCATTGCAGCCCCGATAGCGCCAGGCGTGGCTGCCACCATAGAGCCCAGCGCAGAGGCCACGGTAGGGCCGGATATCGTGGCGCTTGCAGCGCCCGCCCTCGTATCGGCAAGCATCACAAGCGACGGAGCCATAATCGGCGACCTTGCCAATTCCACGCTTCCAACAGCCAACGTGCAAGGCACCATGCACACGCTGAATGTCGCCGATGTCGTGGTGAGCGACGGCCCACTGCCATTGGCCGAATACGGGTTTTACCTTCAGGCCGACGCTGCGCAGAAAGAAGCCCTGGCAGCCTACTTTGCCAACAAGAACTGGACAGACCCGGCCTGGAATGCCCAAATAGGCAGCGAAATCGAGGGAACCTCCCCATATTTCTATCTTGTTTCCGACGGCAGCGGCAACTACGGCCTGATTGACGGGCTCCAAAAAGCTTTGGGCAACAGCAGCGCGCCCCTGCTGATTGACGATGACTATCCGCTCGGCACTTACACATACAACGGAACGGTTGAGCTGGAGGCAAAGGCAATCGCATTGACGGTCGCAGGCGACAGGGTCGCCCCCACGATAGATGCCGTATCGCCCATAGTGGCAGAGGCCACCAGCGCAGCAGGGGCGGATGTAACCATAACAGCCCCAATGTCCCACGACGCGGTCGACGGCGACATTGAAGCGTCATGCGACCGCTCCACAGGCATATTCCCGCTCGGAGTGACCACTGTCACGTGCAGCAGGGCCGATGCCGCGGGCAACATTGCGGCGCCCTCCATCTTCACAGTGACTGTCCAGGACACCACTGGGCCGTCCATCACGGTGCCTATCATGTCGGACACAGAGGCAACAGGGCCTGACGGCACAGTCATCTCATACATCGAGCCCTATGCAAATGACGCGGTGGACGGAACCGTTCCGGTGCTTTGCGACAGGAACCCAGGCGACACGTTTGCAATGGGCACCACCACGGTGAGCTGCAATGCAACAGACTCCCGCGGCAACGTCGGCTATGCATCGTTCACCGTGCTCGTCCAGGACACGACCGCGCCGTTAATCGGCATCATCGGAAGCAACCCGGCATCAGTGCCTCTCCACGGAACCTACGCCGATGCAGGCGCAACGGCATTGGACAATTTTGACGGGGACGTTACCGGCCTGATAATCACCACGAACCTGGTGGACACAAGCGCAGTCGGGGCCTACACCGTGACCTACGATGTGACCGACACGCATGGCAACCACGCGGCCAGGTCAAGGGCGGTCAATGTGATAGCCCCCATGACGCTCACGGTCTACAAGCACGTGATAAACGACAACGGCGGCACAAAAACCGCGCCTGATTTCCTCATGGCAGTTTCCACCAGCTCAACTTGCGAAAATGGCGGCTGTGGCGGCGCTGGGGCGGGCTCGCCCTACCCATTTTCTGAAAATGGCACCGTTCTCACTTTCTATTCAAATCCCGGCATGATTGACACCTACAGCGTGGACGAGGCGGCCGCCGCCGGCTATGCAAAGGCAATCGGCGATGGCTGCTCCGGCCTGGTTGTCAATGGCGACAATAGGGCCTGCACCATAACGAACGACGACCTCGCAGTGTCGGGCAATGCGTCCGGCATGAGCGCAAGCGGCTTCTCCTCAATCGGCGCGTCCATCAACGGCACCGAGGCATCGGAAAGCAGCACACTTGGCGGAGTACTGCCCGTCGTAATCTCCGACAACGGCGTGCCGCTCCTTGCCTTCAGCTATGACTTTTCAAAGGCAACCCTTGACTTCGGCAAAATAACCATCACGCGCGGCACTGGCACGGACGGGGCAGCCTACTTCACGGTGGACGGAATAAGCCAGGGCGCGCTTGCCGGGGCAAAGACACTGTACATCTACAACGCCAGCAGCGCCTTCACCAGCGTGTGCATAAAGGACGCCGAAGGGATAGTGGGCGCGGGCCAGATAGGCAGCGCGTGCAACGGCAACGGCGAAACGCTCGTCCCCTGCAACGGGGCTGCCACAGGCGCCTATGCATGCACAAATGACAACAGCACATTGACCATCACCGGTCTTTTGCACAGCGGCGTGAAGCAGCAGAATGCCGTGCCTGCTGCCCCTGCGCCCGCTGCCGCCCCTTCGCCTTCCAGCTACAACGGCGGCGGCAACGTGGGCGGCAGCTCATACTCAATTCCTTCCGCGCCCGCGCCAGTGCAGGCGCAGCCCGAGCCTGCGCCTCCTGCGCCTGATGCACAGCCGCAGCAGCCCTCCTCGCCCGCACCAGTCCCAACCCCTGCGCCGCCTGTGGCGCAGCCTGTGAAGAAATCCGCGCCTGCTGCCCCAAAAGCCGCCATCCCGGGCGCGGCAGCCCCCAAAGCGGATGGGAATGTGCTCGCAGGGGCGCTGTTCGATTCCAAGGGGAACCTCTCGTTGGGCGTGCTTGCAGCCCTGGCAGTGGCGTCGTTCGTGGCCCTCGCAGGGGCTGCGCTAATAATGTGGCGCAAGGCGAAAAGGGGCTGAGGGGCTACGGCAGGATTTCATTTTTTTCTTCCTTCTGCCTTTTTTGTTTTTCTTTTCCTCCGTCTCCCTTTTTTCCGCTTCAATCCCCTGTTACACAGCCTCGAACTGCCAGGGCTCCTTCACGGTCTTGAGTATCACCTGCGTGTTGGTGTGCTCCACGTGCGGCAATGACAGGAAGGATTTTATCGTCTGGGAAAACGAGTCCCGGCTTTTCGCTGCGATTATCGCCACGCTGTCGTACTCGCCCGTGATGTCGTACACCGCCACCACGCCGCGCAGCTTCCCTATCTTCTCCTGCGCCTCAAGAAGCTTCCCCTTCGCTATCTTTATCTGCACCATGCCCATGAACTCGTAGCCGAGCTTGCCCAGGTCCACGTGCGCGCCGTATCCGGCCACCACGCGCGCCTTCTCGAGCCTGTTCATGCGCGAAATCAGCGTGGTCGGGTGGAGCTTCAGGCGTGAGGCAAGCTCGCGGTAGGAGCCGCGGCAGTTCCTCATAAGCTCGTGCAGTATCTCCTCGTCTGTTTTGTCCAACATTTGTCCACCTTTTGGCTATTTTTGTGCACTCTTTCTGTACATATGCTCAAAGCTTTTAAAAAAGCTTTGTTCATTCCAACTGAAAAAATGGGGAGAAGTATATATACAACCTATATCCCACTCCCGCCCCATTGGAGGGATACCATGCTTGGGGACATTCCGCGCGAGGAAAAGGACAGGATAATCTCGGACGCAAAAGCAAAGGGCGTGTGCTTCGTGGACCTGGAGTTCGTCGACATACTTGGCACGCCGAAAATGTGCGAGGTGACCGTGGAGCGGCTGCAGGACGTGCTTGAGACGGGCACGTGGTTCGACGGCTCGTCCGTGGAGGGCTTCTCCCGCATTGCCGAGTCCGACATGTTCCTGGTGCCAGACACCTCCACCTGGGCCGTGCTCCCCTGGACCGGCAACAAGACCGCGCGGCTCATATGCGACGTCTATGTCGACGAAAAGACGCCGTTTGTCGGCGACCCGCGAAGCGTGCTTCGGAACCAGCTTCTCCGCGCGAAGAAAATGGGCTTTGACTACAAGGTGGGCCCTGAGCTCGAATTCTTCCTCTTCAAGGGCTCAAACGGCGAGGTGGACCCGGAGAAGATGCAGGTGCACGACCACGCCGGCTACTTCGACCTCGCAACGCGCGACGCTGCGTTCGACCTGCGCCAGGAGATAGTGCCTGCGCTTGAGAGGATGGGGCTGAAAATCGAGCGCTCGCACCACGAGGTGGCGCAGGGCCAGCACGAGATAGGCTTTTTCTACGGCGACGCGCTCTCCATTGCCGACTCGGTGATGACTTACAAGACGACCGTGAAGACGCTTTCCAAGAAATACGGGCTCTACGCCTCCTTCATGCCAAAGCCGGTGTTCGGGATAAACGGCTCGGGCATGCACGTGCACCAGTCGCTTTGGAAGGGGGGCGAGAACGCATTCTACGACGCGAACGACCCCTACCAGCTGTCCGAGACCGCGCACCAGTTCATCGCAGGCATCATGGAGCACGCGCGAGGGCTTGCGGCGGTCACCAACCCGTCCGTGAACTCCTACAAGCGGCTCGTTCCCGGCTACGAGGCGCCGGTATACATCTGCTGGGGCAGGATAAACCGCTCCGCCCTCATAAGGATTCCCCGCGCATTGGGCGGAAGCGGGAAAGGCGCGCGCATAGAGTGCCGCTTCCCCGACCCGTCCTGCAACCCCTATCTTGCATTTGCCGCCATGCTTGCCGCAGGGCTTGACGGCATTGAGCGCAAGCTTCAGCCGCCAAAGCCAGTGGAGGAGCGCGTGTACGGCTTTGAGGAGGACAAGCGAAAGCTTTTGGGCATCGGCACGCTTCCCGCCTCGCTTGAGGAGGCGAGCCGCGAGCTTGAGAAAAGCGCAGTGGTGCGCGGCGCAATCGGCGAGCACGTCTCCACAATGCTCCTCAAGGTGCAGAAGGACGACTGGAACGGCTACCGCACGCAGGTCACGTCCTGGGAGAAGGAAAGGTACTTCGGCGTGCTGTGAGCGCGCGGGCGCTGGCGCCTGAAGGAAAAACGCTTCGGCGTGCTGTGAAGCGCGCATGCACAGGTGGCGCTCAGGGCGCGTTTCGGCATGCTGCAAGCCGCTGGCGCCCGAAGGAAAGGCGCTTCGGCGCGCTGCAGCGCGGATGCCGCTGTGGATGATGCGCGCTGCGCTGACGGCTGTAACGGAAAAGTATTTTGGCGAGCTGCCGTGTGTGCATAGCGGCGGAGCAAATGGCTTTTGCGCGCCCGCCTTTTTCAATTACGCTTAAAAATGTTGCTTGCGAACAAGCAGTGCCAACATCGCGGAGCGCTTGCAATATGAAATTTTTGATCGGACTGGTTGTTGCCTGCCTCCTGGCCGGCTCGCTTTTCGCAATCAGCGGGGCGGCCACTTCCGGCATAGGCCAGCAGCGATGGAGCGGCACGGTGACCGCAGGCTCTGCGCCCACCCAGGGCGGCAACATAACCACCCTGAGCATCACCACCACGCAGCTCACTTCAAAATGGGCATCCTTCAACGGCAACGTGTCGGGAACCATCCGCCTGTCGGACACGCAGGCGGGCAGCGCCGTCTATGTCTGGACATACTCGGCGGCAAACGGCGGCGAGGTATGCACCTCGACCTCCTCCACATTCCCGTCCGGCACCCCGACCAACGCATCAAGCTTCACCAACTTCGACACCGTGTTTGCAACCACTGGCGGGCCTGACAACGCATCGGGCACCTTCAACACCACGTGCCCCACGCTCACCATTTCATCGGGCGCGCTGACCAACTTCATCGCGGCAAGGACGCAGGGAAGCTCCACCTTCACCACCTGCGCCATGAACGCAAGCGGCTCGGCAGCCGCCAACCACGCGTTCTGCACCAACGTCGCAGCGACCGGCACGGGCAAGAACTACAACAACGTCAACGCAAACTTCGAGCTCATCGTGCCCTCCACCGCAACGGCGGGCGGGACGTATTATTTCTACATGGAGCTGAACTGACGGGCAATCATGATGGGGGCGTATGGGAACATGGCGGGACGGCTGGCATGCCGCGTTCCAGGATACGTTTAAAAATGTTGCATGCGAACCAGCATCGTCAATAATTATTAGTGGGGTGCGTACAATATGAAAATGTTGATAGGACTTGTTTTTGCCTGCCTCCTGGCCGGCTCGCTTTTCGCAATCAGCGGGGCGACGACTTCCAGCATAGGCCAGCTCAGATGGAGCGGCACGGTGACCGCAGGCTCTGCGCCAACGCAGGGCGGCAACATAACCACGCTGAGCATTTCCACGGCACAGCTCACCTCCAAGTGGGCGTCCTTCAACGGCAACGTATCCGGAACAATCCGCCTGTCCGACACGCAGGCAGGCAATGCGGTCTATGTCTGGACATACTCTGCGGCAAACGGCGGCGAGGTATGCTCGTCCCCGGGCTCATCTTTCCCTGCAGGCACCCCTGCCAATGCAAGCTTCGCCACCATCGACACCGCATTTGCAACAACGGGCGGGCCTGACAATGCATCAGGCACCTTCAACACCACCTGCCCGGCGCTCACCCTCTCGACGGGCGCGCTTACCGGCTTTGTCGCGGCAGCAGCGCAGGGAAGCTCCACGTTCACCACCTGCGCCATGAACGCAAGCGGCTCTGCCGCCACCAGCCACGCGTTCTGCACAAACATTGCGGCAACAGGCACTGGCAAGAACTTCAACAACTCCAACGCGAACTTCGAGCTCATAGTCCCCTCGACAGGGACAGCCGGCGGGACGTATTATTTCTACATGGAGCTCAACTAAGGCGATCTTCCAGGTGGGATGCCTAGGCGCAAAGCCTTGCCCCATCCCGGGATGCGCCTGAAAGATGCGTTTCCGCACTAGTCCGCAATGCATGCGTGGGGTGTATATAACATGAAGATGTTGATCGGATTGGCAGTTGTCTGTTTCCTGGCAGGCTCGCTTTTCGCAATCAGCGGGGCGTCGACCGCCAGCATAAGCCAGCTCCGATGGACCAGCGCAGTGGCTGCCACGGCCGCGCCCACCCAGGGCGGCAACATAACCACGCTGAGCATTTCCTCCGCGCAGCTCACCTCCAAGTGGGCATCCTTCAACGGCAATGTGTCGGGAACCATCCGCCTGTCGGACACGCAATCCGGCAGCGCGGTCTATGTCTGGTCATACTCGCCCACCAACGGCGGCGAGGTATGCACCTCCACAGGCTCGTCCTTCCCGGCAGGCGCCCCCACCAACTCGTCGGACTTTGCCAACCTCGACACCGCGTTCGGGACCACGGGCGGGCCTGACAACGCATCAGGCACCTTCAACACCACCTGCCCGGCGCTTACCATCTCAACAGGAGCGCTTACCGGCTTTACCGCGGCAGCAGCGCAGGGAAGCTCCACGTTCACCACCTGCGCCATGAACGCAAGCGGCACTGCCGCGGCCAACCACGCGTTCTGCACAAGCATAGCGGCAACAGGCGTGGGCAAGAACTACAACAACTCCAACGCAAACTTCGAGCTCATCGTGCCCTCGACCGGGACAGCCGGCGGGTCATATTACTTCTATATGGAGCTGGACTAGGGGGTTTTCAAATGGGAAAGCAACCTCTTCTAGCCTGCCTCACGCTGCTCTTGCTCTCATCCTGCGCCATGGCAATCTCAAATGCAACGATTGCCGCCGGGGCGCAGACCCGGTGGGGCGGGGGGGCTGCGGGCAGCGTGGCATCCCAGGGCGGCAACATCACCATGGTGAACGTCTCCTCGGTCAGCCTTACCAGCAACTGGATGGGCTTTTTCGGGAACGTCATCGGGAGCATAGTGCTTGGCAACAACCTTCTTTCCATGTACAACTGGACCTGGACGCCTGCAGGCGGGGGCGAGGTGTGCGTGGCCCAGGACCCCACATTTGACTTCTCGGCAGCAAACTCGACCACGGCGGCCGCCATCAACTCCGCATGGGGCTTTGGGAGCGCATCCGACAACGCGACAAACACGTTCGACCAGTCGGCATGCAACCTGTCCTTCAGCCAGACCACGGTGAACGGCACCGCGTCCGCGCGCCTCAAGTCATACAGCACCTTCACGGCTTGCGCCATAAGCAGGGGCGTGGCGTCGAACAGGACGGACTTCGCATACTGCGCAGGAATCAACACCGCGGGCGTGAACTACCTGAACCAGAGCACGCACTATGAGCTCATGGTGCCTTCCATGGCGGGCAATGCCACCGACCCGTATTATTTCTTCGCCGAGCTCAACTGACGCCCTTCAAAAGCGCCCGGGCAGCAGGCTTATCGATGCGCTGCAGCGCGCCAGCGCTGGCACGCCTGATGCCTGGGATGTTTCATGCAGAACTCGGCCGGCGAAAGGTTTTTATACCTGTTCCGGCAAAGTCCGAGTAACGTCCTTGTTCCGCCATCTGTTGTGGGAAACGGCTGGCAACGGAAAACAAGGCGGCATCTGCCGGCCTGGCAGGCTTCGGGTTTCTCCGGGCAATTTAGGAGGTTTGAACATGGGTCTCTCAACGAAACTGCGGCTTTTTGCAATCGTGGCGCTCCTTTTCATAGCCCCCATCGCCTTTGCGGAGAACCTGGTTGCAATAAACTCGGTTGACGGGAGGGACGTCCTGTCCGGCATATTCTATGCCAACGCAAAGGGGCTGCCCGTGCGCTTCATGCCCGTGCCTGGCGGAAGCAGCGACACGTTTTCGGCAAAGGTCGGCTCGGGCTTTGACATACTCCTCATCCAGTCATCGACCAACCCAGTGAGCGGCTTTGCGGAATCCGAGCTTTCGAACAAGAACAAGGTCGAGGTGCTCACCACAAGCGACGGGGCGAGGACCAACCTCGACCTTGCAGCCCGCTCGGGCGCGTCAAGCTTCATCGTGGTGGACTCGGCATACTCCGACAGCGCCATTTCGGTGATGCCCTATGCAGCCGCGACAAAATCGTACGTGCTCCTTGCCGACAAGACAAACGCGGCAGAGGTGGCGCAGATAACCGCGGGCAAGAAAGTGATGATTTTCGGCTACGTCGACTCCGCGGTGCGGGACGGCCTTGCCGCAAGCAACCCGACGGTGGTGGGGGCAGGGGATGACAAGAATGTGGACAACATAGCCCTAGTCGGGAGGATGATGGACGAATTCAAGCTCACATCCGCAATCATCACGGACGGCACCATGATAGAGGACTCCATGACGTCCGGGAACTACCCCATCATACTTTCAGGCAACCTGGTGCCGCAGGTGACATACGACTTCATGAACAAGCGGGCCGAGGCGGGGAAGCTCTCGGGCGTGCTGCTCATAGGCAACGACCTGGTCCGCCCGGTCTACGACATGCGCGAGAAGATAAAGAGGGATTTTGCAGCGCAGGGGAAGAACGTCACGTTCGGCGTGATGGTGAAGTTCGCGCAGGCGATACCGTCGGCGCAGTCCGGCGTGCTCATGCTCGACACGTTCCGCCTCCCGGCATACAGGCCCACGCTCAACATAACCGAGCTTGTCTACAACTCGGAGTCAAAAAAGCTCATGGTGGGCCTTGAGAACACGGGCGACGGGCCATTGTACTATTCAATCGAGGTAAAAGTCCAGTCGAACGGGGCCGACTTCCGCACTTTCGGCGAGGCGACCGCAAAGCTCATAGAGCGCGGCGCATCCGGCGGCGTGCAGTACGACATGGACCTGTCAGGGGTGGACGAGGGCGCAATCAGCGCGGTGGCGCTTGCGAAATACGGCTCCACGCGCTCCTCGCTTGAGGAATTCGCGTCGTCGTCCGGCAAGCTTGCCTCAATATCCTACACCGACAAGTCAAACGTCACGATACAATACGCGAGGTACGACCCTGTCGGCAAGCGCCTCACGGTCACCATGAAGAACAACAGGCCCGAGGCGGCATACGTGTTCACCAGGCTCACCCTGATTGACGAGGCAAGCGGGAAGACCACGGTGCCTGCGCCCCAGACGCGCGAAATAGGCCCGTCCTCCATGTACATAGAGGAGTTCCCGCTCATACTCTCCGACAAGGAAATCGGGCTCAACAAGGAGATTACCGTCGCCATAGACTACGGGGGGCGCAGGGGCTTTTTGGTGAAGTCCGCCACCTATGTGGTGCCTCTCGAGGCAGGGGCTGCATCTGCAGCCGCCGGGGACAGCAGCCAGACCCTCCTCATGGTGCTTGCAGCGCTCCTGCTGGTGGCGGTGGCATACATCGCCTACAGCAAGTTCGCAAAGAAAAAATAGGGCATTAGGGGCGCGATTGTGGAAGGAAGGATGCATCCAGCCAGCCTCCTGGCTTTGGCAATTCTCATCTCCCTATCGCCCGGTCTCGCTTTTTCAGAAGGCATCCCCTCCCAGGGCGGCAACATCACGCAGGTGAACGCAAGCCTTGGCTTCCCCTCTGTCTGGCACGGCGTGCGCGGCAATGTCTCCGCAAGCGCATTTTCCCCCCTCACCATAGCCGCGGTCCCTGACGGGATAACGAATTCCACCATAGGCACGGGCTCGGGCAGCTGCCAGCACGGGGTGAGCTCGCTCTTTTTGCTTTTCCGCCTCTCCCCGAACACGTCCTTCCCGGTGTCGGCAGGCAACCTGTCGGCGCTTGACTCGTTCCTCTCAAGCCCGCACCAGAACGCATCCGCAACGCTTTCCTCAAGCACCCTCTTTTCCACGCAAAGGTACGGCGCGCTGCCCGCAGTCCCCACGGTGTACACCCGCACGTATTCCGGGGCGGCAGCATTCCGGACAGGCTACCTGCAGGACACGCTCGGGAATTTCGCCTTCATCACCGAGCCATTGCCGCTTCTTCCGGGCTTTGACAATGTGAGCGTGAACTTCCAGGTGATGCTTCCCACCAACGGCACCACCCTGAATTACTCCGTGGAGGCTGACCTTAACTGCAGCGGCGGTGGCGGAGGCGGCGGCGGAGGCGGCGGTGGAGGCGGTGGCGGAGGCGGCGGTGGAGGCGGCGGTGGCGGAGGCAGCTATGCCATCAACTCGTCCATCATCCTTGTGGACATCGGCGGCGGGTATTTCTGCAACGTGTCGGTGTCGCGGGCATTCACCCAGATAAACAACCACACGATGATAGTCACCACCATCGAAAACCTCGGCGGGCCCATGTGCACGCTCTACGACTTTTCCTTCATCGACGTCATTCCCATCGAGTTCGGCATGATAAGCGAGATTTCCTTCACCCCCGACTACTTCTCCGCAATCGGGCAGACAGTGGTGTTCATCTTCCCGGTCTTCTCGCCGGGCGAGTCAAGGACGCTTGCCTACACAAGGTCAGGGTCCGTGCCCCCGAGCAGGCTGAAGCTTTTCGACCAGGTGCGCGTCTCGGCGGTGAACGCGGATTTCACCCAGGCGAACAACACGACAAGGCCGCAGAACGGCACCCTCCCGTGCGTGCCAGACGTGTTCTGCGGCGAGTGGGGGCCATGCCTTGACAATGTGAGCACGCAGACCTGCAAGGACTTCAACCGCTGCACGGCATACAGCTTCTTCCACACCAAAAGATGCGATATCGAGGCAAACCAGACAGCCGCCGCGCCGCAGCGCGCAGCCCCGCCGGAGCTGCTGCCTTTCTTCTGCGCCGAGTTCCCGCTCGTATGCGATTTCACCCTGCCCTGCCTTGCAGCCCTGGCGATTGCCGCCATCATCCTGCTGGCCATCTTCCTGAAAAAGGGGAAAAAGAAAAAGCCGCCAGAGCACATGTTGCATGGGCAACACGCTGATTCGGCCGCCCACGCGCATGGCTGGCAGCACGCGGCGGGAAAGCACCACAAAAAGCAGCATCCTTCGAGGTAAAATCAGGCGCACCTTTTTAAAGTTTCCATGGGAAGTTGGTGGTGCCGGGGAGAGGCAATTTTCATTTGGTGCGTAGTGTTCACGCTGTTACGCTCCATGCCATATCGCAGAGGAATCGCTCCCCCTCCATAGCCTGAGGTGTGAAATGGGACGTCGCAACCTATTGTTCCAATTCAATCCCATCCTCCTTGCCTTGGGGCTGCTCACCATCCCATCCCTTGTCAACATCACTTTCTTCGACGGGCTTTCGCAGGACTTTTCCAACCTCGTGGTGCTCGCGGATTCCGGCAGCAGCCAGTATGCGGCGAACTTCTCGCTGGTGTCAGTCGAAAGCGGAAGCTATGCCATTGCAAACGTCTCAGCAGGCGAGGGCGACACGCTCGGGTTTTTCGCCTCCAACCTGGAGGGGAACCCGTATGCGGGGGAGCAGGGCGGCAGCGATTCCCCTCCAGATAACGCCTCCAACGCAACAATTCCTCCTGAGCAAAACCAATCATCCCCTGACAACGCAACCATCTCCTCGGGCGAAGGGCAGCTCCCAGGTGCAACCCCCAACG
>JBAZYD010000011.1:0-57333 GCA_041659465.1 Candidatus Micrarchaeia archaeon | reverse complement strand
GTCAGAGACAGAACAAAAGACGGGCATTTCTTGCAGATGTTATATTTCGTGGCATATATTTAAAGGTTTGCATATATACAGACATAAAAAACAACAAAAGGTAGTATTTTGGAAAGCGAAAAAGAAAACAAAGGGGCCCATCACGAGCTTCCCGACGGAATAAAGGAGCTTGTGGAGATTCCAGGCGAGAAGAACGCCGCTGACACTTCTTCATCCCAACCGTCCGGGCAGGCTGCGCAGGTGCGCGAAAAGACGCCGCACGAGCAGGCGCTTGATGCGCTCATTGCAAAAAGGCAGGCAATACTGGACTCCCTCAAGGCGAAAAACCCTGCAGTCTCGGAAGCCCGCAGGAAAATATCCGGCCTGATTGCTGCCATGCGCGGAAAAGGCGGCGGCAGGACGTTCGGGCTCATTGACGAGGCCGAGCGCATAGAGTTTGCCATCGCAACCGAAGCCGACACCCCCAAGAAGGAAAAGGAGCTCATCCGGCGCCTGAAGGAAGTGAAGGCCGAAATTGCGAAAAACAAGGAGCTTGACGCTGCAAGGAAGGCGATTGACGCAGAAAGGCACATCCTGAACACGCTGATGGGCGAAATCAAGGACCTGGAGCGCCAGCTCGTGGAAACCCGCAAGGCATGCGACGAGGCATACGCCGTCGTGGTTTCCGAGCGCAAGGCCGCCTACGAGCAGAGGCAGAAGGGCAGGCAGGAAAGGTCGGAGCGATCGGAGCGCAAGTTTGACGATGCCCCGCGCCGCCGCGCCAAGCCCGAGAGACACCAGGAGCACGACTCGGACATGGACAAGTACATGAAGGACTACGACGACACGGTGTCCATGGAGGAAATCGTGGTCTTCGAGAAGAAGGAAAAGAAAGCGCCGCGCGAGAGCGGCAGCCCGCAGCCTGAAGAGGAGAAAAAGGAAGAGTAATGGCCAAGCCAGCTTCTGAAAAAACAGTTTCCTTTGGCACCCTTCGCCTTTCCATACCCCATAGGGTATATGAGCCTGCGGAGGACTCCTTTCTCCTTGCCACTTACGCCTCCAGCCTAAGCGGCAGCATCCTCGAAGTAGGCTGCGGCAGCGGCATAGTTTCCCTCTCAGCCGCGCAGGCAAGCCCCAAAAACACCGTATTAGGTGTGGACATCAACCCCTTGGCGGTGAAGTGCGCAATGGAAAATGCGCGCGCAAACGGCATAGCAAACGCAACTTTCCTCGCCTCCGACCTATTTTCCGCCATACCTGCCTCGCAAAAGTTCGACTTCATCCTTTTCAACCCGCCCTACCTTCCCACCACGCGCGCGGAACGCCTGCTCTCACCAGAGGAGAATGCGGCGTATGACGGCGGCGCGTCAGGCCTTGGCGTTTTCAAGCGCTTCATCGCGGAAGCGCCCGCGCACCTCTCTGAAGGCGGGAAAGTGGCGGTTATCGCCACCTCGCTGGGAAACGGCATAGAAAAGACGCTTGCGCTGCTTTCCGCGCGCGTGGGCAGCGCGCAAACCCTTGCGGAGGAAAAGTTCTTTTTCGAAAGGCTCGCGCTTCTGGAGGCAAGCGGGCGCTGACGCGCGGCAGTGCCTATTTTAAACACTTCATAGCAGTTTTTACACCATAACAAGAGGTGTGTGGATGGCTAAGGCTACTCAAGCTGTGCAGAACAATGATATAATCTCCAATATCGTGCAAAAGGCTAAGGATGAAAAAGCGCCTGTTTGCGGGTGGCATCACCGCATTTACATCTGGGGGGGAAAAGATGGGAAGTACGCCGACGCCCAATCCCGGCTTGAGCGATATGCCGAGCTCTTCATGAACAGCCAGCAGATGGCGCGCGACATAAAAAAGGAAAGAGCCGACATGCCAATCACGCGCAACAGCCGGAAGGAGAACGCTCCCAAGATAAAAGAGCTCAAAGAAAGATTGGAGGAGCTGGCTAACAACCCCAACAACCTGACATCCGGGATACACGCGCTTGAATCCTTGATAAAGATTGGGGGGGCCAGCCCGGACGCCTATCTTCTTCTCGGCGCGGCATATGCGGTTTCCAACAATCTGCCCAAAGCGCATGCAATCAGCGCCAAGCTTAGGGAGATGGGTGAGCCTGGGCGGGAACAGCTCCTCGCTTCGATGGTTTACTATGGGGCTTATATTGTAATGAACTCCAGCCACACGAGCGATACTTGGGACAGGCTTAATGTTTTCCACAAAGGCAGGGACAGCGAGGAGATGGCGCGCGCCATCATGAACGGCACTCCTTTGCCCAAGGCATTCATTGACCTCCAAAATGTCTGCAAATTCAAGACGCGCATGTTCGATTAGCGCAGGTTTAAGAGGCTCTTCTACCTTTCTTTTCCATGTCAAAACGGCAGCAGCGCTTCCGCGTGGTTCTTGTCGAGCCGGAATATGAGATTAACATGGGTGCCGTGGCGCGCGCCATGAAGAACTTCGGATATTCAAAGCTTGTTCTGGTCCGCCCGAAGTGCGACCCGAAAGGATTTGACGCAATCATGCACAGCAAGCACGCGCGCGAGATACTGGAAGGGGCGAAGACTTACAAAACGCTTGCTGCAGCAACGCGCGGCTGCAAGTTCACGGTGGGGGCGACAGGCGTGATTTACCGCCACTGGCACGAGACCATCCGCTCGCCAATCAGTCTGCGCGCGTTCTCTGAAAAAGTGAAAAAGCAGAAACAGGGCAATTTCGCGCTTGTTTTTGGCAACGAAGGCGTGGGGCTTTCGGAAAAGGACATATCATCATGCGATTTCCTAATCACCGTGCCCACATCGGACGCATATCCCATCCTGAACCTTTCCCACGCGGTTGCAATCGTGCTTTACGAGCTTTCAACGTACCAGCCGCGCGCATACACTCCTGCGGGGGAAAAGGAAAAGGAGGCGCTAATTGAGGCGTTCTCGCTCATTACAGACAAGTTCGCGCACGAGCTTCGGAACGCCAAGAAGGTGAAGGTGGCGTTCAGGCGCATAATCGGGAAAGCGCTTCCCACGGACAAGGAGTGCGCAGCGGTGCTTGGCGTGCTGCGGCGCGCGGAAAAGGAGATTGGAAAGAAAAAGTAAATTGGCGCTTAGGCTGGAAAAATAAAGGCAAATAAATGGGGAACGCTCCCGCTAACCAAATAGAAAACAAAAAGTAAGAAAGTTTATCTCTTCCTGCTCTTCACTATCTTCACTTTCGAAGGCGTGAGCAGTATCTTGTCCGTGTCGATGCGCGCGATGTCGCCGTTGATCTTCGTGATGTAGGACTTGATGTTGTCAATGGTCTGCTTGAGCTTGTTGGGCTGCTTGCTCATGGGCGAGACGTTGAGGAGGATGATGTTCTTTGCCTTGAGCTCCTCCATTATCACGCTCACGTCGTTCTCGGACTCAAGCGCAATCGGCTTTACGTAAAAATCGGCCGCCTCGTGGAGCACGTCCACGTTTTCCATCTCGACGGTGTTCATGTACTCCTCAAGGTTCATTTCCTTGCCGACGCCGATGCTCTTGGTAATCTTTTCAAATATGCCCATGTTCTCACCTCAGTGATTTCTAGCAGCAGTGCTCTGATATTCAGAGTATAGATTAATAAGGCTTTTTGGGGCGGGAGGCTGCCCGCCTCTGAAAGGCGGCCATCATTTGCGCGGGGCT
Organism: Candidatus Micrarchaeia archaeon; assembly: GCA_041659465.1. GTDB lineage: Archaea > Micrarchaeota > Micrarchaeia > Anstonellales > Anstonellaceae > UBA10161. The sequence continues at coordinate 53,704 of JBAZYD010000011.1, read as the reverse complement.
GCCATAATGGTTTAAAACACCCACAAGCATACACCAAGCCCGTTTGAGTGCGGGAAAGTGTTGCCATGAAGTCGTTTTCAGACCTTCTCAGCAAGCCCACGGTGTTCTCTGACAGGAACGTCCTGTCCCCACACTATGTGCCTGGCACGCTCCCCTTCCGCGATTCCGAGATTGAAAAAATAATGGCGTCCGTAGTGCCTGCACTGAAGAACGAGCGGCCCCACAACATGTTCGTGTACGGCAAGACAGGCACAGGGAAGACATGCTCGGTAAAGCACGTGCTCATCAAGTTCTCCGAGCACAAGTCAAACGCCAGGCACGTCTTCATGAACTGCAGGATGTACAACTCGCGCTACCGCGTGATACAAAAGATTGCAAAAGAGCTCCTCCCGGCGCTTGACTCCATGGGCTTCGGGCTTGCCATGCTCTATGAGAAGGTAATGGAGGAAGTGGCAAAGGGCACGCACCTCATTGTGGTCCTGGACGAAGTGGACATGGTAAAGGACCTTGACGACCTGCTTTACACCCTCACGCGCGCGAACGACGAGCTTTCCGCAGGGAGCATAAGCATACTCGGCATCACCAACCGCGTGAACTTCAAGGACCAGCTGGGCACAAGGAGCAAAAGCTCGCTTTGCGAGAACGAGATGGTCTTTGCCCCCTACACCGCCACGCAGCTGCAGTCCATTGTGCGCCAGCGCGCCAAGATGGGCTTCAAGCAAGGCGTGGTGGAGGAAAGCGCAATCAACCTTGCCGCGGCGCTCACGGCAAACGACTCTGGCGACGCGCGCTATGCCCTCAAGCTCCTCCTGAAAGCCGGCGAGATAGCGGATGACAGGGGAATCACGAAGATTACCGACAAGGAAGTGGAGGACGCGCGCCGCTCTGTGGACACGGACATCGCATTCGAGGCAATCTCCACGCTTCCCGACCACCAGCAGCTGGTGCTGCTTGCAATCGCCAACCTTGTGCTTGACAAGGGGAAAAATACCCGCCTCACAGCAGGAACGCCGGACGAGGACGACTCGTTCCTCACCTCCGGCGAAGTCTACGAGGGCTATTGCACTGTCGCGCGCAAGCACCGAAAGCCCCGAAGGAGCGCGCGCTGGTACCGCGAATACTTAAACGACCTGGAAATGCTCGGCCTGATTACCACGGTTGAAAGCGGCGCAGGCATGCGCGGCAGGACGCGCCTCATAAGGATAGGCTATCCCGCAACGGACGTGCAGAAAATAGTGGAAAAGAACTTCTCGATAATTGAAAGCAAGGGCTAGCGGGGGAACTCATAAACAGTAGCCGTGTTTTGGCTTTCCCTTGTTCTTATTTGATCCATCGCTTTCCTGAACTCATTTTTCCTGGTGCTATGTTTGTTATAGATTGCCAAGCCGATTGCAGCCCCCAGCCCAATCGAAATCAAGATGAGTGGAAACGAGCCTTTAATATTCTCAACCAAAACGCTCTGCTTGCTGAATTCATTCCTGGCTTGGGCAACTGCCTTGGGCTTATTTGCAAAAGCGCCGGATGCCAGGGCAGCTGTAAAAATGACAGGCAATGCGACTTTCCGTACAACCTTCATGCCATTCATACCAACACCCGCTTTTTTACCGCGCAAAAATGTTATATATCCATATGCCAACGACCACACATGGCAACCGATTTAAAGGCTGCCGCGCCAATTGCGCCATGCCTTCCCATGCAAAAACGCACGCGCTCCTTCTCGAAGCCCTTTCCCTCAAGAACCTGCCGCGCACTGGCTGGGTGCTGCGGGGCGCGCCGCGCGAGTCGGTGGCTGAGCATACTTACGGCGTAGCCGTAATAGCGCTTATCCTGTCTCGAATGGAAAAACTCTCCCAAAAGGACGAAGCTGCCCTCGTGCGCCTTGCCCTCCTGCACGACCTGCACGAGGCGCGCATCGGCGACCTGGTGCCATCGCAGAAGGCGGAGAAAAAGCCGGATGAGCAAAAGGCGGAACGGGAAATGCTGGAAGGGACGCTGCTTGAAGAGGAGGCCGCGCTGCTTTCCGGCAAGGGCATCTCAAGGCGCATTCTTGTTCTTGCAAACGACGCCGACAGGCTGGACATGCTTTTCCGCGCGATTGAGAACAAAAAGCACGGAAGCGCGCGCATGCAGGAATTCATCGATTCCGCGCTTTCGCAGATAAAGAGCAAGAGCGGGAAGGAATTGGCCAAGCGCGCGCTTGCTGAAATATAATGCAAAGCACGCCGTGCCTGGTGTCGCATCTGCGCTCGTTTTATAAAAACAACCACGTTAAATGCACGCGGGTGGTGTGGTGAAACAGAAAACTATGCATCAGTCTCCTTCCAGGTCGTTCGCAATCAGAGCAACTATTTTTGCCGTATCCGCATTTTTCCTCGCGCACGCCGTGTTTGGCAAGCCGGCGCTGTTGAAGCCTGCACAGGCAAAGCAGATGCCCGACTCATGCTATCAGGCTCAAGGTTCAACGCATCTGGTGCCAGGCGCCGCCTATCAGACGCCAACCGCCATTTATGCCACGCTTTCAATGGAGTCGCGCCAGTTCCTGGAGACATTGCGGAACAATGTGAACACAGACGGTGTCCTGCCGCAGAACGCAGTTATGTCCATGCCTGCTTTCATCGAGATAGTCGTGGAATGGGCTCCCAAGCTTGCAAACAATCCGCGGCTTGCTGCAAACTTTGAGACGGCTGCAAAGGTCATGGAAAACCTGTTCAAGAGGTCAGGCATCGAGGTATACCAGCACAAGGGGCAGAATATGCGCGAGATAGCTGCGGTTCTCAAGGCGCTCCAGGCGTTCCCTGCTGAGCAGAAGCAGCTCCTGTCCGAGCTTTCCAAGACGTTCGTGGTGCCTCTTGCGCCCTAGTCCATCCTGTAGTTGAACAGGTGGTATGTGGAGTAGCTGAAGTAGTCCACGTTTCGGACAACGTCGCCGAACCTGCGCTTAATGTCCTCGATTATCTCCAAAAGCTCAGGCAGGTCCTGCACCGCGACCTCGGTCTCGAAGTCCATGTGCCCGATGGTGGACTGCACCTGGAAAATGTCCTTGTGCTGCCTGCAGTACTGGTGCAGCTGCCTGTTCTTCTCGGTCGAGGTGAGCTTGAGGTCAAGCCTGTAGGTGGTGTAGCCCATCCTGCCCATGCCGAACACGAGCTTGTAGCCGCAAATCACCCTCTTTTTCTCAAGCTCGATGATTTTCCTGCGCACGGCCCCGGGCGGCATCGAAAGCTTTTTCGCAATTGCCGTGAGCGGCTGGCGCACGTCCCTCGCATAAACCTCCAGCACGCGCGCGCAGTCGCGGCCGATTTCCACCATTTCGGAGCCGCCATACACGCGCTCCACGACATCGCGCTCCTTTTCCAGGAAAAATGTCCGGTTGAAGTTGTAGACGGGCGCATAGATTGCCAGGTTATATGCCTCGATGTTCCTCTTGTACTTCTCCAATATCATGTCCCACGCCCTGTGCACCCCGACCGCCGACCTTGCGCCAAGGAACACGGCAAGGTCCCACTTGCCCTGCAGGAAAGTCACCGCCCAGACATTCGGGAGGCTCTTGATTTCCTCGACCATCCCCGCGACGTCCTTTTCCGTCATGTGCTGGAACCTGAAGTAAAGCCTGAACGAGAAATAGCCCAGCCTTGACATGTCCACGATGGCGTTGTACGCCTGTATCACGCCAGCCTCCTCGAGCCTTTTTTGCCTGTAAAGCACGAACTGCTTGGAGCGGCGCACCTTCTTGGCAAGCCTGGAGAGCGGCATGCGCGAGTCGATGTCGAGCTCGTAAAGGATCCTCCTGTCGTATTCGTCGAGCTTGTAGATATTTTTAGGCATATTTTTTACTTTCAGTTGAAATTATTTAAAACTATCTATTTTTGTAAAAAAATCCTTCCTGAAATTATATATCAATCAAGCGAGTAAAACCTGCGGAGGGATACCATGATGGTAATCGACAAGGCCGCGCCGAAAGGCTCCGTTTGCTTCCGCGACGCGCTACTGTTCGCCAAATACTCGCATGACACGGTTGCAAGGGGCAAGGGCATGGAACGGCTTGATGCGCTCTGCGACCGCATCGTGGGCCGCGCCGTTGCCTCCCTTGGGATGGAGGGGATGACCCCTTGCCAGATGGAACGCATCAGGAAGGCGCTTGCGGCTACCGCCGCAATCGACGGGTTCGATACGTACAGGGAGCTCTCGCGCGCAAAAGGGGAGCTGGAGGTGTTTGCAGGCATAGTGGCGCTCGCGTCCACAGTGGCAGGGGTAGCATCCGGCTCGGTAGGCACCGCGCTCGGGATACTCCTGTTCGGCGTGCCCTATTCGCTCCTGAAATCCCTCAGCCCGCGCTGCAATGCGCTTTGCGCATACATGCACGTGGCTGGGCTGCAGGACAAGATATGGAGCGCGATAAATTCGGGCGCAAAGGCAGGCAAGGAAGATGGTTAGGCGAAAGAGAGGGGCAACCGAGCCATCCAGGCAGGCTGTCTTTCTCTTGCAATCGCCATTCGCGCCGGAGGTGGTTGGAGGATTTGGGAAAAAAAACCTGGAACAAGGAAAAACCGGCTGCCGGGGCAGTTGATGCCATAGGCCAATCCCCGGCGGCCTTCAGGCTAAGGGAAAAGCAAACCGGGCGCGGACGCGCCCGCCTGTAATACAAAAAAGTCTTCTGTCTACTGCTTGATAATGTTCTCATTTAGCGTTTGCACGAATTCCCGTTCTGCCACGGCCTTGGCAAAAACCGGCCCCATCTTTTTCTTGACCCGCTCCCTCTGGTCAAGACGTTTAAGCGCCGGGTATTCCGCGCGCAGCTCTGTCATTATGGTCTCGATGGCCTGGCCCGGCCTCGTTGCGCCACGGATAGCCATGTTTGCTTTATGAAGGGCCAAGCCGGCAATTTTCCTTACCTGCGCCTTGTTCAGCTTGTCTGTCTTGCGCCTGATGCCGGGCGCTATCAATATCTTATTGACCATTCCACCACCCCGCAAATGTTGCAGTGCGTATATTAACGTATGTTTTTATAATCCCGCTCCATTCGTCGTGGCACTATTGGTCCATGAGCTCTAGCGCCTTCTTGACCGACATCCCTTCGCGGATGCCCAGGTCGTCGGCCCAGGTGGTGAACGTCTTTATCTTCGCCTTGAACATGTCCTCGAACGTCTTCACGCCCGTGACAAATGCTGCGACATCTCCGAATTTTTCGGACGCGTCCTTGCTGACATACCCGCACGCGACATATCCCTTCTTCGCCTTTATGATGAGGAGCGGCACATTGCCCAGGGCGAAGCTCAAGCCGACGTATTCGCGGCCATCGTAAGAAATTTTCTCTTCCATAAAACGCCCCCGTTGCTGTTTTTGAAGGAAGGCGCGGTGCCTACCAGCGCTTGCCAGAGTTCCAGTTGTCCGAAGACGGCCTCCGCTCCTGCCGCGGCTCCCTGCCTGCGGTGCGGATGGCGCGGTTCTTCAATTTTTCGAATATGCGCTTTGACTTGGCGCATGAGATGCAGTAGTGCTTCTCGACATGCGTGGACGACTTCACGTCATCGGCAGTCTTCAGGTCCGTGGAGTAGACGTTCATCGTGTTGTAGGTAATCATCTTGTCGCGCGGTATCGTCCTTCCGCACGCATCGCATGTGCCCAGCCTTTCCCTTCCTCTTGTCTTGTTGGCCATGAGTATCACCTGTTATTTCTCCCTTATTTTTATCGCATACCTTCCGGGCGCTTTGATTTCGAGCTTTTTCCCGATTTCCGACTTTTCCGGGTCAAGCACCACCAGCTGGCCAGAGAATTTCTCGGTCAGCTCCTGGGACTGGCACGCCGGGCACTGCTTCTCGTCGGTCACTATGAGGCGGCAGTTCTTGCAAGCTTTCATCAAAATCACTCTTCCTTCTTTTTCTTCTTGGCTTCCTTTTTCGGCTCGGCGGCATCCTTCTTCTTTTCTGTGCCGGACTCGACTGACGCCTTCTTTGCGGAAATCCACTCGTCCTTGCCAAGGCCGTCCGGCCTCATGGTGAGCCCGATTTTCGTCTCTGGGATGTTGTTCTTCATGCTCACCGTCGAAATCTTCGCAAACACGTGGTCGCCCTTCTTCAGGAACTTCTTGCTCTCCCTTCCCACGAACGTCTGCGTCTTCTTGTTGTAGGTCAAAAAGTCGTTCGCTATCTGCGACAGGTGCACGAGCGCCTCCATGGGGCCCAAAGTCACAAAGCCCCCGAATTCCACGACCTCGGACACCTCGCTCTCGATTATCTCGTTTATCTGGGGAAGGTACGTGAGCGTGTCGAACTTGACGTCGTAATAGGCAGCGTTGTCGCCGGGTATCACCAGCCCGTCGCCCTCAGGCTTGACGTTCCAGACCGCAAGCGACACCCCTGTGTCCTTGTTCACGCGCCTCTCATACTTTTCGCGCAGTATCTGCGTGAGCGCCTCCTCAAGCTTCATCGAGAAAAACTGCGCAGGCAGCCTCACCCTGTCATTGCACGAAAGAACGTAGTACATAAATCCACCTTCGCTATCAGCAGCATTCCATCCGCCTTCAGCACGAATTCGAGCCCGTATCCTAGGGGCGGATTTTCCATCTCGTTATTGCTCCGAAAGCTTAAAAAACTGACGCTAAAGCCGCGCCTAGCCTACTTTTGCAACTTTTGGTATGCTTTTTGCATCTCCAGCGCATCCTTTTCAATGAGTGGGCTCTCGCATATTGCCCTCCCTTCCCATCCGTTCTCCACCCACGCGGCAGCGAGCGGCTCGAACGGCGGCGAAAGCGAGGAAATGGGCAAATGGTTCTTCTCCCCAGCCTCTATCACCTCAATGCCTGAGAAGTGACAGTGGAAGCTTTTTGCCGCAGCGGAGCCTAGCTGTTTTTCCACCCTCTCCAAAATGCGTGCGTAGTCCTCCTGGCACTTCAATCTTCCCTCGCGCGCGTGGTAGTGCGCGAAGTCAATCACCGGCACCACCTGCTTGGCGCCGAACTCCTGCGCGAGGCTGATGATTTCATCAAGGTTTCCGTACGCGCTTTTCTTGCCCGTAAGCTCGGCGCCCAGCTGTACGCCGCTGATTTTGAGCTTCTCCATCCCGTCCAGGCATCTCTGGAATGTGGATACCACCATTTTCCTGCACTCTGGCTCAGGCCTGCCCATGTAAAAGCCAGGGTGAATGACAATCGGAGTTGCACCCAGCCAAAATGCAGCCTGCGCGGTTGCAACAATGTAGCGCACGCTCCCGTCGAGCTTGAGCTCCTCCTTTGCGCAGCAGTTGATGTAGTAAGGCGCATGGCAGGACAAAAGCACGTCGCTCTTTCGCGCCACCTCGGAAGCAGCGCGCGCGGCAGGCTCGCCCATCTTCACGCCATGGACAAACTCCACTTCCATCGCGCCAAGCCCAATCTCGCGGCAATAGGCAATCCCTTCCGCAGTGCCTGCCTTGCCCGGCGTGCCAATCGGAATCCCTGCAGGGCCAAAACGCATCATTTGCTCGCCTCCCCCTTAGCCGGGCCTTGCCCGGCTTCTTCAGCGCCGCTTTCGCTCGCCTCCTCCAATTCCTCCTTTTCTTTGTCATCCATCATTTTCCCCAAATGCGAATAAAGCGCCAGCTTGAATGCCTTTAGCGGCAGGAGCGCGCACTTCAGGCGCGTGGGGCCGGGCGAGATGCCCAGCATTTCCAGCACCCTTTCCTTGCCCACCTCGCGCGTCTTCTCCGCGCTTTTGCCTTTCACCTCATCCGCAAGCATGGAGGCAGAGGCAGTGCAAATTGCGCACGCGTTCCCATCGAACATGGCATCCGCCACGCTCTTTGCGCCGGGCTTGCCGTCCATCTTCAGGTAAAAAGTGATGTCATCCCCGCAGAACGGGTTTATGGCATGCCCGCTGCAGCTCGCCTTCGCCATTTTCCCTCGATGGTGCGGCCTCTTGTAATGGTCCAGGATGTTCTCGCGGTACATGTCATCGCTCATGAAAGCACTCTCTTGGCGCGCCTGACAGACGCCGCCAGCCGCTGCGATTCCTCCTCGGTGTTGTAAATGTAAAAGCTTGCGCGCGCGGTTGCTGCGGCGCCAATCGCCTTCATGAGCGGCTGGCAGCAGTGGTGCCCGGCGCGCAGCATCACACCATCATCCGAGGCAATCTGCGCAACATCATGCGCGTGCAGCCTTCCAATGTTGAAGGAAACTATCCCGGTTTTGCTGCCATTGCCATAGACATGCACGCCGCCGACTTCCTTTAGGCCGTCCAGGCACGCCCTGTGCAGCGATGAAACATGCCTTTCAATTGCGCCCATGCCGATTTTCTCAAGATAATCAATCGCCGCAGCCAGCCCCACGGCGCCTGCCACATCCTGCGTGCCAGGCTCGAACTTATAAGGCGCGCGCGCAAAAGAGGTGCCTGATAATGCCACGCTTTCAATCGCGCCCCCTCCTCCAAACACGGGCTCCAGCCTGTCAGCAAGCTCCTTCCTAACATAAAGCACTCCTAAGCCCGTCGGACCCAGCATCTTGTGCGCGGAGAACGCGAAAAAGTCGCAGCCCATGGCATGCACATCCACTTCCATGTGCGGCACCGACTGCGCGCCGTCCACAGCGGAAAGCGCGCCTGCCTTTTTTGCCAGTGTGCAGAGCGCGCCGGCATCATTCACGGTGCCCAGCACATTGGAGGCATGCGTGAAGGAAAATGCGCCAGGACGCTTCTCAAGCTTTTTTTCCACATCTTCATTACAGAGCTTGCCGTAGCTTCGCATCTTCACATAGTCCAGCTTGGCGCCTGTGCCTCTCGCCGCAAGCTGCCAGTTGACGATGTTGGAATGGTGCTCCATCTCAGTAAGGAGAATGCGCTTTGCGCCCAGCTGCCACGTGCAGAAGCGCGCAGCGAAATTCAGCGCCTCAGTGGCATTCCTGGTGAAAACAATTTCAGAAGGCGCCGCGCCGATGAAGCGCGCCACCATCTTCCTCGCGTTCTCGTAAATTTCCGTCGCTTCCTCCGCAAGGATATTGCCGCCGCGGTGCGCGTTTGCGTTGCTGTTTTCATAGTAATCGCGCATCGCGTCAAGGACAGCCGCTGGCTTTTGCGTGGTCGCGGCATTGTCCAGGTAAGCAAGCGGCTTGCCGTTCACTGAATGACTGCGGGTGCGCGGAAGCCGCTGGCTTGAGCCGGCGGAGGAGCGCACCCGATTGCAGCTTCCGCCTAAAGCATTTGCTTCTGCGGAAGCTGCGGGCTTTAGCCCGCAGTCATTCACCTTCCTTGCAAGGATTGGGAAATCTTCCCTTATTTTTTCAACGTCAAACGCCATGAATCCCACCGATTTTTCCATCTGCCACGCTCAAATCCCATCCATCCCGTTGATTTTCTTTTCCGCAGCCGCCCTTATCATGTCCATCTGCCTCGCTTCAAACTCCAGCAGGAAGCCCTCCAAAATCATGCGCCTGCCCTCCTTATCCTCAATGCCGCGCGACTCGAGGTAGAAAAGCTCGTCCAACGACACCGGCGCCATTGCCGCGCCATGCCCAGCCTTGACATCCCCTGTCTTCACGGACAGCTGCGGCACCACCTTCACAACGGCATCGCGGGATAGCAGCAGGCTCTTTGCCACAAAATGCGCGTCCGCACCCCTTGCCTTCTGCGCAATCTCCACATTCCCCTGCGCATTCACCTGCGAGCTTCCTGCCGCGGCATAGCGGAACGAGGAGCGGGAAAAGCTCCCTCGCTCTTGGTGCAAATGATTCGTGCGCGCAATCAGCCGCTGCGCGCCTGCCAGCAGCGCCACCTCAAAATGCTCGCACCTGCTGCCTGCTTTCTGCACAATCTCCACATTGCTTTTGGTTTCCCTGCCGCCAAGCTGGCAGCCAATGAGCTTAAGCTCGGCGTTTTTTCCAATCCTCACATCCACTTTCATTTCCACGTCCAGGTCAACAGGCGCAGCATTGACAATCGCAATCTCGGCTTTTGCGCCCTCGGCAAGTGAAATGGAGTAAGATGCAGAGCTGTTGTTTTGGAGTAGCATGCATTCCTCATTGCCTGCCGCAATGGCTATCTTTTCCGCCTTCATCCGACCGCACCTTCCATCTCCATTTCCACCAGCCTGTTCATCTCGACGGCATACTCAAGCGGCAGCTCTTTTACAATCGGCTCTATGAACCCGCGCACAATGAGCGACACAGCCTCGTTCTCGTCAATGCCCCTGCTCATCAAATAGAAAAGCTGGTCATCAGATATCCTTCCAACCGCAGCCTCGTGCTGGATGACTGCATCATCTGAGCGAACATCAATGACCGGCACGGTTTCCGCAATTGAAATTTTGTCCGCAATTATGCTGTCGCAGCGCACGTTCGCCTTCACGCCAGTGCATCCCTTTCCGACATGGAGCAGCCCACGGTAGCGCACCAGGCCGCCGCCCTTGCAGATGCTTTTCGAAACCACGCGCGAAGAGGTGTTTGGCGCCATGTGCAGCACCTTTGCCCCAGTGTCTTTCACCTGTCCTTCCCCTGCAAGGGAAATCGTCAAATGCTCCGCCCGCGCTCCCTTTCCCACCAGCATGCTGCACGGATAAAGCATGGTGACGCCAGACCCGAGCGTGCCGCCCACCCATTCCATTATGGCATCCTCGGAGACTATCGCCCTCTTGGTGTTCAAATTGTATACGTTCTTGCTCCAGTTTTGGATGGAGGTGTAGCGCACGCGGCTGCCCTTTCCTGCGAATATCTCCACAACCGCGGCGTGCATGGAATCCTTCGTGTAATGCGGGGCCGAGCACCCTTCAATGTATTGCACGGATGCGCCCTGCTCTGCAACAATGAGCGTATGCTCCATCTGCCCAAAGCCAGGGTAGTTCATCATGAAGTAAATCTGCAGAGGCTGCGGCACTTTCACGCCCTCTGGCACATAGACAAAGCTGCCGCCGGACCAGAAAGCGCCGTGGAGCGCGGAGAACTTGTTGTCCTTGGCAGGCACGCAGCGCGTCATGAAATACCTTTTCACGAGTTCCGGGTACTCCTTCACCGCGCTGTCCATGTCAGTGAAAATCACGCCAAGCTCCGTGATGTTTTTGCGCAGCGACTTGTACAGCACCTCGGAATCATACTGCGCCGACGCGCCTGACAGGAACTTCCGCTCAGCCTCGGGGATGCCAAGCGCGTCAAAAGTTTTCCTTATGTCCTTGGGCACTTCCTCCCATTTTGTAGCGTTCGCATCCTTGCCTTTCGGGCGCACAAACGCGGTAAGCGCGTCCAAATCCAACTTTGACAGGTCAGGCCCCCAGGTGGGAATGGGCTTTTGCTGAAAAATTGCAAACGACTCCTGCCTCTTTTTCAGCATCCAGTCAGGCTCGCCCTTTACCTCTGAAATTTCGCGCACCAGCGCTTCAGTCAGCCCCTTCACTTCGGTTTTGTAGCCTACATTGAGCTTGCCCTCACTTGGCGCAGCTGTCAGTTTTGCATCCCTGCCGTACACTTCGGAAACATCCTTTATCTTCTTCATTGCAATACCCAACCGTACCCTTTCTCCTCGATTTTCTGCGCCAGCCTCTCATCTCCCGACGCCACCAGTTTCCCTGCATGCATCACATGCACCTTGTCTGCCTTGATGCCGCGAAGCACGCGCGCATAGTGCGTGACGATTATCATGGACATGCCGTTGTGCCGAATCTTCCCAATCGCAGTGCCCACCCTCTCCAAAGCGTCTATGTCAAGACCGGAATCAGGCTCGTCAAGCATGGCAAGCCGCGGCTCCAGCACCGACAGCTGCAGTATCTCGCTCATCTTCCTCTCGCCGCCTGACATGCCGTCGTTTATGCCGCGCGAGAAGAACGAGCGCGCCAGCCCCATTGCCTCCGACTTTGCCGAAAGTATCCTGTCAAACTCCATCGCGGACATCTCATCGCCAAAGCGCGCGGCATACGCGCGGCGAAGGAAGCTCGCAAGCGAGACGCCAGGCACTTCTATCGGCGACTGGAATGCGAGGAACAGCCCGCGCCGCGCGCGCTCATGCGGCTTTTGCGAGAGCAAGTCTTTTTCCTCAAACAGCGCCGTGCCTTTCACGGAATACTTGGGGTTGCCCGCAAGCGCGGAGAGGAGCGTGGACTTGCCGCTCCCGTTCTGCCCCATGACGACATGCACCTCTCCCTCGCCAACATCAAGAGAAATGCCCTGTATGATTTCCTTTTCACCTGCGCTCACGCGCAGGCTCTTCAATGATAAAAGCGCCATCAAAATCTACCTCTTATTCCCCTTGGCCGCCGCCTTTTTCCCTTCGCAGCCATCTTCATCCCTTTCTCTTCGCCCATGCAAATCGCGCACGGGTCGCTCTTCCCAAGCGTGCTCCCTTTTGCAATCACCAAAATCAAGGAGATGCCCACATCCATCTCGCTTGCCTTTACTTTCCCGGCGGCAAACCTCTTCGCAAGCAGCGCGCATTCCCTTTCCGCGCGCGCAGGCAATTTCCCTGCGCCGCGCTTGCCAGAGATGTACTGCGAAACAGCCGCCTCGCTGGCGCCAATCGCAGCGGCAATCCTCGCGCGCGGCACATCCTCCTTCTCCATGCAAAGCGCAAGCTGGCTGCAGACTGATGGCAGTATTTTCCAGTGGACTTCTGAGCAGGGGAGCATCCTGTTTCACCTGAGTTAACGATTGTTAACTAATTAGGGATTTGTTTAAAAAAGCAGCGCCTTACTTGAAAATCTCGCCGGTCTCCTCGGACCAGAAAAGCAGGTCCAGGTGCGAAAGCGGGATGCCGGTCTGTTTGCAGAACTTTTCCATGTCCAGCTCGATTTCCAAATAGCGTTTTTCAGTCAGGCTTGCAGGAACGCGCGCAATCGCCCCGCATTTGACGAGGTTCTTGAGGATGTGCCTATCCAGTATTGCAAGCGTGCTCCCCCGCCCCACATTCCGAAGAAAGTGGCTCGCTTCCTTCAGGCCCAGCCCTTTCACCTCGCGCAGAAAGTATTCGCGCGCGTGCTTTTCAGTGCCTGAAAAGGTGGCGCGCGTAAGGAGGGCAAAGTCATTTGCTTCAAATTTCCCGCGCGCTTCGACAAGGTATTTCGCCTTGTTGTTGTGGAAGCGCGTCTTGGTGGAGAGCACTTTGGCAATTGCGTCTGCCTCGCCATCAAAAAGCAGGTTTTTTTCCTTAAGCTCACGGATTGCCGCATCGCACGAGCGCGCCTTGCTCTGCGGCGTGAGAAGGCAGAAGCAAAGCTCCTCGAAAAGTGCGCGCCCGCCGTTCTTGCCGACCTTCTCGAAGTGCTGCAGCCGCGCCTCGATGTCGCGGCGGCTGCGCGCGTATTTTGCAAGAAGTTCCTCGTGTTTCATTGTTTTTCCTCCAGCTCCCCATGTCCTGGACACAAAATTTTGTAAGGAATCTTGTCAATCAGCGCCAGGCTCTTCTCGATTTCCTCATCGCTGCCGCCAATGTCCGTCCTCCCGTAGCCCCCGCGCGCGAATTTCGTGTCGCCTGAGAAAAGCACGCCTGTTTTTCTGTCAAAAATGCAGATGCTTCCGTCCGTGTGCCCCGGCGTGTGGAAAAACTCAAGCAGGTGCGAGCCGAAAGCAAGCAGCGCCATGGGATTTTCTTTCGCGTTTTTTGGCACTTCGATGTATGGGCCTGCGAACCTGAACTCTGCCGGGTGCAGCAGTACGCTCTTCCAATCCGGCCTGACGCCGCGCGTGTGGTCATAATGCCCGTGAGTGAGGATGCAGATGTCCGGCGTGAAATCAAGCGGCACTTTGCCATCTCCGCCGTCTATCAGCAGGCGCTTTCCTTTCTCCTCGATAAGGTAAACCGTGCTGCACGTCCTTTCATCCGTGCGCAGCATGCGCGTGTGCAATGCAATTTCCTCAAAAGCCGGCACTAAACCCGCCTCTTTATCGCAAATTTCCCAGATGGCAAGGCAAGCTGCATTTCATCCGAATTCGCGCCAAGCGCGCGTGCCAGCTCCTTTGCGGCCGCGCCCTTTTCCTTTGCGCCCGGGAATATGCTGTAAAGCAGATTGGCGGCATCAGGATGCACAAGCGGAAGTGCAACTATCACCCCCTCTTTCACGCCAATCGTCAGCCCCAAGGCAGTGCTCCTGAACCATTCGCGCTCGCCCGCAATTGCAAACCCTCCTGCGCCCACAAAGCCTCCCTGCGCATGCTTTGACAGCTGGCTTTTTTCCACAGCATAAACATCCACGCCTGCTGCGCCTGTCTTCCAGGCAGACGAGTGCGAGGCTGCAAACTGCGCGGCTTCGAGCTTTTCCTGCGCGCTTGCCTTTTTCCCGTCCTGCAAAATGGTGGCTGGCGCGCCCTGTATGTCGGCATGGAAAAACAAATCATCGTCCGCCATCACTTTGGCAACCAGCAGGTCGTTTTGCTTGGCGTCCCTGCCTGCCACCACCAGCCTGCCTCCTGAAGTGTAAAACCAGCGGTATTTTTCGAACCACTCCTTTTTCCTTTTCATCTCGGGCGCCACCGAAGCCTCGGTGTCCGCGCGCTCCTTTTCCTTCCCGGCGGTGGCTATCTCTTTCTTTGTCTCCTCAATCGCCTTGCGCGCGCCCTCAGCTTTTTTCGCAAGCTCCTTTGAGCGCGAGTAGTGCGCCTCGGCATTCTCCCGTGCTCCTTTGCGCCAGTCAAGCGTGATTTTCATGTGTGGGTTTCATTTGTGAGCCTTTTTAGTACTTGTCCCTCCCCCTGTGGCAGTTTTCAGGCAGGGTGGCAAAAGCGGGCCCTCGCGCGCGTGCGCACGCGCGTTCGGAGAGGCGAAAGGGTTTAATACCTTTTCCAATTCAATCCTCATCCGCGCTTTCTATGCATATATGTTATGCAATAGTAATGTGTGCGCTTTTGGAGATGGTTTGATGAAGATAAGCGAACTCAAGTCAGGCGTTGGCAATGCCAACATAGAGGCGGAAATCGTGAGCATGGAGGAGCCCCGCGACGTCATGGGCAAGTTCGGCAAGCGCCTGCGCGTGGCATCCGCAAACCTCAAGGACGACTCCGGCGAGATAGTGCTTTCACTCTGGAACGACGACGCGGACAAGTTCGCGCAGGGCGACAAGGTGAAAATCACCGACGGCTGGGTCTCCGAGTACAAGGGGCAGCTGCGCATCTCCGCAGGCAGGAACGGAAAGATAGAGAAACAGTAATTTTCCGGCCCTGCAACGCATAGCATTAGCACGGCGTTCGCTGTGCACTTTCACTTTTATTTTTTTAATTTTCTCGATTCTTCAGCGAATATTTACCGAGGTGGTATCGATGGGAAAGATGGACGGACAACAGGTTATGGTTATGCCTGAAGGCAGCAACCGCGTACTTGGCAGGGATGCCCAGCGCACAAACATCGCCGTGGCATATGCAGTGGCGAACATAATCCGCACCACGCTTGGGCCCAAGGGCATGGACAAGATGCTGGTCTCCGAGCTTGGCGACATCGTGATAACGAACGACGGCGCGACAATCCTCGAGGAGATGAATGTCGAGCACCCGGCCGCCAAGATAATGGTGGAGATAGCAAAGACGCAGGACAAGGAAGTGGGCGACGGGACCACCACTGCGGTCATGCTCTCCGGTATGCTCCTCAAGAAGGCAGGCGACCTATTGGACCAGGACATACACGCCTCCACAATCGTGAAAGGCTATGACCTTGCCGCAAAGAAGTCAAGCGAGATACTCTCCAAGCTTGCCACCAAGGTGGATGTCAAGGACACCGCAACGCTTGAGAAAATCGCATCCATTGCCATGGGCAGCAAGTCCATAGGCGTGGGCGCCAGCAAGGACAGGCTCGCAAAGCTTGTGGTGCAGGCAGTCACCCAGGTCGTGGAGAAGCGCGGCGACACATATGTCGTGGACGACGAGCTCATCAAGATAGAGAAGAAGGCGGGCGGCGACATCAACGACACCGCGCTCATTTCCGGGGTGCTTGTGGACAAGGAAATCGTGCACCAGAGCATGCCGAAGAACGTCAAGAACGCCAAAGTGGCGCTCATCGACTGCGCGCTTGAGATAGAGAAGACCGAAATCGACGCGAAAATCGAGATAACCTCCCCGGACCAGATGCAGGCGTTCCTTGCGCAGGAGGAAAAGATGCTGAAAGACATGGTGGAGAAAATCTCGGCAACAGGCGCGAACGTCGTTTTCTGCCAGAAGGGCATTGACGACGTGGCGCAGCACTACCTCAACAAGAAGGGCATCTCCGCGGTGCGCCGCGTGAAGAAGTCCGACATGGAGAAGCTCCAGAGGGCAACAGGCGCCAAGGTGGCGACCACGCTTGACGACCTCTCCAGCAAGGACCTCGGGTTTGCGGGCGACGTGAACGAGAAGTCGATTTCAGGGGAGAAGATGGTGTTCGTTGAGAACTGCAAGGATGCGAAGTCCGTGACTATCTTCATCCGCGCATCGACCGAGCACGTGGTCTCGGAGGGCGAGCGCGCGCTCGTGGACGCAATCGGTGCAGTATCATCCGCCGTCGAGGACGGCAGGTATGTGACGGGCGGCGGCTCAACCGAGCTTGAGCTTTCCATCCAGCTTGGCAAATACGCCACAGAAATCGGCGGAAGGGAGCAGCTTGCCATCCAGGCTTTTGCCGAGGCGCTTGAAACAGTGCCCCGCACGCTTGCGGAGAACGCGGGCATGGACGCGATAGACGCGCTCGTTAGCTTGCGCGCCAAGCACAAGAAGGAGGACGGCTTGCACTTCGGAGTGGATGTCTACGCAGGCAACACGGCCGACATGAAGGGGCTTGGCGTGTACGAGCCGCTCAAGGTCAAGACCCAGGCAATCGCGTCAGCCTACGAGGCTGCAAAGATGCTGCTCCGCATCGACGACATGATTGCCTCCAAGGGCAAGTCCGGCGCAGGCGGCATGCCTCCGGGCGGCCCTGGCGGCATGGGCGGCGGAATGGGCGGAGATTACTGAGTTTTTTCTTTTTGTTTTCTTCTTCTTTCTTTTTTTTTGCTTTTTCATTTCTTCTTTTGCGTCTTTCTCAAATAACCACAACAGGCTACTTTATAATAATTTTTATCCTGAAAATGCTTGGTGGTAATGTGCGTTTTCTCACGACAAAATCCAATTTTCCTGCCTACAGGGCATTTGCCAAGGACAATGATTTCAAGCGTTTCAAGCTTCTCGCGCGCGAAGAGGTCATGCTGGGCGTAAAACAGATGTTTTTTGATGGATTGGAAAAAGGTGCGATAGCAGCCAAAATAGGCAAAAAAATCGAGGCAAAAAGGAGCGAAATGGAAATCCTGCGGGAACAGCTTGCAAGCAGGCATGATGTGCAAGAAGTGCGTGCAGATTATTTCAAATACATACATAGCCCGGCTTCCACTGCGAAAAGTATTCGCGATACCGCTCTAGTAATCAGTACACTTTTCGTTGCAGTTTATCTGGAAAGTCTGGCCAAGCATTATTTCCATATGCCTAGATTTGCAAAGGCTACGGCCGACGTTTCATTGTTAACAGGCCTGCTGCTTGGATTTTATAGATGGCTGCAGCCCGCCCTTCTCAGGAGCATCATTATGGATGATGCAACCTCGCCCAGCAAAAAAAGCGGCTGATTTTTTCAATCCTTCAGTTTTCCTACCCCAGCGCAAGCGCGCTCGAGCTTGCAACCGAGAAGAAGATGAGCGACATCGGCGCGCAGATGGCAAAGTAAAGCGCCGCGCGCGCGGGATTCGATTCCGAAAGCGCAAGCAGAATGGCGGAAAGCGCGGCATTCATCACAAGGTAGACCTGGCTGGCAAGCGCAAGCGTGGAAAGAAGCGCGGCATCAGGCTGCGCGCTTCCAGCGCCTGCCGCCGATGCGCCTGACAGGGTGGGCGCGAGATACACGACCGTTCCAAGGATGATTGGCACGAGAAGCGCGGAGGAAGCGAGCACAGTGTAGCGCTGGATGGACAAGAGCGCGGCGCGCTCGCGCAGGAGCGCGAAAAAAGAGGAAACATCCTCTGCGCACTCGCGGAGCGCGGAATGCATGTCAGCCCCAGTTTCATAGGCAACCACGATGAGCGAGAATGCGCGCGCCGCAAGGGGCGTGGGGCAATATCGCGCGGCAGATGCCATGGAGGACTGGAAGCTGTCTCCTGCCTTCTGCCTTGCAAGCGCGAGCGCAAACGCGGATGACACCCTGCCAAACCCCCCTTTTGAAAGCAGGGCAAGCATTTTCTCGGCCGACAGCAGCCTGTGCGTGGATGCGGCGGTGTAAAGCGCATCCGGCAGCAGCAGCTCTGCTCGCCTCATTTCCGCCTCGGAAAAGTACGCGGCCAGGGAATAGATTGCAGGCCCCATGCAGATTGAAAGGAAGGCAAGCATGGCGCTGCCTGCGGCAAGCGAAATGCCTGCAAGCGCAAGCGAGAGCGCGGCAAGCGCGATTGCAAACTTCCTGCTGCCCGCTCCAATGCCCTTGCCCGCCAAGTATTCATCCAGCGTGCCTGCAAATTTCTCGTTTTTAACAGGCGGCAAAAGCAGGAACATGGCGCCAAGCGCCACGGCATCAAGCGCAGGGAAAACCAGCAGGAAGGCAAGCCACACCTGCCACCCATGCACCGGCTCGCTTTGCACCAAAGGAGACACAGTGGCGAACACCGCGAAGAATGATGGGATGAGCGCGGAGACTGCGATGAATGCTATTGCAAGCAGGGAAAATTTCCCTGCTGAGCCGCGCATCCCCGAAACCTGCGCGGATGCCATCTCGTCCGCCAGCCTGCGGAGCGGCTCGGCCCCCTTGCCAGTCTCATAAATTGTCGAAAGGAGCAAAAGGCTGCGCTTGAGGGGAAGCGAGCCGGTCGAGGCGGACAGGCGCGCAAACG
The DNA here is from genome assembly GCA_041659465.1 of Candidatus Micrarchaeia archaeon. GTDB lineage: Archaea > Micrarchaeota > Micrarchaeia > Anstonellales > Anstonellaceae > UBA10161. Next base: position 34,957 of record JBAZYD010000011.1, on the reverse strand, counting down.
CGGACTGCACCGATGCGCCTGCGGAGATTTCATTTTCCACCATTGAAAATTCCCCGGCAACCGCGTATCCGGAGCATGCCAGCCTTGATACGCACTTTTCAAAAGGCACGCCGATGTCAATGTAAATGGCAAGCTCCCGCAAAAGATAGGGCAGCTCGGATTCCACCTGCTTTTCGCGCCGCGAGGCAAGAAGGTGCGGGAGCTTCATGAGGAAAAGGAAAAGAATGCCAAATGAGAAAAGGAGGATGCCTGCTGATAAAACAACGTCTGAAAAAAGCAGGGCGCTTGCAGCGCCAAGCGCCGCGCATATGGCAAGCGCGGCAAGCAATGCAAATGAAAGGTAGCCCTGCGCATTGCCGCATTCGATTGCCGCGCGGGAAAATGCCGCGCGCACGCCCGATTCGGACTTGCCAGAAAACCTGAGAAAAACCGGAAAGCTGCAGGCGGTTTCCATCAGCCGGGAAATGCCCATCACTTGCGCCTCCTGCCTGCGCCGCCCTGCAGCATAGCCCCTTTTGCGCCTCCGAACATGTGCATTTGTATTTCCAAGAACGCGCTTTCAAACCCGCGCTGCTTCCTCCCCCTGCCGAAAAACCTTTCGCGCGATTTCATCTCCCCGGCAGCTTCGCGCGCGCTCATGCCAGTCCCTTGCGCGATTTTTTCCAAAAGAAGCCGCATGCCATCCGGGGAATATTTCTTTCCGTCATAGGCCGCAACCGGGCGCATCACGTCCGCAGGGTTCCCAACCGCAATGTCCGTGACTTTCCGCGCCTCGGAAAGCACACGCTCCCTTGCGCTGTAAACTGAAATGCGCCTCTGCGCAACGAACACCCCGATTCCTTCCAGGTCCGCCTCCAGGCAGCCCATCGCCCTCATGCGAAGCAATGCATCCCGCGGGCTTTGCGCGTGGATTGTGGCATAGCAGCCCTTGGCTTGCCCTGAAAGCGCAGACTCCACAAAAGCGCGCACTTCGGGTGGCGTGCGGACCTCCCCCACCACCACCCTGTCAGGCCTCATGCGCAATGAATCGCGCACCAGCTCGGCCATCCCTATGCCGCCTTCCTCGAACGGCAGCAGCCTCACCTGGTGCTGATGCGGCAGGCGGAGCTCTGGCGTCTCCTCAATCAGGAGCAGCCGCTCGCTTGATGGCACAAAGCAGAGCAGGGCATTGAGCGTGGTGGTCTTGCCGCTTGCGGTGTTGCCTGCGACCAGCACGGGCAGGTCAGCCTGCATGCAAAGCGAAAGGATGGAGAGCATCCTTGCATCATAAGTGCCGCTCGACAGCAGGTCAAACGGCGAAAGGGGCTGCTCGGTGAATTTGCGGATGGTAAGCTCGCAGGGCGAGATTGGCGGCATGGAGGCATGCAGGCGCGAGCCGTCCTGAAGCACCGCATTCATGCGCGGCTGCTGCGAGGTAAGCCTCCTTCCAAGCCCCCTGCCAAGCCTGTTCACAAGCGCCACGAAGTAATCAGTGCCTGTCACCGCCACATCGGTCCTTTTCCAGCCCTTGCCGCGCACAAAGACATAAACCGGCTGCCCAATGCCCACCACGGCGATTTCCTCAAGAGAAGGGTCGGAAAGGAGCGGCTGCAAAAAGCCGCTGCCAAATGTCTGCAAATGGATGGTGCGGCAAAGGTATTCTTCCTGCTCGCCATCAATTGCGATTCCCTGCTCCTCGCACTCCTTCAAAAGAAAGCCCTTGGCGAGTTGCAAGCCATCCTCGCCGCCTGCGCCCCTGCCATCCTTGGAAAGCTTGCCTGTTTTTTCCCTTATGCGCGCCGCAACGGACGCAACCAGCTCCTCTTCCTCGCCTGAAAGCCTTTGGAGCCCGGTTTTGTATTCCGCCCTCCAATCACCGGTCTTCCAGCCAAGGCTTTCCATATGTTCACCCATCACCCACTTTTTTCCATCGCAGCACGTCGCCCTCCTCAATGCGCAGCTTATCGGCCATATCCACAGGCAGCTCAAGAAGGAAAGACGATTTCTTTTTCGGGGAGACAAGCGCGGTGTTGGGCGGAATCCTGCGGAAAACCTCGTTCACCTTGCCGCCTGCGGCAAGGTAGACTGCGTCGAATTCCCCGTTCACGAAATAGGAGTGTATGGGGAAAATGCCCACAAAGCCGAACTTGAACAGTATCGGCACGATTTCCTTGCGGAACATCAGGCCCCGCACGCGCTTGAAGTCCGTATCGGCAGTTTCCAATTCCGCCCTGATGCTTTTTTTCTTGGTCGAGTTGGTGAGGATGTGCATGGATACCCCTATTTCCCGTATTTCCTTCTCCTGCGCGAGAACTCCGCAAGCGCGCGGCGGAAGTCCGCTGCGCCAAAGTCAGGCCAGAGCTTCTTGGAAAAGTAATATTCGGAATACGCGGACTGCCAGGGCAAAAAGCCGCTAGTCCTCATCTCCCCCGATGTCCTGATGACAAGGTCGGGGTCTTCCCAGCCGCCTGTGTAAAGAAGCTTTGAGAACGCCTTCTCATCCACCTTGCGGAGATGGCGCGCAAGCGCGGCATTCACGGCATCAAGCAATTCCTGCCGCCCGCCATATGCCAGCATCAGGTTCAGCTCGTACTTGCCGTTCTTCGCAGTGTCGCGCTCCACCTTCCTCATTTTTTCCACGATGTCTTTCGGAAGCGAGGACAATGAGCCGCGGAAATGCACGCACACGCCGTATTTCCTGTAGTCCTCCTTCAGCCCCTCGGAGAGCTTCTGGTTGAAAAGCCCGAAAAGGTTTTTCACCTCGTCGCGGTCGCGCATGAAGTTCTCGGTGGAAAAGCCCCACATGGTGAGCTTTTTTATCCTGTGCCTGCGGCACCATTTGAGCACGTCCCCTATGTGCTCTATCCCCCTGTTGTAGGCGTAAGGTATGCTCTTGCGGTTCCTCCTTGCCCATCTGCGGTTGCCGTCGGGTATGATTGCAATGTGCTTTGGCAGCATGTTTCCACGTCCCACGGCATGAATTCCCGGCTAAACTATTTAATCTCTATGCGGCTGCCGAAAAGCGCAGACAGTTTCTTCCTGAAAACCGCATACCTGGAGTAAAAGTGCACGAACGGGGATGAGCCCCTGCCGCCGATTTTCCGCTGCGCGTGCAGGAGCGCATGGGCGTCAAGCGCAGCCACGCCATAAAACTCGGCATACGCCTTGCCAACTTCCGACGGATGGTGCGCATCGCTTCCAGCCAGGAGCGCCTTTTTGCCCTTGAGCGCAAACCCCATGGCGCGCGCATTCTGCGATGCCGCATGCACGCGCGCGTTGAACACTTCCACCGCATCTATCCGCTTCAGCGTCCCTCCGGGCAGCCTGCCAAGCGCAATCCCATGGCGCGCAAAATCGTACGGGTGCGCCGCGCAACAGACCGCTTTTTGCCTTTTCGCCTCTGCAAGCACATCGCCAAGCTTTCCCGGGGCTATCCTTTTTTTCACAAAATAGACAAGCAGGTCGCCCCTGTCAGTCCTGACTTCCTCGCCCACAATCACCTGGAGCGGAAGATGGCGCGCACGCGCAATCAATTGCGCCTCGGCCGCGCCCCTGATTTCATCATGGTCGGTTATCGCAATTGCCGAAAGCCCTGCCTTCATTGCGGCTGCAAGCACATCCTCCACGCGCGACAGGCAGTCGCCTGAATGGCGCGTGTGCACATGGAAGTCTGCCTTGAAAGCGCGAGTCATTCTTTCCCCCCGAAGGTTTTCCGCTTCAATATGGCGGCATACGCTGATAATGTTGACGGGTGGAGCATCACGCCCCACCTGTCCATCTTCCCCTTCTCGGACAACAGGTCCTCGAAGAACAGCGCCTTTGCTGCGGACACCAGCGCTGGCGGGGGCTGGCCGCCTGCCAGGTCAAGGGCGGCGCGCAGGTGCGAGTGGAGCGCGAGGTCCAGCCCGTACTGCGCGCGCCATTCCTTTTCGTATTTCGCCGGGTCGCCGGAGTTTTTCCCTGCCAAAAAGCCGCAGCTTGCCCCGAAGAAAATGCCGCCCCCTGTGGTGGCTTTCACCTGGCCTGCGGCATCCCCTGCCAGGAGCACCGTCTGCTTGCCTGTGCGCAGCGCGGTTTTCGCGCGCACCGAGGTCGGTATCACGGCGGCAAATTCATGGGCAGGCTTTCCTGTCACTCCGAGCGCGGAAAGGAAGCGCCTGTAGTATGCGACAGGATGGTGCCTTGGGAGGCTCACGCCAATGCCGATTTTCGCCTCGCTTTCGTTTTTCGGTATGCTCCACCCGAAAAAGCCAGGGAAATCGCGCGAGGACAGGTAAAGCGTGGCGCAGTGCGCATCCTCGCATCCGTATGCAAAATCGCCCTGCATGGTTGCCACGTACGAGCGTATTTTCGGGAAGCAAAACCTGCTTGCCACCAATGACGCCGGCCCGTCGGCGCCAATTATGCAATCAGCCTCGAACTTGCCGGCCACCTTCCTGCCAAGCTCCAGCTTCCCCCCCTCCTGCACAAACTTCTCGGCGGCAAGCGAGTCGAACTCATGGCGGGAAATGAGCACTGCCGTCTCCTCTTTTGGCTTTATCGCAAACGCCTGTGCCCCGCACACTATTTTGGCCGAGTTTATCGTGTTTATCTGCGCGCTTGCGTAGTCCACCCCGGCAAGCGCGCGCAGCGCCTCCAGGCCGGACCTGGATATGAGCCCTGAGCATGCCTCGGGCTCGCCCACGCTTGCGTGCTCCTCGCTGGCAAGGACGCGCCTGCCTTCCCGCAGTGCCGCGATGCCTGCAAACAGGCCGGACGGCCCTGCGCCGACTATGTGCACGTCTGTCATGCCCATTCTCGCGCGGCGTAGGTTTTTATTTTAGTCGTGCCTCATGCACGACTGCTAAAAATGTGCCGTCAGGCACATTTTTATAAGTGGATGGGTTCTAAAGACGACGGCGGCTGGGAGGCTGCCAATCCGCTGGTCTGGAGGTAGTCCCAATGGTGGCATTCACATTCGATGCATTTTACTTTTCGCTGGTCGTGTTCCTGTCGGCAATCATCCCTGGCGTGGCGCTTGGCTGGCCGCTCCTGAAAAAGTCCGGCCTTGGCGTGATGGAACAGGCGCTCCTTTGCTTTTTCATCGGGCTGTTCGCAGTGCCCTCCCTCCTGTACACGGAGTCCCTCATCGGGCTGAAATTCTCCCTTTTCCTGGTCTTCGCAAACATCCTCATACTCGTTGCGGCAGGGCTTTTCATGGGCGTGCGCAGCGGCGCATTCAGCTTCCCTGCGCCCAAGCTGCCGTCTTTTGACAAAACGTTCTTCACATACGAGCGCGCGTCCGCGCTTGCGGTCCCGCTCCTCTTGTTCCTGGTGGTCATCCTCGCCTTCTGGATAAGGATACAGACATTCTCGCCCATGTACTCCGAGCTCGACCCCTATTGGTACATCTACGGGACCGGGCAGATAATACGCGAGGGCGTGCAGCCTGCAACCGACGACACCGCATGGTGGCCCGAGGTGATGGCAAACCACCATGCCGCGCCCCTCAAGGAATACCTTGAGGCCGAGTGGTTCGCGCTTTACACGAACGGCGGGGCGTACAACAACTACCTGCTGTTCACGACATCGTCCTGGCTGCCCCCCATCTCGGCGGCGTTCGTCTCGCTTGGCGCCTATTTCCTCGTGTCATCGCTTTACGGCAGGCGCTACGGGCTTTTCGCGGCCTTCCTGCTCGCCTTCCTACCCATAACCATCTACAAGATGTCAGCAGGGGTCAACGAGGCTGCGCCGGTCGGCAACATGGTGCTTTTCATGTCCATGGGGCTTTTTGCCATGTCGCTTGTGAAGAAAAACGACCTGATTGGCACCCTATCAGCATTCGGCTTCCCAATCCCAATCAGGGCGCTTGGCATATTGTCCGCATTCGGCTTCTTTGTCTCAATCCTAAGCTCGAACTACACCCAGGTCATCGCCCTGCCGCTTGCGGGCTTTGCAATCCTGCAGTCAGCGGACTATTTCTACCGCGGCAGGAAAAACGACGCGTTCATGGAATGCCTGCTTTATGCCATGGGCGGATTCATCTTAGGCGTCGCGCTCAACTTCCCGGCATACAGCAACTCGGTATTCAGCGCACTCACCTATACGCCCGTGCTCATGGCGCTTGCAGGCGCAGCGTTTGCAATCGCCTTGCAGTACCTGTCCGGCCTTGGCTGGGATGAAAAGAAGCGCTACACGGCAATAGGCGCAGGCGCCATCGCCGTGCTCCTGCTGGTTTTCCTGACCCCTGTGGGCGCGATTGCCAGGGGCACGGTGTCTGGCTACCTGGGTGCGGCGGAATTCACCACTGCGCTTTCCCGCACCATCTCGGAGCAGAACCTTGCAGGCGTCTCATTTGAAGGCGAGGCTGGCTTCATCGCCGTCGTGCCAAAAGACCATGTGGAGCAGAATGCGTCCGGATTCGGGATAATGACAAGCGCAGCCTATGGCGCGCTTTCCGTGCCTGCCGCAATGTTCACGTTTTTGGGCAACTCCTTTTTCCGCCTTCTTGATATGCTGTTCGGCGCATTTGCCGGCGTGAACCTGGCCACGTCCGCCAAGGCGGACTCGCTGTTCTTCGTTTTCCTGGTCATTGCGGCAATCGGCCCGATTTTGCGGCATTTCAGCCGCAGCAAGGAGGGCAGGGATCTCCCGTCGGTGGCGCTCATCCTCCTCCTGGTCACCATGCCTGTCATCTACATCGGGATAAACAAGATAAAGTACACCATCTTCGCAGGCATGATGATTGCGGTGGCCGCCGCAGTCGCCCTGGCGGAGCTTGAGCGCCTCTTCAGGTGGATTTGCGACAAGGCAAAGGCCGATGGAGCCGCAAAGTACGTGTCGGCGGCGTTTGCCTGCCTGCTGGTCCTCACGGTCTATGCCCAGGCGGCAGGGCCGGTGCCCTATGCCTATGTCTTCACTGTCAAGTCGTTCGAGCCGCGCTACCAGGACAACCCGGTTGCCATGGCGCCCGTGGCCTCCAAGCTTTGCGAGGACCTGCGCGCAAGGGGCGTGCCCTACGGCCAGATGCAATCGCTTTGCGATGCAGGCGCGTATGCCAACTTTTCCGACGACATCAACAGCCAGTTCAACATAGACGTGTGCTGGCTGTCGCAGATGAGGGCGGACGAGCTGTTCCCGCCTGCCAACGACACCGCGGCGCAGAAGCGCTCCGCCGAGGCGGTCACTTCCGCCAAGTTCAGGTGCAACCGTGTTGCGGACTACTGGATGGACTCCATGGAATGGATGAACAGGAACCTCGGCACGTCCGACCGCGTCACATCGTGGTGGGACTACGGGCACTGGACGAACTTCTTTGCGGACAGGAAAACCGTGCTTAGGAACGAGCATGCCTCGCAGGGCATGATAGGCAGGGTGGCGCACGACTACATTGTGGGAAGCACGCAGGACCTTGCGGACAGCATGAACTACTTTGACAGCCGCTATGCGCTTTTCGACGTGGAACTCATCGGCGGAAGCACATTCGGCGGCAAATACGGCGCGCTCAACTACCTGGGGTGCGTGCACGAGGGCGCAACCTCGCTTGCCGAGCAGCCGGGCACGTCCGACTGCGAATTTTCGCACTCGCCTGAAAGGATTGCAATCCCCCTCTCGCAGACGCCTGCGAACACGTGCACCATCTCGGAGAGCCAGCAGAGGACGGGCGTGTACGCCTACCTGATAGGAAAGGCGTCCGTCGACCAGACAAGGCCGTCCTACTGCGTCGGCGAGGCTACGCTCGCAACAGGCGAGAAGATAACCGCCACCTATTACGTTGACAGGAAGGATGCGAACGGCGACCTGGCGCTCTCCAAGGGCTTCATACGAAAGATTGACGAGCAGAACGGCGTGGCCTATGCGGAAATGGTCTACAACAACCAAAAGGTGTGGCCCGGGGCCAACGGCACCGTGGTGGACGGCATGGAGGATGCGAAGACCGACTTCTACCGCTCCAACCTCTACAAGGGGTTCTACCTCGAGGACCTGCCGGGCTTTGACCTGGTCTACACGAGCAAGAACGGCGAGATAAAGATATACCGCCTGAAGGGCTTCGTTGGCAACAAGGCAGGCTGGAAGGACCCGGCCACCACAGGCCTGCTCCAGTAAAGTTCCATTTTTTCCTTTTCTTTCTTGGGCGGGAGCCCAGGCTACTTTTTCTTTTGTATATGTAAATCCTATCGGATTTCCATATGCGGACAAATTTCTCTGGAAATTTGTCCTTATGAGCACGTAGCGCTGCAGCTATTTCCGTTTCCCTGGCGGACCGTGCCCGCCTACTTCTTCTTTTGCTTCTCTTTCCCTTTCCTGTAGGCCGCGTCAATTATGGAAATCGACGCAAGCGCATCCCCTGCGGTTGCGCAAAGCGAGGGCTTCCCGTTTATCTTCCCTATGAAATCCTCGGTCTCGGCGCGGAAGCTTCCGTCCTCGCCCTCGAATTTCACGGCCTTGGTGTCTGGCGGGCCAAGCTCCGGCCTCATCTCATGGACGGTGAGCGTTTCCGTGCCGTAGCTCCTTCCCAGCCCGTCCACATTCACCTGCGCGCGCTCGAAAAACAGCTCGAATGAAAAGAGGTTCTTCCACTGCATGCAGGACGTGAACAGCGTGGCGCTGGTGCCATCCCTGCCCTCAAGCACCAAAAGCCCGGTGTCCTCGGCCGGGGCGCGCCAGAAGTAGCTTTTCAGCATGCTGTGCGTAAGCTCAAGCTCCGTCCCTGAAAAGAACCTGCTCAGGTCTATGAGGTGGCTGCCCTGGTCTATGAGCTGCCCCCCTCCGGACATTTTGGGGTCCAGCCGCCATTCCTTCTCATAGCCAAGCCTGCCCCCGTGCCCGTACCTTCCCCTCATGAAAAGCAGCCTGCCGTATTTTCCGGACCTGCAGATTTCCCTGGCTTCCAGCATTGCCGGGTGGAACCTGTGGTTGAAGCCCACGCAGACCATCTTTCCGCTCTTCCTTTCGGCATCCACCACTGCCTGCACCTCGGACGGGTTCCTGCCTGCGGGCTTTTCCACAAGCACGTGCTTGCCGTGCTGCAGCGCGTCCACTGTTATTTCCGAGAGCGCGTCATGCGTGGTCGCCACGACCACGGCGTCGATGGCGGGGTCGCGCGTCACGGATTTGTAGTCCGTGTAGTGCTTCAGCCCGTATTTCGCTGCAAGCGCGATTGCCCGCTCCTCATGGAGATTGGCGACGGAAACCATTGTCTCCCCAAGCTGCGAAAGCGCAACCGCGCGCTTGTTGCCTATCAGGCCTGCGCCTACGATTCCCCATCTCATGCTATCATCCCCCAGTCAGTTTTTCCTTGCAATCACAACCCTTGACCGTATGCCCTCAAGCACTGTCCTGCGCACCCCTTCCGGGAAGAAAAGCGACACGAACTGGAAAATGTTGACCAGCACGTCCGCCACGCCTACCCTCAGCCCAAGCTCGCGTGCAGCCTTCATCTTGACCCGGAGCGAGCCCAGATACAGCGGGAACTTGTATATGGTTGCCCCCCCACCCGAGTGTACGCGGTACTTGACAAGGGGCACCTGCAAGTTGTGGAACAGCGTGAGCTTCGCCATCCTGACCCAGAGGTCAAAATCCTCCGGGATGCCGTCCAGCCTGAATGCGCCGGCCTGCTTCACTATCGCAAGCCTTGCCATCAGGGTGGGCTGCGGCACGGTGTTGAACTGCACGAAGCGGCGCCTGATTTCACCATCATCCTCGAATGCGCCGCGCACGCCAACCTCGTTGCCGTCGGCGTCGATAAGCACCATCTGGCTCCCCACCGCCCCGATTTCCGGGTGCCTTTCCAGGAAGTCGTATTCCGCCCTCAGCCTTCCCGGAAGGGACAAGTCGTCATAGTCCGCAAACGCGACTAGCCTGCCCCTTGCGCGCCTGAGGCAGAGGTTCCTCGCAGTCACAATTCCCCTCACCTTTTCCTTGAGCGGGATTTTCCCATAGCCCATCTTTTCCTGCTCGAAAAATGACAGGCGGATCTTTTTTGAGCGCGCGGATTGCTTTCTGGCAAAATCCTTCTCCCCCGACGCCACCACCACCACTTCGAAATCCCGGAACGTCTGGGCAAGCACGGAAGACAGCGCGGACGAGAAAAGCGCGCGGGTGCGCTTGCTACCGTCGTCGTAAAAAGGCATGAGGACCGAGACAGAAGGTGGTTTTGCCATTGGGTTCACGTTTCCGCGCGCCATGGCATTGCCCGCTGCGGGCGCCACTGGCATTTGTCACTTGATTTTCCTTGCAGCCGCAAGCAGGCTCTTTGCCACTATGTCGGGCTTTTTCCCGCCCTTGAAGTATTTCCAAAGCTCAGGCTTGAAATGCCCCACAAAAACCGTTTTGCAGCCTGCGGCGCGCCCTGCCTTGATGTCGTTTATCCCGTCGCCCGCCATGTAGGAGCGCTTCAGGTCAATGCCATGCTCCCTTGCGGCCTGGAAAAGCATGCCGGCTTTCGGCTTCCTGCATGCGCAGATTTTCCGCAAGCGTGCAAGGGCCGCGTCCGGGTGGTGCTGGCAATAGTATTTTGCATCAAGGCGTGCCCCCCCCTTTGCAAGCAGGGCATCCAGCTTCCTGTCGATGGCATCAAAGTTCTTTTTGCTCATGTTCCCCTTTGCCACCCCTGGCTGGTTGGAGGCAAGCACCAGCAGAAAGCCCTTGCTTCCCAGCATCTTCATCGCGCTGGCTGCACCGGGGATGAGTTTGGCCTGCGATGGCAGGAAAGGGCTGTCCACCACTCCGTGGTCAGGATAGTAGACAAGCCTGTTTATCGTGCCGTCCCTATCCAGGAAAACCGCGCGCTTGAGTTTTTTTTCCAAGCCACGCACCTACTTGTAAGCCATGATTTTTTCCTTCAGGCAAAACGCGATGAGGTGGGTGAGCACCACGTGGAACGCCTCCACCTGGGGGGTGGACTCCGCAGGCACCACCACGCACACGTCTGCCATCTGCTTCATGGCGCCGCCGTCATAGCCTGCAAAGCCTATTGCCTTGCCGCCGTTGTCCTTTGCGTACTGCAGCGCCTTGAGGAGGTTCTGCGACCACGCGCCAGCCTTGTCCTTTCCCGCGCCGCCATGCACTGAGAACGCCACCACGACGTCCCCGGGGCGGAAGTATGCTATGAGCTGCTCGGTGTAGATGCTGTCCCAGCCGTTGTCGTTGGTGAGCGCCGACACCATTGGTATGTTGTCAACCAAGGCCATTGCGCGGAAGCGCTTTTTCCCGTCGATTGCGATGCTTTTGGTGAGGTCTGCCGCCATGTGCGTCGCGGTGGATGCCGAGCCACCGTTGCCTATGAGGAAGACGGTGCTGCCGTCCTTCCATGCCAAGAACAGCGCCTCCACTGCCTTGTCTACATCCTCCCGCGGCATGCGGTCTATCACGCTTTTTGCCTCTGACAGGAATCCGGATATGTATTTCTCGTTTTTCATGCAAGCCTACCCCACAAAATGCTCCCTTGCGGCGCAATCAGGCATTGAAGATTATCCTGCTGCCGTCATAGTCGAACTTGAACCTGAACTCGGACGCGTTTTTCGCCTTCATCTCGGCGCGCAGCCTGTTCTTCTCGCCCGGGCAGTAAAACACTATGAACCCGCCGCCGCCCGCGCCTATGAGCTTGCCCCCGGTCGCGCCGTTCCTCATCCCGGTCTCGTACAGGTCGTCTATCGCGGGATTGGAGACCTTGCCGGACAGCTTCCTTTTCGCCATCCAGTGCTGGTGGAACAGCGGGCCGATGGCGTCCACGTTGCCATCCTCAAGCGAGGAGATTATGCGCGCGCCTATCTCCTTTATCTTATGCAGGTTTTCCACCACAGCCGACTCGTCCTTTTTCGTGGCGTCGTTCTGGTCGCGCAGCACCTCGGACGCCGAGCGCTGGTAGCCTGTGTAGAACATGAGCAGGTTGCCCTCCAATGACTCAAAAGTGCTTTCTGACAGCATGGGCGAGCTCACGGCGACCTTCCCGTCCCTGTCTATGTCCAGCCTGGTAAGCCCGCCGAATGCGGCCATGTACTGGTCCTGCTTGCCAATCGGCTCCTTCAGTATGTCCATCTCTATCCTGCACGCCTCGTCAGCCAGCACCTGGGGCGACGCATGCTTGCGCTTGTAGGCATAAAGGCAGTTCAGGAGCCCGACGCAGTACGCAGAGGACGACCCGAGCCCGGTGTTTCCCGGCGCGTCTGCGATGGAGGCTGTCTCCACGCCCTCAGTCACCCCGACAAGCCTGAGCCCCTCGCGCACCAGCGGGTGCTCGATGGCATCGACATTGTCCGCAATCTCCACCTTGCGGTAGATTGCCTTTATCTTCCTGTCAAAGCTGTCCTTGAGCACCACGTAGACATACTTGTTTATCGCAACCGAGAGGAGCGAGCCTCCATACTTGGAGTAGTACGACGGCAGGTCCGTGCCGCCCCCTCCCAGGGGCAGCCGCAGGGGCGTGCGCGACATTATCATATCATTCACCAACAACCCAAGCCCGAAGCCCATGCCTTTCAGGCATGGGTAAAGGCAGTTTATCTTTCGCACAACATTTTCTTAATCTCTCAACAAGCCCACGCCTTTAGGCTTGGGTTGTTGACCTGTTTCCTTTTCCCTCATGTAACTTATAAAGTTTCTTAGCCCCTCTTGCGAGCCGACCTCATAATAGCGCTCATGCGTCTCGAACGCGGCAAGCTGGGACGCCGCAATCAAATCCTCGAAAATCCTGTCCGTGGAAAAGCTCCCGCGCCCGTATTTCGCAAGCGCGCGCTTCCTGAAGAACAAAAGCCCGTAGTCCACGAACCCATAGGTGCCCTTTGGCTGGCCTTTCCTGTAGGAGGCCACCATGCCGCCCTGCACGTCGCAGTTGTTCTCCGATGTCCCTGAGGGCTGGGCAAGCACGGTCATGAGCGCGCTTTTCCCGGACTCATGGAACCTTGCGCGCACCGGCGCAAACGGCTGCATGAGGTAGGAGTCGCCGTACATCAGGAAGAACTCGCCTGGAAGCAATGGCAGCGAGTGGATTATCGCCCCGCCCGTGCCCAGCCGCTCCTTTTCATGGCTCACTATGACATCTATGCCGTGCGCGTCGCCCTTCTTCAGGAAATCCTCTATCATGTGGCCGAGGTAGCCTGTGGAAAGCACTATGCGCCTTACCCCGTTTTTGGCAAGAAGGGAAAGCTGATGGTCAAGGAACGGCTTCCCCTCCACGGGAAGAAGGCACTTTGGGGCATGGAGCGTGAATGGGCGCATGCGAGTGCCCAAGCCGCCGGCAAGAATGAGTCCGGTTAGTCCGTCGGGCATCCATCCACCTTCTCAGAAGTGCTCCTTGTGCTTGTCCGCTATGTCCTGCAAGGCAAGCATCTCGGTTGCCGCCCTGAAAACCGCCTGCGCGGAATTCATGGAAGGCTTCCATCCCAGCGCGCGAAGCTTTTTGTTGTCCAGGAAAACGACCGGCATGTCGCCTGTCCACCCGCGGTCCCCTCCGGTATAGGAATATTCCACGCCGGAAAGCTTCATCGCGCTGACCACTTCGTCCGCTATCTGGTTCACAGTGAGCCAGTCGTCGTTCCCGATATTGTAAATGTTGGTCCTTTCCTTCCCTGCGCGCATCGCGGCCTCTATGCCGCTGAGGCAGTCTGATATGTGCATGCCTGACTTGCGCTGCAGCCCGTTGCCCAGTATCTCAAGCCTTTTGGGGCTTGCCTTGAGCTTGCGGATGAAGTCCCCCACCACGCCGTGGTTGTTCTTGCTCCCCAGAATGTTTACGAACCTAAACACGAACGACTGCATCCCGAAATCCTCGCAGAACGCGGACACGTATGCCTCGGCGGCAAGCTTGGACGCGCCGTAAAGCGAGGTCGGGCGAAGCGGCCCGTACGTCTCGGGAGTGGGAAAGACCAGCGGCTCCCCGTAGACAGCGGAGGAGGATGTGAACATGAGCTTCCTGACGTCAGTCTTTCGCATGGCCTCAAGCACATTGTAGGTGGTGACAGTATTGTACTCCATGTCAAGGAAAGTGTTTTCCATGCCGCCGCGGATGTCGGCGTTTGCAGCCAGGTGGTAGGCGACATCATGCCCTGCAATCGCCTTTTTCACTTCCTCAAGCCTTCGCGCATCGCCCTTGACGAACGCAAAGCCCGGCTTGCCAGACAACTCCGCGATGTTTTCCATCTTCCCGGTATAAAGGCTGTCAAAGGCCGTGACCTCGCTGCCCTCCGAGTGGAGCTTTTTTGCAAGCTCGCTCCCAATGAAGCCAGCACCGCCGAAAATTATCGCCTTCATCAAAGCACCCCTTATTTCTTCTCATCGCTCTCCTTGAAAAGCACGCCGTCAATCCTGCGCAGGGTGAAAATCGAGTTGCCCATGTTTTTCATGCCGGAAAGCATTTCCGGCCTGTCCCAGACCACGCTTAGCACCTTGCCCGAGATGTGCGCAGCCTCGTCGCTTGCAAGGTAGCGCGCAAATTTCGCGGCAAGCTCGCGCGGCGTTCCGCCAGTCTCTTTCTGTATCAGCGAATCATGGTAAAACTTCTTGCCGGCCCGCTCGCCCGAGGCGAGAACCTGGTCCAGCAGCCGCGTGTTGACCGCGCCCGGGGAAATGGCGTTGATGCGCACGCCTGTCCCTGCAAGCTCGCTTGATAGCACCTCCACGAACCCGCAGATTGCGAACTTCGCGGTTATGTACGATGACAGGTTGGGCTTTATGTTCCTGCTTCCGGTCCCGCCGCCCGCCATGGAAACTATGCATCCCTTGCCCTGCTTTTTCATTATGGGCAGCACTGCGCGGACCGCGAATGCTGTGCCGCAGAGGTTTATCCTGATTGCCTGTTCCCATTCATCCCCGTCGTTCTCCTCAAGGGGGCCGATTGGCCCGTAAACGCCAGCGCATGTCACCAGCACGTCAATCCTTCCGAACTTTTCGGAAACGCGCGCCACAGTCTCGCCCACTGCCTTGTGGTCGCGCACGTCAAGCGGGAAGCCTGCGCAGTCCATCCCCATCCCGCAAAGCTCTGACGCTGCCCTGTCCACGTCCTCCTTTGTGCGGGCGCATATCGCCAGCGAGTAGCCGGCTTTCCCGAACTCAAGCGCCATGGCCTTCCCTATGCCCTGGCTTCCGCCGGTTATCAAGGCGACACTCCTTCCCGTCTCAGCCATATGTAACACCCACTCCAAAATAGCGAATATCCTTCCCAAGCTTTTCGGGCAGAAGCATGTTGCGCGCGTCAATCAGCACAGGCTGCCTCATCTTTTTGGCAAGCGCGGAATAATCCAGGGACTTGAACTGCTCCCAGGCGGTCGTGATGACTATGGCATCAGCGCCATCTGCGGCTTCCTCGGGGGTTGCGCATACCAAGACATGCGGATGCGTGCCGACCTGCGCCTTTATTGCCGGGTCGTATGCGCGCACCTGCACCCCTTCGGGCTTTAGGGAATCTATGACCTCCAATGCAAGCGAGCGGCGCAGCGTGTCAGTCCCTGGCTTGTAGGTGAGCCCGAAGAATGCAACTGCCTTCCCTGAAAGCCCTCCGAGCGCAAAGGAAAGCCTCTTGCGCACATAATCCATCCTTTCGCGGTTGGAATTGAACGCGGCATCCAGCACCAGCGTCGGGACATTGCCTTGCTTCCCTATCCCGCGCAGTATCTGCAGGTCGCGCGCCAGCGTTCCGCCCCCGAAGCCAAGCCCAGGCGAGATTGGCGCGTGCGGGCTAATCCTCTTTTCCTTTTTCAGGGCGTCCATCACCAGCACTGCATTGGCGCCCGTCTGCTCGCAGAGGTCGGAAATCTCCCCGGAGAACGAAATCATGGTGGCAAGGTAGGAGTTCATCGCGTGCTTGACCATTTCCGCGCTTTCCAGGTTCATGTACATCCGCTCGCCCAAAACCCCGTTGAACACGTCTTCGAGCCTGTTTTTCAGCGAGATGTCCGAAACCCCGAAAACAATCCTCTCGGGCTTCATGAACACCTCTATCGCAGAGCCCAGCCTGAGGTTCTCAGGCGTGTAGCAGAAGCCTGCCTTCCTCCCTGTTGCCGCGATTTTCGCATGCAGCCGCCTGCAGGTCCCAATCGGGACCTGGCTTGACACAATGACAAGCTGGCCGTCCTTCATGTGGGCTGTCGCGCCGGACAGAGCATTTTCCACGGGCGACAGGTCCACCATGTCGTTCTTGTCCACAGGCGTGTCGAACGCGATGTACACCACGCCGCACTTGCCCACTGCCTGCGCAAGGTCGGACGTGAACGAAAGCGCGCCGCGCGAGGACGCTTCTGCTATCGCCTCCGCAAGGCCTGGCTCGAAAAGAGGGGGCTTCCCATTTTTCAGGTTTTCCACAACCTGAGGGTTGGGGTCATAACCAACCACATTGTGCTTGCGGGCAAGGCAGGCCGCGGTGACGCACCCGAGGTGCCACAGGCCTATTACCAAAATGTCTGCCATAGTTTTCCCAACCACAGTTCTCTATCAAAAGCTTAATATCCCTTGACCCGCATATCCTCGGAAGGTGTTCATATGAAAATATTCGCAGACACTTCAAAGGTCGAGGAGATAAAGGAGTTCCTGTCCTGGGGCGTGATTGACGGCGTCACCACCAACCCAAAGATAATCGCAACGGACGGGAACGACCTGGAGTCCACCATAAAGGAGATATGCAAGATGCAGCCAGGCCCAGTGAGCGTGGAAGTTACCACCAACGACTACAAGGGCATGATGGAAGAGGCCGCAACCTATGCCAACTGGGCAAAAAACATAGTCGTCAAGGTGCCAATCATCCCAAACGGGCTCAAGGCGCTCAAGTCGCTTTCCGCAAAGGGCGTGAAGACAAACGCCACATGCTCCATGAGCTACAACCAGTCCATCCTTGCTGCAAAGGCAGGCGCAACCTATGTTTCGCTCTTCTATGGCAGGATTGGCGACATGGGATTTGACCCCTCCATTGTGATTGAGGACACGGCAGACACGTTTGAGCATTGGGGCTGCAAGTCAGAAATAATCGTGGGCTCCATCCGCTCGCTCCAGGATGTCAACCAAAGCTTCCAGGCCGGCGCAAACATAGTCACCATCCCCCCGAAATTCATCAGGCAGATGGCGGACAACCCGATGACCGCCCGCACGGTGGACGAGTTTTTGGACGCATGGAAGGGGATAAAGAAAAAGTAAGGGGGCTGCCCATGGAAACAAAGCACGTACCTTTGCATGGCTTGCCTGCCGGCAGGCGCGGCGGTGCGTTTCCATGAAAGTGGCGCTTGTCACCCCCTATGACCCTGCCACCACGCTTGGCGGGCAGGAAAGGATGCTGCTTGAGCTGTCAAGCGGCTTGTCCAAGAAAGGCGTGGATGCCCATCTCTTCTCGCTTTCAGCGCAAGAGTCGAAAAAATACGCCAAATTCGGGAAACTCGTCGCCCCATTCCTGCTCAAGTCAAAGAAATGGGACTTCTCAGGCTTTGACATCGTCCAGGCCAATGGCTGGGCGTCCGAAGCGGTGCTCGGGCAAGCGCCTCTGGAAAAAACCCTGGTAACGCTTTACGGCACAATCGCGCAGTACATGCAGAATGTGGGGATTTCCCCGCTCATGCGCGCCTACAACACGCTCACCCAGCTGCGCTTCGAGCGCCGCGCGTGCCGCGAGGCGCCGCATCTCGCCTCGCTCTGCCGCAAGCAGTCCGAGGAGATGCATCTCCACTATGGCTGCCCGCCATCTTCCGTGCGGGCGATAAACTGCGGCATTGACACCGGGCATTTCACCCCCAAGGGCAGGGAAGCGTCGCGGCAGCGCCTCGGGCTGACAGGATTCGGGAAAATAGCCCTTGCCTGCGGCAGGATGAGCATGGCGCACAAGGGCTTTGACACGTTGCTATTGCTTGCAGGCAGGATGAAGGAAAACGACTTGCTCCTGGTGAACGGCTCTGTGCCCGAAAGCCTCCAAAGGCTCATGCCGAAAAACATGCTTGCCCGGCGCACGGACTGGAAGGACATGCCCTATCTTTACAGCGCTGCGGACGTGCTTGTGCACCCCTCGCGCTACGAGGGGTTCGGGCTTGTTGCCGCGGAGGCAATGGCATGCGCCACGCCCGCTGTCGCATTCGACACAGGCGCGGCTGCAGAGCTCATCGGCGAAAACAGGGGAGGGGTGCTTGTCAGGGACATCCGCGACTCAGGTGGCTTTGTGGATTCCGCGCTCACGCTCCTATCGGACGAGGCGCTTTCAAGGAAGCTCGGGAAGGCAGCGCAGGCGCGCGCCTCCAAATTCACAGTGGATGTCATGGTGAATGGCTATCTTGATTATTACAAGTCCATCATGCAGGGTTAGCTTATGGCAAAAAAGGCGCTCATATACGGGATTTTGGGGCAGGACGGCTTCTACCTCTCAAAACTGCTTTCGGAAAAAGGCTATGCTGTGGCTGGGGTTGCCCGCAAGGAATGCTCCCCTCCGCATTCCGGCAAAACCTATGTTGCCGACCTGGCGGGAAAGCCGGATGAATTCCTTTTCCCGATAAATGACTTCCTTCCTGATGAGATTTACAATCTCGCAGGAATCAGCAGCGTGCACGAGGCCGAGGCAGACCCCCTGCTTTGCGGAAAAGTGAATGCCGAGGCAGTGCAGCACCTGCTTAGCCGCATGGCGGCGTCCTGCCCCCGCGCGCGCTTTTTCCAGGCGTCAAGCGGGTACATATACTCGGGCTCGGGGACAGTGGATGAAAAAAGCGCGCCCAACCCATCGTCCGCATATGGCAAATCAAAGCTCGCGGCGCAGCGCCATGTGGAGCAGGCAAGGGCGCAAGGCGCGTTTGCATGCTATGCAATCCTTTTCAACCACGAGTCCCCGATGCGCAGCCCGAAGTTCGTGACTAGGAAAATAACCATGGGCGCATCGAGGATAAAGCTAGGGCTTTCAAAAAAATTGGCGCTTGGCAGCCTCGACGCAAGGCGCGACTGGGGCTTTGCAGGCGACTATGTCGAGGCAATGTGGCTGATGCTCCAACAGAAGCAGCCCGAGGATTATGTCATCGCGACCGGCGAGAGCCACAGCGTTCGTGAGCTTTGCGAGGCGGCGTTTTCGCACGTGGGGCTTGACTACAAAAAGTTCGTGGAAACAGACCAGTCGCTTGTGAGGCAGAACGAGCCTGAGCTTCGCGCAGACGCACGATGCGCGCAGAAAAAGCTCGGCTGGAGGCCAAAGACGGGATTTTCAGAGCTTGTCTCCATGATGGTGGATGCTGATTTAAATCTTTTGAGGCAAGGTGAAAGCATATGAAAACAGCACTGATTACAGGCATAACCGGGCAGGACGGCTCCTACCTTGCCGAGCTTCTGGTCTCAAGGGGATACCGCGTCGTCGGCATGGTAAGGCGCACGAGCAGCGTGGAGAACCGCACGCGCCTGGACCGGCTGGACCCTGCCATCAGGAAGGAAGTGGTGCTCCAGTACGGCGACATGACCGACGCATCCTCGCTTGTGAGCATTATCAGGAAGCACGAGCCTTCCGAGGTCTACAACCTTGCCGCGCAGTCGCATGTCAAGATAAGCTTTGAGCAGCCCATTTACACAAGCGAGGCAACTGCAATAGGCACGCTGAACCTTCTTGAGGCAATAAGGATTTCCGACCTCAATGTCCGCTTCTACCAGGCATCCTCCTCCGAGCAGTTCGGAAAGGTGGCGGAAACCCCGCAAAGCGAAACCACGGCATTCCACCCGCGGAGCCCCTATGCCGTGGCCAAGGTGTTTGCCCACTGGGCGACAGTGAATTACCGCGAGGCATATGGCATGCACAACTCATGCGGCATACTCTTCAACCACGAGTCCCCGCGCAGGGGCGAGAACTTCGTGACGCGAAAGATAAGCTTAGGCGTTTCGAAAATCAAGGCAGGCTTTGCCTATGACTTGATGCTTGGGAACCTTGACGCAAGGCGCGACTGGGGCTTTGCAGGCGACTATGTGGAGGCAATGTGGCTCATGCTGCAGCAGCAACAGCCTGACGACTATGTCATCGCAACCGGCGAGAACCACAGCGTGCGCGAATTCTGCGAGGCGGCTTTCTCGCATGTCGGGCTGGATTACAGGCAGTATGTCAAGACCGATGCGGCCTACATGCGCCCGTCCGACGTTGAAATGCTGCTTGGCAATGCTTCCAAGGCAAAAGAGAAGCTCGGCTGGAAGCCAAAGACCGGCTTTTCCGAGCTTGTGCGCATGATGGTGGACTCTGACCTCTCGCATGTGAAGGACAGCGTGTACCCCCGCCCGAGCGGGATGCGGCAGAGCAAAAGATAGGCGGCAAGTGAAAAACAGCGTCTGCTTTTTCTTCCCATGGCATTATTGCAGCCAGGGCTTTTGCACAAGGCTGGTTTGCCCAGGCCGGCAGGCCCCTGGTGCGCTTGTTGCATGGGTGCTGGCGGCATTCTATTTCTGGTCTGGGAATTCCCTTGCCCAGTCGAACGTCAGCCCGAGCTTCTGCTTCCTGTTCCTCTCGTAGTAGGAGGCCTCCTCTATGAAGACCTGGATGCCCTGGCATATGGAATATATCACGCCGCGCATGCCGTCAAGAATCATCCTGTGGCGGATGAGGTAGTTGAATATGTGGAATATCGGGTAGAGGAAAAGCCGCCTGAACCCGTGCACGCCGAAGAAGCGCGCAATCAGGGGCACCTTCTCGCCCATGTAAATCTGCTTCTGGTTCTTCTTGCCGAACTCAATCGGAATGTTCCTGAGGTAATCCTCGGTTTTTTTCATCCAGTCTATCACGCTCGGGTGCGGATAGTGGTACATGTAGCCGGGCAGGTCTTTTCGCACGCCGTATTTCTTGGGGTTTTCATCAGGCATCTCTGTTTCCCAGCGCACCGCGTTTTTCCTGAAAAGCTTGGTGACGCAGTTGTTGTACTTTGCCTGGTAGGAAAAGCCGTCGAAAAGGTAGTTTATCCTCCGTGTCACGTAGATGTCCGCGTCCCCAATCTTTACAGCCTCAAGCACGGACTTTTTCATTTCAGGGGACAGCCGCTCGTCGGCATCCAGCAGCAGCACCCATTCCGTCTTCACCAGCGGGAATATCAGGTTCAGGTTCTGCTCCAGGTAGCGGTAGGGGCTGGTTATCACCTTTGCCCCGTTCTTCCTGCAAATCGCCACGGTGTCGTCCTTGCTTGAGCAGTCCACCACGATGATGTCGTCCACCACGCCCTGCACGTTCTTGAAGTAGCCCGGCAGCTTCTGCGCCTCGTTGTAGAAGACCGCCACCAATGTTATTTTGTTGTCAGACATACGACCACCTGCGCACCAGGGGCTGCTTTGCCGCGCGCGCCTCAATGATTATCTCCCCGTAGCTCGTATAATTCTTTCCCATGAGGATGGACAGGAGCCCGTGGCCGAATTTTGCCGTGAATATGGCATTCCTTGCCAGGCGGTTTCCCATCAGCCTTTCATACGCATCCCAGCCTATTGCCCGCGACCCGGATTCCCACGTCGTCTGCGTGTTCCTTTGCACGCGAAAGCCCATCCTCTCCAAAAGCGTGTTGATGTTCACCTGGTTCCATGCATAGATGTGCCCGTGCCTGTCGGTCTCAATACCGGACGGCATCTGGAGCTGTACCTGCTTCGGTATTGCGATTATCAGCGCCCCGTTTTTCTTCAGCTTCCTGTGGAACAGCTTGAGGTATTCCGAAGGGTTTTCCAAATGCTCAAGCACATGGGCGCAATAGACGGTGTCCACTGAATGGTCGGCCATCTTCTCCAGGCTTTCCAGGTTCCTTATTCCATGCGATGCCATCCATTCCCTTGCCTTGGCGTCTATCTCCACCACGGTCACGTTCTTTATCTTCCTTGTCTTCTCCCCAAGCCTGCCGCCGAAATCAATCACGCGCTCGCCCCAGTCGCTTCTCTTGCGGAAATGGAAGCGGTATGCGTATTCGGACTGGAACCTGATGTGCCCGTCAAGGTCCTGAAGATCCATGACGCCCTTTGAATACCCCTGGTAATGCCTGCTGGCCCCTTTTGTTTCATCCACGTTCCTACCCCTTTCCTGATGGATGGCAAATCACTTCATCTCGGCGACCACTTCGCGCACCGCGCGCTCCGCAGCCTGGTCGCTGGTCATCGATGCATGCCAGCCCAGCTTCTTTGCCTTGGAGGTGTCCAGCAGGACCTGGGATATGTCGCCAGGCCAGCCGTGGTCATCGGTGCCGTAGATTATCTTCGGGCCGCTGCCATAGTATTTCGCAGTCCAATCGGCAATCTTCCGCACGCTTGTTGCGCCTTCAACGGCAAGATGGTAGCAGTTCACCCTGTCTTTGGCATGCTCGAGGCCGAACAATATCCCGCCCACGCAGTCGGACACATGCAGGTAGGGCTTGGCCTGCGTGCCATTGCCCAGCACCTGGAGTTCCTTGGGGTTGGCTTTCAGCTTGTTCACGAAATCGTATATCACGCCGTGGGTCGCCCTCGGGCCCACGATGTTGGTGAACCTATATATCCATGCCTGGAAGCCGAACGTGCCGCAGAATGCGCTCACCAGCCCCTCTGATGCCAGCTTGCCTGCGCCGTAAAGCGAGATGGGGAAGAGCGGGCCGTAGTCCTCCGCCAGCGGCTTGCTGAATGCGTCGCCGTACACCGTGCCGCTTGAGGAGAATATTATCTTCCTGACGTCGTTCCTGCGCATCGCCTCCAGGACGTTGTAGGTGGCGATGGTCTCAAGGTTGAGGTCAATGGACGTGTCCCTTATGGCCGCCCTGGCGTCGGGGTTGGCCGCAAGGTGGAACACCATGTCCACCCCCTTCATGTGCTTGCCCACTGCGCCTTTCTCCAGCAGGTCGCCTTTCACGAACCCGAATGCCGGGTTTTTCATGTGCTGCTGCAGGAAATCCATCCTGCCCGAGCTTAGGTTGTCAAATACCGTGACTTCATGCCCTTTCCCAACCAACGCATCCACCAGTTGGCTGCCTATGAACCCCGCGCCGCCTGTCACAAGAACCTTCACATCCTCACCCTCGTATTTTTTTTATTGTATTGGAATTTCTATATTCCAATGCGGACAAAGTCTGTCCGCAGACTTTGTCCTTGTATATGCAAATCCCATCGGATTTCCATATGCGGACAAATTTCTCTTGAAGTTTGTCCTAAACAGGCGCGCACAATTTATATTAATATATGCGGCAAGAAATAGACGATGATTCTCTATTTTGACAATTATATCACCGATGCCGGCCTCACGCCCGGGGCCCCGGTGTGGGCAGAGGCAATCCGGAAAGGGGCCGCCCCCATATACCGCATGCCCTCCAAGTTCGACATCACCCTTTACACGCTTGCAAGCTATGCCGTGCTCGACTGGAGCGCTGTCGTGGTGAAATACGACATCGAGGACAAGGGCAAGGCGGATTATTTCGAGTCCGAGGTGAAAAAGCTCTTCCCCCAGGCAATCATAATACGCGGCAGGAGCGACTCTCAGGCAAAGTTTCAGGAGTCTGTGCAGCTCATGCGAAAACTGGGAGACGAGTGGATTTTCTATGCCGGGAACAACGACCACCCGTTTGTGGGGCATACGGCTGCCACCCTGAAGCACTGCCTGGAAAAGGCGGCCGAGCTTAGGAAAGAGCACAAGTTCGTCTCCATCCAGCTCTCGCAGATGCTGGAGGGGCTGGGGGCGCCAGACCCGTCCTCCATCAAGCACGACAAGCGGTGGAAGCTGCTTGGGCAGGACGGCGAATGCCTGTGGGCTGTGGTGAACGGCGGCTTCTTCGACGCCATCCAGCTGGTCCACATCGACTTGCTTGAGCACTGGTTCTGCAGCGCGGTGATACCAAGCGGCAGGCGAATGAGGTTTTTCCGGTCAGACACGGTCGAGAATTTCGTCCGCATACAAAATCACGTGATTGTGGTGCCCAAAAACGAGATATGCTCGCACTTCGACGGCTACTCGCACCTCGAGATGCACGGGTTCGGCAAGCCCGACGAGATGTCCCCCCCGCTCCTCATACCGCCCGGCTTCTTTGAGGGGAAGATAAGGATTGCTTATGGCTATGATGATTACCGTGACGGCTGGCTGAACATCAACCCGTCCAAGGCACCCTACAGCTTCCAGGACAGGAACGGCACCGACCTCAAGCTTTCCTTGGACGACCTGCCGCTTTTCTGGAAATCAAGAATAGAGAAAATCGACATAAATCCCGCCGCTGACCTCGCCAGCCTCAACGCAGCCTACCTGCAGGAGCTTGGCAGGCGGAAAAGCGCATGGAAGGCGCATCCGTTCTCCAAAGTCAGGCAGGCAAAGAACAAGGTGGCATGGATTGCCACCCAGGGTGCGCGCAGGTGGAAAAAAAGGATTGAAATCTGGTCTGACAAGCCCGAGAGCCTGGAGCGGGTGCTGGACGAGTGCGAGCCGTCCACCGAAGGGAGGATAAAGGCGGCTGCCAAGAGAATCATCTACCACTCCATTGTGGCGGGAAGGGCGCTCACTGGCAAGCAGAAGAAAAAAGAGGAAACTGGCAAGCAAAACGAGGCAGGCAAGCAGGCAAAAAAGGATGAAGCTGGCAAGCAAGAAGCACCTGGCACTCCTGCACAAAAATGACGCTTTGGAGAAAAAGGACGAAGCTGGCAAGCCTGACAAATAAAAAGGGCTGATGGCAAAAGCAGGGAAAAGAATGCCGGCAAGCCTGCGGAAAAGGAAGATGGCAAAAGCAGGGAAAAGAATGCCGGCAAGCCTGCAAAAAAGGATGGTTGATATGGACATCAGGAAACTGCTCCGCCCTGCATCGTGGGCGCTTAGGGGGAAGATAACATACTGCGAGGACGGGCTGGCGACCATAAACAACAGCAGCTTTGTGGACGAGGAGAGGTTCGCCAAGGCGTACGCCATTGCAGCCAAGGAGAACACAATAGGCACCCCCACCCTCATGCACTGGCGCGCGAAGACAATATGCTGGGCCGCATCGCATGCAAAGGCGCTTGGCGGCGACTTTGTGGAGTGCGGGGTGTACCGGGGCTTCCTGTCCCGCGTGGCAATGGAGTACATTGGCTTTGCAGGCATGGGCCAGAAATTCTACCTGCTGGACACCTATGAAGGGGCAGCGCAGGAAGGGGCGAACTTCAAGGCAAGCCACTACGAGCCTACATACGATGCAGTGGCGGGGGCTTTTGCGCCTTTCAAGAACGCAGTCATCGTGAAGGGCATGGTGCCTGAAACGCTTCCCCTTGTGCAGTCCGAGCGCGTGGCATACCTCCACCTGGACATGAACAACCCTGTGCCGGAAATGGCTGCTGCAGGGCACTTCTGGGGCAGGATGCCGGTGGGGGGCGTAATCATATCAGACGACTACGGATTTCCCACTTATGAGAAGACCAAGAAGGCGTTTGACGATTTTGCAAAAAGCAAGGGGACGTGCGTCCTGCCCATCCCGACCGGGCAGGGGATATTGATCAAGGTCTGAAAGGTGCGAGCCGATGATACTTTATTTCGACAATTACATCACCAATGAGGCGCTGTACAAGGGCATCATGGTGGGGCTTGAGGACGTCAGGAAAGGCTGCGGGGCATACAAGGCGCCCGACAGGCTGGACGTCGCCCTGTACACGCTTTCCAGCTATGCGAACATCAAATGGTCCCATGTCATAATCAAGTACAGCCTGCAGGACGAGTCCAAGGCGCAATCGTTCGAGGAGGCAGTGGCGGGGATTTTCCCGCAGGCCATATTCATCCGCGGAAGGAGCGACTCGCAGGCAAAGTTCCAGGAGTCGATTGAACTTATGAAGAAGCTGGGCGACGAGTGGATTTTCTATGCAGGGAACATCGACCACCCGTTCATGGCGAACGAGACCGCCACACTTGAGGCGTGCCTGGAAAAGGCTTGCGAGCTGAAAAAGACGCACAGGCTCGTGTCTGTCATGTATTCGCATTTTTCCGAATGGAGGAGCGCGGTGACCCCGCATTCGCTCTACCGCGACGCGCCCCACATGAAGGGCTGGGACGTGGTTGGGGAGAATGGCGACTGCGTTGCCGCGGTTGTGAAAGGCGGGTGCTACCACGCAATCCAGATTGTGAACATAGGCCTTTTGGAGCACTGGTTCTGCAGCGTTGACCTTGGGAAAATGAGGGTCATCCGCTCCGAGGACGTCTACTCGCGCGTGAAGGTGGATGAGCAGGCGGTCGTGGTGCCCAAAAAGGAAATATGCTCGCACTTCGACGGGTATTCGCACCTTGCGCGCCTTGGCTTTGGCAACCCTGACGACATAATCCCGCCGCTTTTCATCCCCTCAGGCTTTTTCGAGCGGAAAATCAGGATTGCATACGGCTACGATGGCTACCGCGATGGCTGGGTGAACATCAACCCGTGCGCGAAAAAGTACAGCTTCCGCGACAGCAAGCACGGCACAGACATGAAAATCCTCCTCTCCGAGCTCCCGCTTTTCTGGAAAGGCAGGATAAGCGAGACGGACATCAACCCTGCGATGGATATGGCCGCAGCGGACGAGGCGCGCAGGAAGCTCCTTGCGCTGCAGGCTGACCCATGGCCAGGCAAGACGCCGCTTTCGCGGGCGAAAAAGAAAATCAGGACCCGCATGTGGCGGCTGATAAACTACACGCGCTTTTTCAAGTACCCCGACGAGCTTGCAACGCAGAAGGACCTTGGCGGGCATGTGCAGAGGCTTGCGAAAAACACGGTATACGCCGCCATGATGTCCGCAAGGAAGGCTTCGCGCAGCGTCGAGGCGTCGTTCCACCTTCGGCAGATGAAAAAGAAAAGGAAGCTCCATGAGCGCGCGGTATGGCTTGCAAAAACTCCGGTTTATGCCGCAAGGGCTGCGGTCAATTTCACAAAATACTCGCTCCAGGCGCCCCACAAGTTCGCATTCGCGGGAAAGGAATACGACTGCTTCTACCACCCCTACAACATGACCTGGGAAAACGAGCGGTGCGTCGAGGTGCCTGTTGCATGGGAAGCCATCCAGTCTGCAAAGGGCAAGCGCGTGCTCGAGGTGGGGAACGTCCTTTCGCACTATTTCGACTCAAAGCATGACGTGCTTGACAAGTATGAGGTGGACGAGGGGGTCATCAACTCCGACATCGTGGGCTTTTCGCCTGAGAAGAAATACGGCCTGGTGGTGAGCATCTCAACACTGGAGCATGTTGGCTGGGACGAGCAGCCGCGCACGCCCATGAAGATATTCCAGGCCTTTTCAAGCATTGAGGAAATATGCACCCCTGGCGGCCGCGCGCTGGTAACGCTGCCCATAGGCTACAACCCCACGGTGGACTCGCTGCTCCTTGAAGGGAAGCCAGACGGGTGGGAATGGCGCTTCCTCAAGCGCATAAGCGAGTCGTCCTGGAAGGAAATAAGCGCGCAGGAGACGCGCGGCATAGCGTACAACACGCCCTTCCTTGGCGCAAACTGCGTGGCGTTCGGGACATTCATCAAAAAATAGCCTTTTTCTAGCCCGCCCTGCCTTAGCTTTAAATTCATTTGGATGTTAATGAAGTCCGGTGTTGGAGTGAGTGAAAACAGAGACAAAAGCAACCCAAAGTACGACATTCCCCCTGCCAAGCTGCCAGAGGGCGGGAAAATGGCGCAGGGAGTGCGCATAGTGTCAGGGCTTGCAGGGGCGCAGGTGGTCACCAAGCCATGGGGCAGGGAAACCATCCTCTCCCAGAACGCGGAATACACCTTCAAGAAAATCGAGATAAAGGCAGGGTTTGAAACAAGCCTGCAGTACCACCACAGGAAAAGCGAGACCATCATTTTCGTGTCCGGCAACGCGCGCGTGGTCTTCGAGGACGAATCAGGCGCGCTTCGCTTCCTCGACATGGAGCCGGGCTCGATTTTCGAGACGCGCCCGCCAGCCATCCACCGCGTGGTGGCGGTGACGGACATCTCATACTACGAGGCATCCACGCCCGACCCCAACGGGCTGGATGTCATCAGGCTTCGCGATTCATTCCAGAGGAAGGACGGGAGGTTGGAAAATGAGTACAAGTAACCCTCAAAGCAATGGCAATTCATGGTACAAGGTATGCATTCTCGCAGCAGGGCGCGGCACGCGCATGGAAAACCTCACCAAGGACCTGCACAAGGGCCTCCTTCCTATAAACAACAAGCCAATCCTCTCCCACATCATCGAGTCGTTCCCAAAGGACGTGGAAATCGTGATACCCGTGGGCTTCAAGAAGGAGCTCATCCGCCAGTATGTCAAGGTTGCGCACCCTGACCGCAAATTCACATTGGTGGACGTGGACAATTTCGCAGGGCCTGGAAGCGGGCCGGGATATTCCATGATGATGTGCAGGGAGCACCTCCAGTGCCCCTTCATCCTCGACTCCATCGACACCATGGTGATGGAGAAGATCCCGCCGCCCGACCAGGACTGGTTCGGCATCGCCGACATCGAGCCCAACGAGACCGAGCGCTACTGCACCACCAGGATGGAAGGCGAGCTTGTGGTGAGGCTGGACGACAAGGTGAAAAACGACAACCGCTACGCATACATAGGGCTTGCGGGCGTGAAGAACTACGAGCTTTTCTGGGACAGCCTGTCATCGAACAAGTACCTCGTGAAGAACGAGTACCAGGTGGTGAACGGCTTTTACGGCATAGTGAACCGCAGGCAGCTGCACGGGATACGCTTCACATGGCACGACACGGGAAGCGAGCAGAACTACCTGAACACCGCGGCAAAGTTCTCCAAGGGGTTCACCTCGCTTGAAAAGACCGACGAGTGCATATTCTTTGTCAACGGCCTGGTCATCAAGTATTTCAAGGACCCCCTGATGGTGTCCAACCGCGTGGAGAGGACGAAAATACTGGGGGACTTCTGCCCGAAAATCACCGCGCTCACCGAGAACTTCTACGCATACGAGTTCGTGGACGGGGAGCCGCTCTCAAAAGTGCTCAACGACGCGGTGTTCTCCGAGTTCCTTGCTTGGTCAGACCAGCACTTCTGGCAGAAGAAAACGCTGACTGAGGCGCAGAAAAAGCAGTTCAAGACCGCGTGCACGGACTTCTACAGGACAAAGACCATGCAGAGGATAGAGTCGTTCTACCAGATAACCAAGCTGCGCGACAGGGAGGAGACCATAAACGGCTACAAGACGCCTGAGCTTTCCAAGCTGCTTGAGAAAGTCGACTGGGAAAAGCTTACAGACGGCGTGCCTGTCAACTTCCATGGCGACTACTTCATCGAGAACATCATCTACCGGGTCTCGCCAAAGCAGGGCCAGGGCAAGTTCGTCCTCATTGACTGGCGCCAGAACTTCGGCGGAATCGTGGAGTACGGCGACATCTATTACGACCTTGCCAAGCTCAACCACGGCATCAAGATATCCCACGAGATGATAAGGAAGCGCATGTACGACGTTGTCATCGACGGCGAGAACGTCTCCATACAGTACGGCAACTACAACAACCTGGTGGACTGCCAGGCGCTCCTGAAGGATTTCGTGGACAAGAAAGGGTATGACTACAGGAAGGTGGAGGTGCTCACCGCGCTCATCTACCTCAATATCGCGCCGCTGCACTCATACCCGTACAACCTGCTTTTATATTACCTGGGGAAGCTTTACCTCCACAGGACGCTCAACCGTGATTGAATGGCAGCGATGAAAAATTTCGTGCTGGACGTGGACGGGGTGCTTGCCGCAAGCCCGCTTTTCTACACTGCCGAGGGCAAGGCCATGAAGGTTTTCGGGCCCGACGACCACGATGCGCTCAACCTGCTGCGCGACAGGATGAAAATAGTGTTCATCACAGGCGACAAGCGCGGCTTCCCCATAAGCAAGCGGCGCGTGGTGGACGAGATGGGCTTTGAATTGCACCTGGTCTCCACGCACGAGCGCATGCACTGGATAGAGGAAAACTGCGGGCTTGGCGGCACCATCTACATGGGCGACGGCATATTCGATGTGGCGGTGTTCGAGAAGGTGGGCTATTCCATCTGCCCGTCCGACGCGTTCTACCTTGCGCGCCAGAAGGCATCCTACGTGACCCAGTGCGCCGGGGGCAACCGCGCGGTCGCGGAGGCGTGCATGCACATACTCGAGAAATTCTTCGGGGAGAAAGAGATAAGGCCGAACACGAAGTACGGCATCTGGAAAAAGGAAAAGTAAGCGGCGCAGGCAAAAGGCGCAAGCAAGGGATTGGAAAAAAGGGGAAATAAGCGATACGGCCAACCGACGCAGCCGAGGCATTTTATGATTGAAAAGCTCCGCTCCCAACTCGCGCTGGGCAGGCGCATCGTGGGCATGGGCCCCATGAGCGAAAATTCGGTAGAGGCGATTTACCGCTACTCGCAGGAAAAGGGGTGCATAATCGAGCTCATTGCCAGCAGGCGCCAGGTGGAATGCGCCGCGCTTGGGCACGGGTACGTCAACAACTGGACCACCGAGGAGTTCGGCGCGCACATCGCAAAAATGAAGGCAAAATACCCCCATGGCAGCGTGCTTGTGTGCCGCGACCACGGCGGCCCATGGCAGGGGACGGACGAGGCAGGCATGGATTTTGCCGCTGCAATGTCGCGCGCAAAGGCAAGCTACGAGGCAGACATCCTCTCGGGCTTCGACATACTGCACATAGACCCCAGCGTGGACGGGGACTCGTTGCTCACCCTCAAGCGGACAATTGACGCGGCAAAGGGGCTTCTCTCGCACTGCCACTCGTTTGCCAGGGAGCACGGCAAGGGCGTCCAGTTCGAGTTCGGCACCGAGGAAAACGTGGGCAAGGCGGCATCCAGCGAGGTTTTCGAGGAATCCCTGTCCGACGTGGTGGGGCACTGCAGGAAAGAGGGCATTCCCGTCCCCATGTTCGTGGTGGGGCAAACCGGCAGCCTGGTGAAGGAAATGCGCCAGGTGGGCAGCTGCGACATCAAGTCCGCCTCGGCGCTTGTCAAGTGCGCGGGGAAATACGGCGTGCTTCTCAAGGAGCACAATGACGATTACCTGTCCGAATACCAACTGTCAGAGCGCCTGGATGCCGGCATCCCCTCCATGAACGTGGCGCCCGAGCTCGGGGTGATAGAATCGCGCATCTTTGCGGACATGTGCATGGAAAAAGGGAAGAGGGGCCTTCTCTCGCGCTTCATTGCGCTCTCGGTTGCGTCCGGCAAATGGAAAAAGTGGATGGTGGACGGCAAGCTTTCAAGCGAGTATGACAAGGGGCTGATTTCCGGGCACTATGTGTTTGCCACGCCTGAATTCATTGCCATGAAAAAGGAAATAGGCGAGCAGGAGTTCAACTCGCGCGCGCAGGCGGCAATCCTTGCCAGGATTGACTTTTACTGCAGGAAACGGTGAGCCCATGGCTGACGCATACCCCAAGACATACTTCTCGACAAGCAAGAAATATGCCGCGCAGGCCGGCTATCTCCGCTTTTTCCCCCGGCGCCTTGTGGACTGGTATTTCAACACCCAGCAGGCCCGGCTTGAGGCTGCAAGGCGCAACTTCGCGCATTTCGTGCCCAACCCCAAGGGGCTGAAAATACTCGAGGTGGGCGTGGGCGAGGGCAAGTTCCTTGCGCACTGCGGAAAGGAGAACGCGGTGGGCATAGACGTCTGGGAGGAGGGCGTGAAGAGGCTGCAGGCGCAGGGGTTCGATGTCCGCTACCACGACGCCGCAAAGCCGTTCCCTTTCAAGGACGCCTCCTTCGACATCGTCTACTCCGAGCAGGTCATAGAGCACATCGCGGACGGCGTGCCGTTTGTGGGGGAAATAAACCGGGTGCTCAAGATTGGCGGCAAGGCAATGATAAGGACGGTGGATGTCACGCGCACAGGGCTGGCATTCTACGGCGACTACACGCACGTGCACCCCTACACCAAGGGCTCGCTTTACAGCATAATGGCGGACCATGGCTTTGGGGTGGACGAGATTTCCTACGGCACCGCGACCTCGTTTTTCATGAGGCGGCTCGGGAACATCGCGGTCCTGCTGCCGCAGGGCGCGCAAAAATTCTTCTTCGAGAAAATCTGCCCGCACTTCTCCTACGAGCTTTTCGTGATAGCCACAAAAAAATAGGCGGGGCGGCGGCAAGGAAGGGCGGCAGCGCTATCCCCCGAACTTCCCCATCGTGTATTCGGTCATGAACCTCAGGCTTTCCATGACCTCGGGGCTCGCTTCCCCCTGGTTTCTCAGCGCGTTTCCCTTGCCCCGCATGGACAGGAATGCGCGGTAGGCAACCGGTATTGCCCGCCGCATCAGGGGCAGTCTGCGCACGGCCTCCAGCGCATGCACAAGCCATATGTCGTTCTTCCTCCCGTCCATCCCCAGCAGCTTCACAAACACCCTGGTGGTCGCAAGGTGGGCCGCCTCGAGGGAGGGGTTTTCGCACACCATGGCCATCTTGAGCAGATGTCCCATCACCCTGGGCGGGTTGAAGCTGCCCCTGAATTCCGGGTAATTCTTCCTTATGTCGTACTCGTAATTGAAGCACGCCATGTCCAGGTACATCTTTTTCTCATATGACGTGGTGCTTTCGCCGTCCGAGACAAGGCGCACCATGGACTTGGGCTCGATGCCAAACGAGCCTGCAATCCTTATGCACTCCAGGAACAGGTACACCTGCACCCAAAGGTGCAGCATGTCCGGGTTGCCCTCGCGCTTGCAGACCCGGTCGCCTTCAATGTAAATCTTTTTCCCAATGACTTCGCCCGCCACCTTTCTGTTCAGGCATATCAGGCCGAGATGGAGCATGCTCAGCGGGGCATACGCCGCCTCCGCCACGGAGTATACCTTGAAAGGCCCGTCGGGCAGGTCGGAATATTTCCTGCCATTGAGGAAACCGGAATTGTAGGAAACATTGATGTAGATTGCCCCGGCCTCTTCACTTCCCAGGGACTTAATGTCGGCCAGCACCGCCTTCACCGCGCCCTCCTCCGGCCGGTCGTCATCGCCAAAGCACCAGCAGTACCTGCCTTTTGCCATCCTGATTGCGGAGAGCATGTTGAAGTCATACCCCCTGTTCCTCCTGTTTTTCCTGTAGGAAATCGGAAGCCTCTTCGCCCACTTTGCCGCCACGCCGTCCGTGCCGTCCGTGGAGCCGTTGCTGGAGATGCAGATTTCAACCTCGCTTTCCACCCCCTTCAGCTGCCCCTGCAGCCACCCCATCATGCGCTCAAGCTTGGCTGCGCGGTTGTAGGTCGGGATGCACAGCGAAAGCAGGGCCACTTGCCGCTTGGCGCGGCTGGAAACTGGCTCCATTTTCTCTCCGTTGACCATGTGCATCTGTTCGTACATCATCTTTAAATTAGCAACTGCGTTTATCATGCCATGCAAGACGATGTTTCAGAGGTCAGGAAAAGCATCCTCGCCCTTGTCCGCCGTTTCCACAATGCAGGCGCCATCAGCCGGCAAAAGCCTTTTTCTCCAGGCGAGCGCATAAACTACGCGGGCAGGGTGTATGGCGAGGAGGAGCTTGTTGCGCTTGTGGATTCCTCGCTTGACTTCTGGCTCACTGCAGGAAGGTTTGCCGACCAGTTCGAGTCCGGGCTTGCAAAATACATTGGCGCAAAGCACGCGCTTTTCGTGAATTCCGGCTCCTCCGCCAATCTCGTTGCGGCAAGCGCGCTGACCTCGCACCTTTTCGGGAAGAGGCGGCTCATGCCGGGCGACGAGGTGATAACCACCGCCTCATCGTTCCCCACCACGGTGAACCCGATTTTCCAGAACGGCGCAGTGCCTGTCTTCATCGACACCGTCCCCGGCACCTACAACCTGGACGTTTCCCGCCTTGAAGAGGCTTACAGCGACAAGGCCAAGGCGGTGATGGTCGCGCACACGCTGGGAAACCCGTTTGACCTCGATGCGGTAACTTCCTTTTGCAGGAAGCACGGCCTTTTTCTTATAGAGGACTGCTGCGATGCGCTTGGCGCCACCTGGGGCGGCAGGAAGGTGGGCACGTTTGGCGACCTTGCCACGCTTTCCTTCTACCCCGCCCACCACATCACCACGGGCGAGGGGGGCGCAGTGCTCACGTCGTCCGACATTGCAAAGCGCTGCGCAGAATCGTTCCGCGACTGGGGCCGCGACTGCTGGTGCAAGCCGGGCTGCGACAACACGTGCGGAAAGCGGTTTGCCTGGAAGCTGGGCGGCCTGCCGTTCGGCTATGACCACAAGTACATCTACTCGCATATCGGCTACAACCTCAAGGCGACCGACATGCAGGCCGCGGTGGGCTGCGAGCAGCTCAAGCGGGCGGACGGATTCGTGGAGGCGCGGCGCGGCAACCATGCTTACCTTTACTCGAGCCTCAAGGATTACTCGGACGTTTTCATCCTTCCTGAAAAGCTCGCAAAGGCAGAGCCCTCGCCGTTCGGCTTTGCCCTGTCCGTGCGCGAGGGCGCTGGCTTCTCGAAAAACGACATAGTGGCATACCTGGAAAAGAAAAACATCGCCACGCGGAACATTTTCGCAGGCAACATCGTCCGCCAGCCCGCATACATGGGGCGCGCCTACCGCATAGTGGGCGAATTGGCCGGCTCGGACTTCATAATGAACAGCGCCTTCTGGGTGGGCGTTTACCCTGGCATGGACAAGCCCAGGCTTGAGTACATCTCGGGCGCATTCCACGATTTCATGAAGGAAAAAAAGCCAAAAGGCAAAGGGAGATGATGCAATGAATGGGATGGCAGGCGCCTCCGGCAATTCCATGCGCGAAAAAAAGCCAAAAGGCAAAGGGAGATGATGCGATGCAGGACGTTCCAGTGGTCATCCTCGCGGGCGGCAGGGGCACGCGGTTGGGCGAGCTTACGGGCGTGACGCCCAAGCCAATGGTGAAAATCGGCGACGAGCCCATCATCTGGCACATCATGAAGTGGTTCATGAAAGGCGGCTCGCGCGAATTCTACATACTCACGGGCTACCTGCACGAGGAGGTGGAGCGCTACTTCCTGCACAAGGGCTATTCGGGGAGCGGCAAAATCTCGGTGTCGGACCTTGAGACAAAGGGCGAGCGGAAGGGGAAGCTCGGCTGCACCGTGCACCTCATCAACACCGGCGAAAAGACAGGCATCGCAGCGCGCGTGAAAAAGGCGGAAAAGGAGATTGGCAATCGCCGCTTCATACTCACTTACGGCGACGGG
>JBAZYD010000010.1:42546-62364 GCA_041659465.1 Candidatus Micrarchaeia archaeon | reverse complement strand
CTGCACCACCACGTGCTGGTCGGGGTCATCAAGCGCGGCAACGACCTCCTCGATGTGCGAGCGCTCGGAAATCGCCCCGACAGGGCAATTGAGTATGCACTGGCCGCACCTTATGCAGGCGACATCCGCAAGGTGGTTCTCCCAATAGGGCGTCACATGCTCGTTGTGCGCGCGGCTTGCAAAGTCTATGGCGTAGACCCCCTGTATCTCCGCGCACACCTTCACGCATCTTCCGCAGTTTATGCACTTGTTGTTGTCGCGTATCACCGCGGCGCCCAAGTCCGGGTTGTAATCCTTTATCTGCAGGAAGCGCGCGTTGCCCATTCCGACTTCCTTGTAGGTCTGGCAAACCTCATAGTCGTCCTCGCGCTTGCAGGACGGCTCGGGCACCATGAGCTCCATGTTCAGCCTTCTCGCCTTCATCACTCTCTCCGAGTTTGTCACGATTGCGGCGCCCTCGCGCGGCCTCGTGGAGCAGGAGGTGACCAGCTTGCCGTCCATCTCGACCAGGCACACCCTGCAGCGCGCCTCGGGCGTCATGCTGGCGTGGTAGCAAAGCGTGGGCACATTGATGCCGTTCTCGCGGCAGATGTCAAGGAGCGACTTGCCCTCAGCCGCCTCTATTTCGTTGTTGTTGAGTTTTATTTTCATTTGCATGCCCCTAATCGCGCATTGTTCATCGCTGCCATTCATTTTGCCCCGCTGCCCTTCTATTTTTTCATGAACGCATCATAATCCTTGGGGAAATGCTGCAAGCTGGTGAGTATGTGGTTCCCGCACGTCTGCCCAAGCCCGCAAAGCGAGGTGTCCTGCACGTGGGCGGCAAGCTCGCGCAAAAGCTCCAGGTCCTTCCTCGCCGCCTTCCCCGAGCGAACTTTCTTGAGCAGGTTGAGCATGCGTATCGTCCCCTCGCGGCAGGGCGTGCACTTGCCGCAGGACTCGTACGTGTAGAACTTCGCAATGGAATACGCGACGTCCACCACGTTGTTCGTCTCGTCGATGAAAATTATGCTGTACGCGCCATGCTGGCATTTCTCCATGTTGATTGTCTCCGGCGTCACGGACATGCCAGCA
The DNA here is from genome assembly GCA_041659465.1 of Candidatus Micrarchaeia archaeon. GTDB lineage: Archaea > Micrarchaeota > Micrarchaeia > Anstonellales > Anstonellaceae > UBA10161. The sequence continues at coordinate 61,290 of JBAZYD010000010.1, read as the reverse complement.
TCCACCGGCATTATCCCGCCGAAGCAGCCGAACGACATCGCCTTCAGCTTTTTTTCCGGGCGCGCGACATCGATGATTGTGGACATCTTCACGCCGAGCGGGAACTCGTACACGCCCGGGTTCCTGACGTTGCCTGAAATCGAGAACAGCCGCAGGCTGGGGTCCCAGTCGTCGAAAAGCACAGCCTGCGCCGCGCACGTGAGCGTCTCCACGTTGTTGATGGCCGTGGGCTTGCCCCAAAGCCCGTGCGTGGTGGGGTTGGGCGGCTTGCACATCGCATTTCCCCGGAATCCCTGCATGGACTGCAGAAGCGCGGTAGCCTCGCCGCAGATGTACGCGCCCGCGCCCCGCACAATCTCTATCGTCACGCCGTCCATTTTCGCGCGCGCAAGCACGTCATCAGCCTGCTCCTGCAGCCTCGGGCGGAGGTAATCGTATTCCCCGCGCAAATAGATGAAGCATCTCTTGGCGCCGACCGCATGCGCCGCAATCAACATGCCCTCCACCATGGTCTCCGCGTTATGCCTGATGATGAGCTTGTCCTTGAAAGTGCCGGGCTCGCCCTCGTCCGCATTGCACACCACGAACCGCTCGTCCGCAGGCGCATCCCTGCACGCTTTCCACTTCTTCGCAGTGGGGTAGGCGGCGCCTCCCCTGCCCTCAAGCCCGCGTTTTTCGAGCAGTGCGATGGTGCCTTCCGGCCCGAGCGCGCGCGCCTTTTCGAGCGCTTCAAGCTTTGTCTGGCGTAGTATCTGCATCAAGTCACTTCTTTTTCCCCATTTCCGCAGCCTGCGCCGCCTCTGCCTCCCTGATTTTTTTCAAAAGCAGCTTCAGCCGCTCCACCGTCATCTTGGTGTGCGGCTCCCCGTTTATCAGCAGGGCGGGCGCCTCGTCGCAGCACCCTATGCACGATGTCTTGTAAAGCGAAAACAGCCCGTCCTTGCTCGTTTCCCCGATTGCGGTGGAAAGCTCGGTCTCCAGGAACTTCTCCAGCCTCACGCCGTTGTTGAGCACGCAGGAGGGCGAGCCGCAAATCTCGATGACGTACTTCCCCTGCGGCTCGGTGTGGAACATGGTGTAGAACTTCACCACCCCGTAAAGCCGCGCAATCGGGATGTCCTGCTCCACCGCAATCTGCTTGAGCATGTGCTCGGAGATGTAGCCGTGCTTTTCCTGCACCTCGTGGAGTATGTTCAGCAGCGGGCGGCTGTCTTTCTTGCCGTTCTCCTTTGCCATCGGGCATCATTCGCTCGCACCTTTTATATTCCTAACCTCCGTACAATCGCCGTGGTTGCCATGGAAAACAAATACTCATACGTGCCAGCGTCATTTTACCATCAGGAATATCCCCTGAGCGCAATCCGCGAGAACGTGGAGATGGTTCTCTACTCGGTAATCGCGGTTTCGCTCCCGTTCGTCCTTGGGCACCCGCAAATCCTGGTGGGCGCGGTGGTGAACTGCGCGCTCGTCCTGGCCGCGCTCAACCTCCGCGGGAAGAGCCTGCTGCCCATCATCGTGCTCCCAAGCATCGGGGCATACCTTGCCGGCTACATATTCGGCGCCTCCTCCTATGCGCTCATCTACCTTAACCCGTTCATCTGGGTGGGAAACGCCCTCCTTGTTTATTCCGTGAAGGAGCTCTACCTTGCAAAAGGGCAGAACCGCGCGCTCGCGCTTTGCCAGGGCGCGCTCTGGAAATCCGCGTTCCTGTTCGCCTCGGCTTTCGCGCTCTACTCGCTCGGGCTCATCCCGGGGCAGTTCCTGGTGGCAATGGGCGTCTTCCAGCTCGGCACCGCGCTTCTGGGCGGCAGCGCCGCGCTTGTGCTTCAGGAAGTGAAAAAGAGGTTTTTGGCTGGCTGATGGCTAATTCTTGTGCTTAGTCATTATCTCCAGCATTTCATCAACGAGGACGGCATACTTTTCACTATACATGCCCTGCAGTGCCAGCATGCAGTGTTTATTTTCCACCATGTCCCCCATCACGTCGTGCATATCTTCATTGAGGAGCTGCACAAAAATTTCATTCACAACCGGCTTTTGCCCCAGCGTAACTGCTTTTTTGTCCTTGTAAAAGCCCGGATGCCCGTAGTGCGCGCTTTCCACGCGCTTCAGGCCCTCCGGCGCAGGCTCTTTTTTCGGATTTGCAAAGCGCACGAATTCGCCGAGCAGGCGAAACGTCCGAAGGCTCTGCCCTGCACGGAATTGCTGCTTGAAAAGGAACTTGTTATCCTCGCTGACTTTAAGGCGGGAAATCTCCAGCGTCACTGCGCCTTTTTCCGGATTCCTGAAGTTTGGCATGGAATTCTCTATTCGTGGTTTATTTTATAAATATATGCAGTTTCAGCAAGCTAGACCTGCTTCAGGAAGTTCTCCAATATCCTCTCTCCGTTCTCGGTGTGCCACACTTCCGGGTGGAACTGCACCGAGAAAAGCTTGCGCGCGGGCGCGTACATCTGCGGCGAGGCGACCGCGCTTCTGGGCGGCAGCGCCGCGCTTGTGCTTCAGGAAGTGAAAAAGCGCGCTTAGCGCTTTTTCAGGAGTTGCCGCAGGCAACTAAGCGGAAAAAGAAGTTCTTCGGGCCCAAGCGCACGTGCCGGCTGGCGCCTACGGCCGAATTCATTCCGCTTCAGTCTCGTGAAGCGGCAGATAAGCGGCCATCCTGTTCTTGCCGCCTACTTTTATGTTGCAAGCGCGCTCGCTCGGGTTCGGCTCCCCGTAGTGGGTGAATATGCCGATTCTTTTCCCGGTATCCCTGTTGATTATGCCGTCGTCTTTCCTGATGTAAACCTGCTTCTTTGCGTCGTTCTTGTGCCTGCAGCCAGGTATGATGTTATCAAGCTGTTGAAACGTAGCCATGGTGTTAATGTGTTTAAAAGAGTATATAAATGTTTCTTTCTAGAGCTGCTTCAGGAAGTTCTCCAGTATCCTCTCCCCGTGCTCCGTGTGCCACACTTCGGGGTGGAACTGCACCGAGAAAAGCTTGCGCGCGGGCGCTTCCATTGCCTCGTGCGCGCACGTGTCCGAGTGCGCAAGGGAAACAAAGCCTTCAGGCATCCTCTTCACTTCGTCAAAGTGCGACACCCATGCATTGAAGGAGGCTGGCACGCCCTCGAGCAGCACGCCGGGGGCATCCACCTCTACGCGCGAGATTCCATACTCGGCGTTCTTCCCCTTCACCACTTCCCCGCCAAGCGACTGCGCCACCAGCTGGTGCCCAAGGCAGATGCCAAGCACCGCCTTTTCATTGGGCTTTTCGCGGATGAAATCGGGCAGGAAGTGGAAACTGTCTTTCGTAACCGAGCTTGGGCCGCCTGAAAGCACCACTGCCTCGGCGGCGTCAAGCTCGGAGCGCGCGACCGCCTTTGGCACGATTTTCCCATCATGCCCCAGGTCGCGGCAGGTGCGCCAGATGACGTGGGTGTATTGGGAGCCCATGTCGACAATAAGAATCATGGTATCACTCGGAATATCCCTATTCAAGCTCCACTGTGGACGGCGGCTTGTTCGTGATGTCGTAGAGCACGCGCCCGACTTCCCTTATCTCGTTTGTGATTCTCGTGGAGATTTTCTGCAGCACTTCCGGCGGAACGTGCGAGAAATTCGCGGTCATGCCGTCAAGCGAGCGCACCGCGCGCACCACAACCGTGTACTGGTAAGAGCGCTCGTCCCCCCTCACGCCGACAGTCTTGGTGGGCAATAGCGCTGCAAAGTACTGCCATGGAAGCTCAAGCTTCCCTGCTTTTGCGGCAGACTCAAGCTCCTCCTCCACCACGGCGCAGGCCGCGCGAACAATCTCCGCCTTTTCAGGGGTTATCTCGCCCACTATCCTGACCGCAAGCCCCGGGCCCGGGAACGGCTGCCTCTCGGACATCTCAGGGGGCAGCCCAAGCTGCCGGGCGGCTATCCTGACCTCGTGCTTGTACAGGTCGCGAAGCGGCTCGACAAGCTTCATGCCCATCTTCTCGGGCAAGCCGCCGACATTGTGGTGCGACTTTATCGTTTCGCGGCTTCCCCCGCCGCTCTCAATCCAGTCCGGGGCGATGGTGCCCTGCACCAGGAAGGTGGCCTTCTGCCTTTTCGCCTCTGCCTCGAAAACGCGTATGAACTTCTCCCCGATTATCTTCCTTTTCCTCTCAGGCTCCTCCACTCCCTTCAGGGAAGCGAAAAAGTCCGCGCTCGCATCCACCACGTGAAGCGTCACGCCCGCGCGCGCAAGCATCGCCCTCACAAGCTTTCCCTCGTCCTTCCTCATGAGCCCGGTGTCCACGAACACGCAGTATATCCGCTTGCCAAGCGCCTGGCTTGCAAGCGTGGCGGCAACCGAGGAATCCACCCCGCCAGACACCGCGATTATCGCGCGCCCGTCCCCGACAGTGCCCCTTATCGCGGAAACCGCGCCGCTGATGAATTTCTCGGAGTTGAAAGGCATTGTTTCACTTCTGCTTCCTGTGCCCGTGCGCCTCGTGCTGGTGGGCTGCGCCCTGCCCGCCCTTTGCATGCTCGTGCTTTCCCGCCGGGGGCAGGCCCTGCGCTTCATGCCCGTGCGCCTTTGGCTTCTGCTTCCTGCTCATCCTGCCCATTGCAAACAGCACGATTCCAAGCGCCACAATCAGCCCGCCCATTATTATCAGGGCCGCGCCTGCCACAAAGCCCCCTGCGCTTGATGGCGCCTCGGGCTCAGATGCTGCGGGCGGCTCAGGCTCCACCGCCGCCGGGGGCGGCGCCGTGGCGTTCACTGCCGTGCCCACCATGGTTTTCGAAGTAAGGTTCCCGTAGGTGAAAACGTATTCCCCCTCGGCAACAGCATTCACGTGCGCCTTCCCGTCCGCGCCCGTGGTCGCTTCCACGCTTCCGGAAGGGGGTTTCACAAGCACAACCCGCCCTGGCAGCGGCACGCCGCCGCCCATTATCAGTATCTCTATCACGGTCTGCTTCGGCACCGATGACGGCACTATGAGCGCGGGCTGGGCAGCCGGTGCAACAGGCACCTTGTCCAGCTTCACGTTTACCTCTGAAAATTGCGACTGCAGCAGCGTGGCGGACACGTTCCTTTCCACAAAGCCCTGCGCATCAAAGGACAGCATAAAGCTTCCTTCAGGCATGAATGACATCAGGTAATACCCGTCCTTGTTGGGCACGGTGCGCTTTGCGATGTTGCCGCTGGCATATGCCGCCACGGAAGAGCCGTTGAAGTCAGACGGCCCGGCCACCTGCCCGTACACGCTCGCATACGAGATGAGCTGGCGCATGGTGTATTCGATATTGTCGTTCTTGCTGACCTCCAGCAGGTTGACGTGCCTCGAATAGCCCCCCCTGTCAAGGTACACGAAATAGCTGCCGGCGTCAAGCTTGAAGGAAGCCGTGCCGCTTTCGCCCGCCCTTGCGCTGTAAAGAAGGGTGCCGTCCTTGACAATGCTGATGTTGGTGCCGACCGCGAGCGTGTCCTGCGACACGGTCACCTTTATCCCCACGTCATAGGCGAAAACCTGCGCCATCGCAAGCGCCAGCAGGATGAATATTGCCGAAAGCTTCACACGAACCACCTGTTTCCCTTTCAATGCAAACAATAAAAAGCACATCCGCTGTCAGCCTGCCCTGCGGCATCCCGCCCTCGCGTTCTCCACGCGCCCGCCCTTCCAGACCGGGAAAGTGAACGAGTATTTTTCCCCGCTGCCTTTTGCGCCACCCCCGCACGAGGACGCGCCCACGCCATTGCTTTCCGCCTCCACGCACGTGCGCAGGAGCGCGCCTGCCTCAAGAACCGCAGCCTGCAGGTTTTCCTGCGATGAAAATGCCCTCAGCTCCACAAGCGCTCCCGCCGCGTCAGAGCAGGCAAGGAACTCCCCCGCGCTTTCTTCCTGGGGCCCATATGCAAGCAAGCAGGACGATGCGATGACGGCCAACGTGAGCGAGAAGGCGGCTTCAAGGCTGAACACGAACGCACGCCTCTTTCCCGCAAAGCGCGCCTTGCTTCCCGTCATCCAACGCACGCCCCTGCCGAACAGCATCCGCCCCCAATCATCCGATACACGCCTCCAATTTCACCAGCTTGCCATCGCGCACATGCAGCCTCCGCGTGCAATAAACAGTGCCATTCTTCTCGCCAGCATGCGCAAACTCATCCCCAACCTGCAAGCTGGCATACTTCCTGCCTGTTTGCTCGATGACAGATTGCAAATCAACTTCCTTGCCGCCCTCCATCCTCTCAAGCGCATACGATGAAAAGCGCGCGGAAAGAAGCGAGCCGGACGCATCATCCGCGCCTCCCAGCGCCCTCATGCCCGCCACGTGGAGCATGGACGAGAATATTGCAAACATGGCAACGGCGATCACAAGCGCGAACGCCGCGTCAATTGACCAGAAAGCGCGCGTGCGCGCCTTGCTTTCCCCGCGCATGGCATCCACTGCCGGGCTCGCCGGCCATTTTTCATCCGCTTTGCACATGGTATCTCCCATCGGCATCGGCCGATATTTTATGGAACAGTGGCTCGCGAATGGCGCCGCTTGAATTTGACGCCAGCCATTTTCCCCCTTCGCCCGGCACTCCGCTCAGGCTGCGCTGCAATGCTGCCGTCGGCATCGTGCTTGCCGACATGTCTATGTAGAACGCCTCGCGCGCAAGCAGCGTGCGCTCATCCGCCTGCCCCACGGCTGCCGCAAAAGCATCGGATTGCGCCTTTGCGGCATGGGCAAGCACGGCGAGCGCGCACAGGAGCGCGGCAAATGCGAAAAGCGCCTCAAGCGAGGACTGCCCCCTGGCGCCGTCCCGCAAGCCAGGCGCCCTCGCCGCCCCGGGTGGCGCCTTCCTGCACATGCGCCCCCTGGCCGCCAGCATCGCTTCCAGCCGTGCCTCCCTGCCCGTGCGCACTTTGGATGCCCTCGCCGCCCCGGGTGGCGCCTTCCCGCCGCTGCATTGGCTAGCCATAAATTTCACCTTCAAGCCCCTCGGGCAGCGCCACGGCATGCCCCATTCCCGCCCCTTCCGAATAAATGGAAAAGCCGGCGCCGCTCACGCGCACCTTTTTCCGAAGAAGATTGGCATCAAACGATTCGGCGCAGGCTGGGTTGGAAAGGGGAAGCGCGCCATCCGGCAAGATGGAAGCCCCCTCAGTTGCCATCTTAACCGAAGCGCCCTGCAGTGAAGCTTCGCTTGGCTTTCCGCACCAAAAGGCCACGTCGTATCCCGCCTCCCCCATCTGCGCCTCAAAATCAAGCGCAGACAGGTAAACCGCGGCTTTCACCGCAGCCTGGGCTTCCGCTGCAGCGCCGCTTGCCTGCGAGGCTGCAAGCGCCTTGCCCGCTGCCTCTGACAATGCATCGGAAAACGCCGCGCTCGCCGCCTGCTCCTGCAGGCGCATGGCAACGAGCGGCTGGTAGGAAAAATCCGGCGCGCGCTCAGATAGTTTCGCGGCTGACGAAGCGAGAACAAGAAGGAAAATGGATGCCACTGCGAGGGCAAGGAAACCCTTTGCCATCAGTTGTCTTTGCGCGCCCAAACAATAAAAACAGGTTGAAAAACCAACATATTTATATGCAATTACAAACACGTTTCCCGCATGGAAAAATCCGCCGCTATCCCTGCCGCCGGGCAGGGGCTTGGCAAAAAAGGCGCCCGCGCCATCTACCGCGCGCTTCTGGCATATTCAGACTGGCGAACCACCGGGAGCCAGAAGGGACTTGTGCAAAGCATAGGCTCCGCCTTCCCTGGCTTCAATTCTCTCCCTGACGAAAGCAAGCAAACAATAGCAAATGCCCTGCGCTGGAAAATATCTCCGACAAAATCCGGCGCGAATTCACTCTGGTGGCGCATCAAGAGCTCCAAAACACTTGCTGAAAACATAACAAAAACAGTGAATGACGATGTCGAAACGGAGCGCACGGCAATTGCAAAAGCCCAGGAAAAGATTCGGCTTGAAACAGAAAGGAAGGAAAGTGAGCTGAAAAAGAAACAGGAGCTCGAAGCCCGGGTCAAGCACGCACAGCGCCCAGCCCTGAAAAACCTTTCCATTGCCGCCTTGCGCGAAAGAATAACTGGTAAGAAAGTGCTTTTTGTCGAGGACAATGAAATAATTCTCAATGCCCTCGGCATGCAATTCGCCCGCCTGGGGGCTGAGGTTTCATTGGCGATGGCTGGCGGGACTGCGCTCAATCATGCGTCAGGCGTCAAATTCGATGTGGTAGTGCTGGACCATAACTTGCTTTATGAGCTCGGCACGGACGTGGCAAGGCAGCTGCGGGAGCTTTACAAGGAAAGCAATCCAAACGCGATATTCATCAGCTATTCTGCCAGTGTGCAAGATGTCTTGGAAATGCCTGATGCAACAACACTCTTCAACGATTTTGCCCCAAAGCCATACGCCGAAGTGCTTGCGAGCCGGATTTTCGAAGCCCTTTCCCGTCAAGAGAGCCTCCGCCAGGGCTAAGCTTCCTGCAAAAAACAGAAGGAATCAGGCAAGCGCTTCCACGAACTTCACAAGGTAGCTCGTGGTCTTGTCTATGTCGTCAAGCGCGCACACCGCGACGTTCGAGTGGATGTAGCGCGTCGGGACGCAGATTGCAATGGAGGGTATGCCCCCCCTCTCGCCGTAAACCGATGCGGCATCCGTGGCGCCGCCCTCTATTACCTCTATCTGGTACGGTATCTTGCTTTTCTTTGCAACGTCAATGGACATCTTCTTGAGCTTCGCGTCCGCGAAGTTCCCCCGCCCTCCCGCCTCCACAAGGCAGAGCGCAGGGCCCTTCCCGAGGTGTATGAGCGACTCGTCCTCGCTCATCTCCGGGTGGTCGCCCGCGATGGACGTGTCAACTGCAATGAATGCCGACGGCTCCAGGTTGTAGGCGGCAATCATGGCGCCCTTGCCGAAAGTGGAAACCTCCTCCTGCGTGGTCCCGACAAGCACCACATTTCGGTTCTTCAGCTTCTTGGCAAGCTCCAAAAGCACGTAGCAGCCCACGCGGTTGTCCAGAGCCTTGCCCGTGACCAGCTTCCCGTTCAGGACCTTGGTGGAAATGTCAAAGCAGATGGGGTCGCCGATTTTCACGCCCATCTTCTCGGCGTCCTTCTTGTTCTTGGCGCCGATGTCGATGAAAAGCGACTTGTTGTCGATTGCGGCCTTCATGTCCTCGGCCTTCTGCATGTGCGGCGGCTTGTTGCCAATCACGCCGTAAATCCTGCCCTTGTCCGTCTCCAGCACCACGCGCTGGTTCACAAGCGCGCGGTTGTCTATGCCGCCCACCTTCACAAACCTGATGAACCCCTTCTCATTGATGTACTTCACAAGCATCCCAATCTCGTCCATGTGCGCGCCGAGCATGATGGGCTTTTTTTTCGTGGCGCTTGAGCGCGCAATCACGTTGCCGAAATTGTCGATTTCCGCCTTGTAGCCCGCCTTCCGAAATTCCTCCACCATTATGCCCGCAATCTCGTGCTCGTAGCCCGGGACGCCGAAAGACTCGGTAAGTTTTGCAAGAAGCTTCATGTCCACCATTGGTATCACCCTCACGTTGTACTGGCAAGAAATCAGCATACAAGCATAAAAAGGGGTTTGGGCGGCGAACGGGTTGCCCAGGCGCAAAGGCAGGCGCCTCCAGCGGTTCTATCTCCCGCGCCCAGCCCTTGCGCTCACTTTCATCACCGCCTCTTCCTCTGCAACATCTGCTGCTTCGCTTATGAGCGTGGACTCGATGCTTTTGAGAAGCACCACGAGCGCGGACTTTTCATTTAGCTGGTACAGCCGCGCGCGCCCGACCACGCGCGTCAGCTTGACGATTTTCTTGCGCTCAATGTCGCCCCAGTGCTGGTAGAGCGACGCCCAGCTCAGATTCGCACCCTTTGCAATCTCTGTTTTCGTGAAGTCCTGCAGATGGTTTTCCAGCAGGAAGTCTATCACCCTCCATTTCGGCTTATCGCCTATGAATTGGAGGAACAATGAGGGCTTTCTTTCCTTTTCAGCCAAAATACCGCCGGCATCCTACTGCCGGATGATATTTAAATAATCATATGCCATCATATGAAAATCTAGCGAAAACATGCTGGTAATGTTAAAAACATATCTTCCTAATATGTAAATCGGTGATTTTACATATGAAATTCAGTGCAAATCTCGAAGGCCTGCCCGCAGTGATAATCAGCGAAATGCTCGCGCGCGGCGTGGCGCAGAACCGGATGGAGGCGCTGCGCATGTGCACCTACGCCGTGAATGAAAAATTCGGGCTGGTGAAAATCGACGAATACCTTGAAACAATGCGGCTCAAGGAGCGCATGGATGCCGAAGACCGCGAGATGGAAAAGAAAGGGCAGAAGCCCCTTAGCAGGAAGGAGGCATTGGGTAAATATGCCAAATATCTCGACGACTGAATACTCCGATGAATACGCGCCGAAATGGAAAGCGCGCTTCGGCAAGCTTGACAATTCCATCAAGATTCGCGCGATAAAAAAGATAAAGCAAATCCTCGCAGGGCTGCCATCCGAGCACGCGCGCTTCGGCCTCCTATACTTCAAGGAAAACATAGACGAAAACTATCGGATTTGCTACAAATCGTTCGATGACAGGAAAATAAGGCGATTCTACTTCGTCGGCGACCACAAGGAATACGAAAGGTGGCTTGCCGGCGGCGGGGATGCGGAATAAGCGCGTGCCTGCGCAGTAGCTTCGAGCAAAAAATTTCCTCGCGTGCCAATATAAAAAGCAAGATGAAGGACGGGCAGGAACTCCTATTTGCTTTGCAGACATGAACTTTTCTCAGACTGAGAACAGGATAATGCAGCTAGTTCAGGTTCGTTGCTTTGCCCGAGATGGAATCCAGGAGAAGCTCGTAGGACAGCCTTTTCATCTTGTCTTCGCAGGTTTCCACTGCCAGCCGATAGCATTCAATCGCCTTATTCTGCATTTTTAGGTTATAGTAGTTTCTGCCCGCTTCGGCAAAATATTCCGATCGCTGTGAGTTGTCTTCAGTTTCAGAGGCAAGGCCCTCGAAAAACTGTGCAAGATTGTTTCTATAATCCTCCAGTTTGGCATCCGTTTTCTGGACCTTGCCTGTTTCCAAGAATTTTGAATAATAGTTCTCTTTCAGCCTTGGGTCGGCGGTTGCCACGTGCGCCTGCGCATAAATGATCTGCAGCGACTCTGCTTGCTTCTTTTCATCATGCTTTGCGGCTAGGACTTCCTGCACGGCCTTCGATACCAATCCCTGCGCCAGTTCAGAGTATTTCCGGGCGTCTCCTGCTTTTTCCGCATACTGAGCTGCATTGAAATACGCGCACGCTGCCCGCACGGTTGCGTTCTGTTTCAGATAATGCTTTGCAGAAAGGACCGAGTAGTATGCCTTTCTTTTGCTGTCCGGCGCCAGCTTTCCGATTTCCCCATATCCAAAGCCGGCAAGCTCGTGGTCATTCATATTTGCCGCAGCCAAGGCAAGCCCGCGATAGCATGAGAGCTTTGTTTCGCTGTCGGTGGCCCTCTTTACAGCCTCAACATATGCCATGCACCTGTCCTTGTCATTGTCGCAGTTTTCGGCAAGCCTCACAAAGTATTCGCTTGACTTGCTGCTGTCATCGGCTTTAAAACCGATTACCAGGTACATCCAGCTAAGCAGGTTTTCCAGGCGGGTATTTTTGTATTTTGACTCTGCCTTCATCATGCAAGCATCCGCCCTTTCCCTGTAGGCTTCCTTTTCCCGGGCATCAGCCGTAACAGCAACGAGCGAGATTAGCGCCACTGCCTCAAGATCAGGCCTGTCGACTGTTTTGTAGCATTCTGCAGCTTCCATGAGGTAGATAGCCTGTTTCCCGTCATCAGTGGCGGCTTTTGCGGCATTTTCAAGCGCATGCCCGACCCGCTCCGGGTCTTTCGCCTTCCTATAGTCTGCTGCCGCGCTAACAAATAACTTTTCCTTTTGCGCGTCTGAGCATTCTCTTTCCACCCCGCATTTTTCAGACAGGTAGCCCCTGGCTTCATCGCTGTCTGCAAATGTCTTTGCTTTTTGCAGGTAAAACTCCGATTTCTCGTCGCTTGGGATATGTATTGCAACCTCCCCATAATGAATCATTGCCGTCTCGCCCCAACCCTCGCGTTTCTCTGCAATTTCAGCCATTTTCAAACAATACTCTGCTTTCTTGCCCCTGTCTTTCGCATTATATGCCGCATAATGGTATCCGTTTAACGCCTCTTGCAAGTCTCCTTTCTTGAATGCAATGCCTCCCTCTTTGGCATTGTTTTCCTCTGCCTTTGCATAATATGACTCGTAAACCGGGCTGCCCTTTCCGGCATCCTTTGCGGCATTGCCCGCCCTCTGATACGCGCCGCCCGCCCAGCCGTATTTTCCGGCCTTTACATAAAAATCTCCGGCTTTGGCAGAATAAATCTCCTTGTCTTCCAGGCTTTCGGAATATTCGGCAACCATGTTATACGCGTGCCCGGTTTGCCTGTTGCTGCCGGATTTTTCAAAGCATTCTGCGGCTTTCAGGCAATATTCGCGTTTCTGTCCCTCGTTTCCCGTTGCATCTGCCTTGGACAAATAACGTTTGCCTTGTTGATACTGCCAGCCTCTTGAAAAGATATTCTTCGCACGGCTTGGCTGGGCGAGCTCGTCGCTGCCCGGCTTGAATTTGTTGGGATGGTCTTTTTGCGGCGAGCTTGGCGTTCCGCGCGAATTGCTTTCGGAAGCGTGCTTGCTAAACACAGACATCACTATTTTTTCAATCTCCTTTGCATGCCTTTTGGAGATTTTCTTACCTGGTTTTTTTGACATCTGCCAAAGAAGGTAGAAGTTGGAGATAATATCGTCTTCGGAAAACACCACCGCGTCCGCGTCCAGATATCGCGCGGAAAGCTCGGCTATTTCATTGATATGCTCCACGCTGAAGGCGGGCTTCTTCTGCCGAAGCATTTCCCAATCAGGCTCGGCTGGTGCCTTTGGTGCGCTTGGAGGCATGGGCATATTCAGATGTAAAATGTTTAATTATCTATCACTATCGCGCTGTCGAGCAAGATTAAAGGATAAGTGCGCGGCTACTGAGCAAAAAATCAGGATTGGAACGCGCCGCGCAGAAAGCCGCTTATTCTCCCAAAAAGCGAATTTTTCTGAAGATTATGCAGGAGGTCCTCCAGGGGGGCATCCGGCCTTTTTCTTAGGTGGAACGAATAGGACTCGGCTGGCTCGTACGCCATTATCTCGAACAACTTTTCATGGACGGGGTTTTTTCCTGTGAGATTGCCCCAGTTCTGCAATTCGAAAAAAGAATCCTCTCCGGAAAAAATGATTTCGCCGCCTGGCTTTGCAAGATACAGCGCGTTCTCCACGGCTTCCATCTCCTGGAAATAACAACTGTAGTGGGCTACGATTATATCAAAATGATTCTTTGGGAAGAGCTTATGCAGCTCGTGCGCACCGCACACGCGCACCAAGTGCCTCATGGAGGGATGGACGGAATTGGAAGTAAGACTGGTCCCGCGGAGTTCGAGATTCGGGTGTTCCGACATCTCTTTCCACTGGGTGAAATCGCATCCTCCAATATCGAGAATTTTTAGGGTGGCGCCATCGCCCAGCGCCCTTAGTTTTTCAAGAAGATAGTCTTTGAAGCTGGTCTGCGCTGATGACTGCTTGGATTTGCGCTGTATTGCCGCATAACTGCTAAGGGTGGTATTACGTACAAACCATGTTTCGTGCCCGAAGCTTTCTTCGTACTTAACATACTCTTTCAATTTCCCCAAGCTCGTTTTTAACCTGGGAAGGCTCTTCCCAAAAAGATAGCCCCGAATGTAGGACGGGCTTTCAGGCTGCTGGTGCTTTTTGGCAAATGTCATTCAAACCGATTAATTGTTATTATAACTGATTATAAATGTATGGACAAGCGCCTGTTTCATGCGAATGCGCTTGCACATTTGCACCAACGCGTTCGAAGGTTCTGGGCAGAAGCCGCTCACACGAAGGCAGGCGCTGGGCAAGTATGCCAAATATCTCAAAGGCTGAAAGAAAATAGGGCGCTTCTGCTTTGTCGGCGACCACAAGGAACATGAACGGTGGCTTGCCTGAGAGGCGACTCAGAACAAAACGAGAGCATCATTTCCCCCTATTTTTCGGCTGCGAAATGGGGCGCCGCCCGCCTAAAAAGAACATGTTTAGATCCTCTTTGTTTGTTTCTGCAATTGTAGGGGCTTTGAAGGGCACACATAGGAAATCTGCAACTTTTTTGGAATTGGTTTCAAATTCATCAATAAACCCGAACGAGCTATCCAAAACACCTCGGAATGCTGATTCTGAGCCATCCGAGCGATTGAGCACCAACACGCCTAACCGCTCAGTGGATGGCCCCCTGTCTGTATATTCCCATCGGAACTGGACAGATTCCACATCAGAAAAATCAATTACACGTAATGTTTTGGAAAAAATGGTGCGGGAGACAACAGTTATTCGTCTAGTCTTTTTATCTAGGGAGATTGACTCGAATCTGACGAGTGCCAGCACTACCAACCCAATTACAAGGAAAAGAAAGCCACCCAACATGTCAGTTTCCGAACCACGCAACCCCCCATAAATGCCTATCAGCCCAACAAAGATAAGCATCAATGTAAATGCTGCGATAGGCGCCTGTTTCATATAGTTGTTGAAAGACAGGTTTTCGGACATATTGACCCCGGTTCTACGCCTTCTTGGCTTCCTTGGTGCCTGTCGCCGCCTCGTCCGCGGACGCCTCCGAAAGCTCCTTTTTCATAAGGTCGGAAAACAGCTTGCACCATTCCTTGTCCACCTTTGCCCAATCTATGCCTTCCTTCTGCACCCGCTTGAGCAGGTTGTTCGCCGCGGTGGTGCACTTGAGCACAAAGTCCAGTTCCAAGAACTGCGGGTGCGCGTTCTTCTCGGAAGCCTCGTAGACCTGCGAATAGAGCTTCCCCTTCAGGAACGCCTCCATCACGTACTGCTTGGGCGAGATGCCTGTCTCGTCGCTCCGGCGTTCCAGCGCCGGTGGCACGAAATCCAGCTTCAGGCTCTTTGCAATCTTGCCCAGGTCAGCGTCAGAGAGCGACTTGGCGTTTGCCGCAGGCTCGCTCAAGAACAGGCACCGAAGCGCAGTGTCCTCGATATCCTCTCCCCTCTCCAGATCGAACGTCTGCACGAACTTGTGCTCCTTGATGTCGGTTTCGTACTGGAAGCCAAGCATCCTGTACACGCGCGTCTTCCTGCCAAAGCGTATCTTCTTCAAAAACGAATACCTGTCCGTGGAAAACATCGACGCCGCAGGTATGCCAAACACCGTTTCCAGCCTGTCCTGCACGTCTTTGAGCGACTGGGCGTGAAGGTTGTAAAGCAGGAAAATGCCAGGCTGGGTGTTGAGCATGTTGATTACTCCCTGGATGGCTGTTCTCGAGCGGATTTCGTTGATGATGACGCACGCATCTCCCATGCGAAGCGCCGCATTAGTCATGGAAACCAGGTCAAGCTCGGTTGTTCCCACCTCGTCCCTGTCAGACGACTGCACCTGCACAGCGCCTATGTGGAAGCCCTTTTTCCTGTACGCCTTGACGGGTATTTCCTCAATGTCCTCAATTGGAAGTATCCTTTTCTTGGTGCCGATTGCAGCAATCTTCGCGGAGGTGAATGCGGTTTTTCCCACGCCCTTAAGGCCCAGCACCGCCTCAGAGCAGCCCAGCCCTACCATGACGTCGTCATAGCCTGCGAAGAACGGCGACATCGAGTTCAGCTTCAGGTACATAGGATATGTGAAAGGCTTGTCGCGCATTATGCGAAGCGCAGCCTGCAAATCCCTGAATGTCGCCGGAGGCTGCTGCAGGTGGCACCTCATGGCAAGCCTCGTCAGCACCACGTCCACGACAGGCGAGTTCTTGTCGAATTTCCTGGTGCCCATGGTGGACGCCACCATGTTCTTGAACGCATGCTCGAGCATTTCCCTGTTGTAGCGCCAAAGCGTGTGGCAAAGCCCGTACTTCGCGTGCTCAATGTACAAAGGCGAGTTCTCGCTGTCAATGTAAATATCGGTTATATTGTCCTGGTCCAAAGCCATGTTCTCGATTGGCGAGCCCAGCCCCACTGTCCACGATGCGGCTTCGCGCCCCATGGCAATCGCCTGCTCCTGGGTGATGTCTATCTTCTCAAGCGAGGCGCCGTCTATGAACTGCTGGGCGAACTCCCTGCTCTTGTCGTCGAAAATGGTGCTGTAGTCCACCATCTGGCTGATTTCCTTCAGCCCGTTCTGTATGGCGGCGCGCAGCATCTCCTGAAGCTTTGGCGGCAGGCCCTCCACCACTTCATTCTCGATGGTGTAGATGTGCGCCTCGCCGCCCGGGACGTCGTATATTTTTACTTTCAGCCCATGCCCCAGCTCGTAGTTCGCCTCGGGCGCATCTATCTGGGCCGCGTCCTTGGGCACGGTGAGCATGAAATTCGACATGAAAAGGAGCGACTTGAGCCCCAGAAGCACCAGGAACGCGGCGCGCATGTCGCCAGTTTTTTTGCAAAGCAGGTACAATGACGATTTGGTGTAGGCGTCCAGTATCCCATTCATCCACGCGTGGAAGTTCCTGTAGCCCTCCACGAACACCGCCTTTTGCGGGTAGGGCTCGTTGTAGCCGCGCAGCACCTGCTCGGCCACCATGGGGTTCATGAACATGTATTCGTAGAAGTCCTTCAGGAGCTTTTTCCTCTGCAAATAGTGCTCGTCCTCTATCTTCCCGTACGTCTTCTGGTTGAGCATTATGCCCTCGACCTGCCGTATGAGCGCGTCGTACTCGTAGATGATGGCGGTCTTGTCCTCGTTGAGCTCCACCATTATTTCCTCCTCGTACCTCATGGTCTTCCAGAGCTTCGGGAGCGCGGAGGTGACCCGAAGGTGCGAGTTTATGCACTGCGGCGTGGCAAGCCCGAGCCCGCAGGTCGGGCAGTCCATGATGAGGCGCGTGCCCTGGTAGCTAGGTCTGCATCCCATGGTGCCAAATTCGCGCGCGAGCTTTTAATGCATATCGGCGCTATCTTTTGCATGGGCGAAAAATCCGCGGTGTACAATGAAGTGAACCGCAAGTGGAAAGCCACATGCCGCGTGCTCCTTGGCGGCGAGGTTGGCGAGCTTGATGATTTTGCGGACTGGCTTTACGATTACAATGGCCCCCGGCGCGTGGAAAAATCCATAAAATCAGGCAAGCCGGTCGTCTCCTACGACGGCAGGTACTCGAAAGGCGCGCGGTGGCTGTCGCTCGATGAAGTCGATTTTTCCGCAAAACCTGCGGCGCTTGGCATAAACGGCATCAAGGACATCGACTCCATATTGCAGGGGATTTCCGAACAGGTAGTATATGCAGGCAACATAAACCTCGGGAATTCGACTGGCATAGAGGACAGCACCACTGTGATGGACTCGCACTTCATCTGCCATAGCGAGTCGGCATGGGAAGCCAAGTACGTGGCATACACGTCGCACGTTATCGGCGAGTGCATCTTCGGCGGGCATTGCTCAAGCGGCAACTTCCTGATAAGATGCAACAATTTCCTGTGCGACAGGTGCTTTGAGATTGCAAAATGCGACCTCTGCTCGGGAATATACTACTCGCACGGGCTTTCCGCCTGCCATGACTGCATGTTTTCCTTCAGCCTCCGCGCAAAGAGGAACTGCATCGGCAATCTGCAGCTTTCGAAGGAAAAGTACGCTGAATTGAAGCAGACGCTTGTTTCGGAAATCCGCGAAAAGCTCAAAACGAAGCACAAGCTTCCCCACCTCATCGACTTGTTCAAGGGCGAGAAGCCGGATTATGCCCCAATGCAAAATGCGTTGGCAAAATGGCGTCGCGCAGCCCCTCCAAAAACCAGCAAGGATGCGATTGAAAATGCATTCACCAAAACCTGTGAACTGATATTCGGCGTCCCTTACCAGGAGATTGACAAATATGCCGCCTGGCTGAAAAGGAATACCCGGCGCTTCGAGGAATGCAAATCCTGCGCAAGCGGCTTGCCGCTCCCCAACCCGGACTATGCCGATTTCCTGCGCTTCCCGCGCGACAGGCTGCTTTCCTTTGATGAAGCAGAAGAGGCTGCCCAGCGCCTTGCCCTGGGCGAGAGCGAAGTTGAATCGCTTTGCCTCCAAAATGCCGGCAAGGCGCTCTCGCGCCTTGCATATTTCTCTCCTGAATGGAAGACGGGAAACAATGCAAACAACATCGACTGCCCGCTGGAGATTGACTGCACTGACTGTTACCGCTGCATCATAAACATCGGAAGCAAGCGCTGCGCCTATGGCTGGTGGCCCAGGAATTCCGAGCACTTGTTCGGATTCAACCGGGTCAGGCAGTCCGCATTCTGCATAAACACATTCGACTCCGAGAAAATCCAGCGCTGCTTCGAGGTTTCCGAGGCAAGGGGCAGCTCCGACTGCTACTACTGCCACAACATCGAGAACTGCACGGACTGCCTGTTCTGCTTCAACGCGAAAAACCTGAAATGCGCGGTAGGGAACATCCAGCTTCCGCGCGAGAAGTACCTCGAAATAAAGAAGCGCGTGCTTGCACAGCTCAACGAAGAGATTGCGCGCACGGATTCCATTGAGCTTTCCATCTTCAACCTGCCTGATTCCACCAAGGCGAAAGCTAAGCGCCAATGATTCCCAAAAAAATCGAACGCAGCCCAGTGACCTGCCGGGCTGCGACTGAAAAACAAAAACGTTCGGACTACTTAAGCATTCTTTAGCTTCGCCTTGTAGACGTAGCCGTCCTTGCCGAGGTAGTACATGAAGCCGCCCTG
>JBAZYD010000010.1:0-42536 GCA_041659465.1 Candidatus Micrarchaeia archaeon | reverse complement strand
TGTGCTTCATCGGTGCTGCCCATACATACCCATCCTTTCCGATGTAGTAGAGGTAGCCGTCCTCGCGCGATATTTTTTCGGTTCCTATCTTCTGTCCCATATTCACACCTCCAAAATAGATACGAGCGTTTGTCGCTCCGAGGTGGAATTCGGCGGCACAGTTTATAAATCTGCGCCCGACGTGGCTCCGTCGTGGGAGAAGGAGGGCGCGCGGGGCCGATTCCATGCCGATGCCAGGGGTGGCAGGCGTGAGCCGGCGGCACAGGCGCCTGCGCGCTCCCTGCCGACGTGCCGAAGATGCCGGCGTGGCAAATATTGGCTGACGGCACAAGGCGAGGGTTTTAACCATTTTCGTTCCCATCCCCACTAGAGATATATATGGACCTTGGACGAAGCCTGCGGCAGGCGCTCTCGAAATTCACGGGCGCGCCGGTTGCGGATGAGAAGGCCGTGAAGGCGCTGTGCCGCGAGCTGCAGCGCGTGCTCATTTCCTCAGACGTCAACGTCAGGCTTGTCTTTGACCTTACCAAGCGCATCGAAAACCGCGCGCTTGACGCAAATCTCCCGAAAGGCCTTTCATTGCGCGAGCATGTAGTGAAAGTGGTTTACGAGGAGCTTTCCGGCATGATGGGCGAGCGCTACGAGCCTAAGGTGTCTCCGAAAAAAATCCTCATGCTCGGCCTGTTTGGCTCTGGAAAAACCACGACTTGCGGCAAGGTTGCGCACTTCTACAAGTCCCGCGGCCTATCTGTCGGCCTGATTTCCTGCGACGTTGACCGCCCTGCGGCATACGAGCAGCTTCAGCAGCTCTCAAAACAAACGGGCGCGGCATTCTACGGCATCCAAGGCGAACGCGATGTGAAAAAAATACTCGCGGACGCGAAAGTGCGCGCAAAGGAGGATGTGCTCATAACAGACTCGGCAGGAAGGAGCGCATTCGATTCAGTCCTTGTGGAGCAGCTGAAAACGATAAACGAAACATTCCAGCCGGACGAGCGCTTCCTGGTGATATCTGCGGACATCGGGCAGGTGGCTGGCAAGCAGGCATTGGAGTTCCACAACGCGGTTGGGCTGACCGGCGTGATAATCACCAAGCTTGACGGAAGCGGCAAGGGAGGCGGCGCGCTTTCAGCGGTATCATCCTCCGGAGCAAAGGTGGCGTTCATCGGCACAGGCGAGAAGATGGACGCGCTTGAGCCGTTTGATGCGCAGAAGTTTGTGGGAAGGCTCCTGGGCTTCCCCGACATCGGCGCCCTCCTTGAAAAAGTGAAGAAAATCGCGGACGAGCAAAACCTTCCCACCGACATCGAGGACAAGCTCACGCTTCGCACATTTTACGAGCAGCTGAAAGCCGCGAAAAAGCTAGGCCCCCTCTCAGGCGTGTTTTCCATGCTAGGCGCTGCTGATGTGCCTGCTGACATGGTGAAAAACAGCGAGGGCAAGCTCAAGAAGTTCGAGTGCATCATATCTTCCATGACAAGCGCTGAGCGGGAGGACGCGGAGCTTGTGAGGAAAAGCCGCACGCGCATCGAGCGCATCGCAGCCGGCTCAGGCACCAAGCCCGAGGACGTGCGCGACCTCCTCACGCAGTTCGAGCGCGTGAACGGCATGTTCACATCCTTCAAGAAGAACCGCGGATTCCGCAAGAAGATGGAGAAGATGATGAAGGGCGCGAACATCGACATGAGCAAGCTTGGCGGCTGACTTAGGGCTTGGCTTCCTTCCACATCGTCTCGAAGAATTTCCTGAAAGAGTCTACAACTTCCGTATTTTTTACGTTTATCGCAATAGGCCTGCCAAGCAGCATCAGGAAAAGCACGGACTTCCTGTAAATATACATCTCTGTGAATGTGTGGCTGTGCAGGAACCGGATTTTGTGGCGCTTATGCCCAACATAATACCTATACCTTTCATTCCTCGCCCTCATGTCGTCATTGAATATTATCCGCACTCCATACCCGCGCTTCTCCACACGCCCCTGGTGCTGGCGGAAAAAGATGTCCGCCTGTTCCGGGTTCTTGCCCACGCTTGCGCCGAACACCAGGCTTTCGTCGCCCTTTGACATGGAATTCTCAAGGCTCAGGAAAACGGTCTTCAACCCTTCCCAGCCATAGAACACTTCAATATCAGTCTCATCGCCCGTCTTTTTGTAGCGCGCGCCAAGGGATGGCAGCATCGCGGCGATAAGCAGCTTCTCCTTTTCAATTTCCGCATCTTTTTGCTCCAAATAGTCCTGGAGCCTTGCCGGGTCAGCCGCGCTGAAGTGCAGCCTTCCCTGCTTCTTGACAGAGGAAACAAGCCCCTTTTCCGAAAGCCGGTTTATGACGTCGTAAATCTTTGACGCGGACACTCCAGACTTCTTCACAAGCCGCGCGCGCATGGTCTCGCCAAGCTCCAGAAGCGCGTCATAGCATTTCACTTCGCTCTCAGTTAGCCCGATTTTCTTCAGCTCGGATATGTGCATAATGGCATTTTGCCTCGAACGCTTAAAATGCTTGCTATAATTCCCCCCTTAGGGGACACCATTGAATAAGTATAGCCATTACCACATTTAACCATAGGTGATAATAATATGGCAATTATTCGAACCGGCATAAAAGCAGATCGTTTCAAGGCAGATGAGGTGGCTGCGCAGCACGGGGGCAGGCTGCCCTCGCATGCAGAACTCGATGCATGCATAATGAGAGGTTACCCTTGCCGGCCACACTTGCTTGGCTCTTTTTGGGCAAAGGAGCTGGCTGTTAGCGGAATAACGATTGAGAAGGGCAAAGACATAGTGGATGAAGTGAACATGACCATCATCCAAGAAAAGGACGTAAAAAGAATGCTCGAACTGCGCAAAGAAGAGAAAGACTGGCAGGGCAGAACAATTCCAACAGAGACATTGTTCTATTTGGTCAATCCAGAAGCATTTACAAAGAAAGACGATTTCTACTTAGTCGAAAACCCCTCAATCATCCTTGTGGAGAAAGTTGCGCTTGATTGCTGGGGCGGCAAGGCAGATAATGGAACAAGAATTGCCATTCCTGACGACAAATATGGATGTAGTTACAATTCTGCGCTACGTACAGCAATTCGTGAATTCTTTATACCGCAAAGATTCTTTGACGATATCGATCTTAGGTACATGAAAATGAGCAATTCCGCAGTGGTGGGCCTTAAGGCTGCAATGGATTTGGTTTTGGACAGCGAACGAAGGTGGAACACAATTGACCGCGGAATCCAGCCGTTGGCACGCTCAATCCGCAGTGCCACTGACCTGGTTTCTTGGCGCACTGTTGAAAGCCATAGGCGGTACCGTAGAGGGGGCCAGATGCGCGAGAACGAGGTAATGGTTGTTACAGGTGGCGAACACGCGAATACAGAAAAAATCGACCCAAAATCGCAGATGCTTGCAAACGTTATTGAAACGATTGAGGACATGAAACAAAAAGGCGTTGATAGCATGCTGCTTGGCCCGATAATTGATTTTGTCGAATGGGCGGATGATGTGATCCCCGCCATTTGGTGGCTGAGGAAGAAAAAGCCGCTTAGCAAATGAGTTTTAATATGACGGCGCTTATCTACCCGCTTCCAGCTATTCTTCTCTTCGCCTGCGCCACCATCGCCACACCCTCCACCAGCGCGCGGTAGGCGGCATTTTTCTCAGGCAACGCGCCGGACAAATCCACTTTCTGTCCGTCCTTGTACTTTGACATCATAAGCTCTGCCGCGCCGTCTCCTGCAATTTCCATAACAAGCCTGTACGCGGCGTCCTTCCTCAGGTAGTAGCCGCTCCGGAGCGCATAGGCAATGCCAAATCCCATGTACGGGTCCTGGAAGCCTGCGGCTTCCCCAACATAATATTTGCCGCCGATGAATGCGCTTTCCGGGATGCGCGATGAGGCCGAGCCTGCAAACGTCGCAATCTTTTTCCTGCCAGCCACGGCATCTGCAATTTCCTTCCTCTCTGCCATCGCCTTCGCATGCAGTTGCGCAAGAGAGGGGATGTATGGCTTGGACACGCAGGTGACAAATTCGATTTCATCCTTCCCAATCGGCAATATGTATGAGTACCACCCTCGCGGCGAGTATCTATCATCAAACATCACAAGCTGGCAGTCGCGCGGGAAATCGCTGTTCTCAAACACGCTGCCAAGCGCGGCAGAGTCCGGTTCCCCCTTGCTCCCGGTTGCCACAATCTGCACGCCGCTCTCGCGTGCGCGCGAGTTGAACTCAAACTCCACGCCGAGCTTTTCAGCCTCTGAAAAAAGCGCGGCATCGAGCGTGCCGGCGCCATTTCCACGAAGGACAAACGGCATCTGGCTCCCGCCAGAACAGTCCAGCTCCACCTTCCGCTTCCTTGTGCAGATTATGGCGCGCGGGAAATAGCGGAACTTCACATTTGCCTGCAGGCCAAGCTGCGACATGAATTTCTCCGGCGGCATGTAAAGGTAGCGCAGCCCCTGGAGATTTGGGCAAAAGCGCATGCCGGCTGCGCTGCGTTTTTCATGCACAATGGCACTGCTCCCCGCGCGCGCAATATTTATCGCGGCACAGAGGCCTGCGGGGCCGGCGCCCAGGATGTCTACTGCCATAAAGATTACTCTAGGAGAAGCTTAAGGTAGAACAGCGGCGAAGAATACTCGCCTTTCGCCTCCTTGTTGGAAAGAGTGCCTGCGATGGCCTCCCGCGCCTTGGGGCTTTTTGCCGCCTTTCCCACCACGAAATTCAGGAGGAATTCATGCTTGCCCAGCTGCTGCATCTTGTAGCTGGTGGAAAGCTCGTTCCACACAGCGTTCCAGAGCCTCTCATCGTAGCGCGCCAGGAAATGCTCGCTTGTGTCCCCTGCAACCAGCGCCTCGTATGCGGCTTCCGCAGCAATCTTCCCCGAGAGCATGGCGTTCCCGACGCCCTCGCCTGAAAACGGGTCCACCAGGCCTGCGGCGTCGCCGACAAGGAGAACGTTCTCCGAGTGCACCTTCCTCTTTTTCGAGCCGAACGGCAGCTGCCATGCCTTGAGGGGCGACACCATTTTCGCATTTGCAAACCTTTCCCTGAAAAGCGGGTTGTTCCGGGTGATGTCCTCCATTGCCTTGCCAAGGTCGGTTCCGTGCTTTTTCATGTCCCCCATCATCATGCCCACGCCAACGTTGGCAATCCCGTTCTCAAGGGGGAAAATCCAGAAGTAGCCCGGCATGATTGACCTGACGAAATGTATCTCGATGCAGCCTGTCATGCCGGTAATGCCTGAATAGTATGCGCGGTGGGCTATGCAGGTGTGCGCCGGGTCGATGTCAGCGCCGCGGATTTCCCGCGCGACCACGGAATTCACCCCGTCGGCACCTATCACCATCCTCCCCCGGAACTCATACTCCTTCCCGTCGGCGCCCTTTGCCTTCACGCCCGCCACCTTGCCGTTTTCCCTGACAAGCGCAACGGCCGTCATTCCCTCCATCGCATCGCAGAGCCTTTTCGCATTCTGGAAAAGCAGGTTGTCATACACCTGCCTCCTGCAGGTATATCCCTTGCCTATGTGGTATTCGCTCTTGCCGAAAGGGATGGATGCGGCTGCCTCGTTTGGCGACGAGAAAAGCACCCCCGCTATCTCGCCATGCTCGGATTTCTCAATTGCATCCACCAGGCCAAGCTCCGCAAGCATCGCAAGCGACTTCCCGGAGATGGCATCCCCGCATGTCTTGTCGCGCGGGAATTTCTCCTTCTCAAGCAGCAGCACGCGCTTGCCCTTTTTCGAAAGGATAGCCGCGGCAGTCGAGCCGCCCGGGCCTGCGCCCACGATTATGCAGTCATAGAATATGTTTTCGGACATTATCTCACCAGCATCTCTATTCGCTGAATGACCCATTTCCTGTCATAATCAATAAAAAAGCACGCCTCCCAGATAGGAGCATGGCAAACAGCACGGTATTTTCCGGCGTCCGCGTGGTATGGTTCGGCCACTCAAGCGTGCTTCTTGAGGCTGACGGGATGAGGGTATACATCGACCCGTTCGTGCTTCCCCGCGGCTACCCCCCGGCAGACATCATCCTCTATTCGCACGGGCACACTGACCACTGCGTTGCGGCGCCGTCCATCACCACTTCCCGCACCGTCCTTTTGGGCAACCACTGCAAGCTCCCTGTCCGCGTGATAGAAATTGGCGGCAAGGAAAAAGTCGGGAGCGCCGTCATCGAGGCGGTCCATGCCTATAACATTGGAAAGCCGTTCCACCCCCGCGACTCGGGCGCGGGCTTCCTCATCCATTTCAAGGCAGCCACGGTCTACTTCGCAGGCGACACGGATGTGATACCTGAAATGGGCGGCATTGACTGCGACATCGCGCTCCTCCCCATAGGCGGCACCTATACCATGGATACCAAGGAGGCTGCGGAGGCGGTCGCGCGCATAAAGCCCAAGGTCGCGATTCCCATCCACTACAACTACCTGACCGACACGCGCGCAGACCCGCTTGCCTTCAAGTCCGCGGTGGATGCCGCCCCTGGCAACAAGTGCGACGTGAGGATTTTGACGCCCTGATGCGCCCGGCAGCACCGCGCGCGCATCCTTATGCCTTGGCTTCCCGCCAGCCAACCCTGCAGCGCCTTTTCCCATTCCACTGCTTCGCCAGCCAGGTCCGCCGCAAAATGCATAAGGCGATAAGCCTTTATACCTTGCATCCAAAATCAGCCTGGTGATGCCCTGCCGATTCCTTCATACAAGCAGCCTGCCATTGATGTCCACAAGCCCACTGAGCAGCACAAGCCTCTCATTTCCGAGCCGCAAAAGCCGTCTGTGCCTGAAAAGCCCCTGCTTTCCTTCCTTCCGGCTGGCAGGATAAGGAGTGCAGCGGAGCACTTGGCCGCAGCCATCGCAGGCGCGCTTTTGCTTTTCCTGTTTTTCATGGCATCTGAGGCGGCAGTGCAGCTGATGAAGGACACGCCGCTGATGTCAATCACGTTCGTGCCTGTCATCTGCCTCCTGCCCGTGCTTGCAGGCGCGCTTGCGGCGATAGTGTTTGAGAAGCTTCGCAAGGCGCAGCCAGGCATCAAGCGCGGCGCGCTCGTGGGCGCGCTTGCCGGGCTTTTCGGCTCATTTGCCTCGTCGGTGCCCCTCCTCGCCCTTGCCATCCTCAACAAGAATCCCTTGGGCGACATGCTCTCGTCCACCCTCATGGTGGCAGTCGTCCTGTTAGTAACCATCGGCCTTGACACATTGCTTGCCGCAATCGGCGGCGCGCTCGTGGTGAAGTTCACTTCTGACAAATAAGCTTATGGCTTTGCTTTCCGGCATGCAGAATGGCTCTTCGAATTTTGATTTAGCCATGACTGCGGCCACCATATCCATCCTCATCGGCGGCATCCTTTTTGGCGTGGGCCTGGGATTTGGCATCCGCAGGCTGCGCCTGCTTGGCGCGGAGGAAATAGGGCAGGGGATGGTCTCGGCCGCAATGCTTGGCTGCCTCATGTCGTTTGCGCTCCTCCTGCAATCGTCATTCTCGTCAATCCCTCTTGCAGCGCCGCCGCCCTGCCCGCAAATCGCCTCCCCCCAGTCCTCGCCGCACGCCTATCTCGCCTGCAACCTGGCATCGCTTGAGGCTTCGCAGCGCGAGCTTGGCTCCCTTCTTTTCCGCGCATCCGACATCACGGGGTTTGCCTCTACGCTTTCGCTTTCATTGGGCGTGGTGTCTGCCCAGCCGTTCTATGCTCTCCAATCCCTTTCGCAGCAGCTCTCGGGCGCCTCCAGCCTCCTCTACATCGCATCCGCCCTGTCCTTCCTCGAGCTTGAGCTGTCGAACCTTATCCAGGTGTCAGCGCTTGCGGTCTTCCTCCCCGCGGGCCTATTGCTTCGCACCTTCTTTGCCACGCGGCAGCTTGGCGCGGCGGCAATGGCAATCGCGATTGCGGCATATGCGGTTTACCCGCTGCTGTTCACCTACACTTTCTCGGTAAGCGGCGCGCAAAAGGAGATAGCCGCGGCTTCGCAGGCAGCATCGGATTTTGACGCAAAGTTCGCATCCCTCCCCCTGCTCGAGCTTGATGAGACATCCGCCGTCAAGGCAAAAATGGACGAGATGTCCTCCGGCGGCTTTGGCAGCGAGGCGCAGCCCCTGCTCCCGTCTGCAATGCGCGCGCTTTCCCTCTCGCTTGCCGACCTTGCCATCTACCCGCTGCTTGCGCTTGCAGTCTCCACCGTGGCGGCATTCGAGTTCTACCGCCTGCTGTCGGCGCCCATATTCATCCCCCCCTTTTCCTCGGTATGAGGACAGGGCGCGAAAAAACGCGAGACTACATCCCCTTCAGCCGCCTTATCCTTTCCTCTATGGGCGGGTGGGTGGAGAACAGCCCTCCCATGGAAAGCGGGTTGGCGAAATAAAGCGAGGCTGTGGAGTCGTTGGCGCGCTGCACCACGGTGCCGGCCGCTTTCATCTTCCCAAGTGCGGATGCCAATCCCTCGGGGTAGCGCGTGAGCTCAGCCCCGCTTGCGTCAGCCAGGAATTCCCTCTGGCGCGAAAGCGCCAGCCTCACAAGCTGGGAAAAAATCGGCGCAAGCACTATAATCACCAATCCGACGAGGGCAAGCCCGCCCCCGCCTCCCCGCCCGCCCCTGCTGCTTCCCCTGCCCCAGAACATGGAGCGCAGGCCAAGGTCCGAAAGTATGGCGACAAGCCCCACCATGGCGACTGCGATGGTGGCCATCCTGGAATCGAAGTTCTTGATGTGCGACAGCTCATGCGCTGCAACGCCTTCCAGTTCCGCGCGGTTCATCATGGAAAGCAGGCCGGTTGTGAATGCGACCGATGCCTTGTCAGGCGAGGTGCCGACTGCAAACGCATTGGGCGCAGGGTCGTCGATGACATAAACTTTCGGCATGGGCACGCCTGCTGCAATGGAAAGCCCTTCCACCACATTGACAAGATAGGGGAACTCCTCCTTCTTTGCCTCGCGCGCCCCTGACACCGAAAGTATCATCCTGTCCGCGGCAAAATAGGTGAAGGCAATGTAGCCGCCTGAGAAAAGCGCGCCCAAAACAAACCCGAACTCGCTGTCCCCGAAAAAAACGAGCGAAAAGCCCCACACCGCGGCAAGGCACGCGCAGAACACAAGCACAACCAGCACGTATGAATTGCGCCGGTTTTCAGCCATCCTGTCGTAAAAGCTTGCCATCTAAACCACTTCGCCTGTGCGCCAGCCAACCTCATAATGGAAGCTCGCCATCCGAATCACTTCATCTTGCGCCTATTCCTGTCGGCGCCTGCCCATCATGCAACTTCGTCTATTCTCCAATACCCGTTTGGCGCAAGAGCGCTTATATCCCCTTTCTTTCCCCTCGCGCGCCCCAGCAGGCCAGCGTAGGCAATCATCGCGCCGTTGTCGGCATTGTACTCAGGCGCAGCCACGCCAAATCTTGCACCGTGCTCTTTCGCAACAAGGGACAGCATTTCGCAGAAGCGCGCATTCTGCGCCACGCCGCCGCACACCGTCACCTCCTTCTTCCCGGTAAGGCACAGCGCACGCTCGGCGGCTTCGCAAAGCTCGGCAAACGCGGTTTCCATAAGCGAGTTGCAGATGTCCTCTGTCTTTTTCCTGCCAACTTCGCGCACGGCCGATGTGAGCAAGCCTGCAAAAGCAAAATTCATCCCCTTCACCGTGTAGGGGAGCGGGAAATACTTCCCCTTCGCGGCAAGCCTCGCCACCTCGCTGCCATGCGGGCGGGCAAAGCCGGCCTCGCGCGCGAACACGTCGAACAGGTTGCCAAGCCCCATGTCCAGCGTTTCACCAAGGACAAAATAGCGCGGGGAAATATTTTTGTTCCCGACGATGAGCTGCGTGTTCGCCCCGCTCACATATACGTACAGCGGGTCTTCCATTCCGAGGAGCCCCCTTGAAATCTCGAGATGCGCTGCGCAGTGGTTCACGCCCACAATGGGCTTTTGGTATTTTGAAGCCAGGTATTTCGCGCCTGTGCAGGACACCCGCAGGCACTGCCCGATGCCCGGCCCCTGCGAAAAGGAGAACAGGCCGACATCGCGCAGCTTCACGCCTGCAGATGACAGCGCGCGGGAAAGCACGGGCAGGAAATTCTCCCCGTGGTGGTCAGCGGCGGCGCGCGGCAGTATCCCCTGCCCCATAGGGGGCATGTACATGCTTTTTTCATTGGCAAGGATGCGGATGCCATTATTGCCCCTGCCGGACAGTTCGCAAATCCCCACGCCAAGCGTATGCGCGGTGCTTTCAATCCCCAGGCAAATCACAGGAACACCGCCATGGAAACGGAGACAAGGTTAAAAGCGGCATGCGCAAGCACGGCAGGCACGAGCGAGCCGGTTTTTTTCACGCCTATGCAAAGCACAACCCCCACGGCAAACGCAACCGCAAGCTCGGCATACGAGCCATAGGCTGAATGGAGGGCGGCAAAAACTGCCGATGAAACCAATGCGCCTGCCGCATAGGGGGCGACGCCGGGCGCCTTCCCGCCAAGCATCTCGGCAATTTTCCTGAAAAGGAAACCCCTGAAAAGCATCTCCTCGCCAAGCGGGGCGAGCGTGAACGCAAGCACAAGGACTGGGAGCGGCAGCCCCACCACCTTGTCATAGACATTTTTCGTGTCAAGCGCGCCGGCAAGCAGGAAAATGCCCGTGATGGACACGGCCGCCGCAACACACGCGGCGAAAAGCACGAACGACTGCAAGGCAAGCGATGGCGCATCCTTCCATCCTGGCGCGAGCCGCAAATACTCAAGCCCGCGCTTCATGCCCCTGCTCCACGAAGACAGGAAAAGCGCGCAGGCTGCGAACAATAGGGAAATGTAAAATACGCTTGAGCCGGCATTGCCGATAGGGAAGATGAAAACTGAGAGGATGAGAAGGATTAGGATGGAAACTGCAAAAAGCATCTTCACTTTCGCATCCACTCCGCGCCAGTGGCTTACTTCTTCTCGAAATAGCCGCACTTGCCGCACGCGCGCCTGTCCTTGTGCTCGGCAAGCCTCACGCCTGAGCCGCACTTCGGGCAGGGCTTGGTCGCCTTGTAGGGCTTGATTTTTTTTGCAGGTTTTGCTTTCGGATCCGCCATAAATGTCACCATACCTTACTTCTTCTTCACCGCAGCCTTCTTGTCGGCTTTCTTTTTCTTCTCCATCATCCCGTCGCGCACCAGCAGGTGCCTTTTTTCCACGGCGAGCGCCTCCTTGTTGGCGTATGCGTGCACAAGCACTGTCCCGCTCCTCTCGCCAAAGCCCCCCTTGGAGGAAACGATGACCAGCAACTCAGGCGCGATGCCCGTTGCCGTGCATATCGCCTCGCGGAGGTCCTTCCTCGACGGCTTTGCCTTGTCAAACGATATCCCGCAGGTGATTTCCTGCCTTGACAGCGACCTGTTCTCCAACTTGTCCTTCACGTTTACCTGCATGCAATCAACCCTTTAGTGTATTCTTGTAATTACCTTCCTGTCCATCGCGCACATGAGGTCCGCCTCCTTTCCCGCCGCGGCATCCTTCATTATCTCCTCCGGGATGGAAAGCTCGAACACCTCGTATGTCGTGGTGTCCATCAGCTGCGCCGTTTGGCCGTTCACCGCCACCACCTGCGCGGTCTGCCTCTCGATTATCGGCACTTCCACGTCGGCGTCGGATGGGACGAGCAGCATCTTCTTCTGGCTGTCGAACACGCCGATGCCCGTCACCCTCATCTTCGCCGCGCCGTGCTTTCCCGGCTTTGACGAGTCGATGTTGACAATCCTGCACGGGATGTCCTCGATTATGACGTATTTCCCTTCCTTCAGTTCCTTTGCCGATGAGAATATCTTGCTCAAAGTATCACCTTTCGAATAGGATTATCCTTGGTATAAGCATATTTGTTTATAAAATGCGCGCCGGCGCGCATTTTCCCGGAAGCGGGCAATTTCTGCCAACGAAAATGTCTGCATCTGTCCAAGCGTGTGCTCGCAGTCGCATTTTTATACCTTTTGAACCGGAAGTAGTAGCACGGCCCCCTATATTGCATAGGGGACAGCAACTGGTGCGGGATGCGAGCATGGCCGATTTGACCTACAAGAACCTGCGCGATTTTGCGCGGGAGGAAAAGGCGCAGCCAGGGCTTGGGAAGCTCCCGGGGGATTTCTACCCCTCGGTGCAGTCCTTCCTGTCCTCGAAGTTCTCGGAGATGGAGGGAAGCCGCTCGGTGCTGCAGATGCGCGAGTTCGAGAACGCGGCAGCCACCATACGCGAAATCGTGCAGATACGCCAGCAGAAGCTGCTCTTCCGCGCAATCCGAAGCGGGGGGCAGGAAGCCAAGGTGGAGGAGATGACGCGCGAGGAGTACGACGTGTACGACCGCTTCCGCGGCATCGTCTCCGAGGAGAACGAGAAGCTCAATTCATTGCTTTCGCGCTTCGAATCGACGAAGAAGGCCTCTGCGCAGGAGCCTGAAGCTACAATCGCGCCGGAAACGAACGGCGCAGGCGTCAAGCGCGTGAGGTTCACGAAAGAGGTGCAGGAGTACATCGGCATGAACAGGGAGAGGTTCGGCCCCTTCAAGGCAGGGCAGGAATCCGACATGCCCTCGCAGGAGGCGGAACTCCTGCTCCGCCAGAAGATAGCGGAAACGATATAGGCGGCGACAGCGAACAGCGCCGGAATATGGCAACGATACAGGCGGCCACAAGGCTGCGAACTACAGGTGTTTACCATGAAGTATCCGAAAGAAGTGAATGCATACTGCCCCAAGTGCCTCAAGCACACGCCCCACAAGGCAAAGCTTGCAAGCAAGGGCAAGGCCCGCCCCATGGCAATCGGCAACCGCAAGCACGAGGCAAGCCTGTTCGGGCACGGCGGCAAGCGCGCGGGCGAAAAGACCGTGAAGAAGCAGGGCAAGCGCCAAAAAATTACCCTTGAGTGCTCGGTGTGCAAGAAAAAGCAGGAGCGCGTGATAGGGACGAGGACAAAGAAAAAGCTGGAAGTCGGCTAAGGGTGTTTCTATGAGCAAATTCCTAAGGGTAAAGTGCAAGTGCGGGAACGAGCAGAACGTTTTCGGCAACGCGTCATCCAAGGTGTCATGCCTGGTGTGCAGCGAGGCAATCGCAACGCCGTCCGGCTCGCGGGTCGTCGTTGCGGAAGGCTGCAAGGTAATCAAGGTTCTCTAAGGTGGATGCAAACATGGCTGACATGCCCGAGCAGGACGAATTGGTGCTGGTCACAGTAAAGAAAATCATGCCCTACGGCGCGTTCTGCTCGCTTGACGAGTACGGCGCCAAGGAGTCGTTCGTCCACATCTCCGAAGTCGCGCCCCGCTGGATAAAGAACATCCACGAATTCCTGCGCGAGGGGCAGAAGCTCGTCGCAAAGGTCTACCACGTCGACCTGGAAAAAAGCCAGATTGACCTGTCCTTAAAGCGCGTCACGGAAAGCGAAAAAAAGGCAAAGGTGGAGGGCAACCGCCGCGAGAAGCGCGCGGACAAGCTCTTCGAGGTCGCATTGAAGATTGCAAAATCCACAAAGGGCGAGGAAATCGCCGCGCGCGCGGCGCTTGTCGACAAGCACGGCTCGCTCATCGATGCAATAGAGGCGCTTTCCGAGCAGGGCGAATCCGCAATAGCCGGCCTGAAAATCGAGAAGGGGCTTGGCAAGGCATTGCTCGAGGTCGCCTCGAAATCCATGAAGAAGGCGCGCGCGGAAGTGAACGGAATATTCTCATTAACGGTCTTCTCGTCCGACGGCGTGGAGGCCGTGCGCAAGATTTTCTCCTCTGTGAAAAAGCCAGCGGGCGCAGATGTCGAATTCCTCTACCTGGGCGCGCCGCGCTACCAGGTGCGCGTGGTGGCGGACGACTTCAAGGCGGCCGACAAGATACTGGAAGACATCGTGGCTGCGCTCACCCTCGCGGCAAAGCCGTTCCCCGCATCGGTTGAGTTTGCGAAGATAGAGGCATGATTGTGCAGTTCTCTCATTTTTCCCCATTAAGCCACGCTTTTTAAAAATCCTCTGCACCTGATTCCAGCCCGTGGGGCTGATATGAGGTTTTCCATTCACCGCAAGCGGACACTTCCGCAGGATGAGCATCTGGGGCAGGGCATAAGCCGCAAGAACGTTCTGTTTTTCCTGAAGCACTCGAACCGCCTTAGGGCGTTTAGCAAGGAGAGCTCTGACGGCTGCCATTATTGCCGCCCCAAGGAATCTTCCAAGCTTTTCCTGGCCAGCATCCGGATAGTCGATGATTCCTGGGGCTGGGCGTGCAAAAGCCAAACATACCAGGCATACCATCTCAAAAGCCTGGAGCCCGTGTACACCCTGATGAGCACTGTCTCGCGGCAAATCAGCGAAGGCGGGCTGGGCGAACGCTATGGCATTGCGTCACGCACCTTGAAGGACGCGCGCATTCAGCTTTTTACCTCGTTAGGGCTCGTCGCAGCATTCACAGGCCTCCTCTCCCTCCCGCTTTTCCTGGGGCCTGCGGCTGGGAATGTAGAATGGCAGGTTGGCAGGATTATTTCCTGGGGCCTTGAAATCATGGGTGCGGCCGGGTTGGCAGGCTCTGCATACAACTTCAGGAAATATTTCA
Source organism: Candidatus Micrarchaeia archaeon (assembly GCA_041659465.1). Taxonomy (GTDB): domain Archaea; phylum Micrarchaeota; class Micrarchaeia; order Anstonellales; family Anstonellaceae; genus UBA10161. Next base: position 28,003 of record JBAZYD010000010.1, on the reverse strand, counting down.
AGCTGGCCAAGCCAATAGTGGAAAAGACGCGGGAAATCCTCGCGCTCGCGCTTGCAGAGTCCGGCAAGGTGGCAAACCGCCTTTCAGAAAACGCATGAGCGCTGCCGCGGGTTCCTGCGTCTCCCAGGCACAGGCGGCAACATCCATCTTATATATTTTGTCCCACACAAAACAAATCGGTGGTGGGATGAAGTTTTTTACGAATGCAAAACCCCTTTCTTTCCAGGCAACCAACGCAAATGTCAAGGCATTCTCTGCTAAAATCACGGATAAACTCATGAAGCCGTTCCTCGCCCGCAAGGAAGCGCGGCGCAGGGCAGAGGAGGCGCAAAGGAAAGCGGAATACGAGAAAACCCTCATGCACGCATTGCAGGTCTCATTTGTGCGCTGGAAAATCATGGAGCCCCTGGTCGAGACGGACATCGAACATGTCCGCCCATGGGTACTCGATAGAATCGGCACTGAATTGCGCAGGTGGGATGCGGCACATCCACAGCCGAAAATAAAAGTCCTCCGCGACTGATGCGGAAAAAATCGCAGATGCGCGCAGGGCGCAGGCAGGCGCCTTTCCACAAAAGTTGCCGCTGTACGAAATCCGCCACTTATTTAAACCCCTCACTCAAAGTAAGACGGCGCAAAGCGGCGAAAAGGGGGGCGACAAATGAAGCGGATGAAAAAGTGCGGAATCTGCCATGCATACACGCTTGATGCGCTGCACTGCGGCGCGCCTACCAGCAGCCCGCACCCGCCCAAATTCTCGATTGACGACAAGTACGCCGACTACAGGCGCATGAATTTCCAGAACGGGAACTGATTTGCATGATTGAAACAACGATTGTGGAAAAAGGCAAGGTGAAGCTTCACAACCCCATCCTAATCGAGGGCCTGCCTGGCATCGGCCTTGTCGGCAAGATTGCGGCAGCGCACATGATTGCGGAGCTGAAAGCGGAAAAGGTGGCGGAGCTTTACTCGCCCCACTTCCCGCACCAGGTCATCATGCAGAAAAACGGCGTAATGCGCATGATAAAGAACCGCTTCTACGTGGTGAAGGGGAAGAAGAACGACCTTCTCATACTAGTTGGCGACGTGCAGGCGGTCACATCCGAGGCGCAGTACGAGGCGACCGGCAAGATGCTGGACTATTGCCAGAAGAAAGGCGTGAAGCTCATTATCACATTGGGCGGCTATGGCACGGGAAAGGTGCACGACAAGCCCCGCGTGTTCGGCATTGTCAGCCACAAGAAGATGGTGGAGACATACAAGAAATACGGCGTGCTTTTCGGCGAGTGCAAAGGCTCCATAATCGGCGCGGCAGGCCTTCTTTTGGGCATGGGGAAGATTCGGGGCATGCCGGGGCTCTGCCTGATGGGCGAGACGCACGGGAGCTTCGTGGACCCCAAGGGCGCGCAGGTGCAGCTCGAGGTTCTCTGCAAGATACTCAACATCAAGCTTGACCTCAAGAAGCTCGACCAGCGCGCAAAGGAAAGCGAGGCGTTCGCCAGGAAGATGGAGAAGGAGGCGCTTGCTGCAAAGGGCATGGCGCCGCACTCCGAGCCTGGCAAGCACGACTTGTCGTACATACGCTAGTTCCTGGAAGCCCCTTCAAGCTATTTTTCTTCAGGCAGGTTATCCCACATGAACTGGAAGAACTTCCTATAGCCATCTGCCAGCCTCTTGCTCTTCATCACGAACTGGACCGGCTCTGCGGCAAGTTCGCCCGGCTTCACACCGACGAAAGTCACAACATAGTCTCCGAAAATGTCAGTTGCGACCGGGCTTGAGTAGCCCTTTGGCAGGAATTTGTACGGCTTGCCGACCAGTTTCAGTATTTCCGGCTTCTGCTCCTTTACTTCATAATCGAATATGTGCATGAATTTTATGCCAAGCCGCTTCCTCTCCCTCTGGAAGCGCGGCAGGTAGTTGCGCAGGTGCGGGTCCAGCCAGAACGCCTTTGCTCCTATGAAATAGACAGTTTCCCGGGTCCGAAGTATGTCCTGCAGGTAATTCTTGAAGCCTTCCATCCCCCTGTGGAAATACGCTTCTTCCTTTTCCTCCACAGACTCATATTTTTTCTCCATCTGCGGAAGCGCTGCATTCATTTTCTCCTGCTTTTCACCCAACATTTCAAGCAGCCTGCGGGGATGCGTTGCCTTGAAGTTCATCTCGCCTTTCACAAATGCCTCTGACGCCAGCCCCTTCTCCACAAGCTTGGTAAGCGAGTCGTAGACGTTGCGCCTGTGCACTCTTGACTTGGTGGAGATTTGCTGGACAGATGCTTCGCCTACGGAAAGAAGCGCCTCGTATACCTTCGCCTCGTTTTGGCTCAATCCCATTTCTCGCAGGAGTTCTTCGTACATGATGCCCTTGTGCAAGGGGAAGCTTAAATTCCTTCTCTATTTTGGTGGCAAATACCACCACATACATATAAATTCTACTTAATGCGCAAAGAAACACAGACAAACACACAATGGGGTGATTGGAATGATGACAAAAACATATACATCTGGAAAGCAGGCACTCATCACTGAAAAGAGGGCTGCCGAGGCAATATGCAAGGCATTCAACAAAATGCCTCCGGTTGGGGGCAAACAAGGCTCGCCGCCAATCCTGCGAATCATCGACGTCCTATCAGAGGAAACGTCGATTGACCGGGGGGCATTTTTGGACGGATTTGACAAGTACGGCGGAATAAGATCCCTTAATTTTTTGCCGCTGGATGCAGTGCTTAGGGTTTGGGCTTCTGTTGCCAAGGAGCTTGGATATATCGTGCCAAGCAAGGTTTTCGCCCTATTGGCAATAGAGGAAGAAGTGGTGCGTTTTGGCGTGGAAATTGCCAATACGGACAAACTGGCTGCAAAATACGGCTTGCCTGAAGACGAAGTGAACGCTGCCCGGGCCAGGGGAATCCGGGCGCTTTACATGAGTAACTTCGAGTCAGAAATGGGGTTCGCCGACCGATATCTGCCATGCGCCGCGCACTATGAAAAGCCACTGAAACTGGCTGAAAGTCATCTTTCCTCGAAGGAAGTGCAAAGGGCGGCATTTGGCATGTTGACTGGCCACATTTTCGGGCAGGAATTCCACGATGCTGATGAAATTGCCGACAAATACTCGTTCCCGCCTGAACGCGTGAGGGTGGCTGCAGCTTTGGCGCTCAAACGCCTTATGGGAGTTCACCCGGAATCCGTTGATAAGCAGGAAAAGATCGCATCCGCATACGGATTGTCTGAAAAAGAAGTGTCGGATTGCGCAGCAAAAGCATGCAAAATGCTCATTCAAAACTACGGTTCCCATTACGATGTAATCGAGGATTTTGTGGAAAGGCACCGCCTGTATGGGAATAAGGAGCTAACGGAACTTCGTTGGGTAAGGGTAGAACATTGCGAGTTTCTCATACATCATGGGAGGTATGATGAAGCCCAAAAAATCGCGGAAGAATATGATATGGGCCGCCAGCTGGCAATAATATTGGCGCTCAGGGAATAGCTTGCGCTAAGGCAAGGGAAAAACAAGAAAAATCAGCGGCTAGAACTTCACCTTCACGTTCTCGCGCTCTCCCTCGTCAGCCTTGAAGAAGTCGCGCGCGGTGAAGTGGAACATTCCTGCCACGATGTTGGTGGGCACGGTCTGGATGGAAGTGTTGTAGCTCATCACAGTGTCGTTGTAGAACTGGCGCGCGTATGCTATCTTGCTCTCAATGCCTGACAGCTCCTCCTGGAGCATCTTGAAGTTCTCGCTTGCCTGCAGCTGCGGGTAATTCTCCGCCACGGCGAACAGCGACTTGAGAGTGCCTGCGAGCATGTTGTCGGCCTTTGCCTTCTCCCCCACAGTCTGCGCGCCCATGGCCTGCGCGCGCGCCTTTGTCACATTCTCGAAAACCGTCTTTTCATGCTTGGTATAGCCCTTCACGGTCTCCACCAGGTTGGGTATGAGGTCGTACCTCTTCTTGAGCTGCACGTCTATCTGCGACCATGCATTGTCAATCCTTAAGCGCATCGTCACAAGCGAGTTGTAGGCAAACACGAAGAAAAGCACGAGAAGCACGATTACCGCGCCGATTGCAAGCAGGATGATTTCAAGAGCCATAATATCCCTCCCGGTGTGCATTATGGGGGCTAGAATTAAAAAGAAAGCGAACACGCGCGCAAGAAAAGGCAGGTGCGCTGGCTTGCGCAAAACCCGCGCGATATCCTATCTTTTTAATATTTTTCCCACAAACATGCATCGGTGGTATGGTGCGTGTCAGGGTAACCGGCTTTGAAAGGAGGCAGTTCCGCAGTGATATGCGCGATTTTCGGAAGATTTCAGCCGCCTACACCTCGCTCAAGGGGGCCGACGCAAGCAAGGTGAAAAGCCCAAGCGAGTGCCAGGCTGCGCTAGGGCAGGCAAAGCTCCAGTACGACTTGGCGCTCGACAAGTATTTCCTCAAGTACGGCAGCGGCCCGGTATTGGAAAACGTGAGGAATTACCGCCGGAAAGTCACCAACATGGGCGCGCTAGCAGTGGTCGCCTCATTTGCATTGGCAACGTACCTTTTCATAAAAGGGAACCCTGTCAGCCAGGAGAACATCCAGGTCTTCATGGATTATTTCAAGAACCACGCCATTGAAAGGATTGGCAGCGTCATGTCCCTTGCCGTCATGATGGCAAGCCTGGTTTTGACAATGCCCCTTGAGAATGCCTTTTCGGAAAAGCCAGTGGAAACATTCAGGGATATAGCAGGGCAGAGGGGCAAAAAAGAGGACGCATAGCCTGGCGGCACTGCTGCCTGTTTTTCCCGCAGCGCTGAAGCTAAAGGGAATGAAAATAAGAAAAAAGAAAGCGCTTTAGCCAATCGTCTTCTTGTCCACGATGATGTGGTCGGAAGCCGCAAGCACTGACGAGTAGGGCACCACCAGGAGGCCGTCCTCCTTGTTCAGGCGCCTTGCCGTCGGGTTGTCGAGGTTGGGCTCCAAAAGGAGGTTCTCAATCTTGCCCGTGCCCTCGGAAACCTCGAGGTCGATGAGGCGCCCCAGGTCCTCGCCGTCATTCGTGATTATCTTTTTCCCTGCAAGTTGCTTTGCGATAACTATTTTCACCATGAGCTCACCTTTGTTAGCTGTCTGGCATAAGTAGCCTATTCAAATTTAAAAAGCTTTCACCGGGTTCGACGGGAGGGGCTCTTCGTCCCCTCGGAAGGGCGCCGGCAGCCTATTCAGGCAAGCATGCTTTTTATCACCTATTATCCAAACCATTCTGGTGGTAAAATGTTCGTTTTCCAATACAGCGCGCCAGCACAGGGCAAAAAGGAGGAACTTACCCCTTCCCTGGCGGCCCGTCTGCTCCTGAAGGAAAATGGCTGCCTTGAAATAGCCTCGATGATGAAATCCAACCCCGAGCAGATGAAGTTCCTCGTCCAGAACAGGCAGTTCCACATGGTTCTCCGCGAGCCGGACAAGTTTCCATCTGCCATGAGGAAGAACCTGGTGGAGAACATGACGCGGCTGGGCGACGACCCCGCGTTCATAAATTTCCTGACCAGCGCGATGACCGAGCCTGCGGCAGGGGTTTACCTTCGCAGGCTGGTGGGCGACCTTTACAATTCAGACACCGGGAAAAAGGCGCTGGACGGCATGGAGCACCTCATGCGCTCCCTTGGGAACACCGCGGCGTCAGTTTTCCTGCCCCCGCACGTGCCGGTGGTTGACATTCCATTCGGCATAAACAACATGCTGAAAAGCTACGAGAAGGTCCCGGATGCGTACCTGCGCGTGAATTACGAATATTTCAAGTACCCGGAAAGGGAAATCCACGTGAAGGACATGCCACCACAATACCAAAGGGCTTACGCCGCGCTCCTCGACTACGCAAAAACAGGGAACAAGGCAAAAAGCGGGGAATTCCTAAATTTCAGCGGCGCATCAGAGCTATTCCGGACGCAGGAAATCAGGGCATTCCTGCTTGACGTTCTCATTAGCCGGCCCCAGGCGGAGGCAGAGCGCCTTGCCGAAATCCTCTTTTCGTCCAATGGCAGAGCCATTGTGAAAAAGGCGGCGGAAACGCCCGAGGGCGTAAACACGGTCGGCTACCTCTGGAATTCGTCCGGGGTGAACAGGTTTTTCGACATGTGGGGCAAGAATGTGATAAACGGCACCCAGACCATCATGATGCTGATGGGCGCGCAGGGCGACTACCGCAAGAAGCACGGCCCAAGCTACCAGAAGGGCGAGGCCTGGCAGCAAAACGCGGTGAAGATGCCTGCGCAGGCGGCCAAAAGCCAGCCCGAGGTAAGGAAAATCGGCCCGGAATTCCTGGAAGCGTTGCACAATGCGCACACTTCTTCCGACAAGGGCACGGCATGGGCAGGCAGCTTTGCAGAAAAAATGGGCCTGCTTCCGCACACGCAGGAGCTCAACCGCATTTTCGGGGGCAAGCTGACTCCCGAGTCTTCGGAGCAGGTCTACCGCACCTGCATGGCATATGCGGCAAAAATGGGGCTGGTGGACGCAAGCCACGTGAAAAAGATGTCTCTCACAAAAGACGAGCTTGGCGTGGTAAAAATAATGTCCGCTGTTTGGCACGGCCGGGGCGGGCCAAAAGCGCAGGCATTCTTCAGCCAGCTCAAGGATTGCGATGCCGCGCAGGTGATGCAGATGGCGCAGAAGGGCGCGGGAGAGGATGAATCCCAGCTAACTTCCTATCTAGGCTTAAAGTCTGGCAAAAGCAAGCAGGTGTGGGACTCGCTTTTCAGCGATATTTCGAAATGAGAGCTCATCCCTTCATCATCGCGCATGCAAGCAGCGGGAAAGTAAGCGTGGCATCGCCTTCCACGAACGCCGAGTCCTCCTCGCGCTTGAGCTTGTTCCAGCTCACAGCCTCGCGCGGGCGCGCGCCTGACAGCGAACCATCTCCCTCGGTGCCTGTGGAGAGGTAAACCGCATAATCCAGCCCGTTCCGAAGTATCGCGGCACCAATGAGGTGGTGCTTGGCAATCCCGCCGCCAAGGATAATGCCTGATGTCTTGTCCGCAAGGAGCATGATGTCGTAAAAGCGCTTCACTTCCTCCGCGGCGTCAATGACAAACGGAGAGCCTGAGTGCGTCTTGTTGAAGAAATAGAAATGGTCCCCCATCGCCCCGTCCAGGGGGCCTGGCAGGAAGACGGGTATCTTGTTTTTCGAGCACCAGTAAAGGAAAGAGCTCTTGTCGGACAGGCGCGCGCCAAGCTCGGAAACATACTCGCTCATGCACATTTTTCCGCCGTGCTTCTTGTACATCTCTTCCATGAAGCCAAGGTGCATCTTCTCAAATGAAGCATACTGCTCGTCTTTCACGAAAATATTGCCAATCCTGTTCAGCCCGTTCGCCTTCACTTCCACGTCGTCTGCGTTGAAGCTTCCAAGCGTGAAGGGCTCAGAGCACTTCATCACATCCTCCTCAATAGAGCCGGTCGAGGTGATTATGGCATGCACAAGCTTTTTTTCGCAAAGCTGCGCGATTATCTCGCGCAAGCCGCAGGAGACCATGTTCGAGGTAAATGCAAGGAAAATGGTGGACTTGCTTTCCTGCATCCTCTTTACCACTTCCGCCGCCTTGCCCAGGTGGCTTGCCTGGAAGCCGATGGACGAGTAGGCGGCAAGAAGCTCTTCAACAGTGGTGCCCGGGCTAAGCGCAAAGCCCCTGATTGGCGTCAATGCAGCGCCGCGGATGGCGCGCGAGCTTATTTTCCTCTTGAAAGACACATTTTTTTCCATAAATAGTTTCCTCTTTGCCCTCCTAATAAAGCTTATGGCATGTGGACTGCCGCATACGCCAATTCATCCGCAAGGTCTTCAGATGAGAAGTTGTAATGGTAATGCCTGTAGAGAAGCTCTCCCGCGCGCTTGTTCAGGCGCGAGGCAGTGTAAGCCGCGCGCAGCGGGTCATTGCAGCGCGAAAACAGCGCTGCGCACAATCCAGCAAGCACGTCGCCCGTGCCTCCTTTTGTCATGCCTGCATTGCCGCCTTTGACATAGGCAAACCTGCCGTCTGACGCAACCATGTCGCGCACGCCCTTGAGGAGTATGGTGCATCCGTATTTTTTTGCCATCGCGCGCACATTTCCCTCGTTCGCAGGCAAGCCGAACGCCGATTTGAATTCCAGCACATGCGGGGTGGCTATCACGTCCTTGTGCAGCAATTTGAGCGGCAGCACGCGAAGCGCAGCGGCGTCAATCACGCACCTCTTCTTGGAGCGAAGGACGGCTGCCACTGCCGCTTTTGTCTTGGCATCCGCATCCATCCCGTTGCCCACAAGCACGCAGGTGGCATGCGCAAGCGCGAACTTGAATCTGCTTTTCGGCACGCAAATGACATTGGCAGTGGAAATTTTCATTTTTTTGATGACAGACTGGTTCTCAGGTGTTGAAAAGAAATAGACGAGGTCGCAGAAGCGCACTGCCGCGCGCGCGGCAAGCACGGGCGCGCCGTGGTACGTCCTGCTCCCACCGATTATGAGCACCACGCCGTTCTGCCCCTTGTGGCTTGCCTTTTTCGGGCTTGGACTGCAAAGAAGATGGTCCATTCTCTTCGTCTGGGGAAAGAACGTCTAAAAGCTTTTCCTTCAAATTATTGATATGGTAACCTCCTCCCAGCGTAACCACTCGGATTTGGACAAGCGCGAGTACTGCGGCGCATTCGGCATCTATTCTTTTTCAGGCAGGAATGTGGCAGGCGACATATATTTCGGGCTCATGAACCTGCAGCACCGCGGCCAGGACTCTGCGGGCGCATCGACATCAGACGGCAAGACGATATCGACAGTGCGCGGGCTGGGCTTTGTGCCCGAGGTGCTGAACCCCAAGGCAATAGAGTCGCTTCCGGGCCACGCAGGCATCGGGCACACCCGCTACCCGACAATAGGCGCGGGCGGCGCCGAGGATGCCCAGCCTTTCATGGCAGAGATTAACGGGAAGAAATTCGCGCTTGCGCACAACGGCAACATTTCAAACTACGGCAGGGCGCGAAAAATGATGGAGGATGGCGGCACCAAATTCTGCTCCACGTGCGACGCCGAGCTCATACTTGCCGCGTACATCGAGGAGTACAACAAGAAGCCTGACTTTTTCGAGGCTGCTTCCGCGCTCATGAAAACATTGGACGGCTCGTATTCCGTGGTCTGCATCACGGACTCGGGCGAGCTTATAGCGTTTCGCGACCCGCACTCCATCCGCCCGCTCTGCTGGGGCAGGGACGAGGACAAGATAGTTTTCGCATCCGAAAGCGTGGCGCTTGACATCATCAAATGCCCCCTTTCAGGTGATGTGGCTCCAGGCGAAGTGATAGTCGTTTCCAAGGAAGGAGTTAAGCGCAAAATAGTGGCAGGAAGCAACCCCCGCCACTGCATGTTCGAGTATGTCTATTTCGCGCGCCCAGACTCAAAAATCGACGGCAAATGGGTATATGAGGTGCGCTCCAACCTGGGCCGCGCCCTTGCCCGCGCGGCGCCGGTAAAAGCCGATGTGGTGGTCGCGGTGCCCGACACCGCGCGCTCGGCGGTTGAGGGTTACTCCCGCGAATCAGGCATCCCTGTTGCCGAAGGGCTCATCAAGAACCGCTACATCGGCAGGACATTCATCATGCCATCGCAGAAAAAGCGCGAGGACGCGGTGCGGCTCAAGCTCAACGCGGTGAGGCACATAATCGAGGGCAAGCGCGTGGTGCTCATCGACGACTCCATTGTGCGCGGCACCACCATGGGGCCAATCGTGAAGCTCGTGCGCGATGCAGGCGCAAAGGAGATACACCTAAGGATTACAGCGCCGCCCATCATGGCGCCCTGCTTCTACGGGGTGGACATGCCCACCTACAAGGAGCTCATTGCAACAAGGAAATCCGTGGAGGAAATCCGCAAGGCAATCGGCGCGGACTCCCTTGTCTACCAGACAATGGACGGCCTGGTGCAAGCCATAGGCATGAAAAAGGAGGAGCTTTGCACAGGCTGCCTGGACGAGGCATACCCGACGCAAATCGGCATTGACATCGCAAAGAAGATGAAGGCGGCTGGCAACAAGGACGGCATACGCGCCTGGGAAGAGAAAGAGTGAGCCTGGAAATGAATGCAGGCTGCATGACCACTCGCGCTCGAGAAGAGAAGGAGTGAAAAATAAGTGGTGCTGATGAATGTTTCAAAGCCGGTTGCACGACTGTCCCATTCGCTCACGCACGGGAACATCTGGCTTGCGGCGCTTTCGCTTATGAAGCGGAAAAAAGTCTATGCATACGCGCTTCCCGAAGGCATTGCAAAGGAGTTCGGCTATTCCCCCTCAAAGCTGATGACGTATTTTGTCCTTTACAAGCTTGAGGACGAGAAGCTGATTTCATCGAAATTCGAAGGCCGCCGCAAGTACTATGAGCTCACGCCCGCAGGCAGGCGCGCGCTTCTTGACGGCAAGAAAAAACTGTCCGAACTGTCCAAAAAGCTCTGATGTGGTGCCATGGTGCGAAAGACAACACAGGCAATTGGCGCACACAAGGCTGCGCCATCAATGGCTAGTACAGCCATCCTCATCACCGGCGTGCCAGGAACGGGCAAGACCACGCTTGCGCGCGCCATTTGCGAAAAATCCGGCTCCTTCCTCCTTGAGATAAACGAGCTTGCAGAGCTTCTGGGGCTTTACTCGCACACTGACGAGAGCGACGGGGCAAAAGTGGTGAGGCTTCCAGAACTTGCGCGCGAGCTAACGGAAGCGATAAAGGCGGAAAAGAAAAGCATTGTGGCAGAAGGGCACCTTGGCTGCGAAATGAAGCTGCCCGTGCAAAAAGTGCTGGTGCTGCGCTGCGACCCCAAGGAGCTCCGCTCCCGCCTTGCCTCGCGCGACTACCCTACTGGCAAGCTTTCCCAAAACGCGCTTTCCGAAGCATTGGACTACTGCACAGTGCAGTCTGAAAAGCATTACGGCGCGCGCAAGGTTTGGGAAATAGACACTACCGGCAAGACGCCCGCGCAGGTGCAAAAGATAGCGGAAGCGATAATCTCGGGCAAGGAAAAGAAGCACGCGCGCGTGTCCTTCCCGGACGCGCTCATGAGAGAGGCAATAACGGGCGAGAAAATAAGGAACGCATTGAAGGCATAGGAACGGAGGCGCTTGAATGGAAAACTGGCTTGTTTACGGGCTTCTTATTGCCGTGTTCTTCGGCACTTCTGCAATCGCCGCAAAGGTGGCGACCTCGGAAAAATCATACGGAGTCCCGCCCGGGGTGGCTGTTCTGCTCATGCTTGCAGGGATTGCGATAGTCTTCATTGCCGCTTTTTTCTACCTTGGGAAATTCGAAATGCCAAGCGCAGGAGGCGCGGCGTTCGGCGTGCTTTCAGGCATGCTCTGGGCGCTTGGCTTTGCCCTGCTCTACATTGCAATTTCGCGCGGCGCTGATGTTGCGAAGATAGCCCCCATTGTGGGCGTCAACATACTGGTCACAGTGCTGCTCGGAATATTCGTATTGCACGAGGTTCCCAACACCGCCGAGATGGCAAAGGTAATACTCGGAGCCATTCTCATTGTTATAGGCGTGATACTGGTCTCCTGATTCACAGCCCCACAAAGTCCTTCTCCATCTTCCCGCGCGGCACGACCTTGTTCTTCTGCGCGCAGACGGGCAGGTCGAACTCGTTTGAAATCCTCACAAGCTCGGGCATCTCTATCGCGCGGTCGCTGCACAAGTAAGGCACTTTCCCGATAGGCGTGTCGCGCCTCTCTATCTTGAACGGCAGCACCTGGTACATGCCCATCCTCTTGAGGCGTATGTCCACTTCCCCGATTTTCAAAACGCGCGCGCGCCGGTGTTCATCCATAAAACCGCTCAATAACCCTTTTCGAACAAGTATACCATATAAAGCGTCTGCCCGCTCCTGTCAGTCTCGGAGCCTATCTCCGCCCTCTCGCCATTTTTTTCGTACATCTGCTTCATTTCAACCGCGAGGTTGCGGTATGGCGTGATGTAGACTATCCTCTTTCCGGGGGTCTTCCTTGGCCGCCCGGCACGGTGCCTTGCCATGCATTCCGTGCGGAAAGCACTGATTTAAAACTATGCCATCTACAAATTGCCTTGTAGCCCCATCGTCCAGTGGTCAAATCCGTGCGCCTGACGCGCATGGAGACTAAGGATACGAGGCTCTGACGAACCGAATCTTGAATCGCCATTCGTGGCGGAGATACCTCGGGACATCGGTTCGAATCCGATTGGGGCTACTTTATTTTTTGCGCTAGCGGATGCCCCAATCGGTCCCGCCGGGCCGCTTATTTTTCCACAAGCGCGCAGCCGTTTTTCGGCCGCTCGGACAGCAGCCGCAGCATGGTGTGCAGCCCGCCCAAAAGCAGCAGCCCGAGGAATATGAACGTCGCGCCCACCCCTATGGTTTGCGCTATCAGCCCGCCGATTATCGGGCTTGATATGTATGCAATGTCTTCGGCAGCGCCCCAGACCCCGACTATCCCTCCATGCTGCTTTTTGGTGGATATGTCTGTCAGCAGCCCTTCGGTGGCCGGATACACGAATGCCAGGCCGCTTGCCGCGCAGAATGCCAGCGCTATGGACAGCCCAACATCCGTGGACAGGCCGAACATGGCGAAAGAGACGGCCGCCAGCAGGCTGCCAGCCACGAATATGGTTATCTTGCCGTACTTGTCCGCAAGCTTGCCCGCGGGTATCTGGAAAAGGAGCAGCGGGAGCTGGAACATCATCAGTATTAGCCCGGCATCCTCCATGGACATGCCTGTGGTGGTGTACAGGGGCCCAATCGTCCATATCACCCCGTCTATGAATACAAGGGTGAAAATCGACAGCAGGATGGCAAGCCCTGCCCCGTGCAGCTGCCGGAAATCGGCCAGCCCGGCCCGGTAGAAGCCATCAGTGGATATCACATCGCGTATGCTCCTGAACATTTTCTTGGTGCGCAGCACGGTCTCATGGGCCAGGAGGATGACAAGCAGCGCCACTATGCACATCAATGCCGTGAATATCCCTATGTCGGAAACCCCCAGGTCCGTCCTTTCCGAAAGTATGTACCCTGCCGCCAGCGGCCCTATGGCAAAGCCCAGGTCCATCAGGGTGTCGAATATTCCGAAGAATTCAGAGGTCTTCTTGCTCGGCGATATCTCCATGACAAAGGCGCGGGCCGGGGGCGCAAGGAGGAGGTTTGCAAAGCCCAGCGCAACCAGGAAAACCACCAGGGTGGCCACGCTCTGCAAATGCGGCAGGGCGAACCCCAAAAGCACGTTCAGGGCCAGCCCGGCAATTATGAGCTTTTTCCTTCCCACCTTGTCGGATAATTCGCCTATGGGTATGTCGAATATCAGCGAGACTACGTTTGATATCGCTATCACTGCCGCAGCCAAAAAAAGGTTGTCGAACATCTTGTTGGTGACTATGGGCAGGACAAACCACGTGGCGCCCGACCCGAGGGCGTAGAGCCCTGCGGATATGCCAAGAATCGCCATCTGCCTGTAATTACGCCTGCGCACCGCCATCTTTCCACGTCGATATCCATAATGGGGTCTAAGTTTATAAATTATGGTTTGATTGTATTTCATGAGAGAAGGCGACAAAAGAGAAGGCGACAAAAGTTGGTGCAATGCCCAGGGATTTTCTTAAGGCAGGACGTGTGGAATTGGCGGTGGAGGCAATTTCTTTCGTGATTCTGGGCCTGACTTACATGGATGCGCTGCCGCCAGTGGAAAAGATACTCGCAATGCTTGCCTGCGTCTTTTTCGTGACACTCGGGTCATACGGCTTCAACAGCGTGACCGACTTCCAGGAGGACTCGGTCAACAAGCCGCTCTCGCAGATAAATACTGGGCGGAAAACCTGGCGCGACATCCTCAATTTCTCGCTTGCATGCAAGCTGCTTGCAGTGGCATCGGCATATTTCATCAGCTGGGCGGTGTTGGCGGCCGTCAGCATAATACTCCTGGGCAGCTTCTTTTATTCCAGCACCCCGCTGGGCGGCGGCAGGCTCAAGGACATGCTCATAATCAAGAATATCACCATCGCCCTGCTCTGGTCGGTGCTTCTGCTCCTGCCCATGCTCGCCTGGGGGGCTTCCATCCCGCTTGCATTCCTGGCCGTGGTGTTTTTTGTCTTCACGCACGACTTCATAAGCAGCGTGCTGTCCGACCTGAAGGACGTGGAAGGCGACCGGCAGGCCGGGATTAAAACATTCCCTTCGGTCTACGGGGAGAGAAATACGCTGGCGCTGCTCGCATCCGCAAATATCTTGGGGCTTGCGGCGATTCTTGCAGGCTGGATGTTCCTGGGGCTCAAGCCCTACCTGTTCCTGCTTCCCCTCGCATGCGCATCAAGGGCGTACATGTTTTCGCTCATCTACAGCAAGAGGCAATCAGCTGCAGAGGTCTACCGCAAACTCGACCGCCCGACAGAGACCGCGCTTGGGCCACTTGCCCTGGTGGGCAGGCTGCTTGTGCACTGACCCTCTTTCCGCCAAAAAAGCGCACGGGCGAAAAGCGGGCGGGCTTCAGCCCTAAGCCATTGGCAAGCTGGCGCCGCCATCAGCCTGCGCCCGTTCCCTCCCCGGCTGCAAGCTGAAGCGAGCCTGCGCCGGGGCTACTTATTTTAATTACCGCGCGTGAAAGCGCACCATGGCAGGGCAGGAAGCAGCAATCGGCGCGCTTGGCATCCTCATACTCTCAGGCGTCTTCTCGCGCGCGTTCCTAAAGATGACCGGCATCTCCGACGTTTTCATCCTCATGCTATTGGGCGCATCGGCAGGCGCGTTCCTGCCTGACAATGCCGTGAACGGCATGCAGGGGCTCATGCTCCCCCTGGGGGCTGTCGCGCTCCTCATGATAATGCTTGAGGAGGGAATGCTCATCCCGTTCGAGAACCTGCACCGGCACGTGCACAAGGCATTCCTTTTCGGCGCGGTGTCATTTCTCCTGTCAGCAGCCCTGGGCGCCTGCCTTGCCTATTTCATCGCAGGCTTTCCGCTGCTTTTTTCCCTCCTGGTAGGCGCCATGTTTGCCTCTGTCGCGCCCGAGCTCCTCTCGGGCTTCCTATCCAGCGTCGGGACATCTGAAAGCGTGAAGGGCATCGGCGGAATCGAGGCTGTCTTTTCCGAGGCGCTTTCCGTGATACTGTCGCTTGCCATAATCTCGGCAATGCTCGTGCAGACTGCATTCCCGGTAAACGACCTGCCGCTGCAGCTTGCCTTCATCTTCCTCCTCTCGCTTGCGCTTGGCGGGGTGGCAGCGGCGCTTTGGAAAGCCATATTCTCGCGCGTGGAGCACGAGAACATGCACCTGCTTGTCATCGGGCTTGCCGCCATCCTTTACGCGCTTGCGGGCGCAATAGGCGCGAACGGCGTCATCGCGGTTTTCGCATTCGCCTTCCTGCTCGGCAACACGTCGCACTCGTCAATCGCCGAGGTGCGCCGCTTCCAGTCCGAAGTGGGATTTTTCCTGCGCACCATCTTCTTTGTCTATCTTGGCGCGCTCCTTTTCCACTCGCCCAAGCCCGCGGAGATTGCGCTTCTCGCGCTTGCGCTCTCGCTGCTTCTCGCGTTCGCGCGCATGCTTTCGGGCAGGGCGGTGCGGCTGCTTGACAGCTCGGCAAAGGAGGACAGGCTGCTTGAGGCATTCTCGGGCAGGGGCATGGCATGCGCGGTCATCGCGGTGATTGCATCCGGGGAGCTTTCGCATTCCGGCGCCGCGCTTCCGCTCGACCTGCCGCTGCTTGCGCTCTTCGTCATCTTCTTCACCAATGCAATCTCCACCTTTTTTGTCTTCAGGAAAAGGGGCAAGCGCCTGAATGTCCCGCGCGGAGGAGGCAAGGCCGGCCTGGGCGAGGTCTTGAAAGGCGGGCTGCACGGGGCCTGAACTTGCGCGCTCAGGCGAGGACTGCCGCTTTCTTGCAAATCAAGTAGATTGCGCACGCCTCTGGCAATTCGCGCACCTCTCCTGCCCCGAAAGGCCCGAATGAGAAGTCGCGGATGTTGAGCGCGGGAATGGCTTCAGTCGCTTTCACCTTCAGCGGCGCATTGCCGAAAATGGGCGCATGCCTCATGGGCTCGAACTCCGCGATTGCATCGGGCGAGGCAAGGCGCTTTGCCGCAAACCCGCTCCCGCCGTGTATGGAATCCGGCATCCTGATGAGCTTGCTTGTGTCCGCGGTGACATTGGCATCTATCCTCCCTGCCATGGTGAGCTTCATCTCCTCGAATTTCTCATGCAGCTTTTTCTCGCGGTTGACAATTCCAATGTTGTCCCAGTTGCCGTTCTCAATCGCGCCTTTCAGCCTCTCCTTTTCCTCGGGCTTTTTCAGCTTGCGCGCAATGGACAGCGCGAACGAATCGTCGGACAGCCGCGTCACGAATGCGCGCGCGAACTTGCCCCCGAACCCGCCCTGCTTCGAGGAGGGGCCCAGGAATTTCTTGCCCTCGTCCCTAAACAGCCCATCGAATGCCAAGCCGGTGCCTGAAACGTAATCAGCAATCTCGCGCCGCGCCTCCCTGTCCAGGTCATAGACAGCATCGGACACCACATGCACGTGGTAGCCCCTGCTTCCCGAGAAATTCACTGCGAGCTCGCTTTTCGAGAACCCGAAGTCAGGGAGCAGGAATTCCTCGATGAGCTTCACCGCATCTGCTTTCACGCCATCCAGGCACTTCTGGCAGGTGAACTTGCCGCAGGAATGCGCCTCGGCATCAAGGTCGAATATCAAATCCGACCCCAGCCAGTTTTTCTTCGGCATGGGGCGCGCATCCGGGAACTCATAGTACGCAACCGAGTGGGAAATGTAAAGGGGCGCCTCCGAAACAAGCCGGGCGCGAAGCTCCGCGGCATTCCGGAACGACAGGTGACGGAACTCAATCTTCTTCTCCCAGCCCCCAAAGCCGAATTCGCGCTTCTCCAGCCCGAGGAGGGAGACTGGGCTTTCGCCATAGTAATCCGAGAATTTCCTGCGAAGGAATTTCTCCTCATCACTCATCACAAGCCCGCTCATTTCTTCCCCTCCAATGCGCCTTGCGAAAGGGACGCGTAATATGCGGCATAATCTGCCAGCCCAGCATCCCTCGCAAGGCGCCTGCCATGGGCGTCCGCCCTGAAGTTCAGCGGCGTGCCGCACCTGCATTCCGCGATGCATATGCCGTAGCTGTCCATGGTGGCGCACGAGGGCATGTTGTACCCCTTGGTGCGCAGGTATTCCACCTGGTAGCGCGTCGTCTTTTCGGAAAAGTCAGGCGCCCCCCTGAAAACCTCCACTATCTTGTCGGTCGGCATGCCTGCCTTTATGAGATAAATCCCGAGCGCCACGCGCGCGGTGTGCGGCAGGTTCACGTTGAGCGAAAGCTCCTCGACCAGCCTCCTTATGCAGGGCGGGTAATGCTCCTGCCCAAGCTTCATCACCGCGGTCTCAAGCCTGGGGAGGAGCGCAAGCACGCGCCCGCCCGCAGACTTGATTTCCGGGGGGAAATCCGCCTTTATGGGAAGCTCGCGCTCGATTTTCTTCTTCACCGCCTCCTCAAGCATCCTGATGCGCTCTTTATCTTTCACCATGACTTTTCCACCCGAAACATTCCGGTTTGCAAGCTTGTAGTCGATTGAGCGGGGGGTGTATGCAAGGTATTTGCCAAGCTCCACTAGATACGTTGTGCCAGCCTTCTCAAAACGGATGCCAAACTCCGCAGCAACATCATCCACATACTCTGGGTGCTTGCCCTCGTCCCCAGACAGGTATTTGCCTGTTTTTTTTGCTTCAGCAACTGCATATCTATTGATGAGGTACCTGTTGGCGGCGCAGGAGATTATCATGCGCGTGATTGCGTAAAGAACCAGCTCCTTTTCCAGCGTATCTGAAGTAGATAGTTCAGGCAGCCTCAGTATCTCGCCTTCCTCAATTGCCCCCCGCACGCGGGTTTCCGCCTTTTCAATGTAAGATGAAACAATTTCCATGCCCCGCTCACTAACATACGCCTTGGCGGCAGGGGAAAAAGGGTAATGCGAGCAGAAGAGCAAATCCGCCATGGCGCGGTTTATGGCTTTGGGGGTTTAAAATCAGTTCGGAAGCGGCATGCCACTGCATTCCATCAGGCCTTTTCCCACTGCATGCCCAGCTTTTCCAGGCACGCCACAAGTTCCTGCCTTCTCCCGCCCTTTATGCCCTTCCAGTCAAGCAAGGCGCGCGTCACTTTGCAGTCGCTTTTCTCAATCGCCTGGCGCACCATCCCCTCGTCCACGCCGTCGCGCTCAAGCGAGTAGCCTGAGATGATATGCCCCAAGGGCGTGCCTGCAAGCACGCATCCTGTGAACTTCGGGCAATAATGCGTGCCGCCAAACCCGACAGCGGCTTCTGGAATGGGCGCAGCCGTGGCAGCGGCGATTATGCCCTGCGCGCAAATCCTGCCCGCCTCCTGCATGCCCCACTCCTTTTCCGAGCTTCCTATTTCCACGAAGAGGGCAGGCTTGCCAAGCGTGGGGCCATGGTGGTCCACTTCCACGGAAATTTCCCATTTCAGGGAGGATGCATCCGAAAGCCCCTTCATCTTCCTAACAGCAGCCGACAGGCGCGAGGCGGAAGCAATGTTCAGCGTGCGCGGCTCGCCCCCCATGCCCGCCGCGCCCCAATTGCCCGGCGTGTGCGCGGTAAAGCAAGGCTTTGCGCTTTCGCTCTTGTGCGTGCTTGCGAATATGTAGCATTCCGCGCCATGCGCCGGCACGATGTCTATTATCCTGCCAGGGTACTCTGCCATGTCAAATGCGGGCGAGGACCAGAAGCTTTCCCCCTGCGGCTCAAGCTTTGGAGCAATGGAAAGAAGCGCGCGCTTTATGTTCACGCTCGCGGGGTTTTCAGCGGCAATCACGATGAGTGGGCGCATGTTTTTTTGCTGCGCCAATGCGCTTGTGCCAGGGGGGTTCACTTCGTGCGGGCGCATGTTTTTCCTTTCCTCAGGCAAATTTATAAGATGGGGTTGCGTATTTGCCATGTGGTCTGATGGCCAGCGAAAAACTGATTGCGTTCATTCTCAAGGCGCGGGCGAACAAGCGGAACGATGCCCAGATAACCCAGCAGCTTGCAGCGGTTGGCTGGAAGCAGGAAGCGATAGCCGACGCTTTTTCTGAGATAAGGTCCCAAAAAATCACTGCTTCCGCGCCGGATGCGCAGGCGGCAAAGCCGGCCCAGATGGCCCAAACCGCCCCGCCATGGGTAAAGCCTGCGGCCCAGGCCCAGCCGGCTGCCCTTGCAGCGCAGCAGCCAGCGCAAGCAGCGCCATCCCAGCAGCAAGTTGCGCCGGTTTCCTTTGCTTCCCAGCAGCCATCCTCCTCTGCGCCTGCCGAAGCGGCACAAGGCTCCGGGGCGCAACCTTCATCCGCTCCTGCACAGCAGGCTCCGGCAGCCTCCCTCCAGGCCCAAACGCTCCCAGTCATCCCAGCTCCCCAGCCTTCCCCTCAATCCCCAATACCCCCTGCAAGCCAAATCCAGCTTCCGCCCCCAAAAAAGTCGTTCCTGTCTTCCTTGTTTGGCAAAAAGCCATCCCAGCCGGTCATGCAAAATGCGCAGGCAGCCGCGCCTGTGCCGCAGCCTGCTCCACCACAGCAGGCCGGGCCCGGGGCAAAGCCGCCTGCCGTGCCCGGCGCAACGCAATCCACGCTCCAGCCCCCTGCCATCCCGCTGCAGCAAAATGCCCAGGGGCAATCCACTCTTGCCACGTTTGCAGGGGCAAGCGCGCAGCAAGGCGCGGCAAGCGCCGCGCCTGCCGGAACATCAGTGCCGCCTGCGCAGCAAACCCAGCCATCCGCAGCCCAGCAGATGCCAATGGCCCCGCCGCAGCAGCCGCCAGCTCAAACGGCAAAGCCGGCAAACGCGTTGATGAAGTTCCTCCCAATCATCGCCTTCATAATGATTCTTGCGGCAGCCGGGGCATACTATGTGTTTGTAATGGCGCCTGCCGGCTCGCCCCCGACGCCGAGCACTCCGCTTCCCAATCCCGGGCAGAACATCACCGTCTCAAATCAGCTCCAGCAGGCTGCAGGCCCGATTGACTGCGGCACTGACATTGCCTGCTTCGCCAAGGCGTCAAGCGCCTGCCAGGCGGCAAACGTGACCCGCAACCTCACCTATGAATTGCTCGGCATGCTGGTGTCCGGCGCCACCTACATGGAAATGCAAAGCGCCCCCGAGTCCGGCAAATGCGTGCTTTACTCCAGGACAGTGGATTCATCCGCAAAATTCAGCGATGCCACGATTGCAGCCGCGCTTGCAAAGGGGATTTCCATCGGCGACATAAAGAAGCAGGAAGCCGAGGCGGCAAGGCAGGCAAAGGCAACAATCGGCCTGAGCGGGACATGCAAGTACGGCACGGCAGGGCTGGCTGCCGTCCTCAACAGGTGGGCTGCGGGCAAGTTTGCCAGCAGCGACTACTCTGGCGCGGAATGCAGCGGAAAGATGTTCGAAGGCGTGAACCCAAACGGGGGCTTTTCTGCAAACCTCACGCTGCAGAATGCCTCAAGCGGCGTTGCCAACGCATCCATCAAGGCAAACACCACGGTGAAGGCGAACACATCCATAAAGGCAAACTCATCGGTTTCCAGCACCAATAGGACAAACGCCACCGGCGCGGCCAAAACAAACACGACGTCCGGCACAACAACGGCGAGCCCGCCCCCTGCTGCGGCAAACGCGACCAACACCACAGTCTCCCAAACATTTGCCTACTCCCGCAGGTACACATCCTATTACCCCGAGCTTCTCAGCAGGTTCTGCGCTGACCGCGGCACGGAGTTTTACCATATGCACTACCAGGAGTATTTCGGGGGCGGCTGCAGCGTGGCCAAGCCAAAGGACGGGCTTGTCAGCCTGGGCGACTACACTGCGACCGGCTGCGCGCTCTTGCCCTGCTGCCAAAACGGGCCATACAGCGAATACAGCCGGAGCTATGACTATTTTGAATGCGGCTACAATTAGCCTATGCCTTCTCTTCGGCCTTCCCCGCTTTTTCCTGCGCATTGCCCTGCTGCTTTTCAGGGGCGCTTTCCAATGCCCTCTCGGGCGGCCTTTCCTGCCATCCTGCCTTCCTTTCCGCAGCCCCGAACATGAGGGGCGGGAATTCCCTGTTATCCTTTGACAGCGTGACCTCGACAACTTCGCCGACGACCAGGGTGTGGTCCCCTGCGCTTGTGTAGTTGAGCACCCTGCACTCGATGTTTGCGGCAGCCTCCATGATGAGGGGCGCGGACACACGCTTTGCCTTCACCTGGGTGAGGTTTGCCTCGGAAAACTTGTCTATGAACTTGCCCGAGGTCGCGCCGCAAAGCAGCACCGCGTCGCGCAGCTTCTCAGATGGTATCGCGACCACGAATTCCATGGACGTCGAAAGCAGCTCCAGCGTGAGCGACGTGTTGTGGAGCGACAGGGCGACCAGGGGGGGCTTTTCGCCTATGGGCGTTATCCACTCCACTGCCGTGACGTTCGCCTTCTCGCTTGAGGCCGCGGTGACAAGCACCGCCTGCCTTGGGTAAAACAGGTCCTTGAACATATTCCCGCAATTTTATCGAGAATTAATTTAAACTCTTGGGGCAACAATGTAGCCATGGGACGTTTTGCCATCCTCCTCGTGCCGCTTGCGCTGCTGCTAGTGCTCTTTGGCTGCGCGGGCGGCGGCATCCCGTCCGCGTGCGCAAACTCGTCAACTGAAATGCTCCCGAACTGCGTCTATGTCAATGCCGTGCTCGGGCAGAACCCGTTCGACTGCTATTCCCTGCAGAACATCTCCCAGCGGGAGCGGTGCCTGCGCGACGCGTCTGACTCCGCGGTGAAGAAGCTGCTTCAGCAGATGACCCCTGCGGAGCGCGCAAAGGTGTTTGCGGCGGTTTCGGGCGTGGCTGATGCATCCGGCACAGTCGCGCCCCCCATTCCCCCTGCAGGCGGGCCTGCAAGCCCTGACGGCGCCAGCCCGGAAATCATCAATCCGCCCTCTGGCGTGTCCGAGGCCGACTCGCAGGCCTATGCGCAGGCGGTGGCGGCAAGCGACATGGCGCCGTGCGCGACAATAAGCGACGCCTCCACGCGCGCAAGCTGCATCACAGAGGTCGCGCTCCGCGTGAAAAACCCCTCAGTGTGCGCGCAGTTCACGCAGCAGGCAGACATTGACCTGTGCAACCTGTACGCCAAGGCTGGCGAGCAGGCGAAGTGAGTTCCCTATAAAAACAGCCGGCAATGGCTTCAAAAACAAGGTGATGAAATGGTGTTCCTATTCCAAATCCAAGCAAGGCAAAGCGCGGCACAGTCGTTTGCAGATTATCAAGCCATTGCGCTGCAAAAAATTACCGGCGCCTGCCTTGAGGGCGGCGCAAAAGCGCCCAAAAGAATAGAGCTGGACCCGAGCACAAAAATCGTGGATGCGAACATCCTGGGCTTCAGCATCCAAAAGGACACATACAGCGCCCTAAAATTTTACGTTTCCCCCTTCAAGAGCGACCTGCACCACGGGCCCCACACGGTAGCCGTCAAAACTTACCAAGCGCTGCTCAAGCTAGCCGAAACGCCCGGCTTTGAAAAATACAAGCCAGTTGGGGTCAGCCAAAAAGGAATAGACGGCCCGAACGGAAAAACGGAAGCGGTGGTATTCACCATATATTTCCAGCCAGGCGTCATACAGAAACAATAATCCGTGTTCTCCATGCCCTTTCCCGACCTCCTCCTAGGCGCATCGCTCGCATTTTTCGCAACCGCGGCAGGCGCGGCGCTTGTCCTTCCCATAAAGGACATGAACGGCAGGCTCTTCGCCCTCCTTGCTGCCTTCTCAGGCGGGGTGATGGCGTTTTCCTCGCTTGAAATGCTGCTCCAGTCCCATGCAGCCTCGGGCGACATCACCGCGATTGCAGGGCTTGCGCTGGGCATGTGCGCGTTTTTCATCCTGGAAAAAATCCTGCCGCACGCGCACGCATTCGTGAGCCGCGCGCCGCTTCCGCAGAAAAAGAAAAAGGCGGCGCTTTTGGCAGGCACAATCACGCTCCACAACATTCCCGAGGGCTTTGCGATAGCGTCGGCATTCGCAGCCTCGCCCCAGCTTGGCTATCTGGTGGCAGGCACGATGGCCATACAGGATTTCCCCGAGGGGCTCATAGTCTCCGCGCCCCTCATGGCATACGGGGTGGGCACGCGCCACTCGTTCTTCTGGGGCGCGTTCTCAGGCTTTGTGGAGTTCCTTGCGGCAATCGCAGGCTTCCTGTTCCTGTCCGCAGTGGGTGCAGCCACGCCGTTCGCGCTTGCCTTTTCCGCAGGCGCCATGGCATTCGTCGCTTTATTCGAGCTGATGCCGGATGCATTCCGCGCAGGCGACAAGCGCCAGGTGGCGCTCGTTTTCCTCCTGGGGGCGGCCCTTTCCTTTGCGCTTTCAGCGGCGCTTTCGGTGAAGCAGTAGGAAAACCGGGAAGAAAAAATCAGAACAGCTGGTCTGCCAGGTCCTCGCGGTTGGTGGGGCCGAAAAAGTCCCACCAGAACAGCCGCTTCATGTCCTCTCCCTTGACAGGCGTTATTTCGCAGGAAAGCGCGCTTCCGACAACGACCGACAGTTCCTCGGACTGCTGGCGCGCACGCGATATTGCCTCCTCCTTTGTCCTGCCGCTTGCCGTGGTGGAAAGGTAGAATACGACCTCAAGGGGCTTTTCCCCGCCTGACAGCCTCTCAATCTGCCTGCCCCACATCGCGATTTCGCGCTCGAGGCGCGCGCGCTCCGACTCGTTGCCTTTCCCGTGCGCCAGCTTCCCGCGCCGCGACTCCGCCAGGCTCCTTTTTTCCTTCATCTCGCCAAGCTCGGCGCGAAGCGACAGGGGGCAGACCAGGCAGCACACCCTGAAGGGGAATCCAGAGGATGAAATGGCCTTCTCAAACATCCTGCCTGCGCTCTCCGCGCCGCCTTCCGACGCTGACTCGTACAGGTGGGCGGAGAGGAAGGCGGTGGCAAGGAAGCTGCCTGCCTCCTTACCCACCACCACGTCCTGCGACTGCGGTATCTCGAAGTTCCTGCCGGCCTCCACGATATGCGCCCCCTTGGCAAAATACGGGTAAAGCGCATAGCCGTATTTCCAGAACAGCAGGGAAAGGAAAAAGAACAGCGCGCCAGCTGCCGCAGCAGGCGCTGAGCCGAAAAAAAGGC
This sequence comes from Candidatus Micrarchaeia archaeon, assembly GCA_041659465.1. GTDB lineage: Archaea > Micrarchaeota > Micrarchaeia > Anstonellales > Anstonellaceae > UBA10161. Next base: position 3,878 of record JBAZYD010000010.1, on the reverse strand, counting down.
TTGCAGCAAGGCAGAACAGCCCTCCTGCGAGTGAAAGCACGGTGTAGATGCGGTTTTCGCCCTCCACACGTGATTTTCCCTGCTCAAGCGTTTAAAACTTTCGCCGCGCACTGCCTTTGGGTGATGGAATGCTCACGCTTGACAGCTACAATTTTTCGGGAAAGGCCGCGTTTGTGCGGGTGGATTTGAACTCGCCAGTGGACGAGAAAACGCTTGCAGTGGAGAAGGGCGAAAGGATTTCCGGGCACGCACAGACCGTGCGGGAGCTTAGCGACAAGGGCGCGCGCGTCGTGGTGCTTGCGCACCAGGGAAGGAAGGGGGATTATGACTGCATCAGCCTTTCGCAGCATGCGCTGCTTCTCGGCTCCGAGGTGAAAAAGCCTGTCAGGTTCGTGGATGACGTGTGCGGGAAAAAGGCAAAGGACGCCATCCGTTCGCTCAAAGACGGCGACATACTGCTGCTTGACAACGTGCGCTTCCTGGATGATGAAACAAAGTACAAGACAATCGAGGAGAACGCAAAAGCCACCTTGGTAAAGGAGCTTTCCCCCTACTGCGACGTGTTCGTGCTTGACGCATTCTCCGCCTCGCACCGCGCGCAGGCGTCCATCGTGGGCTTTTACAAAAAGCCCGTGGTGGCAGGCCGCGTGATGGAGCGCGAGCTTGATGCGCTGAACAGGCTGCGCGAGCCTATGCGCCCTGCAGTATTCATCTTCGGCGGGGCAAAGCCGGATGATTCGATTGGCATACTGGAGCACTTCCTGTCAGAGGGGAAAGTGGACTCCGTGCTTGCCTGCGGGGTGCTGGGCGAGCTTTTCATACTGGCGTCAGGCAAGGAGCTTGGCAAGACGCTGGAATACCTTCGCGAGAAAAAGGCGCTTGAGCACCTTCCGAAAGCGCGCGAGCTATTGGAAAAATACCAAGGCAAAATACTGTTCCCAACCGACGTGGCGGTCGACAGCGGCGGAAAGCGCAAGGAAATCGGCATCGCAGCGCTCCCCTCCCAGCAAAGCATAATGGACATCGGCAAGAAAACGGTAAAGCTCTACGGGGCAAGAATCGCGGCAGCAAAAACCGTGATGATGAACGGCCCAGCCGGCGTCTATGAAAAGCCGGAGTTCGAGTACGGCACGCGCGCGCTCCTGGAAGCAATTGAAAAGGGCAGCGCATTCTCGGTGTTTGGCGGCGGGCACACGCTCTCCGCGCTTGACAAGTTCAAGATAGACAAGAAGCGCCTCGGCTATGTCTCGCTTGCGGGAAAGGCGCTCATCGAGTACCTGTCCGGCGACGAGCTTCCGGGCGTGAAAATAGTGGAGGACAACACGCCGGAGGGGCACGGCTGCGGGTGCTGCTAGCTCGCGCTAAGGGTTGAAAAATCAAAAGGGCGCTCCCACGCGCCCAAAATGGGAAAAAGAAAAAACTAAATCCTGTAGTTCCTGAAGGCGTTGTTGGCGCGCCTTTCAAGGTTCCTCTGGGCAAGCTTCTCCTGCTGCCTGACTGTCTGGGTAAAGTCTATCATGGGCTTGCTCAGGTCAAGCATGCCGGTTTCATTGTCCGGGAAGCTCTGCTTGAAGTACTTGTCCTCCTCGCCGACTTTATTCGGGCCGAACTCGTTGTTTATCTTCAGGACAGTCTTGGCGGCTTTTGCGCCCTCGCCCGTGGTCACAATGGCCGTGATGCCGTTTGCATCCGCGGTCACCGTGAAGCCCTTGACCGGAGTGCCAACCGGTATGTTGGTGTTGACCACCTGCAGCTTCTTGGGCTTGCCTATGTGGTCCGTGTACAGGAGCTTTGCGACCATCTCATTGTTCTCAACGGCAAGAACATAGACGATATGCCTGTTCCCGTATGCCAGGCTGCCTGCGAGCGGCTTGCCCGGGCCTGCCACAACATTCCCGGCGGTTACCTGGTAATCCATTCCCTTCTTGGAATCAAGCTGCGCCCAGATGTAGACCATGCCCTTCAGCTGCTTGCTCCCGATTATGGCCGAGAGGTCGGTTTTTCCACGCAGCACCCCGTATGCCGGATCAAGGGTATCCTTGGTGGCAACAGGCATTATTGTCTCGTTGCCGTCGAACAAGGTATAGCCGAATGCCTTCATCATGGCATCGGGGAACTTGTAATGGATCTGGCTCACATAGAACTTGTCCGTGTTGACTGCCACCGAGCGGTGTATCTCATCCTTGTTGTACTTGCCCTCTGGGTTCACGCATGTCATGGCGGCAGAGTCTATCTTCTGCTCTGCAAGCAGGCCCAGCGTGTCGCTGACGGTGTAGCCCCTCTTGCCCTTGAATATCCCGTCCACCTTTATCATGCCGTCCTTGCTTGTGAGCAGGACATTGTCAGGCACAACAGGGTTTTTCCTGTCCAGTTTCCTGTCGGTTATGCTTGTATTTGCCTTGATGGCAACGCAGTGGAAGCTCTCCACATTGGGCTTGAACTGGTAGGCTGAAACATTGCCGTTCTTGTCCATGAATGTGAGCCCGTCCCCGCCCACGCTGAGCGCATAGGCGCCGCTCTTGTCCTTGTACAGCTCCACGCCGCTGTAGAAAACAATGGCGTTCCTTGCGTCCTTTTCCTGCGGGACAAGGAGCACTATGAAGCCGTTCTTCTTCACGCTCAGGGTCATCTCGAATGTCTTGTCGACGGCCTTTTCAACAATCTTGCCGTCCACCTTGGTCGAGTCCACCACCTTTATGGTGACGCTGGTCTTGCTGGTTACGTACTTGTCGCTGACATGGAACACCCCGTCTGTCTGGTTGAGAACTGTCATCCCCTCAGGCGTCAGGTCGAACGCGTATTGCTTGTCCTTGTACTCGAATCCGAACGTCCTCCAGGGGGCCTCCTTGTTCATTCCTGGCCCGCTGTTCATGTTGGGCTTGCCGCCCTCCTTCTGGTCGCCCTTCTTCTTTTTCTTGTCGCCTTTTGCCGAGAGGTTGGCGTTTTCAAGGATGTAAAGGTCAATCTTCTGGAAGGAAAGCCTGTCGTCCACCTTGATGATTTTCTGTGCAGGCGCGCTTGGCGCCGTGCTTGCGCCGTTGCCTGCAATCGCAGAAGCCCCGATGGCCACGCCTGTGCCGATTCCCAGGAGCGTGTTCAGAGTTTTAGTTTTCATATTTTCCACCTCTCGCGAATATCATTTTTACTTCAGCTTTGTCTTCTGGAGAAGCACCTGCTTCTCGTTGATCTTCATCATCGTTTTCTTCAGGAGATCTGCATACCACTTGTCGCCGCTGCTCCTTCCCACCGCGTCAAGGTCCCTCTGGAGCGAGAGTTTCAGGCTCTGGAGGTCATCCCTGTTGTTTGCCGCATCCAGCCTCTTCTGAAGCTCCCTTTCCTTTATCGTCTGCTGGATCACCATTCTTGTGCTTTCCACAATGGTCCGCACCCTATCCACAAACGCCTGGCCGTGCGAGTCGTTTTTCATCTTTTTTAGAGATTTCATGACTGCCTTGAATGAATAAAGGGAATCCTTCTTTTTGTCCAAGGTGTCCTTTGTCACCAGTATTTTCCTAAGGTCGGCAACCGCTGCGATGCTGTCCCTCACGAACTTGGGGATGCTGTCCACTGCGGTCTGCGCAAACGTCTTGGCTTTTTGTACAGAGTCATTTGACTTCTGTGCCGTGTCCTTCTTGATTGGCTGCAGCTGGATGACCGGCTTGAGGGGGACGCTGCCCTTCTCCTCTGCCTTGACAGGCTGCGGCTTGACTGTTTCCTTCTTCTGCTCCTCTGCCCTCTTTGCAAGCTTGCCGTAAATGTCGTCAAGCTCCTTGCTTGCCACGCCCTTCCTGCTGAGGTCCAATATGGCCTGCATCATGCCTGCTGGGTCGTCCGTGGCCTGCCAGTTCTTGACTATGTCGTCATAAGCTGCATTGGAG
>JBAZYD010000009.1:0-68630 GCA_041659465.1 Candidatus Micrarchaeia archaeon | reverse complement strand
CCGCCAACTCGACAGGCAACGAAAACTATACAGGGGCGGGCAAAACATATTTCGCAAATATCACAAAGGCGCCGGCAACCGCGAACATCTCCGCAGCAAGCTGGTCAATCCAGTACGGCTCGGATGCATCCATCAACTGCTCGATAGACAACTCGCAGTCCAACCTTTCGCTTTACCGGAACGATACCCTCCTGAACTCCTCCCTCGGCTCTAACTTCTCAACCGTAGTCTCATCGCTTGCAGCAGGCGCCTACAACTTCACCTGCAATGCAACCGAATCAGAAAACTATTCAGCATCTCTTTCAGCTTCTTCAAATCTCACCGTGACTCTAGCGCCCACCATCCCCCCATCCGGAGGCTCAAGCCAAATCACGCCGCAGCTTGTTTATTCCTTCAACTGCACTTCGGGCTTGCTTGCAATATCTGCAAAGACAGGAGGCTCCCCGGTCAGCGGGCTATCCGTGCGCCTCAAAGACCCGGCAAAGGCAGGGTACCTCTCCTCCGCCACCACCGGCTCATCCGGCATCGCGTCATTCGCAATAGCAAACAGCGGCAGGTATTCAGCGGAAAGCGCGCAAACCTCTGCCTACTCGCAGGCATATCTTGGCGCATTTTCGCTTGCTTTCTGCAACAATGGCCAACTCCAGCCGCCAGCCAACCAAACACAGCAGCAACCGCCCACTCCTGCCCTTCAGGCAAACGCCACTTTGCCGCAGGCAAACCAATCCGGGCTTCCTGCCATCAACCAAACAGCGCTTGAAAAGCAGGCATTCGGCGCGCTAGCCTCGGCACGGGCGGCGCTTGAGCAGGCATCTGCAAAAGGCGCAGACACATCTGCAGCTTCCGGCGCACTTGCGCAGGCATTGCTGGAATACAATTCCGGAAACTATGCGCAGGCGCTTGAGCTTGCAAAGAAGGCAAATGAGCTTGCCCAGGCAAAGCCTGCCGCGCCCCAATCCGCGCCCGGCATAGGGCAAGCGGTTTCCATTGAATTTCCGCCAGCAGCCAAGGAAATTGCCCCTCCAGCCATTTCACTCGCGATAATTGGGGGCGGAGTGTTCCTCGTGCTTGCTGCAATAGGGGGATACCTCTTCATGCGGAAAAAGAAATAGCGTTCTATTTTTTCTTGGTGTTTTCCGCCCTGTGCGCGGCATACTCCGCGATGCGCGCAATCGAGCGCATGGCCGACGAGGGCGAGTCGTAGGTGGGCACTCCGTAGCTTTCCAGTATCCTCTGGTGCATCTCGGTGTATTCCCCACCCGTGCAGACTGCGATTATGGGCTTTTTCCCAAGGTCGGACGCGCGTATGGCGACGTTCACCACTCCCGAGTCAATCGCCGCTGTCTGGAAAAGTATGATGAGCAGTATGATGTCCACATTGTCGTCCTTCATCATGGCGTTTAACGCAACCTCGTACCTGTGCGAGTCCGCGTCCCCCACAATGTCCAGCGGGTTCCTCACGTTCGCATACGCTGGGAGCGAAAGCCTGAGCAGGCTGTTTGTCCCGTCAGATAGCTTTGCAAGCTTGAGCTTCTCGTATTCCAGCGAGTCGGTGGCAAGCACGCCCATGCCGCCTCCGTTCGTGATTATGCCCACCCTGTTGCCGCGCGGCAGCGGCTGGTCGAAAATCTTCGCAAACTCGAACAGCTGGTCCAGCGTGTCAGCCTCGATGACGCGCGCCTGCTTAAACGCCGCCCTGTACGCCTCTGCCGAGCCTGCAAGCGAGCCTGTGTGCGACTTCGCCGCCTCTGCGCCCGCCGCGCTCTTTCCCGCCTTTATCGCAACAATGGGCTTTTTCGGGGTAATCTTCCTTGCGACTTCCAAAAACCGCCTGCCGTCCTTCACGCCCTCCAGGTAAACAACGATGATGTCCGTCTCAGGGTCGTCCGCGAGGTACTCAAGCAGGTCGCACTCGTTTATCACAGCCGCGTTGCCGTATGAGACGAACTTGCTCATGCCTATGCCTGCGCGCGCGGCAAGGTCAACTATGCAGCCGCCCACTGCGCCTGACTGCGATATGAACGCTATTTTCCCTACTCGCGGCCTGCCCAGCTTGTAAATGGGCAGGAACACCGAGTCCACGCGCGTTGCAGGCGTGAGCACGCCCATGCAGTTGGGGCCTATGAGCGCAATATTGTACTTCTCGGCAATCGCGGCTATCTCCCTCTCGCCCTCCACATTCCCTACCTCTGCAAAGCCGCCTGTGATGAGCACCACGCTTGGCACGCCCTTTTTCCCGCACTCCAAAAGCACGCCTGCCACTGCCGCGGCAGGAACCGCAATCACCGCGGTGTCCACATTCCCCTTGATGTCAAGCACGCTCTTGTAGGCCTTCAGGCCCAGTATGGAATCTGCAGTGGGGTTTATCGGGTACACTTTCCCGCCGAAGCCTCCGTCCACGAAGTTCTTCACGATGACGTGCCCGATTTTATTGGGCTCGCGGCTTGCGCCGATGACGGCAATGCTTTTGGGATTGAAGACGGAATCCAGGTTCCTCACTTTCTTGGATGTTTTTCCAGCCATGCAAACCACAAACCCAATCGGAATAATCACTTCAGCATCCTCATGCCTGTCTTCCGCCTCATTCCACTTCAGCATCCCTCTTCTCATTTCAGTATCCTCATGTCCACAGCAACGCAACCCTTCTCGTCCGCCATGAGCGGGTTGATGTCGAACTCGGAAGGGTTTTCCTTCTGCAGGAGCTGCGAGACTTTGACAAGCGCATCCACAAGCGCGGCCTTGTTCACGGGCTTCCTCCCCCTTGCGCCTGCAAGTATGGGGTAGGCGCGAAGCTCGCAAACCATCTCCTCCGCGTCCTTTCTCGTGATGGGGCACACGCGGAACGACACGTCTCGCATCACTTCCACGAAAATGCCGCCCATGCCCAGCATGATGAGCTGCCCGAACTGCGCGTCGCGCTTCCCCCCTATTATGAGCTCCACGGCTTCCTTGCCTGCCATCCTCTGGACAATTATGCCCTCTATCTTCACGTGCGAGAAGCGCGCGATAAGCAGGTCATAGCCCTTTTGCACCTCGTCCCTGTTCTTCAGCCCCAAAAGCACGCCGCCCCTGTCGGTCTTGTGGAGCACTGCGCGTGACGATATCTTGAGCGCAACAGGGTACCCCATCTTCTCCGCGGCCTCAGCTGCGCGCACGCGCGTTGGCGCCACCTCTGTCTTGGGGTAGCTTATGCCGTATTTTGAAAGCAGCGGGAAATCCATGGTATCAACTACACAACTTTCTGCATCATGGAGTAAACTGCGCCTGCGAAGACCACGGCAGCGATGATAAGCAGCAATATCCACGCCCAATACTCGGCAACGTAGTACCGGAGCTTGGACGCCATCCTGCGCGCATGCTCGTGCCTCTTCGCCTCCTCCGGGCTTTGGGGCGCAGGCGGCTCCTCGCGCTTTTTCTCGGCGTGCGCGTGCTCATGCTCCTTGCGGGGCGCATGCTCATGATGGGCGGCCCCCTCATTTGCCTGCTCGTGATGCGCGCGGTGCTCTGGCTTTTTCTCCTCCTTGTCCCCGCCGTGCAATATGTGGAATATGTCCTCCTTTACGTTCTTCCCCTCGGTCTTCGCGGCATCGCCTTCAGGTGCCTTCCCGTCTTTTTTCGCCTCGTCCGCGGCAGGCAAAGCCTGTGCCGCGGGAGCTTGAGTCGAGCTGCGGCTCGACTGCGCACCAACTTCTGCCGAAGTTGGCGCTCCCTGCACCTTGACCCCGCCTGTGGAATTGAAGCCCTGCTCGGTGAGCATGAGGCCCACCTTTCCCGAGCGGACCTCGTAGTCCATGAAGCTTTGCACCACCATCTTGTTTATGTGGTATGCCAGGTCGCCGCTCCTGATGTTGAGCTGCGCCTGCAGCGCCGACGGGTCCTTTGCCCCGCCTGCAAGCGCATGAAGGAGCGCATTGTCCAGGGGCTCAAGGGGCTCTGCCGCCTTCTTTTCCGCAAGCGTAAGTATCCCCATCCCCGCGTCGGTGATGGCCACCTTGCTTATGCCCCCTATCGACGTTTCGATGTTCACATAGCCCTTTATCTTCACGGTGCCCAGCAGGTTGGCGGTCTCGAAAAATGAGGTGTTTATCGCGCTGCCAAAATTCTCGACCGATGAATTGGCATCAATCTTCTTCAGGATGACCAGGTCCAGGAAAGTTAGTTCGTTCATATTCCTCCCCTTCGCCGCTAACTTTTATATACTCTCCCCTGCCTCCGACGCGCGCATGCCATGCATCACTTCATAAATCTAGCCGCGCAATTCATCCACGCGAGATGATGGAAATGTCTGGAAAAAACAAGATTACCTTTTTGGGCGCCGCGGGCGAAGTGGGCAGGAGCTGCATACTGCTTTCCGGCGAGGACGAGATAATGCTGGACTGCGGGCTCAAGATACACACCGACACGCCCTATCCTATCGAGCCGCCCGCGCAGCCCGATTATGTGGTGCTCTCGCACGCGCACCTGGACCATTCCGGCTTCACGCCCGCTCTTTACCGCCACCACGCCCCAGAGATGATATGCACGCCTGCTACCGCGGCGATGGCGGAGATAATAATCGACGATTCCATGCGCCTGATGGAAAAGCGCGGCGAGTTCCCCTACCGCCCTGCGCAGATAAAGCAGCTCCACCAGAACACCACCCTTCTCTCTTACAAGAAATGGTATGAAATCGGCGACTCGTCCGTGACTCTCCACCAGGCAGGCCACATCCCAGGCGCGTCGTTCGTGGAAATAGAGACCGGCGGCAAGCGCGTGGTGTACACCGGCGACTTCAAGGGCGAGGAGACCAAAACGACATTCGCATCCGAGCCGCCTCCCCCCAACCCAGACGCCCTCATCATTGAAAGCACATACGCTGACCGCGACCACCCCCCAAGGAAGGAGCTTGAGGCAAAGATGAAGGCGCTTGTCGAGGAGACTTTGGGGCAGGGCGGCACGGTGCTGCTTCCCGCATTCGCGATAGGCAGGACGCAGGAGCTCATCAGGATAGTGCGCTCGTTCGACCGCGACTGCGACATCTGGCTGGACGGCATGGGCGCGCGCGTCTCCGAGACGCTCTCGCACCACTCGCATTACGTGAAGGACTTCAAGCGCTTCAAGATGGACTATGACACCTGCAAGCCCATCCGCCACCCGAGCGAGCGCGGGAAAGTTCTCAAGCGCCCGGGCGTGATAATCGCGACCGCTGGCATGCTTCAGGGCGGGCCTGCTTTGGGCTACCTCTTGAAAATGACTCCCGAATCGCGCGCAATCTTCACAGGCTACTGCGTGGAGGACACCAACGGGCACAACCTCATCAACAAGGGCTATGTGGAATACGACGGCGTGAAAATCAAGCCGAAAGCCCCATGGAGCTACCTTGACTTCTCAGCGCACGCAGGGCGCACCGAGCTTTTCGGGCTGGTGGAGTCCCTCAAGCCGAAAAAGGTGTACTGCATACACGGCGACAGCTGCCAGAAGTTCGCTGACGAGCTTGCGCTGGAAGGCTTTGACGCAACCGCGCCTGCGCTTGGCGACTCGATGGAGATTTAGGCTTTTGCCTTGGCGGTTTCAGGCACGAACGCCTTCACTGCCCTGCAGAAGTCATTTCTGGCTTCGGATATATCCTCAAATCTGTATTTCTTTTTCGTGCCATTCGGGAAAACCACTGTTGCCAAGCCGAACCCCAAGTCTACGGTAATCGAGCCCACAGTCATTTTTTTCCTATGGGAGAGTTTTGCGATTGAAAAATCCGCATCCAAATTCCCATTCTTGAATGCTTCATAATATCCCCACATGCGGAATTTCTGAAAAAAATCAGGGCCACACACCCCGCACCAAATCGAACTCCCGTCCTTGCCTTTGCCGACGCCTTTACCAACGATATTTACCTTAAAATCCAGCGACATGCCGTCATCATATTCAGCCATCAGGTGCATGTTCCCTGCGACCGCCTTCTTGACCTGTTGCGCAAGCAAGATGGCAGTGTTTCTCGCCTTTTCTGCGTATTTCTCAAGTTTGGATTCGCTCAGCTGGAATTGCCTATCCTGGAATTGAGCCTGAATGGCCTTCTCTCCCATTAACCTGAAATAAAAAGAGCCCAAACCGTGGACCCGCCCGAACAGGCTCGAAGTCTTCATGCCCGCCCTTTTCACTTCTGCAACTGATTCCATCCCACCACCTTTGCAAAATGTGCATGGAAGTGCTTAAAAAAGTTGATATGCGGATGCGCCCTCGCTCCGACGCGGTGGCGATTTAAGCTGGCGCAAGGATATGCCCCGGGCGCAAGCCCGGCGCGCGCACCAGCGGCACAGTGGAGATGTAAGCCAATATCTGGCGTTCCTGATGGAAGCCAGATACTCGGAGAGCGCGGCATCCGCCTGCCCGGGCGGGTCAGCCGACCAGGGCTTCAATATATTTCGCAAATGCCTGCCCGATATCTGCGAGGGCGCCGGCCTCCTTTTCCTTGTTCGGGTAGGTCACTGACACTTTCCCCTCTTTCAAGTCGATTTCCATTCCCCCTATGTCAGTGATGGGCCCGCTGCCCATCAGCCTCGGAATTGTGAATGTGAATTTTCCATTCCCGCGCGCGTCTATGCGGGCCGTTTCGCCTATCGTGTAGCCCCCCGGGCAATCGCACATGCCGTCCGTGCTCACCGGTTTCATGAAGTCCTCGCCTGCATTTGCCAGCACCGCAAATTCAATCCGAAGCGGCCCGCTTTCCTTCGCATGCCTGCTTTTCAGGATGGGTTCCCTGGCTTCTGCTGCAAGCGCCAGCCCGAAGTTCCAGGCAAGATCCTTGTATTCATTCTTCTCCGAATCCTTGGCATGCCCCCTGCCCGCAAGCCTCCTGGAAAAAGCGCTCAATGACCTTGCCTGGCTGGTTATTGCATCAGTTTTTACCGCTTCCCTTTTCACTTTTGCATTAGCCATCCCGCCACCCGCACGAAAAGTGCATGGAAGTGCTTAAAAAAGTTGATATGTGAATGAGCCGCGCTGCCTCTTGACCAAGGTAGCAACATTTATCAATTCCGCGCCCGTTTAGCTTACATGGCAAAACTCGCATTCTTCGAGCTTGAGAAGTGGGAACAGGAGTATTTCACGAAACGGCTGAAAGGGCACGAGCTTGTTTTCATCGATGGCGCGCTTTCGCAGGAAAAGCTTGCAAAGGCGTCCGGCGCGGACGTCCTTTCCGTTTTCATCTACTCGAAAGTGGGCGCGCAAGAGCTTGCGGCGCTTCCCAGTGTGAAGCTTGTAGCCACGCGCTCCACCGGCTTTGACCATGTGAAGGTTGCCGACTGCAAGGCAAAGGGCGTCGCAGCATGCAACGTGCCAGAGTACGGCTCTGAAACAGTGGCGGAGCACACAATGGCGCTCATGCTCTCCCTTGCAAAAAAAATCCCGCAGTGCATGGAAAAGACAAGGCGCGGAGACTTCACCCTTGCAGGCTTGCGCACCTTTGACTTGGAGGGCAAGACAGTGGGCATAGTGGGCTTGGGCAGGATAGGCTCTCACTTTGCAAAAATGGCGCGCTCGTTCAACATGAAAGTCATCGCTTTTTCCCCGCACACCGATATCGATGCTGCAACCGCGCAGGGCGTCCGCCTGGTCGGCATTGACGAGCTTCTGCAGCAGTCGGACATAGTGAGCCTGCACTGCCCGCTCAACAAGGGCAATTTCCACATGATAAACAAGGAGTCAATGGCGAAGATGAAAACAGGAGCCATCCTAATAAACACCGCGCGCGGAGGCCTTGTGGATGCGCGCGCCCTCATAGAAGCGCTTGACTCAGGCAAAATATCCGGCGCAGGGCTTGACGCGCTTGAGGAGGAATGCGGCATCAAGGAGGAGCGCCAGCTCCTTGCGCCTGACTTTGCAGGCGAGTGCAACCTGCGCACCGTGCTTGCAGACCACATACTGCTCAACCATGCGAACGTGATAATCACGCCGCACAACGCCTTCAACTCAAGCGAGGCGCTGCAGCGCATCCTTGCCACCACTGCGGATAACATTGAGGGCTTCCTCTCGGGCAGGCCGCAGAACATCGTGGGCGGGTAGTTTTTTCAGTTCGGGTTCTCCGGCATTATGAGCCACGCCACAAGATAGAGTATTATCCCCGCAAAGCCCATGAGCGTGAACAGCACGAACAGCAGGCGTACAAGCACAGGGTCGATTTCAAAATATTCCGCAATGCCGCCGCAAACGCCCGCGAGCATCTTGTTCTTCTTCGAGCGGTAAACGCGCCTGATTCCGTCCTTTTCTTCCTTTGCCATGATCCCACCGCGCATAATTCGCGCGCACCATTAATAAAAGTTGCATTCACCGAAATACAATCAGACTGCGCCCCGGTAGTTCAATCCCAAAACCCCGAGGGGGCTCCGCCCCCTCCTGGTTCGAGGGTTGCTCCTGACCTCCCCCCTTAAAACTTATTCTGTTAAACAAAATCACCAATTCAACTGCGCCCCGGTAGTTCAATGGATAGAATGAGGGCCTCCGAAGCCTTTGATCCGAGTTCGAATCTCGGCTGGGGCGTCTTCAGCATTTTCGCTTTGCGAAAATGTCTGATGCATTTTGCTCTTGCAAAATGCACATCGCTGCTGCTCGACGCCCCAGTCTGTCGCAGACTGCGTCTGCTCCATCGGCTGGGGCGTCTCACTTTCAGTTCGACGCCCAGCCTTTTGGCGCTGCGCGCCAAAATCTGAACGCTCCGCGTTCATCGGCTGGGGCGCTCCGTTTCACTTCGCGCCCCAGTCTCGCCGCCTTTCGGCGTCGATCAGCATCGAGCTTCGCTCGATGTCTGATGCATTTTGCTCGTGCAAAATGCACATCGGCTGGGGCGTGCTGCAAGCAGTATAACTCCCCGACCAAACCGATTTTTTTCATCTAACAAGCGCAATCCCGATAATAAGCAGCAGCATTAGGACAGGCATTCCGCAAGCAGTAATCGTAGCCGTATTCAGAGCAATCGCAGCCTTACATCTTTCCCTGAGAGTTTCAACTGAGATATTATCACAAAGTGCACTGTCATTTTTTGATATTGCTATGTCTCCGTAGCATCCCTGTATATAGGCGGGCCCGCCTCTAGTGCCAAAAACAGAACCGTATTTTGTGCCGTTATCAACAATTTTAGCGCATAATGACTGATTTCCTTCTTTTTCTGCAACAGTCATAAAACACCAGTCTCTCCTTCCAAAAATCGTGTTTCCTACCCCGTAGTTAATAGGGCAGTTGTCAGGAATCGATTCGCAGAAACTAACGTTCACTTCCGCATATTTGTAGTAAAATGACTCGTTGCATTCTGGGCCATTCCACAATCGGCCCCAGCTGCCTTCCCAAACACCTTCACCGCTGTTTAACGTCCTGTTGTCGGTCATATTCGCGCTTAACTGAAGCATCAGAACTATGAATACAAAACAAGCAAATTTACAGTTTCTCATACGAGATTATTGCTTATGGCGTTTTATATATTTATCTCCATCTCCCTCAAATTGAACAAAAAAAGGGGTACTGTTGGGGCGTACTACAACTTGTAGTGCGCACGGCTGGGGTGCATATTGTTATGGTGCGCGCGCTAGAAGGGGAAAGTCGCGGGCAAATCAACCATCAGCAGGAATGTCCCATTGTAGTCCCGGATTATGTTCTGCACATGCACCAGCACACTGCCCGCCATCTTCGCTTTTTCTGCGTTGCCCGCCTGGATATATCCCTTCACTACGCTGCCCAGCTGCGCCTCTGCCTTCTGGAAGAGCGCCAGCGCCTCATCATATCTTCCCATATTCATTGTCATGGCTGCCGCGCGGGCAATTGCGCATGCCGCCCTTTCCTCCATCCCAATGGCGGCTTCCTCGTTGCCAATGTTCCGAAGTTCCCCTGCCAGCCTGTTGCACTCACCTGCCTCGTCGCAACGGGCAGCCGCGGCAAGAGCCCATTTCTGGTCGCTGCAGCCATCTGCGCCCTTTTCAAGCTCCCTTGCCTTTTTCCTGTGGGTATCTGCAAGCGCGGCGCTGCCCGCAATCTCTTCCCTTTTCACCCTAAAGCTGCAAAACGCCTTGCGCAGCTTTGAAAAAACAAGGCATCCGCTGCCAGTTATAGTGCTGACTCGGTTCTTTTCCAAGCCTAGTTTCATGCGATCACCTGTCTGCTCTGCATTCCATTTAATGCATCGATGGCTTATTAAATTAATGGTAATCAATCAATCATCATGTCAAAAGAGCTGTTCCTTAACCCATTCAAAAGGGATGCTGCGCCCCCTGCCAAGCAGCTGATAGCGGATACGTCGCCTGCCGCGCTTGCGCGCGCGGACCTGCTACCGTCCAGCGAGCTGGCACAGCCAGCATCAAGGCTCCTTCTCATCAGGAAAAATGTCCTGTTCGCCCTGCGCGCCAATTTCGAGAATTTTTACGCAAGCGGGCTCTCAAGGGCAGCAAGCGCGCCGATGCGCGGCTTTGTCAAGGGCGATGCCCTCTACCTGTCCATGCTATGCGCGGACCAAAACGTTTCATATCGCATGGGCGTGAGAAGGATAGTGCGCAGCCTCTCAGGCCAGCACGAGAAGATAAGCGCCACGTCCGCGCAGTTCAAGTCCATCAAAGACCCTGACGCTTACCTGTGGGTCTGCCAAACCAAGGCCATGCTTGACATCGTCGTAAAGAATGACATGGCAAGCCTCGAGGAAAAGCATGGAAAATCAATGGAGGTCATTTCCGCCGAGCTTCCGCTAAAAAGCAAATCCAAGGGCAAGGAGACGGGCGAGGAAACCACGCTTTTCATCGCGCTTGCGCGCTGATTCCCGGGCCTATCTTTTCCTTTTGCCCTATCGCTTTTTCTTGAAGTGCAGTATGCCCGCCATCTTCCGTATGAGCGCGCGCTTTTTCTGCGAATCCACAAGCGCGTACTGGAGCACGTCCACGAAGTTGTCAACGGGCACTATCTTTATCTTCCCGCGCAGGCCCCTGGAAAGGTATATGTCGTCCTCGTTGCTGCGCGGCACCACGACCGCCTTAAGGCCTGCCTCGATTGCAGCCTCGGTTTTCCCTGTCACGCCGCCCACTGGCAGCACCTCGCCGCGCACTGAAAGGGAGCCTGTCATCGCAATGTCCTGCCTCACAGGCACGCCTTCCATTGCGGAAATGATGGCAACCGCAATGGAAATGGAAGCAGAGTCCCCCTCCACGCCTTCGTAGGTCTGCAGGAACTGCACGTGCATGTCGTATTGCGAAACGTCCTTGCCGATATGCTTCTTGATTATCGCCGAGACGTTCTCCACGGCCTCCTTTGCAATCTTGCCAAGCTTCCCAGTTGCAATCAGCTTGCCCTCTGCTTTCGAGGACGCAGGCGTGACTTCAGCCACAATGGGCATGATAAGGCCTGCCATGGAATCGCCAAGCACTGCCAGGCCGTTCACCTTGCCCACGCTTGAGCCTTCGGTGCCGAACACAGGGTAATCCTTCCTGCTTTCCACGAAGCGTCTGCTCACTTGCTGCTCTATTGTCTGGGCAAGCCCGCGCGCTGTCATCACGTGCTTCTCGTCCACTAGCACAGCCTTTTCCTCGTTGGCAATGTCGCCTGCCGCCCTCACAAGGCCGCCAAGCTCGCGCAGGTTCAAGGAAAGCCTTTTCTTCCTCCCTGCCTTCCTCCGCGCCTCGTCCACTATCTCCTGGACAGCAGCATGGGTGAAGTGCGGGATTTTCCCGTCCTTCCTCACTTCCTGCGCCACGAACTGGACATACCTGTCCTCGTTCTCGGGCGTGTCGGGCATGCTGTCCTGGACGTAAACCTCATAGCCGTTGCCCCGAATCCTCGAGCGCAGCGCCGGGTGCATCCCCTGCATGTCCATGTAATTGCCTGCCGCCACCAGGACAAAGTCGCATGGCACGGGCTCTGTCTTCACAATCGCCCCGGACGAGTTCTCGCTCTGGCCGGTGATGGAATACTTCTTCTCCTGCATCGCGGTGAGGAGCTCCTGCTGGCTCCGAATCTTGAGCGATGCGACCTCGTCTATGAAAAGCACCCCCTTGTTCGCGCGGTGCACCGCGCCGCTCTCCACGCGCAGGTGCGCTGGCGTGCCCATCCCGCCGGATTGCAGCGGGTCGTGCTTCACGTCGCCCAAAAGCGCCCCTGCCCTTGTGCCGGTGGCGTCCACGAACGGCGCGTTCTTCTTCCCGGAATTGTCCACGATGAGCTTGGGGTCGTTGTAGTCGAACATGCCCACCCCCATGCGCCTGCCGAACGTATTGGTGAAGCGGTAAAGCAGGTACATCATGCCTATCGCCACAAGCACCGCAAGCACGAACCACTTGTTGTCGTTGTTCAGCGCGCCTGTGGCATAGAAAAATATTATCGCGGCAATCATGATGAAAAGGAACATCATCCCGCCATTGCCTCCCCTTGCCTGCGCGGCATTGTCGCGGTTCTTCATTGCCTGCTGGAGCATCCTGCCCTGCCCAAGTTCCTCCTCCTCCCTTTCCTTCTTGGTTGACTTGGCGGCTGCACCTGACAGTTGCGCGAACGCCCGCCTCATCTGGCGGAACGAGCTATACATCTGGAAAAGCCCGGGGTCCTTCTTTATCTCGTCCTCGCTCGGGTATGTCTTCACTGCCTTCACGATGGGGCGGTTCTCGTCATTAGGGTTCGGGTAAACCAGGATATCCTCAAGCGAGGTGGCCGGCATGAGCTCGGCCATTGCCTGCGCAAGCATGGATTTCCCCGTGCCTGGCGTGCCTATCATGAGCACGTTCCTTTTCTGCACTGCAGCCTTCTTGACAAGCTTGACCGCCTCGTCCTGCCCCAGCACCTGGTCTATGAGCTTTGCAGGGATAGGGATTTCCTCGGTGGTTGTGAATTTGCGCATGTTGTTCACCATCGTTGCAAGCCCGCGTGTTGCGCGCGGGCTTTTTTTTGTATATGTAAATCCTATCGGATTTCCATATGCGGACAAATTTCTCTGGAAATTTGTCCTTGTATTGTAAATTGCTTGCGCAATTTCCAATAGCTGAAAAATTTCTCTGGAAATTTTTCATTGCCTGCCCGTGCCTTTGCTAGCCCGGGGTTGTCCCCACAATGGCGGCCGCCTCGAGCCGAAGCGCCGCCATCCTGCCGTCGATATACGCAAGGAACTTTGCCTTCGCAGTGTCGCAGCCGGTAATCCCCTGGCAGCCCTTCACTCCGAGCCAAAGCGGCCGGAGCGCGCTGTCATTGAGCGAATCCACCTGCGTGTCTATCTTCTTGAGCCGCGCGGTGTTGGGCAATCTTCCCGGCCCGAATGCCTCCATGTAATAGCCTATTGTCGCGTTGTACTGCACGGCAAGGTCCATCTTCGCCCTTGCTTTTGCAAGCACCGCCTCCTCTGCGCGCAGCGCACCGTTCTCCTGCTCCCTCACGGCCAGGAGCGACTCAAGCGACTGCTTTTCCGCAGTGCAGGAGGAAACCTTCGCATTTGCCGCGCTGGTCTTTGCAATCTCCGATGCAAGCAATGACGCATCGTCCGCCTTCGCCTTGCTGCACGAGGCTGCAAGCTCGTCGTACTTTTCCTGCGGCACGCTGCTTCCGGTGCAGCCGAACAGCAGCGCAAGCGAGACTAATGCTATAAGGGCAATATTTCCGCGCATGTTTGGCATTTCAGCCCTCCCCTTTTTATACATATAGCAGTCTCGCAGAGATGCTCGGCATTTTCGCCGTAGCGAAAATGTCTGATGCATTTTGCATCAGCAAAATGCACATCGACTGCTATCTAGCAAACCAGCTCTCTGCTGGTTTGCCATAGCTTAGCCGCGCTTGCGTGCCTGTGTCAACATATGCTTGACAGTGTTAACATCATATTAACATTTATTAACCTTTGTTCATAACAAGTTAACAGTTGAGACGGTGAGCAAAAATGCCCAAACCAAAAACAGAATTGATGACGGCGAAGAAGGAAGCCGGCCAGGAAGGGGAGCTTGTCGAGCTTTGCAGGAAGATGCGCCTGATGAGCGAGCGCGACACCGACGCCACGCTGCCCCAGGTGCTGCGCGTCATGATGGTGCACTCGCGCGGCCAGCCGGTCGGCGGCTCGGAGCTGTCCGAGCTTTCCGGCATAAACCGCATCACTATAATACATCACATGAAGCGCCTCGAGGGCGCAGGCTTTGTGAGGCGCGAGGAAGGCAAGTACATACTGCGCGTGCGCTCCGCCGAGGACATGATACTGGAGTTCCGCAAGGAAATGGAGCGGAATTTTGCGGAAATGGACGAGATGGCGCGCGAATTCGACGAGCAGTTTGCGCAGATGGAGCGCGAGTTCGACGAGCAGTTCAAGCGCCGCAGAAGGCTGCCCTAATCGTGGTTCTTATGGAAAAAAACAGCAACCCCAACACCGAGCCGGCTGCAAAACCTGCCGGGGCGAAGGCCGACGCAACGCAAAAGCGCGTGGAGGCGGATAAGAAGCTGCCCATTGAAGAGGCGGCAACTGGGCCGTCCGCGCCCGAGCAGGCGCAGGATGCGCTCGAGGCGGAATTCTCCGAGCTAACTGATCGGCTGCTGCGCCTGACCGCCGAGTTTGACAATTACAAGAAAAGGACTGCAAAGGAAAAGGAGGCGCTCTGCCTCCATTCTGAGGCAAAGGTGATGCTGCGCCTGCTTCCCATCTACGAGGAAATTGGCTTCGCGGAAAAGGAAGTCGGCAAGCTGCCCGAAGGGCAGGCGCGCGCAGGCACCCTGATGGTGCTTGCCAAGCTCCGCGCGTCATTCGAGAACGAGGGCCTGCAGCCAATGAAGCTTGAAGGCGAAAAGTACGACCCTTTCAGGCACGAGGTCGCGCTGCGCGAGGACTCAAGCGCGCCGGAAGGCGCGATTGTGCGCGTGATAAGGCAGGGGTACTTTTTCAGGGGTGAAGTTCTGCAGCACGCGATGGTTTCAGTTTCATCCGGGAAGAAAGGCGAACCAGTGAAAAAAACCGATGAGAAAGAGGTGGGAGCATGAACGGATACGCAATTGTGCACCTTGTTGCCGACCAGACAGCGGTCGCTGACAATATACTGCCGCACTTCAACGAATACATGAACGCGCGCACGCACGCGCTCTCGTTCGTCACGGAGCGCGACGGGTACTTCCGCGTGGATTACAATGAAAAGGCGGTTGCAAGCTCTGCGGCAATCGAGGCATTCGGCAATTTCCTTGTCTCGTCCGGCTACCAGATAAGCGGCATATCCTCGGCGAAAACCGCAGATGGGGATGAAGGCACAGCGGTGTGCTTCAGCAGCAAATCCGGGCAGAATGAATGCGTGGTGCTTTCTACGCTCAACGTATACTGACGAAACAAATTGATATTGGCAAACTAAAAAGGTGAGACAAATGGCAAAAATAATCGGAATAGATTTGGGAACAAGCAACTCTGCAGCGGCAGTGATGGAAGGCGGCAAGGCAGCCATACTCCCGTCAGCCGAAGGCGCGACGCAGTACGGCAAGGCATTCCCTTCCTACGTGGCATTCACAAAGGAAGGGCTCAAGCTCGTTGGCGAACCTGCGCGCAGGCAGGCAATAGCCAACACCGACGGCACGTTCTCCGCATTCAAGCGCAAGATGGGCACGGACTTCCGCTACAAGGCATTCGGCAAGGAGTACCGCCCGCAGGAGCTTTCAGCTTTCCTTCTCCAGAAAATAAAGCAGGACGCTGAAATGTTCCTTGGCGACAAGGTGGAAAAGGCGGTAATCACCGTGCCTGCATACTTTGACGACAACCAGCGCCAGGCGACAAAGGATGCCGGCGCAATCGCAGGGCTTGAGGTCGTCCGCATCATAAACGAGCCCACTGCGGCAGCGCTTGCATACGGGCTTGACAAGGCGGGAAAGGACCAAAAGATAGTCGTTTTCGATTTGGGCGGCGGCACGCTTGATGTCACCATAATGGACTTCGGCAAGGGCGTTTTCGAGGTGAAAAGCACTTCAGGCGACACTGCGCTAGGCGGCACCGACATGGACAACGCAATTGTGGACCATCTCGCAGGCGTGTTCCTGCGCGAAACAGGCCTGGATGTCCAAACTGACAAGCAGGCAATGCAGCGGCTTCGCGATGCAGGCGAAAAGGCAAAGATAGAGCTTTCCACATTGCTTGAAAGCGACATCAACCTGCCTTTCCTCTCAGCGGACAAGACAGGCCCAAAGCATTTCACATACAAGCTCACGAGGGCAAAGCTTGAGGAGATAGTGGAGCCCATAGTGAACAGGTGCAAGGTGCCTGTGCAGCGCGCATTATCAGACTCCAAGCTTTCTCCCTCCCAGATTGACAAATTGATAATGGTGGGCGGCCCCACCCGCATGCCAATCGTGCAGAGGTTCGTGGAAGGCATCTTCGGAAAGAAGGTGGAGCGCGGCGTGGACCCCATGGAATGCGTGGCAATGGGCGCAGCCATACAGGCGGGCGTCATCTCCGGCGACGTGAAGGACATATTGCTGCTTGACGTCACGCCCCTTTCGCTTGGCATCGAAACCAGGGGCAACGTCTTCACCAAGCTCGTTGAAAGGAACACCACCATCCCCACCAAGAAGTCGCAGATATTCTCAACGGACGCCGACTCGCAGACCTCGGTGGAAATACACGTGCTCCAGGGCGAGCGCGCAATGGCGAGGGACAATGTGGAGCTCGGAAAATTCCAGCTGATGGGCATCCCCCCTGCGCCTCGCGGCATCCCGCAGATAGAGGTGTCGTTCGACATCGACGCCAACGGCCTCATCCACGTGACCGCAAAGGACATGGGCACTGGCAAGGAGCAGAAAATGCAAATCATGGCTCCCCACAAGATGGACAAGTCCGAGATTGAAAAGAAAATGCGCGAGGCGGATGAATTTGCAGAGACCGACAAGCGCCTGAAAGAGGAAGCCGAGCTGAAAAACGAGGCTGAGTCCCTGGTCTACACAAGCGAAAAAACGCTTGCTGACTTGGGCGACAAGCTTGACAAGTCCCTTGCCGACAAGGTGCGCGAGGCTGCAAAGGAAGTGAAGGACACCCTTCCCAAGAACGACATGGCGGCGCTCAAGCTCGCAGTTGACAAGCTCAAGAAAGTGCTCCAGGACGCAGGCGCCTCGATGTACAAGGGGCAGGGCGCAGGCGGTCAGGGAACGGGCGGCCCCGGACAGGGCGGCGCAGGCGCGCCAGGCGATGACGGGCCCACGGGCTACGGGCCGCAAGGAGGCGCAGGCTCAGGCGACCCAGGCGGGAATGGGAATGTCTACGACGCGGATTACAAGAAAGTCTGATGGAATGCAATCAGATCCGCCCGCCAACCCACTCCTCGAACGCCTCGCCGAACCTCTTCATCATATCCCTGCAAGTGCGTTCTACGAGCCTCTCGCTTTTCTCAACAATTACTGGCACGCGTGGCGTTTCATAGGATGATAGCCACATTGGGGTTTTCCCAGGATAATTGAAATAATATTCGACCGGCGGCTTTTTGTCGAATGGAATCCCTGTCTTTTTGGCAAGGGTTTCGAGATACCAAGGTATTGCCGTCTCCTCCAGCACCGATATGCTTGAATGTATCACTAGTGCAATGAATTTCATGCAGTTGTATATCTCAAATTTCCGCAAGGCAAAATTCTCAGAATCGGTCAAGGTGCCATCTACATAGCGGTTGGAAAGTATGTCCCCGCTGGAGCCAAACATTTTTTGCTGCTGCGCAAGCCGGATTTGGGCAGACAGTATTTTTGCATCAATCTCTGCAATCCTCTCTGCGTTTACGCCATACCTGTTGAATGCCCCGAGCGCGTAGGCCGATATCATGCGCATGTTTGTCTTGCATGACCGCACTACCTGGGAAAGCTCGAGGTCTTCATTTCCAAATCCTGTCACCTGCTCTATCTGCCTGATTACTTTCCACGGCATCTTGTTCGCCTGCACATGCATTACCATGTCTATTCCTAGGGGCTGCATCACGTCCTCGTTCATTTCCGACCAGGCTTCCTTATCCTGAACGACCCCCCACCTGCGGCCGAACTTGTCGCAATCTTCCCTGGGAGCCCAGTGATCCGCCACATACCCGCTAATCCACCACCATTGGGTCGGATGTATGGCCATGGGGGCATCTGCATCAGCTCCCACCCCTTTGAAATTCATCACCCAGTGGTTCTCACCTGCAATGGAAAAAGGCTCATCAAGCAAGACGTCTATAGTGCGGCCCAGCCTCAGCCCGCGAACTTCAAGTATCTTATGTTCGGTGTATTTTTCGACGTAGCGCGGATGCACTATTATGCAATCCCTGAGCACGTCCCCGGAAATTTTCCCGTCCCTTAACTGCCTGCTGTTCCCATTCAAGGGGACTGCTGCTATTTGCACCGGCTTATTCTCAATGACAATTGGCGATTTTCCTTTCCAAACCACCTGGCATTTAAGGCTGGTTGGGGTGCGCTGAAGCAAGAACGGTTTCATGGGCATTTACCTGTTCAGAACATTTTATAAAATAGGCATATTCTACTATTTCTTACAACTGATATTTCCAGAGACGCGTGCATCAGCAGGGCGGCAATGGAAACGTTTATGATGCTGACTGCAAAAAGGTATAACGATTCCATGAACCCAAGCCAAAAACTATTCCTCGCCTGCGGCTTCATCGGCGCAATGGTGGGCATCATCGCGTTCGGGGCGGCATCTGCATTGCTGGCCCCTCCGGCGAGCCTGCCCGCACCGAGCCCTGCAACTGACGTTTTCCTTGACTTCTATGCAGCGGAAACCGCGGTAAGCATTAGCCCTTCGGACTACTTGTACGAGCTTCGCACAGGCAAGCAGCCAGGCATTTTGGTCGACCTCCGCACTCCTTCCGAGTATGCGGCAGGGCACATGGTGACTGCGGTGAACATCCCTGCGGGGCAGATGGACACCGCGCAGCTTCTTGCAGCGTACTCCAAGCTTCCAAAGAACGCAACGGCAATCAACTACTGCTACAGCAGCTACTGCATGCTCTCGCGCAGCGTGGGCCTCGCGCTTGCGGAAAACAAAATCCATGCAAAGCACCTCACCGCTGGCTGGCTTGAAATCGCGCGCGACTACTCAGACTACGTGGTGAACGGAACCACGCCCGGCACCCTTTCAGCAAATCAGACCATCAACCCCTTCACGTGCGACCCGTCATTGGGCGGCGAGTTCGGGTGCTGAAATGTCCACCGTGTCTCCGGATAGCTGGTTCGGATGCTAAGAAGTTTACTTTGCAACCACAAGATTCGTCATCCCGCGCCTTTTCCTCTCAAGCAGGCCTTTCTGCTCCAGCCTGTCAAGCAGGCGCGAGACTTTCACCTTTGAGAAGCCTGTCTTTTTCAGGATGTCGGACTGGTAAACCGAGCCGTTCCCTTCATTGATGAAGGCGACCACGCGCGCTTCGTCGGAATCAAGCTCTGCCGCGGCGATTTTCCTTTTCTTGCCCTGTGCTGCCTTTGCTTCCTGCCCTGCCTGCGCTGCGGGCGCGGCGTCAGATGGCGCTGGCTTTGCAAAATAAGCGTTGTACATCAGCCATCCCGCCATTATGGCAATCACCACCGCAAGCACGCCAATCACAAGGTTCTGCGTGTCCACCACCTTTGCATGCGGGCAGATGCTGGCATCCTCTGTGCAGCTGCTTGCGGCAAGGTCGTTTAGGGTCCGGTTGTAGAAAAATATCGCAACAACGAAAAGAAGCAGCAGCACTGCCACCACTCCCATCATGGTTTTATTCCGAGAAAAGTCCATTGTTTCACCCGTTTCACAGCCTGAAACTAGTTTCAAGGGTATATTAATTAAGCGTTGCTGTTGCGGCATAGACTGTGAGCCGCAAGGCAGCTGCCCCGCGAGCGGGTAACCTGCTTTAAATCAGGGCTGCTTGCAAATTTATCGGGTGAGGTGGCTAATATGGCGAAGCAAACATTCAAGGTAAAGGGCATGCACTGCCCTTCATGCGAGAAGCTGCTGCAGATGGACATAGGCGACATAGCCGGCGTCAAGTCGGTGAAGGCAGACTGGAAAAAAGGAACAGTGGACGTTGAAGGGGACAAAATAGACGCAGGCGCGGTGAAGAAAGCAATTGCCGGCGCAGGCTACAAGGCAGAATAGGGTGTTGACATGAAAACCGAAAAAATAGCGATAAGCGGAATGACCTGCGAGACGTGCGAGAAGCTCATCACGCGCGCAGTCGAGAAAGCAGGCGCAAGCGTGAAAGAAATCAGTGCCAGCAAGGGTTTTGCAATAATAGATTATGATGGCGACAAGTCCATAATCGAATCTGCAATAGAAAAGGCGGGCTATTCCCTTGACGAGCTCCCTCCCAGCACGCCGCTTGAGAAGCAGCTTTCCACATTCATGTCGGACTTCATTGCAGGAAAGCCAGCCACAAAGGCTCTCCGCGAGTGCTTCACATACTCCGTAGCATCCTTTTTCATTCTCTGCGCCGCGCTTTACTTTGTTTTCGGCACGCCGAACAAATACGCGCTTTACATGGTCTATTCCGCACTTTCTGCTGTGGCTGTGGGCGGGGCGGTCGCTCTTGCGCGCGCGTACAAGTCGCACTTCAACTGCATGGAAGGCATGATGGTGGGCATGACTGTCGGGATGTCCGCAGGCTTCCTTTTCGGCGCCATAGTGGGTGCCACGAACGGGATGTTCGTGGGCAGCGTGTTTGGCATGCTTATCGGCATGGCACTCGGTTATTACGTCGGCAAGGCATGCGGCATAATGGGCGCAATGGAGGGGCTGATGGCCGGGATAATGGGTGGCACCATGGGCGCCATGCTCACGGTGATGATGCAGTTTGACCACCTAGGCGAGTTCATGCCGCTGTTCGTGGCTTCCAACCTGCTTGTGCTCGCAGGCCTGAAATACATGATATACTATTATGCAGGAAAGCGCGGCGAGGTGAAGTTCATGCAGCCATTGAACTTCTTTGCCCTTGCCCTTGTTCTCCTGGCATTGACAGTGGCAGTGATCCTGTTTGCGCCGCATTTTGCAAGCGGGCTGGCATATTGAGGTGATAATATGGAAACCGAGAAAATATTCTGGGCATTGGTCGTGGCAGTGGTGGTAGGGGCGTTCGCCTTCATGGCGTTCGGCGCCCTGGTGTCGCCAGTCTATGCGCAGCAGGGCCAGCTGTCTGCAACCTCCTGCGGAGGGGCAAGGGCAGCCCAATTGGCAGCGGCTCCATCCGGAGCGCAGCAGGCCGGGGGGCAGCAGCAGGCAGGCGCGCTTGCGGCAGTGCAGGGAGGGGTGCAGCAAGTAACCCTTTCCGTTCAGGGCGCAAATTACTATCCCAATCCCATCCGCGTGAAAAAGGGGATTCCCGTAAAGCTGGTGGCAGACATCAATAGCATGCCTGGCTGCTCGAAAAGCATAGTGATGCCTGACTTCGGGGTGAGGAAAGTGCTGAGCGCGAATGACAACGTGATAGAATTCACGCCTCAGCAATCAGGCACTTTCAGTTTCTCATGCTCCATGGGCATGTACCGCGGCACCATAGTGGTGGAGGAAGCCGACGGCTCGGTGGCAGCATTCACAGGCAATGCGCCAAAGGCGGCAGCGGGCTCATGCGGCGGCTCAGGTGGCGGCTGCGGCTGCGGCGGATGAATGATTTGGTTCGTGGCACGATAAGAAATGGGCAATGCGATGTTAGGGCAGAGGGGGATTTCATGAAAAAAGAGGACTTTACCATAAACGGCATGCACTGCGCCAGCTGTGCCGCGCTCATCACAAAAGGCGTCTCGCGCCTCCCGGGCGTGAAATCCGCCAACGTCAACTACGCTGCGGCGCGCGCGCAGGTGGAATACGACGAGTCGCAGCAAAGCGCAGAAAAGATAATCGAGCGGGTAAAGTCACTGGGCTACTCTGCTTCGGCAGGGTTTGACGCGCAGCGCGAGAAAAATGAGCGCGCGCATGAAATATCGGCGCTCAAGCTCAAGCTGGTTTCAGGCGCCATCCTTGCCATCCCGGCGGTAGCGCTTGGCATGTTCCTCATGGACTTCCCCTATCGCATCCTTCTCCTCTTCCTGCTTTCCACGCCGGTGCAGTTCATAATCGGCGCGGACTTTTACCGCGGCGCCTTCGCAGCCGCCAGGAACCGCACGGCATCCATGGACACCCTCATCGCAGTGGGCACAAGCGCGGCCTATTTCTACTCGCTTGCCGCGCTTTTCGGGCTGGTGTCCGAGCAGTATTTCGAGGTATCGGCATCGCTCATCACGCTGGTCATACTTGGAAAATACCTTGAAGCTGTGGCAAAGGGCAGGACAAGCGAGGCGATAAAAAAGCTCATGGACCTCTCGCCAAAGATGGCGCACGTCATCCGCAACGGAAAGGAGCTTGAAATCCCCTCGTCTGAAGTGCTCGTGGGCGACAGGGTGGTGGTGAAGCCAGGCGAGCGCATACCTGTGGACGGCATTGTGACGGAAGGCGATTCCGCAGTGGACGAGTCGCTGGTGAGAGGCGAATCCATCCCTGTGGAAAAGACAAAAGGGAGCATGGTGATTGCCGGCTCCATAAACAAGCACGGAAGCTTCACCTTCAAGGCGTCCAAAGTGGGCGCGGAAACCACGCTTGCGAGGATTGTGAAGCTGGTGGAGGAGGCGCAGGGCAGCCGCGCGCCCATCCAGCGGTTCGCTGACACGGTGAGCGCATATTTCGTGCCTGTTGTTATAGTAATCGCAGCGCTCACATTCGTTTATTGGTACTTCATCGCAGCACAGGCATTCTCATTTGCGCTCATCCTTGCAGTCTCGGTGCTCGTGATTGCCTGCCCATGCGCGCTAGGGCTTGCCACGCCGACCACCATAATGGTGGGCACAGGCATTGGCGCGCAGAAGGGGATACTGATAAAGAACGCCGAGTCGCTTGAGACCATGCACAAGGTGAATGCGGTGATATTCGACAAGACCGGCACCATCACAATGGGCAAGCCAAAAGTCACAGACGTGGTGCCTCTCCTGAATGTGCCTGCCGACACCTTGCTTTTCATTGCCGCATCGCTTGAAAAACCGTCCGAGCACCCGCTTGCCGACGCCATCGTGAACGAGGCAAAGACGCGCGGGATAAAGCTTGCCAAGGTGGGCGCATTCAAGGCGCACGCGGGCAAGGGCGTGAGCGCAAAGATTGGGGCGGCGACGTACAGCATCGGCAGCTTCAGGATGTTCGGCGAGCAAAGCGGCAAGGTGGCAACAGCCGCCGAGGCGCTTGAGGCGCAGGGCAAGACCGCGATGTTTGTAGGCAAGGGAAAGCAACTGCTCGGCATAATCGCGGTTGCCGACGACGTGAAGCCCACTTCCGTCGCGGCGGTTTCCGACCTCAAAAAACTCGGAATTGTTAGTTATCTCCTCACAGGGGACAACGAGCTTACAGCCAAGGCGATTGCGCAAAAGGCAGGCATAGGCTCCTACTTTGCGCGCGTGCTGCCCGAGCAGAAGGCGGATTATGTGCGCAAACTGCAGGCGCAAGGCAAGCACGTGGTCATGGTGGGCGACGGCGTGAACGACGCGCCGGCGCTTGCGCAGGCCGACATCGGCATCGCAATGGGCTCAGGCACGGACGTTGCCATGGAATCCGGAAGCGTGGTGCTCATGCGCTCGGACCCGCAGGATGTTGCCCGCGCCATCAAGCTTGGCAGGGCAACCATGAACAAGATAAAGCAGAACATGTTCTGGGCGCTAATCTACAACGTGGTGGGCATACCTATTGCCGCAGGGCTGCTCTACACAACGTATGGCATCCTTCTCTCGCCCATAATGGCTGGCGGGGCAATGGCGATGTCAAGCGTGTCAGTGGTGACAAACGCGCTCACGCTTAGGTGGATAAAATTATAGGGGTGTTTTTGATGGGAATAATCTCTTTCATTTCGGAAAACAAGTACCCGGCAATCTTCGCGCTGGCGGTGATGCTGCTGGGGACAGGCGCGTATTTTGCATACGGCGGAAGCTCCGGCATGGCAAAATCCGACGCGTCATTCTATACAGCCGCGGAGTACAAGGCAGGCTTTGCGGACGGGAACCTGAAGATTTTCGCCCTCGCCCCCAACAACGCGCTTGCCAAGCTTTCTGCGTCAGAGGGCAACCCCATCCCTGAAGACAACAGCATGGTGGTTGGCGCCTCAGAGGCGGCAATGATGCGCGGGGAATCCCTTTTCTCAAAGCCAGGCGATTCCCTCAAGGGCTTCTTCGGCATAGACACCACTGTAGAGGGCATACTTGGCAAGACGGGCGCACCGCTTGACATGTTCCACTTCCTCTCCAAGCCTCAGTTTGACAAGATAAATGGAAGCAAGCTCATTTTCGCGCTTGCGGAGGATGACGGGCCGGGGATGTTCATGGTTTACAATGAAAACTCGCCGCCGCCCATGAAGCTGAAGATTGCTGAGGGCAGCATGAATGATTTCAAGGCAAGGGACATTTATGGCAAGCGCCTATGCCCAATGGCATTCGGAGCTGACGAGGCTGCGG
Source organism: Candidatus Micrarchaeia archaeon (assembly GCA_041659465.1). Taxonomy (GTDB): domain Archaea; phylum Micrarchaeota; class Micrarchaeia; order Anstonellales; family Anstonellaceae; genus UBA10161. Next base: position 44,243 of record JBAZYD010000009.1, on the reverse strand, counting down.
CAATGCGCTCCGAAAAGGAGTTCACAAAGCCTGGCGACCAGATAAGCGGCTTCTTCGGCAACGACGTGGTGGTTGCGGCTGTGCTTGAAAAGACCAACACGCCGCTTGACATGATGCACATTGTCTCTGCGGACTGCAAGTATTCCGGGCAATAAGGGTGGTAAAATGGGAAATGAAAAACTAATGTTTGGCGCGGCAGTTGTAATAGCAATTGCATTTTTCGGCTTCATGCTGATGGGCAGCAATGCGCAGGGCATAAGCTCGCACCCGATAGATGAAAATGCAAAGCCGACCTACGAGCCGCCGCAAGGCGGGGCGGGCGGCGCGCCTCCTGGCTCGGGCGCAACGCAGGAAGTCTCCCTCACTGCCACTGGCTCGGGCTATGACAAGAACGAGATACGCGTAAAGGCGGGCGTGCCCGTGCACTTCACATTCACCGCGAACAACGCCGGCTGCTGCGCGCAGCTTCTCATCGACAGGGTGGGGGTGCAGCTCGTCTCAAGGAACGGGCAGGCAGTGGATGCCACATTCACGCCCCCGACGCCTGGCAATTACCCCTACCACTGCGGCATGAACATGTGCAGGGGCGTGCTTGTCGCAGAGTAAGGCGCCCCTGCGATGGCGCAGGATGCGGCTGGCACGCTGGCTGCGGAATAGGATTATAAGGAATTGGCGACGGGTAATAATAGGTAATATCATGGACCGCAAATTCATTTCCTATGCATTGAGGTTTGCCCTGCTCGTGCTATTGCCTTTCATGCTTGGCGCCCTTGTGCTTCCGCACACGCAATACATCGTGGGGCAGGAGCTCAACACGCCAAACGACGCGCAGGGCGGCTCGCCGCGGGCAGTGACCTACGCATTCGTGCACAACGGCGCGGATTCCTTTGTCACAAACAAGATAAACTCCCTGTTCCCGCTTGCAGAATACCTGGATTTCCCCCCGTTTGTCAACCACGGCTCGCCCACAATATGCTTTGCGGACAACGGGAGCACTGTCATACTGCCTGACAATTCCACAACAACCCCGAACTACAGGTGGGATGTCGTCTTCAACAACCAGACCAGCGTGGGCGTCCGGCCGTTTTCCACGAACTGCACGCAAATCGTCCTGGGCGGGCAGTATTCATATGAGTGGAAGCTCAGCCAGATTCAAATCAGCTCAGACTCAAACATATCCGGCACTATCACGTTCGTTCCCCAGACATCCACATACACGCGCATGGTCATGGATTACGGCATCCTCCAGGGCCTTGTGCTGGTGCCAGTGTTCTACCTCCTTATCGTCTATCCGGTTGTCGGGCTGAAAAGGAAAATACTCGAGGGCATCGAGGCGCAGTAGCAGGCGCGTGGCGATGGTGGCGCGAACAGCGTTTACCTGTTAACACCGTATTAACATTTATAAACTTAAATGCGCGTATAATAGCACTACGTCCACTAGAGGCAAGACCATGGCCGCCAAGCGGGATTACTACGAAATACTCGGCGTTGCGCGCAATGCAACAGCGGAGCAGCTCAAGGACGCCTACCGCACGCTTGCCATGAAATTCCACCCTGACAAGAACAAGGACGCTGGCGCGGAGGACCGCTTCAAGGAAATCTCCGAGGCATACGCGGTGCTCTCCGACTCGGACAAGCGCGCGGCCTATGACCAGTACGGGCATGCCGGGTTTGACCAGCGCTACTCCCAGGAGGACATCTTCAGGAATGCGAACTTCGACGACATTTTCAGCGGCTCGGGCTTCTCGTTCGGGGGCGGCTCGCCATTCGAGGACATGATATTCTCCTCCATGTTCGGCGGCATGGGCGGCAACAGGCGGAGGAGCGGCAAGGGCGCGGACCTCCGCTACGACCTCCACATCACGCTGGAAGAGGCCGCGCACGGCGCCTCAAAGGAGCTTGCATTCAGGCGCAACGCGAAATGCAGCGCATGCAAGGGAAGCGGCGCAGAGCCGGGCAGCAAGGTCGCGACATGCTCAAAATGCGGCGGCCAGGGGCAGGTGAGGACTGTGCGCCGCATGGGCGCATTCGGAAGCTTCACTTCCGTTGGCATCTGCCCGGCATGCAATGGCAAAGGCGCGCGCCCCTCGAAGGCATGCAAGGCATGCGAGGGCAGCGGCATGGCGCAAACGGACGAAAAATTCTCGGTGGACATTCCCGCGGGCGTGGACACTGGCTCGCAGCTCAGGCTGGAAGGCCTGGGCGAGCACGGCCCTGCTTCAGACGGCGATTTGTACGTATTTGTCTCAGTAAAGACGCACCCAGTTTTCAGGCGCGAAGGCGACGACATATTCATAGAGGCGCCAATCGGCTTCTCGCAGGCCGCGCTTGGCGCGGAGATAGAGGTTCCCACGCTTTCGGGCAAGGCAAAGTTCACAGTCCCAGCAGGCACGCAGACAAACACGGTTTTCCGCCTGAAAGGCGAAGGCATGCCGCACGTGCGCGGCAGGGGCAAAGGCGACCAGCTCATCAGGGTAACCGTGCGCACGCCCACCAACTTGAGCGACAAGCAGAAGAAAGCGCTTGCAGACCTTGGCGACGGGGACTTCAAGAAGGGCGGTTTCGAGGGGATGTTTCGCTGAAGAATGAAGCGAAACAGACAGGCGAAGCCTGGATGTTTAGGTGAGCGCACGAACCTAAACAGACGCCCGAAGGGCGGATGCTCAGATAAACCAGCAAACGTCACTCTTTTTTATCCTTTCCCCCAAAGTGAGCGCATGGCAGACGAAAAGAACGATGACGAGGCAAAGAAGTCCCTCCACTGGTCCGAGCTTCTTGCGCAGCGCATCATAGCTGAGAAGCGCGAGCCATACGTCATCTCCGGCGGCATGACCACGTCGGGGCCCACGCACCTGGGCACGGTGTGCGAATTCCTTTTCCCCCAGGCAATAGTGGACTCGCTCCGCTATGCTGAGAAGGAGGCAAAATACATCTTCGTGGCGGACATTTACGATGCATTTGACGGCGTGCCCTCCGTTTTCGAGCAGTACCGCGCGGTGCTCGAGCCGCACCTGGGCAAGCCGCTCACCGACGTGCCCGACCCGACCGGCAAAACAGCGTCATTCGGCGAATATTTCCTTGCCGACGCAAAGGCGGCAATGGACAGGTTCGGCGTCAAGCCCGAGATAGTGCGCGCGAACGAGCTTTACGCAGGCGGCGCAATGGACAAGTATGCCAAGCTCTTCCTGAAGAATGAGGCAAAGGTGCGGGAAATCGTTGCAAAATCCTCGCTTCGCGATTCCCTCCCTGGCTGGTGGTCCCCCATAATGCCTGTATGCGAAAAATGCGGCAAAGTCTCCACCACGCGCGTGGTTTCCCATGACGGCGACAGCTACGAATATGCCTGCGACAGGGACGTGAAGTACGCAAAGGGCTGCGGCTTTACCGGCAAGGCGAAAATATCGGACCACAAGTACAAATTCACCTGGCGATTGCACTGGCCTGCATGGATGGACCATTTCGGCACGTCTGCGGAAGGGGCTGGCGTGGACCACCACACACGGGGCGGAAGCTGGGACACATTGCTTTCTGTCTTCAAGGAAATCTTCAAGAAAGAGCCGCCAATCGGCTACAAGTTCGGGTTCATATTGTTCGAAGGCAAGAAATACAGCAAGAGCAAGGGCACGGGCATGGGCGTGAAGGAATTGATGGAGCTCATCCCTGCCGAGGTGCTCAAGTACATGCTCCTCAAGCCGGACATCCAGGAGAACGTGGACATCAGCCCCACGCCTGAAAACGTGCTTCGCGCAATCGGCGACTATGAGAACGCGCTTGCGCTCCTCTCATCCGGCAAATCCGAATCCCTCTCGCGCGCTGACAGGAAGCGCGCGCTTGCGGCAAAGCTCTCGTCCGAAGGCGCTGCAGGCGGCAGGGGCTGGAAGACGCCGTTCATCGACCTCATACTTTACCGCAACCTGCAGTGGAGCTGGGACCAGATTGTTTCCACAACAGGCGACGCATCCGCAGTGGTGAAGCTCCAGCCCTACATCGAGGCATGGGAGCAGAAGAAGTTCATCCCGGAAGAATATGCATTTGCCTACAAGCCGCAAAAAGCCGGCGAAAACGCCGCGGCATTCTTCGGAAAGCTGGAGAATGGCGTGCCTGCGCTTGACATCCACAACCTTGCATTTTCCATTGCAAAGGAAAGGGGCATCCCCCCTGCGAAAATGTTCGAGGAATGCTACCTGTGCCTTCTTGGCAAGCCGCGCGGGCCAAAGCTTGGCAAGCTCGTGGAGGCAATCGGCATCGAAAAAGTGAAGAAAGACGTCCTTTGATTCGGGCTGGTTGCAATGTCCGCAAAAAGCAAAAATGCAGAAAACAGCATGGCTGATGCGAACCGGGAATACTATTCTTCCAAGGGCAAGGATATCTACGGCGTTTTCTCCACCTTCGCGCAAGGCAGGTCCCTCGCAACGTGCAATGCAATGGAGTTTGCGCGCGATTTTGAAGGCATGGGGGGCGAAATCGTTGTTTGCGAATACGGCATCGGCAGGGGCGACTTTGCAAAAAACTTCCTGTCTGAGGTGAAGGCGCGCGCACCATCGCTTTACAGCCGCATACGCTACCACCTGTTTGACATTTCCGAAAAAATGATTGCGGACGCGCGCAGGAACCTTGCGCAGCACGAAAGCATCTGCGAGTTCCACATTTTCGATGCCGTGCACGAGCTTCCATCTATGCCATTTGACTACTGCCGGATAAACGAGCTCCTCTCAGACCTTCCTGCCGAGATTTACGCGCGCAAAGGGAACAGCGCGCCCACCTCAAACGTCTTTGTGCAGAAATTCCTTTCCCGCATAGAGGACGGCAGGCAAATCCCGTTCTCATTTGTTGCAGAGAAATTCCTGCGCTCGCTTTGCAGCTGCGGAAAACCCGGCTTTTGCGCGGACATATTCGACTATGGCTTCTACACCGCGGATGACATCTTCTCCATGGATATCGAGGAGTGGAACCGCCTTGTCGCGCGAAAGTACGGAGAGCAAATAACGGTCGACCTGAACTTCCTGCAGCTTTCCTCCGCGCTTGCCGCCTCCGGCTTTTCCTCGCAGGTCGAGCCGCAAAAAGCATACTGCGAGCGCGTGATGGGCATGCCGCTGGAATTTACGGACGAGGCTGGAAAGCTGGACTACGTGGAAAAGAAAAGCAACGACGCAATAGTGGAGGACGACGGTTTTTATCACTTGAGGGTGGAGGGATAAGCATGGAACTTACCGCAAAGCAAAAGGCAAAGCTTGCTCGCCTCACTCCCTTCCAGCGCGCAGTTCTTCTTGAATGCGCGCGCATCCCGAAAGGCAGGACAATTACTTACGCCGAGCTTGCGCGCAGGATTGGCAAGCCGCGCTCAGCGCGCGCTGTGGGCAATGCGCTTGCAATAAACCCGCTCGCACCCATCATCCCGTGCCACCGCGTGCTCCGAAGCGACGGCGGGCTTGGCGGCTACTCGGCAATAGGGGGCACAAAGAGAAAACGGCTGCTTCTGAAGAAAGAAATGGGCAAGAGTGGAAGAAGCGTTTAAATACACTTCTGTACACATTACAGCCCGTGCGGGAGAAAAGTTATTAAACAGTTCGTAAGTATCTCAGACACTCCTACTTATCAAATGCGCTGCAAATGCGCGCACGTGGAGTTCACTGAGGTGTCATTATGGGACTTAGACCGGCAAAAACATGCAGGACGCTTGCAAAGCAGCCATGGGCGCGCTACTCGAAGAGAAGGCCGCGCAAATCCTTTGTCAAGGCAATGCCCCACCTGTCGCTCCTCGTCTACGAGATGGGGGACCGCAAGGGCAAGTACGACTACACCTACGACATGGTGGCTGACTACGACATCCAGCTGCGCGACAACTCGCTCGAGGCCGGGCGCCAGGCTGCGAACAAGTACCTGGAGAAAACCATCCTGAACCAGTACTTCTTCAAGGTGAGGGTGTACCCGCACAACGTCATCCGCGAGAACAAGATGATTGCCGGCGCAGGCGCCGACCGTCTCCAAAAAGGCATGCGCAAGGCATACGGCAGGGCGACAGACCGCGCTGCAAGGATACACAAGGGGCAGGAAGTCTTCACTGTCGACATAGCCAAGGCGAACGTGCCTTTCCTCATGGACGCATTCAGGCGCGCCAAGCTCAAGATGTGCGGGAGCTTCACCATCCGCCAATCTCCGTTTAAGCCACGGTCATCCTAGGGGGTATTATGGGAGAGGAACACTTCATAGAAACGCATTTCGACGTTCTCCTCTCAACCCTGAAGGATGCAAGCAAGCCCCTCAGCGCAGCCCGGATAGCCTCGATTTGCGGGATGCAGGAGCGCGAGGTCGTGAAGTGGCTCCACGTGCTTGAGAAATCCGGGCAGGTTAAAATTGAAAACCGCTTCAACGGCATCCACGCTTCATGGCTGGGCGCGGCGGAAGAAAAGAAAAGCGCCCAGGAAGTTTCCCCGACCGCAATCGACGTGGGCAGGCAGGCTGCTTTTGAGGCGGACATCGAGGTTGCGCACCAGCGCGAGGACGATGCCGCAGGGATTCCAGTAAAAAAGAAAAGCGGCACGCCCATTGCCGAAAGCGAGGTTCCGGTTTCAGCCGCCGTCGACGTTGCAGATGCGCGCCTTGAGCGCGTGGACAGGATGATTGGCGAGCTTAAGGCGAGGAAAGAGGAGAGCATCATCAACGCGGCAAGGCGCAGGGCGGCCGAGTCCGAGGAAACAGTGGCAACCGAAATCTCCCCCAAGGCGGCGGCATTTGAGCGCGAGCCGCTCGAGGAAAGCGAGGGGGCTGCCATCAGCGCGCAGGAGATTGAGGAAGAGGCGCGAAAGCTCGCCCCGGATGCAGAAGTGCGCGAGAAATGGCGGCTGGAGCAGGAAAGCGAAGGCGAAGACGCCGCGCGCGAAAGCTGGCGCGGCGAGGAAAAGGCTTCCCGCGGGCGCATCTCATTCCCGTCAAAAAGCGCCATCCGCCCCAAGTTCCGCCATGCTGGCGCCAAGCCTGTCAAATTCGAAAAGCTGAAAAAGCCTGCGCCTCTCGAAATAACCGGCGTCACGCTCCAATTCTCCGAGCGCATCGAGCGCCAGATGAAGCGGATAGAGCGCCAGGCGCGCGAGATAGACGCGCTGCGGCAGGAAAAGGAAAAGCTCCTTTCAGACCATTATATTCCCTTACAGAACAGGCTCGAGTCCGAGCTTGAGACAATCTCCGACCGCGTGCTCCACGTGCAAAGCAAGGTGGCGGCGCTGCAGAAAAACGCCGCCGACCTGCCTGCGAAGATAGGCTCGGTCGAGAAGGTGCAGATATCGTCCATAAAGGCGCACGGCGAGATGCGCCGCGCCTACGACGAGGCGTGCGTGCTCCTTGAGGAATCGGGCAGGCAGCTTGCCGAGGAGCGGGAAAAGATGGAGCTCATACTCGAGCAGAGCCGCGAGGAACTCTCGCGCCACTCCTCAATGTCAGGCGAGCTTCACGACACCATGAAGCGGATAGGGGAGATGGAGGGCGCGGCCGCAAGCAGCGTCTCAGCCGCCCGCGCTGCGCTTGCAGAGCAGGCTGAAAGGCTGGCATCCGCCGAAGCGCATGCAAACGACCTGCGCGCGCTGCGCGGCGAGATAGGCGAGAGCATCGGCGAGATGAAGCGCGAGGTGGCGTCTGCCAAGCGCGTGCTTTCCGACCTTGAGCGCCAGATGGGCTCCATGCGCCAGATTGAGGAATACGCAAACGGCATACGCAAGGACTATGACGCAAGGATGCTGGAGATTGACGATTACATCAAGAACGGCAACACGGAATTCGAGACGCTGCGCGAATCCGTGGAGGCTTCTTTCGTGCGCCGCTACCTCAGAGAGCTTCGCAGCCTTACGGAAAGCTACTCGTTCGAGTTCGGCCAGGCAAGGAAGGCTGAAGGCGACATAGACGCGCGCATCGCAGAGGAGAGGAAGAAGCTCGAGTCGCTCTTCGAGGAAGGGAAGAAGATTTCCTACCTCTTTGAAACTCAATCGCGCGCGCCTGAGAACGCCGGCAAGTTCGAGCAGCGCATGGAGACGTTCACCGCGCTCTCCGACATCTCGTCCAACCGCTCGCAGGTCGCGCAAATGATTGCGCAGGTCATCGGCGGCAGGGCAGAAAGCCTTCCCGCGCGCACGCAATTTTCAGCCCCTAATCAGAAGGCATCCGAGCCTTCGCCGATAGGCATCACGAAAATCATCGCGCGCTCGCGGGCAAGGAAGCGCGCGGCAAAAGCGGCGCGCAAGGCGAAGATGGCGAAAAAGCCAAAGCCAGCTGCAAAAGCGCCTGCGCGCAAGGCGTTGGCAAGAGCCCCTGCCAAAAAGGCGCCCGCCAGGGCAGGGAAGCCTGCGGCAAAAACACCGGCGAAGAAGGCAAAGAGGAAACGCTGAGGCGATTCCCCATGCTGCTGCCATACCTCAAGCGCGAAATAAGGGCAAGGGCGCTTCGCACGGCGGAATTCAGGAAATCCTCCCTTTTGAAATCAATGAGGAACGAGCTTCTTTACAGCCTGGATGCGCACAAAAACCCCGGCAAGCCACTGGCAATCGCCATTTTCTGGCAGCTGGGGGAAAAATACCGCGAGAGGGCCTGCATCGCGCACCACACCATACTTGGCAATGCCTATAGGGCGGATGTCGACATATTCGCGCCCGAGGTGAGCAGGAAAGGGGTCGAGGTAAAGCAGGTTTTCAGGATACTCCCTCCGCTGGGCGGCAATGGCGGGGTTTTCATAGCCGAGCCGGTCAATCCCATCTTCAAAAAAGGGCTGCCCTATACTGGCAAGGGCTACCTGGACAGGATTTACCTGGCTTCCGACAGGGTATTTAGGGAAGAAGGCCGGCACACCAAGGAAGGGCTGATGGCGCATGAGAAAACCCACATGGAGTTCGAGCGCGCAATCGGCGTGTACGAGCTGCACAACACGCTCTCGTTTTTCCCGGAATCAATCCCGGGCGTTTCCAGCAGCCGCGTCCCGGACGCCGTGATGAGGATTACCGAGAGGCACGCATACGCCATCACCGCGCGCGACTTTCCCAGCGATTTCATAAGGAACATCCTGAAAATAAGCGGCAGCCAATCCAGCAATCCCAACCAAAAAGCGGCGGTGTCATATTCCCTGGATATCCTGCGCCAGGCGGATACGGATGGAACGATCATGCGGGGCTTGCAAAAATTCCTGGGCGAACATGCCGGAAACTGGGCAACTGTCCCCAAGGAAGCTTTTGACAGCGCGGTTTCCAGGCTGGCTGCGCTGCTGGAAGCGAAGAGGCAGCGGCTGACCCAAATATACCAGAGCTTCGGCTTCCTTGGCGAAAGCCCGGCGCTCCTTTCCAGCCTTCTCAAATCCACCAAAATGCTCTCTGAAGCCAGCGCAGGCCTCCTGGAAAAGCCATCGGAGCTTGTGCAATATGCCTCTGCCGCCCCGCTGCCTGGCTTCTGGCCAAGGGAGGAGCTTGAAAAGGAAATGCTTGCTGAGCTTGCCCGCCTGGACCAGGCGTTTCGGAAAGTGAATGGGGTTGTGGGCGGGCTGCTGCAGGGAAATTAGCAACCTTTTTAACCATTTCCATGTTTAATGAGAGCCACAGACGATTACAAACGGCTTTTCCCGCCGTACACCAATTCTTGATGAATTGGGAGGGACTTAAATGGACAAGAAGACGATAACGGAAGCGATAAACAAAGCCCTGGAGGCAAAGGGCAAGCGCAAGTTCACGCAATCCCTAGAGATGATAGTGAACTTCCGCGGCATTGACTTCACCAAGGCCGAAAACCGCCTGAACCTTGACATCATACTGCCAAAGGGCAAGGGCAAGGAGCAAAAAGTCATCGCATTCGCCGACGGGCAAATGGCGCTTGATGCCAAGAACGGCGGCGCAGCCGAAGTGATAGATGGCGCAGGCATTGCCAAGCTGGCATCCGACAAGGGCAAGCTTGCAATAATGTCAAAATCATGCGAATTCATAGCACAGCCCAGCCTGATGATACAGGTCGGAAAGTCGCTCGGGCAGGTGCTGGGCGCCCGAGGAAGGCTTCCCCGCCCGGTGGTTGGCAACGTAAAAGACGCAATCGCGCAGGCAAGGAGCCGTGTGCGCATGGTTTCCAAGGGAAAATATCTCCCTGTTGCGCAGTGCCTCATAGGCAGCGAGGCAATGCCGGTAGCAGACCTCGTGGAGAACTTCAACGCAGTGTATGACAAGGTGCAGGCAAAGGCAACAGAGCCCAGCATAAAATCAATATATGTGAAGCTTACAATGGGCGCGCCCATCAAGGTCGCATAAGGGTGTTTATGATGACAAAGAAAAAACTGAAGGCAGTCCGCGAGAAGAAGGAAAGCGTTGCAATCGCGGGAAAGAAGGAAAACGTGATTGCAATCACCAAAGTCGCAGGCAAGTACCCCAATGTAGCGCTCCTGAACATCAGGAACCTCCCTGACAGGATACTCCAGAAGAGCAAGAAGCAGCTGCGCGGCCAGGCTGAATTCCTGGTGGCAAGGAACTCCACCCTCATCCGCGCGCTTGACGCTTCCAAGAAAAGCAAGGAGCTTTCAGGGCACATCGACTTCCCGACGGCGCTGGTCTTCACAAGCATGTCCCCCTACCAGCTGTTCAAGTTCTTCAAGGACAACAAGACTTCCGTTGCGGCAAAGCCAGGGCAGATAGCGACCTTTGACATCATAGTGCACGAGGGCGAAACCGACCTCATGCCAGGCCCCGCATTGTCCGAGCTGAAAGGCGCCGGTATAAACGCACAGATAAAGGGCGGGAAAATCATCATTGCAAAGGACTCGGTGGTCGCCAAGAAGGGCGCAAAAATCACCGAGAACGTCTGCAAGGCGCTCCAGAAGCTAAACGTCCTGCCTTTCGAGGCAATGGTCAATATGGTGGCTGCCTACGACGGCAAGTTCACCTACACCGGCACCATATTGGACATCGACGAGCACCAGCTTCACGCAGACCTCGTGGAGAGTCTCGCGCAGAGTTTCAACGTGTCATACAACGCATCTTTCCCGACTTCGCAGAACATCGACGCGCTCCTGTCAAACGCCTACGCGCAGAGCAGGAACATGGCGATAAACGGCGGCGTGTACTCGGCCGCATCGACCGAGTTGCTTCTGACGCAGGCCGTGGTGCTTGGCAACATGCTTGGCACAAAAGCCGGGAACTTAGAGTCACAGTCAAACGCACCCGCGGACGCTTCTACCGCGGCTGCGCCAGCTGGAAAACAGTGAGAATGTAGGAGGTAATAATATGACGAAAATTGACCCGTATCTGCACGCAGCCCTTCTCCTTCAGGGAGCAGGCAAGGAAATAACCAAGGATTCGCTCCTCTCTGTCCTCAAGGCAGCAGGCGCCGACGCCAACGAGGCGAAGGCAACCGTGCTTGTCGAGGCGGTGAAGGGCGTGAACTTCGAGGAGCTCCTCAAGGCAGCGGTGGCACCGGTGGCAGCGGCCCCGGCAGCAGCGCCCGCAGGCGAGCACAAGAAGGAAGAGAAGAAGGAGGACCCAGCCAAGCAGGAGGCTGCAGCGGCAGAGGGGCTTGCTTCGCTCTTTGGTTAATTGGCTGACAACAGCCAGTTTCTTTATTTTTTATTTACTTTTTCTTTATTTTCCACCTTCAGCTACTGCTTTAAATTCGTTTTGCCCCAGAAAAATGCGGTGGATATATGGGCGGGGCAAACAAGCGCATCATCAAAAACTGCGCTAACTCTCTCGGACGGGATGAAAAAGACAAGTTTCTCCGCGCGCTTCAAAAAGCGCCGCAATTCGAATACTCAAAAGAAATGGAGGAGAAACTGCACAACATGCTGCGCATGGGCGACAACAAATGGTTCTCGCTGCATCACCGCGAACTGGTGGCGCTTGTCCGGAAGAACCCATTCAACCTGCAATACATCCTCAACATCTATTTTTCAGGCGATGAGACTGTATCGTTGCGCGCGCACCGCGTGCTGACAGATGCCTGGTTCAAGATGGATGGCGCTGGCGCCCTGCAAGGAAGGTTTGGCAAGTCCCAACTGCTGGTTGAAACCATGCTGAAGCAGGGGGACATGTCCGAGTTCGATGTCATAGGCAATTTCATAGACTATGACGGCAAAATGCCGTCTTTTGATGTTTGCCTCAGGAATTATTGCCATTATTATGCCGATTCCAATGGCAGCGGCAAAGCCAATGCAAGCAACCCCGCTGGGCTTGCAACGGAAGAAATGATGCGAAAAGTGATATCGGAGATAAAATCCGGGGATGTTGGGCGGCTCAAGCGCGCGGTTGGGCTTCTGGAATCCCTGCATTTCGGCGAAGATATGGTTTCAGATGGAAGCATCCTTTCTCTCTTGGAGAATCTCAGGCCATTAGACCTTATTGTGAAAAAAGGCGTAGCTGAAAAGGCAAACATGCTGGCAAAGACTCCCCTTTGGAGAGACCAGGATGCGGTGATGGACATTCTTGACCCATATTATGATGTCCAGCACAAATTTGGCAAAATCGTCCATTCTCTTGAGCATGAATACAAGGAGCGGACCGGCGCGCCACCCATGTTTTCGGAAACAAAAAAGCTGCCATTCACGGCTCAGAAGCTCCTTAATGGCATGTCCAAGAAGTAGCGCGATGATGTTTCATTTTTACTTTTCTTTTTATTTCTTCCCCTCCTAGTTTTACTCATGCGCATCACAGTGCTTAACGATGAAAAGCCTGGCATTTGCCCCTCAGAGCACGGGCTTTCCTTCCTGATAGAAGATGGGGAGAAAATACTCTTTGACGTTGGCCCGTCTGACATATTTGCCAAGAACGCAGCTTTGCTTGGCATTGACTTGGGTGGCGTGGGCACAATCGCTCTCAGCCACGGGCACTGGGACCATACCAATGGCTTGAAGTTCATCAAAGGCAAGAAACTAATCTGCCACCCTGACTGCTTTGCCAAGCGGTTCAGGAAAAATGACAACCAATACAACGGCACTCCGATAACGCTTGCAGAGGCAAAAAAGCAGTTCCGGCTTGTCTTGACCAAAAAACCCTACAAACTCAGCGATGGCATCATCTTCCTTGGCGAAATACCGCGCCTCAATGGCTTTGAAGCCAAAACAACCGAGTTCTATCTCGATGGCGGCGCTGACGACTTCATCATGGGCGATTCCGCGCTGGCAATAAAAACAAAGAAAGGGCTCGTTGTAATCGCAGGCTGCTCGCACGCAGGAATATGCAACATAATGGAATATTCAAAGCTGGCGAGCGGAATGAAAAAAGTCCATGCGGTAATCGGCGGCTTCCATCTGCTTGAGAACAACGAAGCCGCGCACAAGACAATCGATTATTTCAAAAAGGAGAAAATCGCCAAAATCTACCCGTCCCACTGCGTATGCGATGCAGTGATTGATGAAATGGGCAAGTCCCTCAACGTCATCCGGATACGCTCCGGCGATGCCATCGACCTCTGAATTGTTTTTCACTGCACCTGCAGGACTGCACATTTTTTAATATGATTAATGGAAAATGCGTTATGTTCCTTTTCCAGACCACTGCCAAAACCGCATCCGCCCAAACCGCGCAGCAGGCCAAGGCTTTTTCTTCGCAGGAGCTCAACAAGAAGCTGGACCAGCTCTATGTGCGCACCGAGGTTGCATTTGACCAGCTTGAAGGCCAGTTCCGCGGCATCACCAAGCTTCAGATGTATTCAAACTCGAGCACCATTCATAAAGCCGGGGCGCTTGTGGGCATGGGGCGGGGGTTCGACGAAAAGGCGTCAGCCCTTATCAAGTCTGGATCAGCATACAATGCCGATTTCACGGATTTCAAGGGCAAATACAATTCGCTCAAGGCAGCCCTCAGAAGCAGCGACTCTCAGAAAATCGCAAGCGCGCTTGAGGGTATTTCACGCACCTATTTCAATCTTTTGGGCTCGCAGGCAAAATATGCGCAGCTCCTGAACGACTATGATATCCGCGGCGTGGGCTATGCAAAATCAGTGCTTGATTTCACGCTGGACATGGCAATGGCGGCAGGGCTTGTAACGGTCGCAGGCGGCATGGCGTCCGCCACCCGCAAGGGCATTGCCATGGCAGTGGAGCGGTTCATGGCAAAAGGCGGCGCATGGGAGACTGCCGACCGCGCATACAAGGGCGCAACGTTCTTCATGGCCCTCGGGGTTGGCTCGGAATATTACTCGTTCAACAAGCTCTCAAAGGCAATGGCCCGCATAAACACAGACGCCGCAGGCGCGCTTGACGAGCTTTCCTTGCTGCTCCATGGCGCAGGAAAGCCTGCCGTAGGCGACGGAGGGGAGCTTGGAAAGCTTGCCATTGCGGTGGACAATGCGCGGGCGGAGCTTCGGCGCCAAATCAAGGCCGACCCGTCCTACAGCCCGGATACCGGGGCAATAGCCGGCTATTTCCTCGAAACATTCCTGCAGTTTTTCATCATGGATGCCGGCTTGGGCTTCTTCAAGCCTGCGAAAGCCGCAGGCAAGCCGGATATATTGAAGCAAAAAATCTCCAAAGCCAAGGCAATGCCAGCCGAGGCATGGCCCGTCGTGAAGGCGGGGCTTTCCAAAAGCCAGGCAGGCGCCATTGCCAAAATCGACGCAGGCATGGAGGCGCAAATCTCCGCGCTCAAAACAGCGGCTGCCAATGCAGAAACAGGCCCTGCTGCGAAAAAGCAGGCAGATGCGCTCCTTAACCTCAAATCGCTGTTCGCAGCCGAGCGGGAGGCATATGCCGCATGGGTCATTGACTTGCTGGCAAGGGGCAAACTCAACCGAGCCGAGGCTGAAGAATATTTCGGGCGCATGCTGGACTGGGAAAGGCAGCAGTCAGGCAAGCGCAATGTCGCAGCGATGGCTTCCAGGCCTGCGCCTGCGAACGAGAGGCTGGAAACCGAAATGAAGCTCCTCCAGCCAGGCGCGAACAAGGACGCGCTCATCAAAGTGGTGAAGGAAGGGGTGTATTGCGAGCGGCTCAACGACATCAACTCCCGCGACTTCAAGGAAGCCTACGCCATGCTGCGCAGGTATTTCCCGAGCGACGAGCTCGACCCTGCCACGGACATCGTGGAAATGCAATTCCAGAACGGCAGGAACTATGCCAAGCTCTGCAGCCAGAGCTTTTCAAAAGTGGCTCCCGACCTTAAAGCGCCGCTTTACCAGCGCTATTACCTCGTCGTGGCAAAGGACAAGGAAGGCAAGATAATCGGCGTGTGCGATGGCAACTTCATAGGGGCGAAAAAGGTCAACGCAATGTACTGGGCGCACGTTGCTGTCCCCGAGGTGGAGCGGAGGCGCGGCATCGCCACCCTGCTCTTTTCTTCCACGCTTGACCTGGGCAACGAGATGGCCCATGCCGCGGAGCAGTCATTCAATAAAATCGGGATAAGCGCTTCATACAAGACGCCCATTTCCGGCAACAAGCTGAAATACTTCGTGCTGGAAACCGAGCCTGTGAACCAGGAAAGCCCGGGGATGGTCTCGCTGACCTGGGGCAGGCTGCTGTTCCACGGGAGCCTTGGGCTTTCGGTGGCGCCCAAATTGAGGTACGTGCAAATAGACCTGGCGTCTGAGCGGGGCATGAAATTCCTGCAAAGCGAATCGGGCGGCGTGCCGCTCGGGCTTGCCTTCTGGGAAGTCGGGGCTGCCGAAGGGACGCCCGTGACGGTTGGGACTATGAGGGACCTGAGCGGAATCATGAGGGACGGCTTCCTCTCGGCAGGGCTTTACAGCCGCACGGCCGCTTGGCTGGACTACAGGCACTCTGTCCAGGATTTCAAGGGCATGCCGAAAAACGCGCGCGTGACTGTGGTCAGATTGCCAAGCTCGCCCGGCGTGGCAGGCGTGGAGGAATTGGCGGAAAAAGTGGTGCCTGCGTTCGGGACAATGGAGGAGCGCTATTCGCTCTATCCCAACTACCCATGGTACACCGGCCAGGACGGCTACAACAATGCCATAAAGGCTGCGAGGGAGAATGGCACTTACATGCCTGTCGAAGCCGCAAAGCAGCTCATGCTGGAAAAGGCAAGGAAAAAGGAGTCCACCGTGCCGGTTTCCAACTAACCACGCAGGATATGCCTGAGCGCCCGCAAGGAGCCCGCAGTGCCGCCGCCCAACTGAGGTGGTCTGCGCATTCCTGCAACCTTTTTTCCATCTTTCCACTTATGGCTACTGCTTTAAATTCGTTTTGCCACTGATAAGTGCCGGTGTGGCTTTGCAGAAAACACGGCAGACTTGGAATCGAAGCTGGCCCAGCCTGCAGCAGTTCTACAACCAGAGCGGGCGCGCGCCGTTTGCCCGCCCTCCCAAGCGCGGATTCTCGCAGATGGAATATGGAATGATAAAAAACGAGATTGGCAAGGGGGCGGCTGAACGCAGGCTTCTCGCATGGGAGCTATCTAAAAATCCCAGCCTGCTCGCCAACTATTCGGCAATGCTGAAAACAGAGGAACGGCTGCCATTGAAATACGCAACCGACGTGCTTTGCCAGGCATGCGCGTACGGGGCTGACCTGGGCGAGCTGTTTCCCCAGATGAAGGACATGGCGGGGGACAGGAAAAGCGAACTGCGCTTCGAATGCGCGCAGCGAATCATCGCCGAAATCTCGCGCAACAGCGAAAAGGGCTCCTACTCGAAAAAAACCGCCGACAGCATACTTTTGGGCGTGGAAATCCGCGACAGGCTTGAAATCCATACTTCGCTTTTCCGGGGAAAAGGGATGATGGGGCTCATTTTCTCCCTCATTGAGCGGCCAAGGCTTCTCAAGCACTACAAGGCTCTCCTGAAAAACGGCAATTGCCCCATCGGCGAAGCAAAAGACCATTTCAACAGGCAAAACATGGCCCTCCTGGGCAATAGCGATTACCCAGGCTATGACACAAAACGCCTATCCGATGCAATCCAGGCTGCGCTTGGCGCAGCCATCAGCAAGGATGGCAATTGCCTTGTCGGCAAAGCAAAAAACCATTTCAACAGGCAAAATATGGCCCTCCTGGGCAATAGCAATTACCCTGGCTATGACACAAAACGCCTATCCGATGCAATCCAAGATGCACTTGACGCAACCATGAGCAAGGGCGCGGACGCCGATGGCGGCGGAAAATGCCTTTTCGACGGAATCCATATCGTGCTTGGCGCAGCCTATCGCCAGGGCGTGGGCATGTCGCCAATCCTGCCCATGCTCGTGAAGCATATGACTGCGGAATATGGTGCGGAAGAAGGCATGAATGAGGCGGCAAGGCTGAAAGAAGGCATGAGAATCTACGGCGCATTCGCATGCTTTGGCATCCTCTGCTGTTTCCTGGATGCAACAGCCGACAGGAAGCCTTCGAAAGCAAAAATCATCGAAGCGCTAAAGCAGGCAAGAACAATTATTCAGGAGAGGGAAAGAGCGGGCCAGCTCATCGGCTACCAAAAAGAGATGCTGCTGTCCATCGAAGCCGTTATCCCGCGGGAAACCAGCGGCCCGGCTTGATTTTTTTTCTTAAATCCTGCAATTTCCCTCGGCGTCATCCGATATGCTTGAGCAGTTCCTTGTCGAATGCCAATGGCGCTGCAAGCGCTGTCTTGCATGCGTGGACAACGGACATGTCTGCCGTGCTCAGCCTGCCTTTTTGCGAAAGGAACTGCTCCAGCACCTCCTTGCGCTGGGCATCAGTAAGGTAATGGACCTGCAGCTTGGTGTTCGCAACAAGCTTTTCATATGCGCTTTTCGCGGCTTCAACCCCGTGCCTGCGATTCAGGACAGAAAGAGTCTCAAAAAGGATAGTGTCAATCAGCAGCATTTCCTCGTTGCGGTGATTCTCGAACATTTCCAATGCCTTGGCATGGTTGTCATCTTCCGGAAGAAAAAGTGAAACTAAAAAAGAAGTGTCAAGAACCATCATCGGAGTCACCGTACAATATCTGGTCGTGGTCTATTTTCACCTTCTTCCCTTTGAATTTCTTGTCGTTTTCCTTAATCCAGGCAATCAGGTCGTCCCAATTGTCCGTTTTTGCAGTGCTGGCGCCTTCGCTTGGCAGCATGCCTGCAATCGCTTCGCTGTAGCTCTGCCCTTTTGCGCGCTTTATGCGCGTCAGCTGCTCGTACACGGAGTCGGACACGTTTATCAGCCTGCTCATAATGTATATGTATACATATACATTTATATATCTGCCTTCTCACCCTAGCCTCCGCCGTTCGAAAGCAGCCTGCAGCGCAATGTACCTGTCAATGCGCAGCTTCCATCCGCTCGCTCTGCTGAGCGACCAGCTGTCGCGCTCTCGCCTAGCGCGCCATGCCCCGCTTGCTATCTTCGCAGTTTCGTATTGCATGAATGCCACCTCGTTCAACCTGCTAAAACACGGCAGGGATGCCGAAAAGCTCCACTGCCTCGTTGCGCGCAATCACCATGGGCCCCTGCTCGGTCTGAAGCACAATGCTCGAGCCCAATCGCGAAAACTTGCTCTCAATCTTCATGGCGCGCAAGCGGTCCACCACGTCCTTTATCTCCTCGTACGACAGTTCCTCGATGTTTATCTTCATGTTGGTCACCTTGCCGGGCTTTTCATCTTTCGCCTTGGCATCTACACACGGGCTTTCGCTGGTATATAAAGAGTCGGAGACGGTAGGATGCCGGTGTAACAGCCACTAGCTGCCACTAAGGAAAAATAAAAGAAAAATAAAAAGGATGTTGCATCCAGCAAAGCGGTTTTTATGCCTGCACTGCTTCCTTTGGAATCTCCTTTGGGATGTAGCCCTTTGCATGGCTTATGATATACGGAGCTATCTTCACATCCGCCCCTGCATTGGAGTATGCCGCCAGATTCCTGAGCAAATCAAGCCGCCTGCCCGCTGCAAGCGCCCAGACATATTCCCTGCCGAATACGAACTGCTGCTGGGTGTCCTTTGCCTCGACCATCAGCCTGCACATGCCATACAGCAATTCATCCCCCGCTTTGAGGGATACAAGGCTAGAGAGGGACTTGGCAAATGACTCGGGGCGCGCATTCACATTGATTGGAGTGGGGAATGGCATTGCCGGACCGTCATTTTCGATTATCCAGATGCCGATATTCCATTCTTCAGGCATCAGGCTCTTGAAATCCACCCCGAGCTTGAGCCCGCCCAATACAAGCTTTGCCAGCCTGATGCTTTCCTTATGCAGCATCAAGCAGGGAACTGGGCTGTACTCAGTGGAGGGAACAGCATTTGCCATGGCTCCGAGCAGTTCCTGCTTTTTCTCCAATGGCACGCCCTTGGCATTCACGACTGCGCGGACATATGCCTCGCCTGATTCCACTGCTTCCCAGCCGTGATTGCCCAAGTCAGCCATTTCCTTGTACAGCAATGGGAGGATTTCCCTGCCCGCATATTCAATCACTTCTGGCGCTATCTTAACGGCCATCTTTTCATTGTTGTATCCTGCCAAAAAGCTGAGTTTGTTTGGGCACTCATCCTTTTTGAGGAGATCCACGTACTCCCTGCCAAGCCTTACCTGCTCCTCTGGGGTCTTGGCGGACAGCATGTCCTCGCACGCTTCATAATGGACGCTTGACGGGATCCAGCGAGTAGACTTGGAACCTTTGGCCATATATTCATCTCCGCCGCCGCCCACCACTTTCAGGGTCCTGCCTCCTCCGCCAAGGTGGGACCCGCCTTTCGAATAATGCGCCTGGGATGTAGTCCACCTCGCGGCGCCGAGGGCAACCAGCTCGGCTGCATAGTCCTCGTTCGCATATTCCACTGGCCAGCTGGGGGTGGGTTTTTCCGCCGCCTTCTTTTCCTCAGCCCTCGGCCCGCTGGGAGTGGGTTTTTCCACAGCCTTCTCAGCCATCGCGTCCCTTATCTGAAGAAGCCTGCTGAAATCCTTATCTGAAATAATGCACCTCGAACGCACACCCTCTTTCTTTGCGCGTTCCTGCACCTGCCCGGTGATCCCTAGCTCGTTGCGCCTGTTTTGGGTCATAATTTCCGCCATATCAATCACCTGTTGTATAATATGTTAGGAAGTGTTTATAAATGCATATGCACCGACGTTGCTGCCTGGGAAAAACAAGGAAAGCTGCCGCATGCCTGGGCGCCTAATTTATGCGAGTGGAAACCGCTTTCTTCCCCATAAGTAGCGCAAGCGCGCGCTCCTTCCTGTTGCTTCCGCCTCCCAGCTTCTCGGCGATTTTCACAAGCGAATAAAGCGACTCCTCTGCGCCGAAAATCTCGGCATGCTCGTCTGGCAAATCAAGCACGATGTCCTGCACCATCTCGGCAAGGTCAGGGTGGTTGCTTCTCAGGCTTTCAATCGTAAGGGATGCAAGCATGCTCTGCGTTTCAGGGGAAATAGGTGTGTTTGCCATGGCTCTGATTAGGGCTGAATGCGAATATAAATATTCCCCATCATTCGGAAACGATGGCACGGAATCTAGAACGTTCATACCAATCCCCTCCCACTAGTATTTTCCCAAATACTGCTGTTCGCCTGCCTGCAGCATGTATTATGGCGTGATAAGCTTATAAATATACACGTAAAATGACTGTTTGCCACGTATTAAAGGCAGCCTAGTTTGTTTATGTACGTGAACAATTGATTTGCGCAAGTGCGCTGGGATTGCCCTGGCAGCATGCGCCTTGGTCATGGCTCAAAATGCGTTTGATGGCAGCCTGAACGGGCATCAGGGCTCCCCATGGCATGCCGCGGGTTTCCTTCTCTGGGAGCTGTTATTTTTTCTTCTGAAGCTCGACCAGCTCCTTCGTTGCCGCAAGCAGGGCTTTATTCGTCGCAAGCAAGTCCTGATTCGTCTTTGTCAGGGCATCCAGCTTGTCACAAACAGCAGTAAGCTTGTCGTAATTTCCCTTTGTATAGACTTGGCTAAATAGCTCGTAATTGCGGGCCAACCCACCAACATCATAGTCCCCGCCACTCAGAGTCTCATTCTTTTCCATGGACTTTGTATTCAACTGATACAACACGCGCCAATTCTTGTAATCATCGCCCAAAATCTTTTTTACATCATCAAGCGACACATTTGTGCTTTTTGTCTGCACAGGTATATATTTCATTTTATCCTGTTGTTTAGCTTTCTTCGAGGCATCTTCCTGCCTCTGTTGAAAGTTTGCATCCGTTGGCATCACTTTGCTGGTCTGGAAAACGAACATCCAATCACCATGCCTCATTATGCTGACAAATGTTTATATTGATGCTTCAAAATGCGTTTGATGGCGGCGCCTAATTTATCCTTGTAGAAATAGCCTTCTTCCCCATAAGTAGCGCAAGCACGCGCGCGGGCTTCCTCGCGTTCACGATGTATGCGGGCGTGCGGCATTTCATTATCTCGCGAATCTTCCCTTCCATGCCGCCTGTCACGTCCGGCGCGCCTGAGCATTTGAGGTGGCGCTTTACCTCAGCAAAATTCTTGCGCGTAATCCTCGGAACCAGCTTCCCGCACGCAAGCACGCCGTCCACGTTTGTAGCCATCACCACTCTCTTGGCGTATTTGCCGAAATAGGACACAATCTGGTCGCCTGAGCACACCGAGCATCCGAGCTTGGAGTCCGGTATCATGTCCCCGAAAAGAACTGGCACATAGCCGCTTTTCAGGCAGTTGAAGACGACTTTCCTGTCCATGAAGACGATTCTTCGGTTTTTCGACTTGGCAATGTCCGCAGGCGGAACCGACATTGCCGGCACGCCCGCCTTGATAAGCGCGTCGGTGACGTGCGAGGAGAAATGCGAGCTTGCCGAGTGCGTGAGCGCGCATGCCCATGTTTGTTTTTTCGTTTTCACGCCGTCGTTGAGCTTGTACTTCAGCACCGGCGCATGCCCGAACGAGCCTGCCCCGTGAACGATGATGAGGTCGCGCACGCCTGCCTTGTACGCTTTGCCCACGGCAGCGGCGAGCTTTGCTATGCTGGCAGTATCCGCCTCCATGAAGCCATGCTTCTTCGTGAGCACGCTCCCCCCTAGCTTCAAAAGCTGCATAGCCAAGGCTGTGCCTGAAGGGGCTTAAAAGTCTTTTGCCTGGCTATTTGGTTAAAAGGCGGCCGGTATCAGCAGGTGAGTCATCCATCTTCAGCACAGGCACGCCATCGCGCCTTGCCTCTTCATAGTTCCACTTCAACAAACCAGGATTGTTTTCAACGACTGCGATGTTGCGGAAGCCGCTTTCGCGCAGCGCCGCAAAAACCTGGCGGTTGTAGCTCCCTTCAAGCAGCCAAATGTTTTCATAGGGGAGCTTTTCCCTTTCCGCTACAAGCCGCATATGCTTCGCTTTATCTCCATCCACGGATGAGACTATCCTCTCAGTCTGATTGTTGGAAAAGAGCTTGGCGTCTCCATCTTCAGTTAAAAGCAGGCTCAAATCCGTCGGGATGTTTATCGGGAATGGGCCGTTAATCTGGGCATCCAGAATCCCATTCTTGTGCATCTCCTGGAACGGGGATTTGAGGGCAAACGAGATTTTGATCCATATCTCCCACGCAAAGCAAACCATCTCTGCAAACTCAGGGCTTCCCTGGGTCGAGAAGTAAATCGTGGCGCTGTTTTTCAGGGTTGACAGGTACCGGTATGCCCCCGGAATGGGCTCGTTCAGTTTCATCAAGGGCTCACACTGGCCAGTCAGCTCCAATGCGCCCATTCCCATAAACTCAGTTTCCTTTGTATATGCTCTCCCCCCTGAGAAGAATTGGAAAAAAGCTGCGAACGCTTCATTTTCCGGCAAATTCCGCGCCTTCGAGTTGTTCAGTGTTTGCTTCAGTGCGGTGATTGATCCCCTATCTCCTATGGCAGCCGCAGCGGCAAGCACTGGCCTGTCCTCGATTGCGAGCATGAGGCTGTAATACTCTTTCGGGCTTTCTGCAAGCGGGGCGAGGGCGCTAAACGCCCTAAGGATTGCAAAATTTTCACCATCATTGCCCTCGTTCCTTCGTTTTTCAGCGAATTCTTCCGGGGTGATGATTTTTCCGAAAATGCCCTTCCTCCCATGCGCCATGGTGTTTCGCGTGTGCTCGAATGCATTGGCTGCGGCAAACTCCGTAATCTTCCTGCTGTTGTGAAAAACATTATCGAAATTCACCACTACTACGCGCCGAGCCCCATCTGTTCGGGGCTGCAAAGCACTCTTATTTCCCATCAAACCACACAACGCGGATTTCGGATATTACCATTTTATAAAACAGCGCGGCAGAAAAAAAGCATGCGCATTCTCGTGGCAATCACAGGGGCATCGGGCATAATATATGGCAGCAGGCTAGTGGAGGCGCTGCGCGCCTCCAAGCAAAACGTGTCGGTTGTCGTATCAGAAGGCGCGAAAAAGGTGGCAAAGGCGGAAGGGGCGAAGCTTCCGGCTGTAGACTATTCCGAAAATGACTTTTCCTGTTCCTTTGCCTCAGGCTCAAGCGCAGCCGACGCTCTCATCATCTGCCCCTGCTCGCTAAAGACTTTGGGCGAGATAGCAAACGGAGTTGGCAGCAGCCTGATTACGCGCGCGGCTGAAGTGTGCCTTAAGGAGCGCAGGAAGCTCGTGCTAGTGGTGCGCGAAACGCCTTACTCTCTCATAACAATCAAGAACATGGAGCGAGTGACGCTCGCAGGCGGCATAGTGCTTCCTGCCTCGCCTGGCTTTTACCACAAGCCAAAGAAAATAGGGGATTTGATTGACTTTGTGGTGGGCAAAACGCTCGATTCAGCAGGCATTCCAAACAAGCTTTTCAAGAGGTGGGGCAAGTGAAGAGGCAAGGCGCGACATTCCGCAATTTTATTGAAACGATTAGGAAAGAGGGCAAGGCAGTGGAGCTGAAAAAGCCTGCCTCGCTCAAGCTCGAGCTTGCAGGCGTGATGGCTGCATTTGATGGCAAGCCGGTCTACACCGAGCGCGTGGCAGAGCTTCCTGGCGCAAAGGTGGCGGGCAATGTATTTTGCACGCGCGAGCTCATCTGCGAATATCTTGGCATCACGCGCGAAGAACTCATTCCTGCGCTCATCTCTGCAATAAACAAGCCGTCCGAGCCTGAGCTTATCGATGCAAATGATGCGCCTGTTCTTGAGGTGGATATGCCTGTAGATTTGAGCAAGCTTCCCATCCCCTGGCACGCTGAAAAGGACGGCGGGGCATATTTTTCATCCGCAGTGGTGATTGCGCGCGACAAGGAATTAGGGCAGAACTGCTCCTTCCACAGGATGATGGTAATCGGCAAAGACCGGGTAGTGGTGAGAATACTTCATCGGCACCTTGACGAATTCATCAAGCGCGCTGGGGGCGAGCTGGACGTTGCCTTCGTGGTCGGCGCACCCATAAACTTCCTGCTTGCCTCTGCATGCTCGATTGAAATAGGCAAGGACGAAACCACAATCGCAAACTCCCTTGCTCATCTCCGCACCGTGAAGCTTGAAAACGGCATTGAAGTGCCTGCGGACGCGGAATTCGTTTTCGAAGGCAAAATCACGCGCGAGCTTGCCGATGAAGGGCCGTTTGTGGACCTTACCGAGACTTATGACGTGGTGCGCAAGCAGCAGGTTATGAAGATAACGCGCATACGCCATCAGCGCGACCCCATCTGGCACGTGCTGCTGCCAGGCGCATTGGAGCACAAGATACTGATGGGCATGCCCCGCGAGCCTACCATTTACAATGAAGTGAACAACGTGGCGCACTGCACGGGCGTGAACATCACACCTGGCGGCTGCTCCTGGCTGCATGCGGTCGTTGGCATCAAAAAGGCGAAAGAGGACGATGGCAAGCGCGCGATAACCGCCGCATTTGCCGGGCACAAGTCCCTCAAGCACGTCGTTGTAGTGGACGACGACATTGACATCTACTCGCCCGCTTCGGTGGAATGGGCAATTGCCACGCGCGTGCAGGCGGACAAAGATGTGACCATCCTACGCGGGCAGAAAGGCTCCTCGCTTGACCCCTCCGCTGACGCGCACACATATGCAACCGCAAAGATGGGTATTGACGCCACGCGCCCATTGGTCGCGCACGGGAAGGATTTTGAAAAGGCAAAGTGGATGAAGGTAGATGCAGAAAAGTATTTGTGATTTCATGGACCTCAACGAGGCATTCAAGGCAACCTCTAAAGTCATTTTCGGCGAGGAAATAGGCGAGCTGAACGAGTTTGCGCCCTACTTTGAGGAAATGATGTTCCCATACCAGATGGCGCGCTCATCCGTCTCAGGCAAGCCAGTCATGCTCTCAAACCATTTCTACCCGAAGGGCGCGAAATTCATTTCCCAGGACGAAATCGGCATGCTGAAATTCGCGCCGCTTTCCGTGAACGAGATAAAGGACATTGACTCGCTTTTTGCGGCGGCTTCCGAGCGCGCGGTTTTCTGCGGCAACAAGCTTTTCGGCAGGAACACCGATGTGTTCGAGGCTGACAGCTGTGTGGACTGCGCCTCGATTTTCCACAGCCACAGCCTGTTCAACGTGAAATACGGAGCCTATGCCTCCACACTGCGCGAGTCAGAATATGTGTTTGGCGTGTTCGGCTTTCCCAAGACGCAATTCGGCATGAGGATGTGCGATGGCGTTGGGGCGAATCGCTGCTTCGAGACCTACTACGGCACCAACCTTGCGGACATGTACTATGCTTTCAACTGCGTTGGGTGCTCGAATTGCATATTTGCTTTCAATCTTCATTCCAAGCGCCATGTCATCGGCAATCTCGAGCTTCCCAAGGACGAATTCATGCGCCTGAAAAAGAAGCTGGTGACCGAAATGGCGGACGAGCTCCGCAGGAAGAAGCGCCTGTTCTCGGTTGCAGACATCGCCTACTTTGGCAGGGACAAAAAAGACGTGCCGGAGGATGAAATCGCCTTTGACAGCCCCCCGCCGCCAAAGATAGAGGACGCTTTCCGTTCCACCGCGCGCATCGTGCTTGGCAAGGAGCACCAGAACATCAGGCGCTTCGGGCCTTGGCTTCTGAAGCGCGCCATGCCTGTGAAGAAAGTGAAAGGCGCGAACGGCGCGCCCACTTTCAAGGTCGGCATGTTCCCTATCATACGTGACATGCCTGCGGACAGGCTGCTGGCGAATGCGGACGCAGCCGAATGGTCGGAAAAGCACCCTATAGAAATAACTCCGGGCGAGGAGCTTACGCTTGGCGAGGCGCTTTCCCGCGTGGCAAAAGTGGCGCGCTTCTCCGTGGAATTCATCGATGGCGTGAATGACAGGTGCGTGGATACGCCCAACCTGTATGGCGGCAGCGTAATCTACAAGATAGTGGACACCACGGACTCGAAATACGCGGCATACTCTTCCGGGGTGATAAAGTCCGAGCACATCTTCGGCGGGGCTTTTAGGCTCCTGCAGTCCCAGTTCTGCATAAACATATTCGACTCCACCAATCTCAAGGGCTGCTTTGAAGTGGACTGCTCCTACTCGTCAAGAAACTCGTTCTTCTGCCACAACTGCGAAAACGTGAGCGACGCCATGTTCTGCTTCAACACAAAGGCGCTCTCGCACGCATTCTGCAATGAGCAGGTGGGGAAAGAGGAATACGCGCGCCTCAAGAAAATACTGCTCGACCACATAAACTCCGAGCTTGAAGAAAAAGGAGGGCTTGACGCTTCCATTTTTAACATACCTGTGAAGAAAAAAAAGAAGTGACATTTATGCAGCTTACATCCGAACAGCAATCCATGCTCAATGGCGAGCAAGGCGAAGCCTGCCGCCAGTCAATGGAAATCCTAGCCGCGCTTGGCAAGATTTATGGCGCGCGCGACATGGTGCCCATAACATCCGCCCAGGTGGCGGGCGTCTCCTACAAGACAATCGGCGAGGCTGGCTTGGAATATTTGCAGGATGCCGCATCCCTCGGGGCAAAGGTGCGCATTCCCACCTTCCTTAACCCTGCCGGCATGGACAGGGAACAGTGGCAAGCGCTCAAAGTGCCCCCTGCATTTGCAAAAAAGCAGCTGGAAATACTCGCGGCGTTTTCCAAGATGGGCATTTCCTCCACCTGCACCTGCACGCCGTATTTAGTGGGCATCCGCCCAATGCTTGGCGAACATATAGCGTGGTCAGAAAGCTCAGCCATCTCATTTGCAAACTCCGTACTTGGCGCGCGCACCAACCGCGAGGGAGGGCCATCTGCGTTGGCAGCAGCGATTTGTGGCTGCACGCCCAATTATGGGCTGCATCTTGACGAGAACAGGGTGGCGAATCTTCTCGTGAAAGTGGACGTGCCACTTAAAGGAACATCCGACTTTGGCGCAATGGGCGCATACATTAGCGAGGCGGCAAAAGGCAAGACGCCTGCCTTTGTGGGCGTTAAGGCGGCGTCAGAGGACAGGCTAAAATCACTGGGCGCCTCCATGGCTGCCTGGGGCTCGGCTGCAATCTATTTCATGAAAGGCATTACTCCTGAATGGAATGTGACGAGCGGCGCTGAGGAAATCTCATTTGGCAAGAAGGAGCTTGCAGAAATGCGCGAAAAAATGGGAGGGGACGGCAAGCCAGACATCATTGCAATCGGCTGCCCGCACGCCTCGCTTGCAGAGATTGAGGAAGTGGCTGCAAAAGTGCGCGGCAAGAAGCTGCAAACAAAACTCTGGGTCTGCACCGCGCGCAAGACAAAGGAAGCAGCGGACAAGGCAGGCTTCACACGCGCCATCGAGCAGGCAGGCGGAAACGTGGTGGCGGACACCTGCATGGTGGTCTGCCCTCTTGAGGAAATGGGCATAAGGCACGCTGCGTGCAACTCGGGCAAGGCTGCCAAGTATCACACAAACATGTTCAAGAGGAAAGTCGTGTATGGTGACGTAGAGGATATTGTATGCAAATAAAGGCAAGAAGCATTTCCCGCGGAATTGGTGAGGGTGAAGCCTTGGTTAGTGCCGATGCCATCTCCTTTTTCGGCGGCGTGGACCCAAAGACGGGCATTGTCATTGACAAGGGACACGCGCTTGAAGGCAAGTGCATTGCAGGAAAGGTGCTCGTCTTCCCGCGCGGCAAAGGCTCCACTGTGGGCTCGTATGTTCTGCTCCAGCTGAAAAAGAACAATTGCGCGCCCGTCGCCATCATCAATGAAGAGGCAGAGCCCATCATCGCGGTGGGGGCAATCATCGCGCGCATTCCCATGGTTGACAAATTGGAAAATGGGGCTTACGCGAAAATAAAAGGCGGCATGCGCGTGAGAGTGGACGGGACGAAAGGGAATGCTGAAATAGTCTAAGTGGGTGATTCCGATGGACGAAAAAACAAAAGAAAAGGCTGGAAAAATCCTTGTTTACCTTTTGCCAATCATGACTGGTGTATTCATGATTATTCATCAATGGTTGCTAGTCGGAATAACAATAGTTGTCCTATTTTCACTGAGCATTATGGGCTATGTGCCATACACGAAAAAGAAAAAATAAAAAATCTGTTTCTTCTTAGGAGTTATTCTTTTTCACCTGCCTCTCAAGCTGCCGTGTCTTCAATACGCCTATGGTGCCTGCTGCAAGCAGAAGAATTCCCATCAATAGAAAAACTGCTGCTGCCATAAGCACTGTTGCATTTGCCCTGCTTGCGGCAATCCCTGCTGCTCCCAGGCATGATAGCACTAGTCCCAGCACGATGCCATAAGGGTAAAACCTAGATGCCTGCCGCTGCAGCTTTTCTCGGTTGCCGCTTTTCGCATCATCAACAGTGCCCAAAAGGTCATGTTTGGCAATCGCCCTGCCCAAACCGCCTCTGAGTGGGATGGCATTATACTTCAGCGAGACGCGCGCCTCCGCCTCGAGTTTCTTGGCATAACACGCAACATGGCTGTAGATGTCTCCGTGCAGTGTCGGTCCCAAATAAACGGCATCAGCTATCTTTTCGATAGCCTTATCGCACAACCTGCAAACCGGTTTTTTCCATTCCATATTCACCACTCATTTTCAATGATAAGAAAACAAAAAATAAAGAAAACAAAAAAACAGAAAAAAAGAAGGGCATCTACTCTATTTTCTTCCTGCCCTTCTTGTAGCTGTCCCTTGCCGTGTTCGCCTCCTTGAGTGCTTCGGCAATCTGCTTGAAGCCGTCCAGAAGGTCAAGCGGCAGCGGGATGACCACGGTATTCGATGCGGTCGGTCCCAGCCCGTCCAGCGTCTGAAGCACACGCAGCTGCATGCCGCCCGGCACCGAGTTCATGGTGCGCGCGGCGTCCGCAAGGTTCTGCGATGCCATCTTGTCTCCCTCTGCTTTTATGATGGTGGCGCGCTTCTCCCTCTCCGCGGATGCCTGCCTGCTCATCATCTTCTTCAAGTCGTCAGGCACTTCCACGTCCTGAAGCTTGATATCCGTGACGTCCAGCCCCCAGTCCTTGGTGCCCTCGTCCACGGTGTCGCGAATCTTATTGCCAATCATGGTGCGCTCGGAAAGCACATCGTCAAGCGACATTGCGCCCACCACGTCACGCAAAGCGGTCTGCGCATACTGGCTCATGGCGTACTCATAGTTCTGTATCTTGATGAGCGCGTCCTCGGGCTTTGCCACCTTGAAGTAGACCACGCCGTTCACCGAAACAGGGACGTTGTCCTTTGTCATCACCGACTGCTTCGGTATGTCAAGCGTGAGAATTCTTATGTCCACCTTGCGCATGTCCTGCAGGATGGGGATGACTATCACAAGCCCGGGCTCGCGCATGCCGATGTACTTTCCAAGCTGGAACATCACGCCGCGCTCGTATTGGTAAATCACGCGCACTACCATCGGGATGAGTATAATCCCGCCTACCACTATTGCCGGAAGGCAAAAATCCAGAACTGCCATTCAATACACCTCTCCGGGCAATATTCCGCAGTCAGATTTATAACGGAATTCCCAATGCTGAGAACAAGACGACGAGGGCAAAAGCGGCGTGCCTACAGCGGAATTCCCATTGCTGAGAAGACGACGACCAATGCCACGCCCAGCACGCCGCCGATTGCGGCGATTATGAACGTGACAAAGTCAAGCGGCACGCGGAGCACGCCGAAGTAGTTGAACAGCCAGAAAACGACAAGCCCGAAAATCCCGTGGAAAACGAGCGTAACGAACCTGCGCGTCATGTGGAACAGGATGTAGGCTATGAAAACGGACGCTGCAAGCGCAAGATAAAGCCCAATTCCCATGTGAAAAGATGGCATAGGAAAGAATAAAATGCTTGCATGGCATTTTCCGCCCATGGCAATCTACAACACCCTGCCAATCGCAGGCGCGCTCATCGCAATTTATCTTGTCTCCCTGTTCCTTTCCCGCCAGGGCAAATACCTGGACGTGCTCCTGCACCGCAAGATTTGGAACGCCCTCCTTGTAACCGCATTCGTATTGACTGCGATTTCGGCCATCTTCTACCTTCTCATGCTGGACTACAGCCTGGACCTCCTGCCAAGGCAGATAGACGTCATATTCTGGCACGTGGAATTCGGGACAGTGTTCGTCATCATCGGCGCCTGCCATGCGCTCTGGCACATGCCCTACTTCAAGCAGTATTTGCCGAAAGAAAAACCAAAGATGGCTGTGCCTGCCTCTCCAGCGCAACCCGCTCCATCTGCGCCACAGCAGGAAAAGAAGGAATAGGCGCCCTCCCCGCCTGCGCAGGGACAGCCAAAGCCGCCTGCCTGAAGAATCCCTTTCGGCTGTGTCTGCCAGTACGTTTTTATATCCTTCCCCACACTAAAAGCGCAGGTGGTGGGATGCTCAAGATTGTGAAACCGGAAACTCGCACTGATTCTCAGAAAGCCTTCCTGAAGCTGGCAAAGACCGCCTGGCCCCAGCCGTTCCAGAAAACAATATCAGAATTTTTCGAATTCCGCACCATCCGTGCGGGCGAGATTGCAAAAAACAGCGCCAACGGGAGCAACCGCCAGCTCAGATGGCGCGCAAAAGAGGAAAGGCGCAATTTCAAATGGCTCAATGCCGCCGAGTCGCTGGCAAAGCTTTACATGAAAACCGGCAAGCCCGGAAAAGCGGGCGATATCTATGACAAAATGGCCTATAACATGGGGGCGCTTGCCATGGAAGCCAAGTTTAGCGGCAAACGGGCCGCGGCCGACGACATTGCGGCGTCAGGCACCATGAAGCTCGATTATCATGTACTGGCGGGGAATGCCCATATCAAGGCAGGGGATTATTCAAAAGCAGTGAATAGCTATGTGTCTGCACGCCCATTCGCCGAGGGGGATGCGGCATTCAGGCTGAATTTGAAGCTTTGCGCCGTGTACTTGCTCAGCGTGGAAGACGTAAAGCAGGAAGTCGATGACTATGTCGTGTTTGCCGCGCGCATTGAGGCTGCGGGAAATGCACTGGGTGTTGCAATCGCAAATGCGCCCGACAAGGTAAAAAAGCGCTTGGGGTAGCTGCAATGGCTGCTTTGATTCCGTGCAAACTTTAGGGCGGAGTTATCTTCTGTGCGCGCAAATGCTGTGCCTGCCTGAAGAAAAGAAAAGCATCTACTCATAGCGCAGCGCTTCCACTGGCGCAACCGAAGACGCATTGCGCGCTGGGATGAGGCCTGCAACCGCGCCCACTATCACTGAAAAGCCCATGCCAAGCAGCAGCAAGTCAGGCGTGATTTTGGAAGGCAGGCCAAAGGAGGCAAGCACGAACGAGGCGACGAACGAAAGCGCGATTCCCAGTGTCCCGCCCACGAGGCCCACCATGCACGCCTCGTAAAGGAAAAGCTTGAGTATGGCGCCATTCCTTGCGCCCAGCGCCTTGAGGATGCCTATGTAGCGCGTCTGCTCAAGCACGGACGTGAACATGGCATTTGCCACGCCAATGCCTCCCACAATGAGCGAAATGGACGCAATGCCTCCGAGGAACAGCCCCAGCGTGTTCGTGATTGAAGTTATCGCGGACTGCGTTGAGGACGCGGTGGTCACGGTGAAATCCTGCTTGTCCACGCTCAGCCTGTGAAGCGCAAGCAGCTTGGCCGTCACGCTCGCGGCCACGATGTCAGGGTTGTAGCCATCCGCTGCAATCACCACCACCGAGCTCGCCCTGTCCGTCTGGTTGAACATGTCCTTTGCCGCCCTCTGCGTTATGAAGATGCTCCTGTCAGGGCCGCCGAACGATGTTCCCGACGTGTTCAGCACTCCCACCACGCGGAACGGCTGGCCGTTTATCTTTATCTGCTTGTTTATCATGTTGCTGTCATTGAAAGTCTGCGTGGCAACCGAGTAGCCCAGCACCACGGAAGAGGTGTCGCTGATGCCAAGCTGCCTTCCGATGGACAGGTTGGTGCCTGTGCTTTGAGGGAAGGCGGACGGGTCAGTGCCAATCACCGAAATCGAGGTGTTCCGTATCTTGTAGCTCACGTGCGCATTGCCGGACACGCGCGCATCTACTTTTGCCACCCCCTCAACGTTGCGCAGCGCGTCTGCCTCTGCAAACGTGATTTTCACGTCGGTAGCCGCCCTGCCGAAATCCTGCGCAGGCCCGCCAAACCCCACGCGGTCAGCCCTTGGGGCGCCAGGCGTTATGGTCATGATGTTCGCGCCCAGCCCGCTGATGCTGCCCTGTATGTTCGCATTCAGCCCCTGGGATATGGAGATGAGCGAAATTATCGAGGCTACGCCTATCACTATCCCAAGCACTGCAAGCCAGCTTCGCAGGCTGCGGTAGCGCAGCGAATTCATGGCGAGTTCCGCAAGCTCCAAATCGTTCATAACGCTGCCCCTTTCCTGGCGCACGGTGCCGCGCCACGCTCAAAATCATTCATACGGTGTCACCGCGGTTTGCTACTTGTGCGCCTCCTTTTTTTTCCCTGCCTCGGATGACGGCCTCAGGCTTTCCAATATTTCAAGCGGGCTTTGCTTGGGCGCGCCTTTCTTTGCGAAGAACCTGCGGTAGATAAGGTATGCCGCAACGAGCAGCACCGCCGCAACCACCACGATTGTCACCATATCCGGGCCGCTTGATGCCGCCCTGCCGCTTGCTCCCCCGAACAGGAAGCCCAATGGGTTGTTGTTCCGGTTTGCGAAGTTGCCTGCATTGCCTGCAGCTGCCGCTCCGCCTGCCTGGCCCCTCGTGCCCTGCACGAAGGACGAATTGCCTGCAACTGCACTCAGTGTCTTTGATATCGTGTGCTCCTGGTTGGAAGTGTCCCTGAAGCGTATCTCCACATCCACGCTCCTGCCTGTTGCGCTTGAGCCTAGCGTCAGGGTGGCAAAATCATCCACGTTCAGCGTGCCCATGAAGCTCTCGGTTGCCGTCTGCGAGCCTGCGGGAGTTGCAGATGCATACACGCTCCGAATCTGCGAGTTGCCCGTGTTTGCCACCTGCACCGACGGCACGGCGCCTGACGAATCCAAAGTCACTGTCACTTCGGGCGTGGCCGCCACCGCTATCCCCATGTTGTACGAGACCGCCTGCCCGGCATTTGGCGTGAGCCTGACAGGGAGGGTGTAGTAGCCTGCGCTTTGCGTGGCGCCAATGCCTATAATGATGTTCATGCTCGCGCTGCCGCCTACCGGCACATTCTCGAAGTAAAGCCTCTGCGCGCCGATTGGCGTGAACACGGCGGTGCTGTTGATGTCTATGGCGCCTGAGATTGGCGAGCCGCCTGCATTCTCAAGCGTGAGCAGGAATGGCTCCTGCGAGCCAATCTCGACAGGCGCATCCAGGGGGACAAACGTCAGCCTGTACTGCGTGGAGGATTCCAGCACGCTTACCGGCCCGATATAAATGATGTCGGATGTGGGCTGGTTCAGGGCATCCTGGTAGGTGAACTCCACGCCCACAGGGTAAGTGCCGGTCTTGGTGTCCGACGACGAGGCAAGCGTGAGTGAGACATTCACCGACTCGTTGAGCAAAAGCGTGCCCACGCTTTTTTCAGCACCCCCGTCTATGGAAAAGCTGGAATTGTCCGGCATGCTTATCACCAGGTTGTTCACCACTCCGCCCGTGTTCTTCACGGTGAGCATGAGCGGCAGCTTCTCGCCAGGGGCAATCGAGAGGCCTTTCATCTCGACCACCTTCGCCTCGAGCGGCTTGAACTGCTTGACCAGAAGCGGCACTGAAAGCGAGGTCCTTTTCGAGCTGGAGCTGCCTGTGGTGGTCGATTGCATCGAGTAGAATATGTCTATGTTGACAAGCTGTATGCTTCCCACCGAGCTTGGGCTTATCTTGAAAGGCACCGCCACCTGGGCGTTGGAGCCTGCGCTTATCTCGCCAAGCGAATCCGTCCTGTCCAGCCCGTTTATCACATAGTGCGATGTGACAGACTGCGCAGTGGCATCTCCCGTGTTGGCAAGCTTTATCTGCAGGTAGCCGATAGTGCCGGGATAGACGTCCGTTGGCAGCGTTGTGTAGTTGGTAATCTGCAGTATCGGGTCCGCAAACGCAGCCCCGCAAAGCAGCAGCGCCGCAGCAAACGCAAAAACAGCAAACTTCGTATTTATCATCGGAGTGGAGCCCGCTCCACTGCTGAAAAATTTCTCTGGAAATTTTGTCATTCCCCTCTCCTCCGCGACGCCTTGTTGGCGATGTCGCTTTCCACTTTCCCGTCCATTATCCGAATCATCCTGTCCGTCCTCCCTGCAATCTTTGGGTCGTGCGTGACAATGATGACAGTTATGCCGTCCTCGCGGCAGAGCCGCACCACGTTGCCGATTATCTCCTCGCTGGAGTGCGAATCCAGGTTGCCAGTGGGCTCGTCGGCAAGTATGATCTTGGGGCTGTTGGCAAGCGCCCGGGCGATTGCCACCCGCTGCTTCTGCCCCCCTGACAGCTGCGACGGCAGGCTGTCTTTTTTGTCCGTCAGCCCCACTGCCTTCAGGTTCCTCTCCACGATTTTTGCCCTTTCCGCCTTGTGCATGCCCTTTATCATGAGCGGCAGCTCCACGTTCTTGAAAACGGTAAGCGTGGGCGCAAGGTTGAACGCCTGGAACACAAAGCCGATGGTGTCCCGCCTCGCGTCCGCAATCTCGTCGTTGCCCATACCTGAAATCGGCCTGCCATCGAGGAAAATCTCGCCGCGCGTGGGCTTGTCTAGGCAGCCAAGCAAATGCAGGAGCGTGGACTTTCCGCTGCCTGACGGGCCGATTATGGAGACAAGCTCGCCCCTTGCTATGTCCAGGCTGATGCCGTCCAAGGCAAGGAATGGCGTGGCGCCATCGTAAAGCTTGGAAACGTTGTCCAGCCTCAGCACCGACTCTCCTATCTTGCCCCCCATATTCATAGTCACCCTGCCATCCTTTATATTCAATTCCCAGCGTTATGCCCAAATTCTGCCCAAATTACGCCGTGCTTTGGCAATCAGCCTGCAATCATTATCATGCCTGCGACTGCCAAGGCCAGCAGGAGTATGAGGATTATTTCAGCCAATTTTTCCATAAAACCGCCCCGCGCGCTTCCCGCAAAAAGAAAAAATAGAAGGCTGGCATGCGTGTGCCAGCCTCCATGTTGGGATGTTACTGCTGCCTTGTTTGGGTGATGCCCTGCCTGAATCCGTGCCGCATGCCTTTGGCAAATTCAGGCTCCATCATGCCGCGTCCGCCCCCCATGCCTTGCCTCATGCTGGTTGCGTTCAGGCCAAGCTCGCCCTGAAGCTCAGACTGCAGCCTGTGCACCTGGGAGAATTTTGCGAACGTGGTGGCATTGAGCTTTTCGAACATGGGGCCGCCAAAGCCGTATTCCTCGTGCAGCTTTGTTGCAGCTGCAAAGTCGCCTGACTCAACAGCCGCTTCAAACGCCTCATGTTCCGTGGAGTTGAAGCGGGGCGCGCCTGCCTGCGCAAAAGTCCCGTTTCCCGCTCCGCCGCGCATCATGCCGCAGCCAGTTGCGTTTTCACTGCCTTGCCAGCCGCTCGCCATGCCCTGCCCGCCTGCTGCGAACGCAAGGCCTGCGAGCGCAAGCGCTGCCACGCCCAATATTACAGCAAGTATCCTTTGGTCCATGCTATCACCGCTAGAGTCTGCGCTGGCTTCTTATAAGTGGTTTTCCCGGAATGGTGCCCAACTTCTGCCCAAATTACGCCTGATTTGGGCAATGCATGTCATTTGCAAAGCCTGCGGCGTAAGCCCATATGCGTGCATGCCTGCGCAGGCATTGCTGGCTTTACTCGTTGCTCAACTTCGCGAATATGAGCAGGCCAATCGCCGAGAACATCATGGGCACGAACGAAATCATCGCAGCCCTCCCGTATGCTCCGAGCAGCAGGTGCAGCGCCGGCACCGTGGAAATTGCATACATCAGGAAGGAAGCGAGGAATGCAATCAGCCCGAGCGTGAAAGTTGATTTCAGGCGCAGGTAATCCTTGATGTGGATGTAAAGCAGGTAGATGACGATTATCACGTTGAATATGGAAAGCACAAAACGCAGCGCGAATGAGTTCTCAATCGCGTTCCCTATATCCTCCGGCGGAGGCGCGCCAAACCCTCCCCCCATCATGCCGCCGCGCGGGCCCGGGCCGAAGCTCGGTATGAGCCAGGAGGATGCCACTATGATTGCAAGCGCTGCCGCTATGAGCCCTGCAGTGTAAAGGATGGCGCGCAAGCTGCTGCCGTTTGCGCTTTTCTTCTCGCTTTTCACGCTTTTGCCTTGCCTGTCAATTTTGCTTTTTGCCATTCCTACCACCCTTTATCAGTTTCCCCAGCTCGGATTGCGCCAATGCGATGTCCGAAATGAAATAAACCTGCCCATACCCGTTGCCGCTGTGCTCCAGCACCGAGTTTTTCAGCAGGAGCTCCACATGGTGCTCCACTGTCTTGTAGTCCAGCTTCGCTGAAAGCGCGAGCTGGCGCATGTTCATCGGCTTCTTCGAGAGGAGCGAGAGCAAAAGCACGCGCGTGGGGCCGCCCTTGGTCCCCTCCAGTAGCCAATACAGCAGGCGCTTCATCGGATCCATGGTACCAACTACGCAGCAGGAATTTTAAGATTGTATGCTTGCAAGCGGGATTTCCGGCCGGTGCGCGCGGGTAGTAAAGCTTATATCCAGTCACTCCCCACACTTTCCATAAGGTGCATGGATGGCAGGGGCAATAAAGGAAAGGAAGGCAAGAATCGCAGCGGAGGCAAAATTCCCGACGCGCTACGGGCACTTTCGGCTTATAGCATTCCGCAACAGTTCCGACGGCAAGGAGCATGTCGCGGTGGTGAAAGGGAACGTGAGGGGCAGGAAGGGCGTCCCCTTGCGCATGCACTCCGAATGCCTCACGGGCGACGTTTTCCATTCGCTCCGCTGCGACTGCCATGCGCAGCTGGATGCCGCGCTTCGGAAAATAAGCAGGATGCCGCGCGGCGCGGTCCTTTACCTGCGCCAGGAAGGCAGGGGCATAGGCCTCACCAACAAGGTGCGCGCGTACGCGCTGCAGGATAGGGGGATGGACACCGTGCAGGCGAACAACGCGCTGGGCTTCCCATCCGACATGCGCGACTACACTTCCGCCGCGGAAATGGTGCGCGCGCTCGGGATAAAATCCGTGGCGCTCATCACGAACAACCCTGACAAGATGGAGGCGCTCGCGTCAAACAACATACTGGTTTCCAGGCGCATCCCGCTCCAGATTGGCAGGACAAAATACAACTCCGGCTACTTGGACGTGAAAAAGGCGAAGATGCGCCACCTGTTTTCAAAAAGATGAACAGGCGCGCACCAGCAAGGGCGCCAGAATTTTTTCAAAACGGTAAACCAAAAGCAAAAGCACGGGTAGTCCCACGTGCTACAATTCCTTTTTTTTGGGTTGCAAGGGTTTTAATGCTTCGCAGGCATCCTACCCCTATGTCTACTTTACAAAATGCGCTGTCGGCACTGAAAGGAGGGAAATTCGTGCTTCTGCACGACGGCGATGGCCGCGAGAACGAGGCTGACTTGCTGCTTCTGGCTGAAAAGGCCACGCCTGCGCATGTGCGCACGCTCCGCAAGGACGCGGGCGGGCTCATATGCCTTGCCACCGACAAGGGGACCGCGAAAAGGCTGGGGCTTGAGTTCGCAACCGACATGCTTGCAAAGTCCTGCAGCCCCACAATTGCAAGGATGGGGAGGGCGCGCATGAAATACGGCGACATGCCGGCATTCACCATCTCCATAAACCACCTTGGCACATTCACGGGAATACCAGACAACGACCGCGCGCTCACCATGCGCGAGTTCGGGAAGCTTGTGAAAAGCAGAGGCACTGCGCGCGAGTTTGCGAAAAGCTTCCGCGCAATCGGGCACGTCTTCCTGCTTGCCGCAAGGGGGCTTGAGGCAAGGCGCGGGCACACCGAGCTTTCGGTCGAGCTTGCGAGGATGGCAGGCTGCACGCAGGCAGTGGTGCTCTGCGAGATGCTTTCCGACACCGGGCGCGCCGCAAGCAAGCAGGAGGCGATATCCTACGCAAGGCGGCACAAAATCCCGTTCATAGAGGGCAAGCAGGTACTTGAGGCGCATTATGGCAAAGGAAAATAAAACGGTCAAAATCGGCATCGTGGACACAACGCCGATTTGGAAGGCATGGTGACGGGCATGGCAAAACAAAAGGCTGTCAAAATCGGAGTTGTGGATACCATGTTCGCGCGCGTGGACATGGCATCATTCGCAATCGACGAGATAACACGCAGCTTCCCGGGAAAGGCGCAAATAGTGCGCAGCACAGTGCCCGGCGTGAAGGACCTTGCAGCAGGATGTGTAATACTTGACAAGAAGGAGAATTGCGACATCTACCTTGCGCTTGGCATGGTGGGGAAGGAGAAGATAGACACGCAGTGCGGGCACGAAGGCTCGATTGGCATACAGATGGCGAAAATGAAAATGGGCAAGCACATAATCGAAGTGTTCGTCCACGAATGGGAAGGCAAGGACGAAAACGAGCTCCGTTCCATATTCGAAGACCGCACGCGCAAGCACGCGATGAACGCATTCCTTCTCGCATCGGCCCAGCAGGAGCTTTCCAAATTCGCGGGCAAGGGGATACGGCAGGGAAGGCAGGATGCAGGGCCCATAAAGACGCGAAAAAGGTGATTTTTTTTGGCAGGGAAAATAAGACTCGGTATAGTGATGTCGCGCTTCAACCTGAAGATAACCTCGGCAATGCTGCGCGAGGCAATCAGGCTTGCGGAAATGAAGGGCGCAAAGGTGCAGAAGGTGGTGGAAGTGCCCGGCGCATATGAAATCCCGTTTGCGGCTGCGGCGCTCCTTGCGCGCAGGGACATCGATGCAGTGGCGACAGTGGGCGCGGTCATCAAGGGCGGCACAAAGCACGATGAGGCGATAATGCCCGCCGTGTGCCTGTCCCTTTCCTCCCTTTCCCTGAAATACGAAAAGCCCGTGGGCTTGGGCGTGATAGGGCCTGGCGCAACGGAAAGTGCGGCAAAGGCAAGGGTGAAGGATTACGCGCGCCGCGCAATAGACGCCGCGCTTTACATGGCAAGGCTGGAAATCTAGTTGATATGATGCCGATCACAGACGAAAAATTCATGCAGCGCTGCCTTCTTCTTGCCCAAAAAGGAGAGGGCAAAGTGTCCCCCAACCCCCTTGTGGGCGCGGTGCTTGTCAAGGATGGGTGCATAATTTCCGAAGGCTATCATGAAAAATTCGGCTCCCCCCATGCCGAGGCTAATGCGCTTGTGCGGGCAGGTGCGCGCGCAAAAGGCGCCACTCTTTACGTTTCCCTTGAGCCCTGCTCGCATTCAGGCGGGGGGAAGAAGACCCCGCCCTGCGTGCCTTTGATAATCCGCGCAGGCGTTTCGCGCGTGGTGGTGGCTGCAAAAGACCGCAACCCAAAGGTAAGCGGAAGGGGGGTTGCCTGGCTGAGGGCAGCGGGAATCAAGGTTGACGTTGGCATGTTTTCAGATGAGGCGGAACGGCAGAACGAGGCATTCTTTAAGTCCATCACTACTGGCATGCCGTTCGTGTGCATCAAGATGGCGCAGACGCGCGACGGAAAAATCGGCGTGCGCGGGAAAAGGAATGTGCGCATAAGCGGCTCAGCATTCGATTCATACTCGCAGCGCCTGCGCAACCGCTACGATGGTATACTGGTTGGCATCGGCACAGTGCTTGC
The DNA here is from genome assembly GCA_041659465.1 of Candidatus Micrarchaeia archaeon. Classification (GTDB taxonomy): domain Archaea; phylum Micrarchaeota; class Micrarchaeia; order Anstonellales; family Anstonellaceae; genus UBA10161. Next base: position 4,377 of record JBAZYD010000009.1, on the reverse strand, counting down.
CGATAACCCTCGCCTCACATGCCGCGCGCGCAACGGCAGGAACCCGCTGCGCATCATACTTGACAGCCATCTTCAAATGCCCCTGAAGGCAAAGGTGCTTCTCAACCTGGGGAAAGACAGGCTTCTCATCTTCACAAGCAGGCGGCACGATGCGAAAAAAAGGAAGGCGCTAGAAAAACTTGGCGCAAAAGTCATCGCGCCCGGGAAACAGCGCATCCCCATCCGCGCGCTTCTCGTCATGCTTCCCAAACTCGGCGTGCATTCCGTGCTCGTGGAAGGCGGCGCAGAAGTCGCAGGCGCATTCATCCGCGCGCGATTGGCAGACAAACTCGTGCTGTGCATCTCAAAAAAGAAAATCGCAGCAAGCGGTGCCGTCCGCTCGCCAATCACAAACAAAATAATCCGCACGCTTTATCAAAAAAAGGTTTCACAGATGGGCAGTGACACTGTGATTGAGGGATATTTTGCACGGCAACCGAAATAAGCTGACTGCTACTCGTGCGAAACGCGTATTTCAAATGGCGCCAGGCTTTTTGGGATTTCGTCATGCGGCATGTACACCTTGCCTTTTGGGAATGCCAGCAGCGCCCCCTGGGCTGGGTCAAACGGCATCCAGATGTTTTTTGCAGGGTGCAGTATTTCTGCCCAGACGTGCCCTCCTCCGCTTGCTATTTCGCTCCCTTCCAGCGTGATTACTTCTCCGCTTACCCTCCTGGCAACATAGCCGAGGCAGGTGGCAATCCCCACTGACATGGTGGATACGGATTTGCAGTCCCCGGGGTATGCCTTTTCATTCATGAGGCGCTCGACGAGATATTCCATGTCCTCGGTGCTGTCAAATCCGACGCTCTCCCCTGTGGATTTTTTCTGAAGGTAATCAAATGCTATCACCAGCGGGTGTTCGCTCTTGAATATTCTTAGGAATTTTATATCACTCACAATAGCCATCAAGCCCGATAGCGCTTTTTGCGGGATGTTTTCTTTAACTTTTTCCCTAAGAGCACGATACTCCTCCTTGCCAACTGGCGCAGCGCTTTTCCCGGCATACCTTGCAACGAATGTGTAAACCCCATTCTCATGCTTTGCAAGCTGCGTGCCTGAAAACAGCGCGTGCCCTTCTGGAAAAGTGCAAATTTTGCCATCAACGATTAAATCATCAGCTTCATGGACTGCCAGCTTGCGTTCCCACCATGCGTGCGCCTTCCCGGCCATCCTTATCTCAATCTTGATATCCTTGCCCGGCACTATTGGGGCGGAGATGTTAAGCACTTCATCAAAGCAATCCCCATCAACCATCGGCTTTTGCTTCCTGATGCTGTTCCAGGCGCCAAGCGGATAGTGCTTCTCATGGATAAAAAGGCCCGGTTCATACGCCTGTTTCCTTGCCACTCTTGCAAGCACCTGCTCCATTTCCCTCTTGCTTGCAGCCGGGAATTTTTCCTCTCCCGCATTCACAGCCCTGATAATCTCGTCCATAGCAGGCAGGTCCTCCCTGCTAAAGGCTGCCAATCTCCCGAAATGATATGCTTTGCCCTCTTTGACCAGCTCCATCATCGCATTGGCTGCTTTCAGGAATTCCTCTTTCGGGGGGTGCCAATTAGGCTGCAAATCGCGGCAAACCTGCGCTTGGAGGAGGAGAGCATCCGTCTTTTGAAAAATGGCGTAGCCGCCACTAAAAGCCCTCCAGCTAACCCCTTAAATTCCGTATAGGCCTTAAGCACCTGGGCAGCTGCCAGCGTCGCCTCTGCCTGAAGCTTGTTTTTATCTGCCGCCTGCAACTGCGCGCCAGCAGGTTTCCTAAGCTGCTTTGACATGATGCTTTTCAGCGTGAATGTGTTTATAAATATATCGCTTTTTTCCTCTTTCTAACACTTTATCCTATACTCAAAGTAGTCATCCCACGGGTTCTCAAGCTTCATCATCTGCGCCTTTGTCAGCTTCTCAAAGTAGCGGCGGAAGGGGCGCATGGAGTTCCCGTGCGCGGAAATCGCGACATTCACCCTGTTCTTCTTCATGTAGGCGATGAGGTCGCGCACGAACGGGAGCACGCGCTTCTCCACCATCTTCACGCTCTCCCCGCCAGGCGGAGGGTAGTCATACTTCCTCCTGATGTCATGCAGCTCGCCGGATGAGTGCTCGCGCTCGTATTTTGCATGCGAGGTGCCTGACAGCTTCCCGTAGCTCCTCTCAATCATCCTGTCATCCACAAAGACAGCGCGGCATTCGGGGTGGCGCTTGAGCACCTCGGAAAGAGTGTCGCGCGAGCGCGATAGTGAAGTGCAGATGGCGACATCTATCCCCTTGTTCGCAAGCTTCCTTGCAACCACCTTTGCCTGCACCTTGCCGAACGGGGTGAGCTTGGAGTCCAGCCACCCTGTGAAATAGTGGTTCTTGTTGAACACGGTCTGCGCATGGCGGAAAAGATAGATGGTGGGCTGCTTGCGCCAGCCTTCAACGCCTTTCTTTATCCACTTTCCAGTAAAATCGAAATCCGACTTTTTTGGTTTCCTTGCCATGTAAATGCCAGCGAACCCAACATATAAATACCCTCGCGCGCCATTCCAGTGCATGGCACGCAAGATATTCCTGGTCCGCCACGGCGAGGCTGACTCGAACGCCGGCGGCTTCTTTGCAGGCTGGAAGGACGTCCCGCTCACGCCCTTGGGCCACCAGCAGGCTGTGCTTTTGAGCAGGCGGCTGCTGCATGAGCCCATCGGCAGGGCATACTGCTCCGACCTGCTGCGCGCAAAGCAGACCCTGGAGGGCATTTCCCTCATCTGCCCGAAAGTCTATTCCTCCGCGCTTCGCGAAAAGAACTACGGCGAGCTTGAGGGCGTGAAATGGGAGGAAAACGAGAAAAAGTACGAAAAGTACCATCTTGATTCCTCAGCCCGCGCGCCCGGCGGGGAGAACAACGAGGACGTGCAGAGGCGCGTCTGCGAATACTTTGAAAAGACAATCATCAATTCCGCAGAGGACCAGGTGCTGGTGGTGTCGCACCACGGCCCGCTTGTGCTTTTCGCCTGCCACATGCTCGGGGTGCCCATCTCCAACTGGCGAAGGCTGCGGCTTGGCAACTGCGGGCTTTCCATTTTCTCAAAGGAGGGGAAGACATGGCGCATGACTTTATGGAACTCGCTTTCCTATTCAGGGCTTGAGAACTTCAGGCCGCTCCTGTCAAGCGAAAGGCGATGACACCCTTTTAACTTTTTGCTCCGCATAGCACTTTATATGTCACACGAACTGCGCGCACAGGGCCCAGTCGAATACCTTGTCATAGCAGGGGTAGTGCTCGTCGTAGCATTGGTGGCTATCAACCTCCTCGGCTTCTTCCCAGGCACCGCCGGCGACTCTGGCGCCACGGCAAGCCAGGCATACTGGCTGTCCGCCAGGCCGACAGGCATCTACGAGGCCAAAACAACCTCCTCAACATGCAACACCAGCACCCGCGGCTACATGATGACTTTGGAGAACCACGAGACCAGCCCCATAAGGCTGACCGGAATTGCCATAGCCGGGCAGAACTACACCTTTTGCAGGCCCGGCCAGGCAACCACTGGTGAAATCCGGCTGGAGACTTATGAAAAGGCCGCAATAGAGGTGCCTGCCGCCATCCCGTCATCCGCAGGGAAGGCAATGAGCGTGAACGTTTCCATAAGCTACACGTCCGCATACGGCCTGACCAGCGTGCAGCACGGCTCCAACCCCCTCCTGATTGCAAACAGCCTGGCGCCGTGCGCAAACACCGGCGAGTCCTGCGCATCCCTCTCATGCTGCAGCCCCGACACGTGCAATGCAAGCGTTGCCTGCCAGGCGCCCATCGCGTGCGCCAACCTGGGCGAGTCGTGCGTCAGCCTCTCATGCTGCAGCGGAGGGTATTGCTACCCAAATGGCAGCGGCAACTTCTGCTACACCTGCGGCGGGGCTACCAACGGGACTTGCCCTAGCTCTCCAATTCACTGCATGCTCTCGTGTTTCGGGTCCGGGGAATACGCCTGCCGGTCATCTGTCTGCCCAAGCTAATTTCCTTTGATTCTGCAGGGATGGCACCCTTTTAACATTTTGCTCCGCATAGCACTTTATATGTCACATGCACTGCGCGCACAGGGCCCTGTCGAATACCTTGTCATCGCAGGGGTAGTGCTCGTCGTAGCATTGGTGGCAATCAACCTCCTCGGCTTCTTCCCAGGCACCGCCGGCGACTCAGGCGCCTCGGCAAGCCAGGCTTATTGGCTTTCGGCAAGGCCAACAGGCATCTATAATGCCAAAACAACCGCTTCCACATGCAACACCAGCACCAGCGGCTACATGATGACTTTGGAGAACCATGAAACCAGCCCCATAAGGCTGACCGGCATTGCCATTGCGGGCCAGAAC
>JBAZYD010000008.1:0-73825 GCA_041659465.1 Candidatus Micrarchaeia archaeon | reverse complement strand
TTGGCTTGCATAAACGCGGTTTTCAATTATAGCCGTCTTGAGCGACGCGAAAAGTTGTTTGCTTTCCTGTTTTTTTGCGCCAATTGCATTGTCCGACTCCAATGCAGATATCGGCTGGGTTTTGAGCTGAGGGGGTTTGGCTTGCGCCTTACGCTCTAATACCTGAAAAATCAACATTTGAACACCTATCCGATTTATTTTTTGTTGTTTAAATATGTATCATTGGCCTGTCGCTTGCCCGGGCTTTTTCCAAGGCAGCGGGCTATTTTTTGTCGGCGGAGGCTGGCTTTGCCTCCCGCTTCGCCTCCGGCGCCGCGGCACTGCCAGCAGCAGCCGCCTTTTCCTTTGCCTCGGGCTTTTCTTTTTCCCTTGCAGATGCCGCCTCGGGCAGCGGGTGCGGCGGCGGCGCTTCCTGCTTCGCCATCTTGTGCTCGGCCTCCGCGGCTTCGCATTTCTTGGACAGGTCGTCAAGCGTGAGGGCGAGGTAGGCGCCCTTTTCAGTGAGGTGGAATATGTTCTGCTTGCCCTTTTTCTCAGATGCCACTATCCCGAACCTCCGAAGGTTCGTCAGGAGGTTTATCACGTGCACGTATGACGAGCCGGACACGCGCGCGAGCTTGGAGGGGTACCAGGACTGCTCGGCGTCCTTGAGGAGGAGAAGGATGGAGCACGGCTTGGGCTTGAGGAGGAGCCTTTTGAGGGCTGAGGGCTTTTGCGCAGCCGGAGGGAGTTCACCTGCCAATCGAACACCTTGCAATGCTGGCGGGCGCACGTTCAGCTGTCAAGCGTGCACCTTTGCAGGCTGGTGAGAATTCACTTGCCAAGTATGCACCTCTTGAGTATCGCCATCCGCACAGGCACGCCGTTTTTCGCCTGCCCGAAGTATTTTGCGCGCGAGTCGGAGTCGAACTCCTTGGGAAGCTCGTCGATTTTCGGGAGCGGGTGGAGCACAGCCATTTCCTTTGGCGCTGCGCGAAGCGCCCCCATGCTCAGTCTGAATTCCTGGGACATGCGAAGCGCCTCGTCAGGGTCTGCAAACCTCTCGCGCTGCACGCGGCAGATGTAGAGGATGTCGCATTTTGCAAACGAGGGCTTTGATATCGTGCGTATGTTCGCGGAGAATTCCTTTTTCGCGCGTGCTATTACCTCCGGGCCCATGGGGAGGAGCGCAGGGGAGCAGAGCGTGACATTGGCGCCGTACATCGAAAGCAGATGCAAAAGCGAGCGCATTGCGCGCGCGTGCTTCAGGTCGCCCATCAACGTGACGTTGAGCCCCTCAATTTTCCCCTTGAGCTTTTTTATGGTGTAGATGTCGATGAGCGCCTGCGTGGGGTGCTGGTTGCCGCCGTCCCCGGCGTTTATCACCGGGTGCTCTGCGATTTCCGCTGCAAGCTGGGGCATGCCGGGGGAGGGGTGGCGTATCACGAGGCAGTCCGCGTAGCCGTCCATCATCTCGATGGTGTCTGAGAACGTCTCGCCTTTCTGCGCAGAGCTTTTGTCAGAATAGAAGACCAGCGGGGTTGCGCCAAGGCGCGCTGCCGCCGACTGGAAGGAGAAGTTTGTGCGGGTGGAGGACTCGAAAAACATGTTGAGCGTGACTTTCCCCGCCAGGAGCCGTATGGGCTTTCCCTTCCGCAGCAGGGCCTCCATCCTTGAGGCTTCGGAAAGGTAGGCATCGGATTCGCGCCTGCCGAAATCATAAACCGAGAGAAGGTCGGGCATGTGAACACCGCAACGGGTGCGCAAGCAAGTTTTATAATCATGGGGTGGCGAAGGGGCGCGCTTTATAATATTTCGACCCCTTTTTCCATGCGGCGAGGTGCTGCCATGAAAGACAAAAACGCTCATTTGGGGAAGATTGTGAAGAACGGCCGCGTGCTCATACTTGCCATGGACCAGGGCATGGAGCACGGGCCTGTGGACTTCAACAGCAGGAACATCAACCCTGAATATGTCTGCGACGTGGCTGCGCGCGGGGGCTTCACCGGCTTTGCGGTGCAGAAGGGGATTGCAAAGCACTACAAGGAGTGCTACTCTGGCAAGGTGCCCCTTGTCCTCAAATGCAACGGAAGGACGAACATCGTGCCGAAGGACGAAATTTATTCCTCGCCTGTCGCATCCGTGAAGGAGGCTGCGGCGCTGGGCGCCGATGCAATAGGCTACACGCTATACGTGGGCTCGCCGCGCGAGGCTGACATGTTCCGAGACTTTGGCGCCATTTCCGCAGAGGCGGACGACTACGGGCTGCCAACGATTGTGTGGGCATACCCGAGGGGAAAATACATCAAGGACGAGAAATCCGTGGAATCCGTCTCCTATGCCGCGCGCGTTGCGCTTGAGCTTGGCGCGGACATCGTGAAGGTGAATTACACCGGCAGCGTGGACGGGTTTTCGAAAGTGGTTGCCGCGGCAGGCAGGTGCAAGGTGATTTCCGCGGGCGGAAGCAAGCAGAGCGACTCGGAATTCTGCGCAAAGGTAAAGGAGGTGCTTGCCGCTGGCGGCGTGGGCATGGCAGTGGGCAGGAACGTGTGGCAGCACGACGACCCCATGAAAATTGCGGAAGAAATCAAGAAGATTGTTTACAGGTAGGGGGAATTGCATGGCCAAAAAACCCGAGGAAGTCGTCACGCTTTCGCAGCATCTCAAGCGCGAGGAGGTGCCGCTGGACCTGCGCAGGCTCATAATATCGTTCGCCTTTGTGGCGCTCGACGCGCAGCACCAGTTCCCAAAATACCTGCGCGGCACCATGGGGGAGCCGAACAAGTACGGCGAAGCCGTGGCGAAGCTTGACGAGTGGGTGAACGGCTATTTGTGCGACTGCCTGCTGAAAACCGGGCTGGTGCGCAAGGTTTACTCCGAGGAGCTGAAAGAGCCCCTGCTCGGGCACGCCCTTGCGCCGTTCGTGGTCGCCATGGACCCGCTGGATGGGAGCTCGAACATCGTGAGCAACAACGCATTCGGCACCATTGTGGGGGTTTACCGGGATGACCTGCCGCAGAAAGGCAGGAAGCTGGTGGCTGCATTCTACAAGCTTTACGGGCCTGTGAACACGTTTGTCTATACCACGGGAAAGGGGACGCATGAATTCGTCAAGCATTATGACGGGGAAGGGCATGCGCAGTTTTTGCTTCTTGCGGGCAATATGAAGGTGCCTGAGCCAGGAGAGGTTTTCGGATTGGGGGGCGACCCGATGGACTGGAGCCCGCAGTTCCTGAAATTCGGCAAGGGCCTGTTCAAGAACGAAAGGATGAAGGCGCGCTATTCCGGCACTTTTGTGGCCGACTTTTCACAGGTGCTCCACAGGGGAGGCATATTCGCCTACCCGTCCACCGCGAAAAGCGCAAAGGGCAAGCTCCGCCTATATTACGAGGCGCAGCCCATGGCATTCCTGATGGAGCAAGCCGGCGGCGCGAGCTGGTCTGGGGAGTGCTCCCTTCTCGACGTTGCCGACAAGGACGTGGACGCGCGCGTGCCGCTTTACATGGGAAGCAAGGCGCTTGTCAAGAAGGTGATGGCGGCGCTTGCTTGAGGCGAAGCGAGGGTTTAAATACCTTGATATCCATATAAATACCACAATTCAAGGCTATCAGGCATAGGAGGCGGGATTATGTTGACGTTTCAGGTGGAAGCAAAACCGATTGCATTCAAGAGGAACTTGCCGGAATTTGAGGTTAAATCAAATAAACTCCAGACCTATAACACCGTTGCAGAGTTCAGGATTGTGGAAGGGAGCAAGACCTATCTGATTTCTGGAAAGGATGCCAAGGGTGAAAAGGCAATAAAGGATCTGAATACTGTGCTTGCAACATGCGAAAAAGTGAAGAATGAAATCAACATTGACCCGAATATAGAGCCCAAGGACAGGGAAATCCTCATAAGGAGCATAACTGCCTATCAGACAGAGGTCATTTCCAAGGTTAAAATGTTCACTGCAAAGAGTGAATTCTCAACAAGCGCGACAATGCCCGGGCCCAGGGACATTTACCTGCAGCTGGGCGGAAAGGGGGCAGGATATAAGCCGGATGAGGATTCGGCGGCAAAGGCATTTGCCCTGGTAAAAAAATACCCTGTGCTCGAGCCTTTGACACAATTTTCCAGGATTGGAAGGGGAGAACTCGGAGGAAGCCCATACATTACAGACAACACGCACCCCCAGAACGACTTGCCTTCCAAACACTTGGACAACGCGGCATACAAGACTGTGCCCAGGAATGACGATGGCTCTGAATATGGAAAAGCCAGCAACTATAACCTCAATGGGATGAGCGTTGATTACATACCGGCTAAAACAGTAAAGAAGTAGCTGCTTTGGTGAATTTTGTGGGAATGGCTGGGCGAGTGGCACTGACTGTTGCTTTTGTGGCAGCTGGCCTGTCACCGCTTAAGGCCCAATACGCCAGCGCGAGAGTGATTGAAGCGCCTAAGCCCGGCGATAATAAGGAATGGGCAAAGTTCAAAGATGCCCCTCCCCCTCTTTATCGCCTGGGGATTGAGGAAAGGAATGGATATTACATTGCCAGCACCAGGGACACAGTAGTCAAGCTGGTGGGGCGGCTTTTTGACGGATCCAAAAGCATACCGTATGCGGATTATGCTGGATTTTTCGATTTTCTCAGGCGCTCTTTGAAAACAGGAGGAACCAACATAAATTATGCCCTTTTTGAGGGAGTTATGGCAGGCGACTATGACTGCGACAGGGGTTGCTTTGTCGGGGCGCAAATCGCCAGCATGAGGGGCTACCGTGTTTCATTTGTCTTTACCCGCGACCATATGCTGCTTATGCTGGATGGCAAATATTACGCCGATATAGCAGGCTCCTTTGATCCGGTGAATAAGGCATCGTTAGAAAGCAAGTACGGCCCGATATGCCTTGAGACGGATGATGTGAAGACGGCGTCGTTTGTTGTTTACAACAATCTTGCCCTGAAAAAGTACAGGGGAGGATCGCCAGAGGTCGCCATCGCCCTGGCGGACACGGCAATCGCATTGGCGCCAGGAGTTGCAAGGCTATACTACAACCGGGCATTGTTCAAGACCCAGTTGAAGGACTTCAATGGTGCGGAAAATGACCTAAACCGCGGGCTTGGGCTGGACATGGTGGATGATATGCTGCATTACCAATTCTATAAAGTCAAGATGGCGAGGAAAGATTATGCCAATGCGTATGCCTACCTGAAGACGGCGCTGGTGCTTTCGCCGAATGACTTTGAATACAAGGATAAGATGTCCGAGCTTCTGAGGCTGCACCCAGAAGTGAAGAATTAAGGCTGCACCCACTCTATTTCGTAGTACTCGCGCGTGCTCCCAGGCACCTCGAGCCTTTTCACCAGGTAGTATGTGACAGATGTTTCGCGGTCGCAGATAGCAAGCAGCAGCTCAAGCCCAATCCGCTTGCACTGCGCGATTGCATCCGCAAGCTCCTCGCCGCCTATGTGCTCCTCCTCGGAAAGCGAGAACATCAGGTATTTGGGCTTGCCGGTTTTCGGGTTCTCGATGCCGCCGTGCTGGCGGTGGTAGAGGAGGAAATCAAGAGCGGTGTGGAGATCTGCCGATTCCGCCTTTGCCTTCTTTGCAGTTGCCTTCGCTTTCTTTTTCGCCTCGCCAGGTATCGCAAGAAGGAATGTCTTTTTCACAGAGTGCGCAACGCGGATTGCGCGCGCCCACTCGGATATGAGCAGCTTGCTTGCGCGGGGGAAGCAGTGCACCACGTGCTTGCTGTGAATCCATTCCTTGCCCTCGCGCGCCGGCGAGGCGCCCGGGAAGTAAAGCCTGAAGTGCGTGCCGAACTTGAAGCCTGTCTTGAGAACGAAACCGTGCAGGCGCCAGTCCTCGTAAACTTCGTACAGGTGCAAAAAGTCCTTGTGCTGGCGCCTGGCGGCGCGAATCACGCCGCTCTCATCCGCATTTTCCAGGCGCATGCCGGAATGGCGCATGAGGAAAAGCGTCTCGTATGCATCAAGCTTGGAAAGCCTGCCGCGCTGCTCGGCCTTGTAGGAGCCGAACTGGCCGAACCAGTGCTCCTCATACAGGCGCTTGCCGACTTCCTCGTCGTCGATTATGGACCACAGGTCGTCAGGGTAGAAGCGGCCGACTAGGGAGTATTTGTCAAGCCTGAGATTCCCCGACGGGTATTTGATGCTGTTGTTCCTGCCGTAGCGCTCGCAGATTTCGCTCACCTGCCGCGCAATAAGCCCCCTGTCGCGCCAGTCCTTGTAGGTGAAGTAGCGCGCCATCTGCTTTTTGCGCTCAAAGGCGGCGGCCACGTGGTTGAAGCGGTATTCGTTCAGCGACGAGTCGAACGCGCGCGCGTTCCGTATGTCCATAAGATACAGCGCCTCCTCGGGGAAAAGGTGGATGACGCCTTTTTTCATGTAGCCGTAGTGCCCGTTCACAAGCGATGAGACTGACTCGGGCTCGGATACGCACGCGGATTTTTTCTTTGGGGAAAAATCGAGTTTGATTGCCATTTTTTCACGCTCTTGGGGGCATTGAAAAAAATATCCCCGGAAGACTGCTGTTCGTGTATTGCCCCACAAGGTTTAAAACGTGAGTGAGGGGGAATGGGAACATGGCAAGGCAGAGGAGGAAGCTGGGAAAGGGGAAGCACTATGACGCGCTTAGGCGCAGGAACGCCAGCCTGCCGGACAGGATGCTCGCGAAGCTTGTGAACCAGAAGTATGCCGTGGTGGGCGAGCACTCAGCCGCGAAGCTTTGCCATTGGGCTGGCGAGTCGCTCAAAGGGCGCGGCGAATGCTACAAATCAAAGTTCTATGGGATTTCCTCGCACCGCTGCCTGCAGTGCACGCCAGTTTTGCAGTTCTGCAACCACGCGTGCGTCTTCTGCTGGAGGATGATGCCGGAAAGAGACAAATTTCGGAGAAATTTGTCTGTATTGGAGCCGCAGCTCCAATCTGAGGACAAATACGGCGATGTGAAAGGCTTTTCGTGGGGGGAGCCGGAAGACATTGCCGACGGGCTGGTGAAAGCTCAGAAAACGCTGGTGGCTGGCTTTGGAGGCAATCCGGAAGTGAAAAAATCCCTATACGTTGAAGCCCTTTCCCCAAAACATGTTGCCCTGTCGCTTACCGGGGAGCCCACGATGTACCCTAAGATGGACGGGCTGCTTGCTGATTTCCATGCGCGCGGCATGACCACGTTTGTCGTCACGAACGGGACATTGCCGGAAGCTGTTGCAAAATGGAAAGTGCTGCCAACGCAGTTCTATGTCTCCATGGTTGCGCCGAACGAGGATGTTTACCGGCGCTTCATACGCCCATCCACGCCAGGCTTATGGAAAAAATACCTGCGCACGCTAGATATGATGCCGGAAATTGGGAAGAAAACGAGGACCGTGCTTAGGATGACAATTGCGCGCGGGGTGAATGACTGCGACTTGGAGGGCTATGCCGCGCAGATTAAGCTTGCCAAGCCGCATTATGTCGAAGTGAAGAGCATGGTGTTTGTGGGCGGCGCGCGCGAGCCTGCGCGGGGATTGGCGCTTGGGTCCATGCTGAAGATGGAGGAAATCGAGGCCATTGCAGGAAAGCTTGCCAAGATGACGGGATATAAATTGGTGGACATTCATTCACCATCGCGCGTGGCGTTGCTGTGCAGGGACGGGGAAACCGAGAAAAACCGGAAGATTTTATGGCAATAAAGGCGATTATTTTCGACATCGACGGCGTGCTTGCGGATTCGCGCGAGGCGATTTCTCACAATACGAAATGCCTCATGAGGGAATTCGGCTTTGACGTGCCTGATGCGCGCATCGACTCGATGTCCTCCGCACATTCGGCGGAATCCGTGCTCATTGCGCTGGCGCCATCGCTTTCCGCGGACAGGGCGAAGCTTGCGGCAATGCTTGACAGGCTGCGGGAGCTTACGAACGAAAATATGGCGCTTGTAAAACCGTCCATGCTTGCCGCGCAAGTGCCTGCGCTTGCCGCGCGCTACCGGCTTGCCGCAGCAAGCAACAGGAAATCAAGCGCAATCGCGGTGCTTCGGCAAATCGGCATCGAGAAATATTTCGAGGCTGTGATGACAAGCGGTGACGCGCCTGTCAAGCCTGACCCGACGATGATAAGGCTTGCGCTTGCTAGGCTCGGTGTGCGCGCGGACAAGGCTGTTTTTGTCGGCGACAATCTGGAGGACATGCAGGCGGGGGAGGGCGCGGGAGTGCGCTCCATCATGCTTGATGGCATGAATGAGAAGGCATGCGCTGCGTTCGTGAAGGAATTTTTGGGCTAGGCCGGGCTCGCTGGCGGTTAAGCTATTATTTTTCTCCGGTTTTGAGCTGTAACAGCACCCCGCCTATAATGAGCGCCAGTCCAGCAATGGAAATTACAGGGATTACTTCTCCATTAAGGAAATACACATATATCAGGGAAACAAATGGCGTGATGTAGATTAAATTCGCCATGCGGTGGGTCTTGCCTTTCTCAAGCGCCTTGAACCAAAATACAAATCCCAGCGAATTTGACAGCCCTCCCAAGAAAAGTATGACGAGCCACGTGGTTGGCGACTGGGGAATGATGAATTTTGAGAACACCAGCATGGTGGGCGTTATCAGGAGAAGGGACGCGACATAGAAGACAAGCATGCTGGTGAATTTATCATAGTTGAGCTTTTTTCCCAATACTGAAAAGAGCCCGTAGCAGGCTGCCGCGCAAAAGGCCAGGAAATACCCAAAGGTGTATTCGTTTTGCAAATTTGAGAGGTTGCCCCGGGTAACCACGAGAATGGCGCCCAAAAAACCAAGAAAAATCGCAAGAAACGTCTTCCATGTGAACTTCTCTTTCAAAATCAGGATGGAGAATAACACCACAAAAACCGGCCATAGGTAGTTTATCATGTTGGCCTGGCCGGCGGGTGCGATGCTGAAGCTGCCGTAGAGGAAAATATAGTACAGGTAAAGGCCAAGGAACCCCATTCCGAGCATCTTGAGGTAATCGCCTTTGGAGTAGTTTGAAAACAGGCGCTGCTTTTTTTGGAAGATGATGATTGCAGATAGCACAATTATGCCCACAATGTTATTGTAGAAAAGCATCTGCACGTTGTTTATTTCTGCCAATGCAAGCTTTGCCACGGCAGGAGTTGCAGACCATAAAAGGATGGTAAGCGCCAAATAGAGGTAAGGAGTTCCTTCGTCAGACATGGCACTATTTCTTGCCTGTTTCTTATTAAGGTTGCCATCATCTGCTCAGGCGGGCGTTGTTATTTCAACCACGCCATCCCTGTTTTCTATCCGGAAAGAGCGCGCGGGCGCGCCTGCGGCAAGCGTGATTTCGCAGCCTGAGCTTGCGCGCGCGGAAAAGTTGCCAGCGGTGAAGATGATGGAGTTGCCTGCGCTGCCCTGCGCGAGGGGAGCCTGTTTTGCACCATCTGATGCCAGCACGAGTGTTGCAGGCGTTCCTTTCACTTCCACTTCGCGCACGTTCCCGCTGCCAAGCGAGCAGGCGGACTGGAGCTTTGCCGCAAAATCGGAGAACGAGGACTGCGAGAGCGACGTGTCAAGGCGCGACTGCGAGGCTGATGCCAGGCGCGAGGAAGCTGCATAGACTATGCCGAATGCCGAGAGGAAAATGAGGAAGACGAGCAGGGTTTCGATTGAGGCTTGCGCGCGTGAATGTGGGGGGCAAGGCATAATTACCGCCGCCTTTTCAAATCATACGCATTGTTCCCTGTTGCGCGGCACGCTTGCGCTCATACGCATTTGTTCGTATAGGAATCGCAGCTGCTCGACGCGCAGTCGGCATCCGTTGCGCAGTAGTCGCCGCTCACGCCCTTGGTGACGCCCTTGTCGGATGCCGCAAGCACCGCGTCTGTCTTGGCGTCCGCGCTTGATGCGGCCTTGTTCGCGCTCTTGAGCATGGTGCTTGCCAGTATCACGGCTAGCCCAAGGATAACCACCAAAACAACGAGCATTTCCGCGGAAAGCTGACCCCTGCCACCCATTGCCCCACCCCGGAAGGAATATCGCAGGCGCAGGTTAAAAGGTTTATGCAAAAAAGAGAAACCCGTGGGGCGAGCGTGAATGAAGCTTGTTATTTGCGAAAAGCCAAAGGTTGCAGAGAAGATAGCGTATGCCATAGGTAGGGGGAAGGCTGACAGGAAGTCTGCAAACGGCGTGCCATATTACGAAGTGGAGCGCGACGGGGCGCACATCGTCGTTGTCTCGGCTGTGGGGCACCTGTACACATTGCGTCAGGCAGAAGGGACGGGCGGCTATCCGGTCTACAATATCGAATGGGCGCCAAGCTCCGAAGTGGAGAAGGACGCGGACTACACCAAGAAATACGTGGATGCCATAAAGAAGCTCGCGCCGGGCGCTGACGAGTACATCTGCGCCTGCGACTACGACGTGGAGGGAAGCCTTATCGGCTATAATGCACTCCGGTTTGCCTGCGGCACAGAGGTGGGGAGCCGCATGAAGTTCTCGGCGCTCACCCAAGATGACCTGGAAAATGCCTATCTTGAGAGGGGGAAGCTTGACGTGGAAAATGCGCTTGCAGGCGAGGCGCGCCACATACTGGACTGGTACTATGGCATAAACCTGTCCCGCGCGCTCATGGCATCCATCAGGAGCGCAGGAGCAAGCTACAAGCAGACCATGAGCATAGGCAGGGTGCAGGGGCCGGCGCTTGCAATCCTTGCCAAGAAGGAAAAGGAAATTTCCGCATTCGTTTCAAAGCCATACTGGGAACTTTGGTGCAAGGCAAAGGATGTCAGGTTCGACAATGTAAAGGGAAGGTTTGAGAAGCGCGAGGAAGCCGACGGCGCCATGAAGGCGTCGTCCGCGGACGGCAGCGTGGAAAAGGTGGAGAGGAAGGACTGGCTCCAGGCGCCGCCGCCGCCGTTTGACCTGACCAGCCTGCAGGTCGAGGCGCACCGCGCATTGGGCATTGCGCCCGCAAGGACTTTGGAGCTTGCGCAGACGCTTTACGAGGCATCCATGATTTCATACCCGAGGACAAGCTCGCAGAAGCTCCCGGCGAAGCTGAACCTGAGAAAAATTGTGGAGTCGCTTTCCAAAAACCCAGCTTATGAAAAAACCGCAAAGGCGCAGATTGCGGAAGGAAGGTTCACCCCTGCAGAGGGAAAGAAGGAAGACCCAGCCCACCCTGCGATACACCCGACAGGGCAGGGAGGGCAGGTGGGCGACAAGGAGATGCGCCTGTACGACCTGATTGCAAAAAGGTTCCTGGCCTGCTTTGGCAAGCCTGCAAAGCGCGAGACTTTGAAGGTGTCGCTGCTTTCAGGGACAGAGCACTATGCCGCATCAGGCAGCAGGACCGTGGAGATGGGCTGGTTCGACGCGTATGCGCCTTACGTGAAGATGGATGAAATCACGCTCCCTGCCTTTGTTGAAGGCGAGAAAGTGGCGGTGTCCGGATTCAAAGTGGATGAAAAGAAAACGCAGCCTCCAAGGAGGTATACTGCCGCTTCCATAATTTCCGAGCTTGAGAAAATGAACCTTGGCACGAAGGCGACAAGGGCGGCGGTCATTGAGACGCTCTTCAAGAGAGGCTATCTTGAGGGTGAAAGCATCAGGGCGACGCCTTTTGGGCTGGCAGTCTATGACCTCTTGGCAAAAGTGGCGCCGGAAATCATGGACGAGGAGCTCACCAAGTCGATTGAGGAGGAGATGGAGAAGATTGCCGACGGGGAGAATGAGAAGAAGGCAATAGAGGATGGCAAGAAAGTGCTTGATGCGATACTTAAGAAATTCGAGGGGAACGAGAAGGACATTGGCTTCGGGCTGCTGTCCGGCCTGCGGCAGAAGGATTTTGCGGACAGCATGCTCGGCAAGTGCGTGAAGTGCGGCGGGGACCTGCGCGCGATACGCTCGCGCATGGGCAAGCAGTTCGTGGGCTGCTCCGGCTATCCGGATTGCAAGGCGACGTACCCGCTTCCGCAGGAAGCCAAGATAATGCCGCTTGGCAAGGCGTGCGAGAAGTGCGGCACGCCGCTCGTGCGCGTGATAAGGAAGGCAAAAAAGCCCTTTGAGATGTGCATTGACCCGACATGTGAAACCAAAAAGAACTGGGGCTCTCCGAATTACCAGAGGAGCGCGCCCTCTTCCGCGGCAAAAGCCGCGGCGGCGCCTGCAGGCACTGCAAAGGGGGCGGCAAAGGCGCCAGCCGCAACGATAGCCGCTGCGCCCATTGCAAAGGCAACGGAGCCATTGGCAAGCGCAGCCCGGGCAATTCCAAGCCCAAAGGCGGCGCAGCCCGCTGCAGCAAGCGCGGCTCCCTCAGCAACCATGGCAGCCCAAGCTATTGCAGCCCCGATTGCTGTGAAAAAGGCGGAGGCGAAAAGGAAAGCTCCTTCGAAAAAAAGGAAAACCGGTGAGAAAAAATGACGCGCGGGAAAATCGCAATTTTCATCCCTGCCTACAATGAGGAGAGGAACATAGGCTCCTCAGTCCTGCTTTCGAAAAAATACGGCGATGTTTTCGTAATTGATGATGGCTCGGGTGACAGGACCGCCGAGATTGCACGCAAAGCAGGGGCAAGCGTGATAGCGCATAGGGGAAACAAAGGGTACGGCGCTGCGCTCAAGAGCGCCCTTTCCGCCGCGCGTGGGATGGACGCCGATGCATTTGTCATTGTTGACGCTGACGGGCAGCACGATGCCGGCGAGATTCCGATAGTGGCGCAGCCCGTGCTTGAAGGAAGGGCGGACTTTTGCCAAGGCTCGCGCTTCCTTGGGAAATTCGTCTCGGCACCGGTCGGGAGGCGCGAGGGCGTGGCATTCATCAACAAGCTGACATCCGCGCACAACGGGAAAAAGGAGGTCGACGCGCAGTGCGGCTTCCGTGCCTTTTCAAAATTGGCCGCCGGGAAGATGGCGGTTGCCTCGGACGGGTATGCGGGCGGGGCGGAAATGGTATCGTCGGCGCAGCATGCGGGCCTGAGGGTGGCGGAAGTGCCGGTGCACGTGAAATATTTTCCAGAGAAGAACAACCCGTTCGCGCAGGGCGCGGGGCTCGTGGATTATTTTGCAGGCCTGCTCATCAGGAAAAACCCGCTTGCGCTTTTTGCAGGCATGGGCACGCTGATGCTCGTTGTTTCCGCGCTGCTAGGGATTTTTGTGGTGGATACGTTTTACACGAGGCACGAGCTTGCCACCGGCTCTGCGTTCCTCACCGTGTTTTTCGGCATCGCGGGCATGATAATGGTGCTCATCGGCCTGAACCTTTACACCCTTAAGAAAATGCTCGAGACGAGGGAGAAGACGTGAAAGGGAAAAAAACCCCCCGCGCATGGAAAGCAGTGGCTCATCCTTCCAGGGAAATTGTGGAGAGGATTGGCGCGAACCTGCCAGCCATTATTGTGCTCCTGTCCTGCCTTGTTTTTGCGGTCCGCCTGGGGGCACTGGAACCCGGGCTCCATTTCCAGGAAGTGGATGTGGCAAACGGAAGCGGCCATGCATATGCTGCCGGGAACGCCGTTCTTTTCAAGCTGCCGCATGCGCAGGGCATGGGCGCAGGCGCCGTGTTTTCTGGCAACGGGCGCGTCGCGTCAGTTTCCTATGCATCCATGGACCAGACCGCAAATGTCACAAAAATTACGGTGAACGGGAAGGCTGCCTGCTCGCCCTGCGTTGCGGGAAAGGACTACCCGGTTGAGGCTGAGGGGGATGTTGCAGTCGGGGTCTTTGCAAAGGAAGCCGCGCTTGCAGAGCCATCAGGCGCAGGGCTAATCAGGCGCGCGTTTTTCGACAAGGCAATGGAAACGCACATTGATGCCCCGGTCAGCGTCAGGCTGGAGGGAGGGTGGCGGGCCAGCCCGAACGCCGCAGTGCCTTCCTCGTTTTACGGCGTGGACGCGCCTTTCCACATCCACCGCGTGATGGTGGGGGCGAGCCACCTGCAGCGCCTGCAGTGGCCATACGCAGAGTACACGTTCCTTTCTGCCATGCCTGCGTCGCTCATTTATATTTTGACCGGGACGAGCCGCCAGTATGCCTACAAGCTTTGGGAAATCCTCCTGTTTTTCCTGCCGGTTGCGGTGTTCTGGCTTTTTTCGCGCAAGCTGTCAAGGGGCAAGGATGCCACCTTCCTGTTTGCAGCCCTGATTTACCTTTTCCTCCCAAGCCAGGGCATGGTGGTGGGCGGAGGCGCGGACCTGTTCATGTACGGCATGACCGCGCATACCCTTGCCACATCGCTCTCGCTGCTGTCGCTCCTGTTCGCATATGAATTTGCAATAGAGGGGAAGAGGCGCGGCTTTTGGCTTTCCCTCCTGTTTTTTGTGCTTGCAGTCGCGTCGAACCAGAGAATATTCATGGCGCTTGCCATCGGGATGGGCGCGCTCCTCGCCCTTTCGCTCGTTGCATCGGATGCCAGGAGGGCGATTCTCCTGGGCATTGCATGCGCAGCGGCAGCCGCATTCCTGCTTGCGCCGTTTGCCATTTCTGCCGCCAATGATGGGGGCCTTGGAAGTTCTGCTGTGGGAGGGGCGAGCCCCGAGGGCATTGGCTGGTCGCTGGTGGGCTTTTTCCAGCTGGGCTATTTCATCCTGCCGCTGCTTTTCATCGCAGGCGTGGCCGCGGCAGTCTCAAGGCGCGAGAGGTTCCTCCTCTTCCTTTTTGCCGCCTGCGCGCTTGTCTTTGCCGTTGCCACAAGCCCTGAGATGAACAGGCTCGCGCCCTTCATGGATGGCCTGCGGTTCATGCCGTCCTTTTTCCTGCCGGTCTTTTTCATTTCCGGCGCAGGGGCGCTGCTTGCCTTTGAGCTTGCGGCTGCGTGGGTGGAAAAGGCCAGGGGGCGCCTGAAGCTCGACAGGCTGGATGCAACAGTGTCGTTTTGCCTTGCCATCCTTGCCCCGCTCGCGGTGGTTTTCGCCTCCACGGCGCTGTCCACCATGGACCAGTACCACAACGAGGCGGCATCGCTTGCCGTTGCCGCGGAATATTCCGATCTCCAATCCGCATACGGGATAACCGGGGATGGGTGCGTGTTCGTGCAGGGAAAGACGGATGTTTCCCAGTATCCTATTTACGATGAGGGGTTGGAGAGGACTGCCATCACGGGGCTTGATTCCTCAGATGGCATCATCAATGCAATGGCAAAAGCGCGCTGCAGGTACCTGCTCCTGGGCAATGTCAAATTGGTCGCCAGCGCATCCGGCAACACAAGATGGCAGGAATACCTGGGCTTCAAAAGCGAGACGCGGCTGGAGGAAATCGCCTACGGGGGAAGCAACCGGCTCTTTGCCCTCAATGGCGTGGTGGGGGCGGCAAAACTGGAAAGCGGCGATGCGCGCTTGGACGGATATTCGTTCGATTATGACAGGGGAAGCGTGCAGGGGGAGTGCCTGGCCGGCAGCTGCACAGTCAGGATAAGGCGGGATTCGCTTCCGGGCGCGCTTGCGTGCAGTGGGGCAGAAGGATGCGCAGTATCGTACGGCAACGACAATGCAGTCTATGTTAGCGGCATACCGCGCGGGAAGTTCGATATTGCCCTCGAGCCTAAGCCCGCAGGCTGGCTTTACCCGCTTGTTTTCATGGGCGCGCTGGTTGCGCTTGCTTGTTGGTACGCAATAGGGAAGCTGGAATCCTAGAACTGCCAAAAATCAAAGCCGTGCGACAAAATCCTTTAGGAAATCGTGGCGTTGGGGAAATCGATTTAAACTGTTTCTGCCATTTTTTATACATGTTCCAATTCCAGATATATAAGAAATCTCCCGCCAACGCAGTAACCCCCCAGCAGTCCGCCAAGAATTCAACCATCCCAACCATCCAAGACACGCAAAGGGCAAAATCTTCGGAACGCGCATGCTTTCTGGCTTTGAAAAATGCCTGCGTTGCCCAAAATGGCAAGCCGAAAAACCATCTTCAGACTGCATACAACGAAGGAATAATCGGCGATGGTTTTCTTTGGAGCCTTTCAAAGAAAATTTCCAATGCGCTTAAAGCCAACACAGATAACAAGGAGAAGCTTGAAGAAGCGGTCAGAAAAATAATAGGGGACTGCATTCGGGATGATGGCGGGGCAAAGGCCTTTTTTTCAACGCGCTTTTGGTTTGCCATCCTCCACGCGCCAATCAACAATATTTTCGGGGCAAGCGCCGGTGAACTTAGATTTGGATTATATTCCACAATTGGCGATTATATCAAGGAGAGCGCCGGCGTTGAACTTGAGAAGAAATGGATGTATTGGGATAAATACGGGACTGGGAAGTTCGGGCTGAAAAAGCCGTAGCGCGGGCGTTTTCAGAGCTTTGCAGCAAATTCCTTCAAAACAGGCTGTGCAGGCTCACAGCCGCGCGGCAAGCTCCAGTAGGAACATATCGGCGCCCCAAGCCAGCGGCGGCGCCATATCACAAGCGGGAGGCAAACTCTTTTAGGAAGTCATCCAGCTTTTCTTCAGGTATGCTCGCCCCTGCCGCGATGTTGTGCCCGCCGCCCGCGCCGCCGACCTGCGCGCAGCATTCCGAGAGGATTTTTCCGAGGTTCAACCCTGCTTCCACGAGCGCGCGCGTGCCCCTTGTGGACAGTTTTATCTTGCCAGGCGCCTCAAGCGAGAGCGCGAGTATGGGCTTTTTGCGCGAGCCTGCGTAGAGCATGCCAGCCACCACGCCAATTATGCTGTCGGGAATCACTCCGCGCGCGTCCAGCAGCAGGAACTTGCCGATGTCCTGCGTGTTCTTGGACGCAAACTCAATCCCCGCGCGCAGGTTCTTGCGGTGCTCTGCAAGGAGCGCCTGCGCCTCCTCGTATGCGCCTTGCCGCTGCAGGCACACGGACACGCCAAGCTCGGGCCTGTTGTTCCTGCCGCATGCATTGAGGAGAGTGGAGAATTCGGATGCGTCGCGAAGGAGCGTGCCCTGAGGCATGCGAAGAAGATTATACGTGTCTCCGACAAGGCGCAGGGCCGCTTCGGGCGAGGAGCGCATGGCAAGAAGCTTTGCAAGCGAGGAAACGAGCGCGCGGCGCTCAGTGAAGGAAAGGTCGGAGTACGTCCTCCATTTTTCGCCGCTTCCGAGCGCTCCGATGCCATCGCCCTGCTCGCCGCCATTTGCCGCGCCCTTTTGCTTTTGCGGAATGCCAAGCTCCTGCAGCAGCGCATTGCAGGCGTCATCCTGCCCAGTGATGCCTGGCAGGTAAGGCTCGTCCGCATAGAGAAGGAATTGCTTCAGCGGGCGGCTGTTCCTGCCGAACAGCAGTATGTCCTTTTCCACGGATATTGCGCCCTGCGCCACCGCTTGGTCGAGCATGATTTTGTTCAGGCTGCAAAGCGGGGCCTGGACATCGCCTATTGCGCCGACAATTCCCAGCTCCACGAATTCCCCGAAGACAAAATATGCGCAGCCTGCTGCAGAGATGTCCGTCCCGCCGTCAAAGCCGAACAGGTGGGGGTTTGCCTGCAGGTGCGCGCTGCTTTTCGGCTGGTGGTGGTCTATCACCACCACGTTGCCTGCCAGGGAATCGATTTCCGCCGTCCCGCTGCCAAGGTCTGAGAATATTATTTCCGGCTCGTGCGCAATCGAGGCGAGGAATTCCGCGTCCAGCTTGCGCACAGACTGCACGCGGCAGGGCTTGCCCATCTTTCCAAGCGAGCCCGTCACTATGGCGCCGGAGGTGATGCCGTCGCAGTCGTAGTGGTGCACCAATAGCGGCGCGCGCATGCGCGAAACCTCATCGCGCGCCTTTGCGCAGCGCGCGAAAAACCCTTGCCCGTCCCCCATACGCGGTAATTTGGCGGCGCAGTTATAAAATGAGAATGCAGGAAATTTAGCCATGGACGTGGAGATGGCCCCTGATGTCGAGAGGAAGGTTTCCGAGATAGTGGACGTGCTGTCCTACGGGCATGTGAATGAGTTCAGGATAATCTGCATGCGGTCGAGGAATGCCACGGCGCGCGCGTACGCCAGGATTTGGAACCTGCCGGACATCTGGCAGAAGGCGCTCTCGGTCGGCACGTTTTACATAATAGAGGTGCTCACGCAGCACTATGACCCGCTCTCCGATGAGGAGAAGGAGAAGGTCATCATACATGAGTTGCTGCACATCCCGAAAACGTTCTCAGGCGCGCTGCGGCCGCATGGGGGCAAGGTCAAGATAAACGCAAGGACAGTGGGAGTGCTTCACAAAATCTATAAAGAGAGGAAGAAAGAGCTTGAGCAGGAGAGGCACAAGAGGCTGGAAATGGCAGAAGCCGCATTTTAGGGGAGATTTGCATGATAATCGGCGCAATGAACGACCCGAAGAAGGGTGTTGCGGATGAAATCGCGCTTTTCGGCGAGATGGGCTTTGACTATTTCGAGCTGACCATCGAGGCGCCGCTCGCGCGCCCTGACAGGCTGCTGAAGGAAAGGCAGGCGGTGCTGGATGCGCTTTCCTCGTACAATTTCGGGGTGCTTGCGCACATGCCTTGGTATTTTTCTGTGGCGCACCCGTACCCCTCGGTGCAGGAAGCCATAAACCTGGAATTTTGCCGCGCGTTTGACACTGCGGCCTTGTTTGGCGCGAAAAAGGCGACGCTCCACACCGAGTTCCTGCCCGCAGGCATCGAGGAGCGCGGGGTGAGGGTGGCAAAGACAGTGGAAAACATACGGAAGCTGCACAAGGAAGCAGAGGTGCGAGGGCTTGAGCTTCTTGTGGAGAATTTCAACGCAAGCTCGTTTTCCATCCGCGAGTTCAAGCTCCTCTTTTCCGAGTCTGGAATGGGGATGACGCTCGATGTCGGGCATGCATCCACAGCAGACGGCGAGGGGCTGGAGAATTACCTTGCGCAGTTCAAGAAGAGGGTGAAGCACGTGCACCTGCACGACAACGACAGGCGCGCTGACCAGCACCTTCCGCTTGGCGCCGGCAAGATAGACATCGCGCGCGCTGTAAAGGAGCTGAAAGCCTTTTACGACGGCACCATCACGCTGGAGGTGCATTCGCAGGACAGGGAGTACCTGAAAATCTCGCGCGAGAAGCTGGAAATCATGTGGTATGGAAAAAAGAAGTTCCAGGAGAACCAGGAGTATCTTTACCCTGAGAAAAAAGAATGATGCGAATTTGTCAGAAATTGAACGCCGACAATTTGTAGAAGTGCGGCTCCTCTTCCGTTCCGCATGCGATTATGAGCTCGAGCCGCGCGAGGTGCGCGATTTTCACCTGCTCGACCAGCTGTTTTGTCGATGGGGCAACGCCTGGCAAGAGGCATATCAGCTGGGAGGGGCGGTTCTCGGTGCGCCCCACGCCGGGCGCGTATGCGCGGAAATATTGCGTTGTCTTTTCGAACGGCGCGACCATCCTGCCGGTCTGGCGGATGATGAAGTACACTGAAAGCGCGAATGGGAATGCCTTGTCGCGCTTCTTCTGCGCGCCTGTGAAAGAGGCGAGCGTGCCTGACGCGAGCTTTGCCTTGCCGATTTTCACCAGGTAGCCTGCTTCAAGGGGCGAGAGGAGCAGTTCGCCTTCCTTGTAGAGGCCAAAGCCCGCTTCGCGGAATTTCTGCGCAAGTGCCACGTCGGCCTCAGTGAAAAGCTTTGCGTCTTTTGCGGTTGGTTCGAGCATGGTGACACACTCCCACGCCTAAAGGCATGGGCTTCTGTTACGGATGGAAAATGTTGGACAAAGATGATCTGCCTTTACCCATGCCTGAAAGGCATGGGCTTCGGGCGTGAGAGTGTGATGCTACTCCTTTGCCTTTTTCCTTGCTGCTGCCTTCTTCGCATCCTTCTTCATTATAAATGCTAGCTCGTCCTCGTCAAACAGCTCGCCGAATGCCGCCCCGTCCTTTTTTGCCACCAGCTCAAACAGCGGCAGGTAGCCCCCAGCCTGCGCAATGGAGCAGTGGCACATGCGCGCGATTTTGGACAGCGCGCCCTTCCGCAGCGTGCGCGCGGATTTCGACGAGCCCATGGCGCGGATGTAGTCCGGGTATGCAAATGGCACAAAGCCGTGCTGCTGCGATGGCGATGATTTTGAAAGTGACACCCCTGCAGTCATCAGGTCGGAAGAGTAGCGCAGGTAGCCCCAGTATTGCGTGCGCTTTATCCTGCCGTCGAACATGTCTGCGCGCGAGAGCCTGTTGTAGCCTTCGGCCAGGTCAAACGGCTTGGCACATGCCGTCGGGAGGTTTTGCGCAATCCAGAGCTTGAGCGTGTCGTGGTCCGCTTCGGATGAGAACGCCGCCTTGCGCGCGTCGGAGTATTTTTCCGCCTTGAAGATGTCGCGCATGATGTCGAATATGTTCTTCTCCCGGTCGCGGCTTGCGGACGTGTTGTGCGCGGCAAGGTCGTTGAGCGCGGCGCGGATGTCCCCCGCGGCCGCCTGCGCGATTTTTTCCGCGTCGCCTTCTGCAAGCGCAATGCCGCGCGAGGCCGCCTCCCGCCCCAGGAATTTCGCGATTGTGGAGACATGCGAGCGGCGGAGCTCAAGTTGCTGGCAGTGCGCCTTTATCGAGGACATCTTCCTGTCATAGTAGTCGGCTGCGGTCAGGATGACTGGCTGGCGTGCGCCTGCCAATACTTTTGCGATTGCGCCTGCCCCGCCCCTGTCGGCAGTGCCGGAAAGGGAGTCAGCATCGTCAATCAGGATGAGGCGCGTGCCGCCGAAAAGGGAGGAGGACGTCGTGGAGTGCGAGAGCAGCGCGGTGACGTTTTCCTCGTTCCTGAAGTCGGATGCGTTGAACTCGAAAAGCTCCCAGCCGAATTCGCCTGCAATCGCGTGAGCAAGCGCGGTCTTGCCTGTGCCTGTGGAGCCTGTGATGAGAAGGGGTGGCTGCCGCTTCCCGTCCTGCCAGCCCTGCGCCCATGCCCTTGCCGCCGCTATGGCGGTCGGGTTGCCAATGAGGGAGGAAAGCGTCGGTTTGCCCCCGGAAGATGCCATGCCAATAGTCGGGATGAAGGGGTTTAAAACGCTCTCGCCAGCCAAAGGGGCAGCGTCACTTTTTCGGGGGCGCTTTCTTTGCGGTGGTGGGCGACACTATGGGCGCGCCCTGGGCGCTGGCCGCCCCGGAGGAAGGCAGGATGGTGATGGTGGACGCCACGCTCAGCGTGCCGACAGTGTATTTCACTGCATAGACGCCTGGGGGAAGGGCAGGGGATGCCCTGCGGTACTTGCCCTCGTTCTGGCGCGCGTTTTCAAATATTGTGGCGACTTTCTCGCCCTTGATGTTGTAGACGCTCATGGTGCCAAGCCCGGGGGAATACGGGACGGTGTATGCGATGTTTATCTTGTTTGACTCCCTCCCGGTTGCCCAATCATACCTGTCGAGCTTCAGGGTGGCGCTGGAATATGTCGGGCCGTGCGGCTCCTCCTCCACCGGCTTTATGTAGAACATGTATGATGCCAGGTAGCTCGTAAGCGCCTTTTTGTTGCTTTCCGACACGCTGCTCAGGAACGCGTAGTTGAGGGCGGGGTATGGATGCTTGTTTCCCTTGTCGGTTTTGGACGCGAAATCCCCTTCGGCGAATTGCGGCAATTCAAAGAATTCGAACGCCCGCTTGTAGTTGCCATTTGTGCCGAATGCCTGGGCGAACTCGTCAAGGCCCATTTTCTGCGCATCATATGTTTTCGTGCCCAGGCGGAAATAGCCTATCCCTTTTAGCGCGCAGATGAGCTTGAACGCCTTGAATGTGTTGCTTTCCTTTCCGCCGTAATCCGACGTGCCAGGGTGAAATAGGTCCATAGTGGAGCGAAGCGAGCCCATTGTTGTGGGGATGCCCCCGGATAGCAGCCCGTCAATCTGCAGTTTCTTCAAAGTCGAATAAAGCTCGCGCGCCGTGTCGCGCGCGCCCTGGTCCTTGGATGCCATTGCCTGGCCAGCGACGGTTTGCCCGACCAGGAGAAGGTTCTGCTGGAATATCGCGGTGTTTGCCCTTACTATGCCCCTGTTGTAGGCAAGCACGCTGGTCATCTCAAGGTCGGCGCCCCAGTATTTCCGGCCGGCGATCTTTTTTGCCTGGTCCTCTATCACGCTTTTGTTTTCCGAGAGCAGCTTGTTGGCAAAATAAAGGGCAAACGTGAAATCATAAAGCATGTCCGCCACAAGCTCGCGCTTGTTCTGCGGCAATGCGGCATATTTCCTGAGCGTGAAAAGCGTTTCCTTGCTTGCGCCTGCGCTTGCCAGGAGGGCGCCAATCTCTTCGCGCCGCTTTGCCCCAAGCGCGTCATCGGGCAGGTACTTCTCCTTCCCGCCGGCCACCTTGCGCATGTGGTAGCCTTCCAGGTAGTAGCGCACGTAGTCTATGTTGGTCTGGAACGGCCCCCAGGAGTCCAGGCGGGAATCGTTCTTGCCCCGGATTTTTGCAACGGCATCACCGATTGCATTGCCATCTATCCCGAACAGTTCCCGTGCACGGGATTTCCCGGCTTCCCTGTCGCTGAAAAATCCCTGTTCGCGGTACTTTTCATCAAGCGACTTTGGCGAGCTGAAAAGCTCGTTGTAGAGAATCACCTGGAGCGCGCCCACGTTTGACGCCATGATGCCGAGCTTGTAATACTTGCTGTCTATGTCGCTGCATCTCTTCAGGTATGCGTCGCCGCGGAGAATCACAGCGCTCCTGATGTTCACCTCCTCCTTGTCCCTGGGGGTGTAATTGGGCTTTTGGTCCCTTATTTCGTGCACCAGCCTGCGCTCCGCAGGCGTCTCCAGCCTTTCAATCGGCCCGGTGATGCGGCCTATTTTGACGTCAGGCAGGATAACCGCAAGGACGACGGAAATGCTCCTCACCTTGGCGCGCGGGTAGGGTATTGCTGGGTTCTGGCGCATTATCTCGTTGAGGGCGTATTCGAATTGGATGCTGTATGTCTTGGAAAGCAGCGCGGCAAAGCCCTCGGCAGTCACGCTTTGCAGCCCGAAATCCTGGGATGAAATTGCCCGTTTCTTCGCGGGGGGCATCTTGTCGATGTCCACCTGGTAAACGCCCGAGCCGCCGCTCCACTCGAAACGGTCGAGGAACCAGTGCTTTTTCACCGAGATGCCAAGGTTTGCTCCGTTCTTCTGCACGATGTAGTAGACCACATCTGTTGACGGGGAATAGACGCATATTTCAGGCAGGCCGCTGGCGGTGAATTCCCGCTTCACCCAATAGTCCTTGCCGTCCAGCCCCTGGACAGGTGTCGGCCCGTTGCCTTGGAACCCTGTGAAGACGTCCTTGCCGAACATCCGGATGGACCTTGCAACACCGCCGTCCAGGCTGCTGAATATGTACTGGTTGTTTATTTGCGGGGACAGGAATGCGCATTCCCCCTCTTTCAGGGAGCCTATTTTCTTCGCATCCGCGGACGCCATGTCCACCCATGGGTTGTTTATCACATTGGCAACCCCTGCCGCCCCGCTGCTTGCAGGCACGGACGCCAGCCGCTTGAAGGAGGTCAGGTCGTCGTCGCTGCATTTGTAGAGGAAATATTCCCCGCCCTCGCGCGCAAGCACATGGTTCCCCTTGCGCAGCCAGTCGCCGTTGTTTTTTAGGGCGAGCAGGTCGGAAGGCGAGACTATGACCGCGTTCTTTGTCTCCTTGGCAGCTTGGGCTGAAAATGCCGCGGCATCGCCAGAGCGCGCCACCGCTTCGCTGTACTTGACTTTGATTACCTGCTTGTCATCCCGGTTGTCGGCCCAGTAGCCATATCCGAGATAGACCATGGTGTGCGTGGGCTGGTTTTTCAGCTTGCCCTCCCACGCATGCCCGCTGTCCAGGGTCATTACCGCGCCAGGCTGCAGCCTGCCTTGTGTGTTGGCGAGTATGTCGTAATAGTCCTTGTTTGTCCTTACAGGGATGTCAAGCTGCTTTACCAGTGCTGTGATTTCCTTGTTTTTCCTGTTCGTAAGGTAATCCTTGAGCTTCCAGCTGCTTACCGGGAAAATCACCGCTGAGCGGCCCTGCTCGGCGCAAAGGTAGGACATTGATATGCCCCATGCAAAGCTTGCGCAGTGGACTGTTCCGCTGTAGTAGCGCTTGAAATAGTCGAAAATCGGCATGGGCCTGGAAAGCTCGGTAAACGCGTCTGTCTTTGCAGTGCCGGCGGGCCTGCCCTGCGGCGGCTCGAACGGGGCTTTGGGCTCTGCTGCTTTTGGGCTTAATTTCCCGTCAACTGGCTTTTGCCTGGCTGGCCGCCTCTGCCTTGGCCTTTGCGCGGGCTGATTTTGGGTGGGAGGCTGTCCCTGCCCTCCGTTGCCGGGCTGCTGCTGATGCTGGTTTTGCCCTGGCTGCACAGGCTGGTTTTGGGTTGGAGGAACGCCCTGGTTTCCGTTGCCGGGCGCTTGGCGGTGCGCGGTGTCGGCGGTGTTTTGAGACTGCTGTGGTGTTTGCCCTGGCTGCGGCGGCGCCTGGCGCGGCGGGCGGTGCGAAGTGTCGGCATTGTTTTGCGGCTGCTGCGGCGCTTGCGTGCGCCCTTCTTCCTGCTGGCTGGTTGCGTCTATCCGGGTGGCTTTCAGGTTGGCAAGGTCTGCCTTATGGGTCTCCTTGAGGTTCGTGACTCCCCAGCTGCGCGCGTGCGCCTCAAGGGACTTGACGGCATTGGTCCGATAATCGTAATACAGTGTTGAGCCGAATGCGTCCGTGCCCTCGCAGCGGAGCACCCGCTGGCCCTGCCTTCCGTTGAAAGAATAAGTCACCACTATGTGCTCCTTGGAAAAGTTGGCAGGGGCCTCCTTTGCCTTTGAGGCGGCTTCCCGGACCTTCCGCTGCAGCGCGTCGGAGTGCATAGGGCGATATGGGGCATTGTTTTTTTAACAACACCGGAACGGCGCAGGCGCTGCCACGGTGGCAGCCGCCCTTCCTGCGCAAATCATTTTTTTGCCCCGCCAGGGAAGTAGACGTAAATCCCGCGCCCAACCCACTCCTGCTGGACGCTGCGCGTCATCTCGGAGCGCGCCACAGGCAGGCCTATGCGTTTTGCATCCTCGAAATTGACGCCCAGGCAGCCATAGGTCGGATAATCCGGGCCTTTGCTGCTATTGGCAGGCGGGATGTCCAGCATGTGCAGAAGGATGTCCCTTTCCCTGCTATTGCTGTTCCCCTTCTCCAATCCCTCAAGCAGCCATCCTTCCCAGGAGCCGCCGTTCACGCCGCAGATGCGCAGGAGGCCGCCAGGGGTTGCATAGGAGCCGGGGATGTTCGAGACCCGCTGAACCGTCTTGAGGTCCCCGCTGCCGGACCCATGCATCACCTTGATTGCGCCAAAGAACGCGCCTGTCTCAAAATCCACGACAGCCAGCCGGTTTGCGCTGCTTTCCTTTGTGAAGTCCACCACCACGAACTTGCCTTTCTTTATGCTGCCGTTCATCACCGCGTTCGAGTAGGAGCTGTATGCCGCCGCAAGCGAGGCTGGCGAGACCATTCCCTTGGGCAGCCCGGAGGAGTAGATTTCCAAGAGGATTTGGCTTGCAGGCATCCTTGCCGCCTGAGGCGGCGCTGGCGCGGCTTTTATTGGCATTAGCGTCTGCGGGACGGCACTGGCAGCGCCTGTTTCAACAAGGGGCATCATGGGCTTCAGGCGGAAAATCGGCGCTGCTTTCTTGCGGGGCTGCGGCCGGTGCACTGAAACGCCGGTTTTCGGGTGCTGCTTTGCATACTGCCTTGCCTTGACGTTGGCGTAATGGTATGGCGAGCAACCGACTACCGAGGCTATCAACAGGGCGGCGGCGAATTTCTTCAATGGGATTGCCTGTTTCATCGCATCACTTTGCGTGGTTTTTTGAGAATCCTTGTGTTTATAAATAATGCTTCATCAGGCTATGTTTTAAACTTCAGCCATATAAAATATGCTTATGCTTATCGGCGTGGTGGGGGCGCCCAACAAGGGCAAAAGCACATTCTTTGCGGCAGCCACGCTGGTGGATGTCCAGATTGCGAATTACCCTTTCACCACGATTACGCCAAACAGGGGCGTCACCTATGTGCGCGCGCCATGCCCGCATGCTGAGCTGGGCTTGCCCTCGTGCAACCCGAAGAACAGCAGGTGCTCGGGCGGAGTGCGCCTTGTGCCGGTCGGCATGATAGACGTGCCGGGGCTGGTGCCGGATGCGCACGCCGGGAAGGGATTGGGCAACAAGTTCCTGGACAGCATACGCGAGGCAGACGTGCTCATCCAGGTGGTGGATGCCACGGGGAAAACCGACTTGCAGGGAAACCCCTGCGAATCAGCCTCGCCCGCCGAGGAAGTCGCGTTCCTGCAAGAGGAGATAGCGCTGTGGCTTTCCGACATCATGGCGCGGGGGGCAAAGGGAAAGGGCGCAGCCGGGCTGGCAGGCTCGCTCACCGGCCTGAAAATCACAGAGGCAATGCTGCACAGGGCTGCGCTTGAGTGCGGGCTGGATGTGGCTGCGGGCCTGCCGGATGCCGAAGGGGCGAAGCGGCTGGCAAGAAAGCTGGTGGAGATGAGGATGCCTATCGTCGTTGCATGCAACAAGATGGACATCGCGGGCGCGCGGGACGGGTACGAGAGGGTAAAGCGCGAATCCGGGAGGCCGTCCATGCCGTGCAGCGCGGCAGTGGAGCTTGCCCTGCGCAAAGCTGAGCATGCAGGTATGGTGGAGTATAGGCCAGGGGACCTGGATTTTTCAGTCAAGGGGGCACCGAACGAGAAGCAGGCTTCGGCGCTGTCTGCCATGAAGCGCGTGCTTGCCGCAAACAGCGGCAGCGGGGTGCAGCAAATCATAGACTACATAGTCTACCGGCACCTGAATTGCATCATAGTCTACCCTGTTGAGGACGAGCATAAGTACTCGAACAACAAGGGAGAGGTGCTGCCGGACGCGTATCTCGTGCCAAAGGGCACCACCGCCCTGCAGCTTGCCGCGATGGTGCACACAGACCTGGCGCACAAGTTCATAGGCGCAGTGGACTGCAGGCGCCACCTGCGCGTGGGCGCTGAGCACGCGCTTGAAAACGGGGATATTATAAAAATAATTGCCGGAAGATAGCTGGCGGACAGGGGCTGAGGAAGGCTGCGAACAAAAACGAACCGCTTATAACCTGATTGCTTCCACAAGGAGAGGAAGGTGGGAATATGGCAGATGCTGCGAACACCGCGAAAAAAGGGGCTGACCCGAAGATTCTGGCTTTTGCCGCAGTGGTGATTGTTGCTGCGCTTGCCGCGATAGGCTTCTATGGGGGCTTTTTCGGGGGCGCTGCGCCGCCAGCCCAGCCAAACCCCGCCCTCCCGCTTGCCACCCCGGAGGCGAGGCTCCTCCTTGCAAGCTTTGACAGCGGGGCGGCGCTTTCAGACTATTTCCTGAACTATACGGTGAATGACAACGGGGTCAAAAGCGAGTACACCCTTGTGAAGAACGGGAGCGACAGCTTCGTCGGCGTGCGCGGCTCGTTCGGGAAGATGTACGGCTTTTTCGGTAAGGACAACCTGTCGGACACTATCTGCTTGGAGTATGGCGGCGAGGCGGAATGCGCCGTCGGCGGGAACAACAGCGACATGGCAGACATTGCGGCGGGGCTGAAGATATTGCGGCCAAACCCGCGCGCCTACCTCAGCCAGAAAGACGACACCAGGAAGCATATCGCCACAGGGGCCATCAGGCTCGACTCGGGCATGGTGGAGGAGAAAGTCGGGAATTTCGACACGCAGAAGATATCCTACACACTTGACTACAGCAACCTCACGGTCCAGCAGATGATTTCGCTCGGGAAATCCCCGAACGACGAGAGCCTGCTTTCGATAACCGACCAGCGCGTAACTTTCTGGATAGACAGGCAGACCGGGCTCATGGTGAAAAGCCACGCGTCCTACAGCAACCGCGGCACGCCGGGCTTCTACGACACGGAATACTCCGGCGCGGCGCCGGCCAGCCGGCCATTCCCAGAGAAGCAGGCAAGGATGGCCACTGCACTGGCATTCATCGACTTCTATTCAAAGTCGACGAAAGATTACGCCGACAGGGCCGCATGCTTTGCAAAGAGCGGGGCGGAGCAGGACACCTGCCTCAAGAGCATCGCCGCGGACAGGGGAGACTGGGAAACCTGCAAGCTCATCAAGACGCCCAATGAATTCGAGAGCTGCAGCATCATCGTGGCCCAGGGAACGCTCAACAGCACGATTTGTGGCACACTCCCCATGCTCGCGGACGACTGCTATATTGCGGTCGCGGGCGAGAATGGCGACTTCGGGCTCTGCAAGAGCGTGAAGAACGCAAGCCTTTCATCAAACTGCATAGCCGCCGCGACTGCAGGGCAGAAGAAAGTGGAGGCTGCGTCCGCGCTTGCTGCAAAGGCATATGCGGCGCGGAACTGTGTTGAGGACAAGGACTGCAAGACGTTCGGGAACGCGAACCAGTACTGCGCCCCGAGGAATTCGACTGCCTCCTTTGCCAACAGCACCCATCCGGCATATTCGTGCCTCAGCGGGGTGCCGTGCGGCTGCCTGGAAGGCTATTGCGGGTTTGCAAAAAACGAGACTTACTACTCGTGCATAAATGGCGTGGAGGACCAGGCGTTCCAGGAATACCTGAAAAGCCTCATACCCGGCAATTCCACGGCAAACGACACGATCAACAAGACAGTCATCAACTGAACTGAAAAGAAGGACGGGAGCGGGCCCAGTGGGATTCGAACCCACGACACGTGGATGGCTCTGCGCGCGCATGCGAGCATAAGAGTCCACTGCTCTACCAAGCTGAGCTATGGGCCCCCAATCGAGGCATTAAGGATGGAAGGATATAAAAGTTCTTTGCCCATCCTCGGCTGTTGATTCGATGGCAGAAACCGACATTGTTGGTCTTGAAGGCGAGCTTGCGCGCCTGAATGCGCCGGTGCACGCAAGGCTCAAGGAGATATTCAGCGAGAAGCAGGAGCCTGCCGCGGTTTACGGCCTTCTTTCGGAATTCCTGCTGGTTGAGGGGAAGGGGATACGCCCGGCCCTTTGCATGCTTTCCTGCGAGGCAGTGGGGGGCAGGAAGGAAGACGCCCTGAAGGCCGCGACCGCAATCGAGATGTTCCACAACTTCACATTGATACATGACGACATTGAGGACGCCTCGGAGATGCGGCGCGGCAAGCCGTGCATGCATGTTAAATACGGCGTGCCCCTTGCGCTCAATGCCGGCGACGGGCTGTTCATGATGGTGTGGCGCGAGACGCTGTCCATACAGAGCCAAAGGCGGGAAAAGGCGCAGCAGCAGCTGCTCTTTGCCTTCACGGAAGTGCTGGAGGGGCAGGCGCTCGAGCTTGGCTGGCACAATGACAATGCATGGGACATCTCGGAAAGCGAATACCTGAGGATGGTCGGCGGCAAGACCGGCGCGCTCATCGGGGTTTCGTGCGGAGTGGGGGCGCTCCTTGGCGGCGCGGATGAAAAGACGTGCAGGGCGATGGCGCGGTTCGGCATGGGCATTGGCGTGAGCTTCCAAATAATCGATGATGTGCTGAATATCATTGGTGATGAAAAAAAATACAAGAAAGAGATTGGCGGGGATATAAGGGAGGGGAAGCGCACCCTCATCACAATGTGGGCGCTTAGGATGCTTCCCGGCGCGAAGCGCGCGCAGTTGGGGGCGCTTCTTCGGAAGAAAAACAAGGGCAAGGAAGACGTTGCAGAGGCGCTGTCGCTCCTAAAGGAGTCGGGGGCGCCGGAAAAGGCGATGAGGTACGCGGCAGGCGTGGTGGAGTCGTCCCTGTCCGAGCTTGAGTGCCTGCCGCGCAACAGGGCCAGTGGCCTTCTTGCCAGGCTCGCTGCGTACATCACAAAGCGGGAAAGGTAGCGCTGGAACGGGAGCGTGTAAGGAAGATTTTTAAATTGGAACCGAGAAGAAACGACAGGCATGCAGATTAAGGTGATACTTATGACGACAAAAGTTTCGAAGATATATGGGATGGACATCTACACAGACGGCGGCAAGTTCCTGGGCCGCGTCCAGGAGATTCTCCTTGACCTTGAGAAGGGGGAAATCATCCGCCTGACAATGGAGCCCCTCAATTCTGTTTCAAAGGAGGAGGCCAAGAGGATATTGCGCGACAAGTCCGTGCTTTACAAGTCGGTCAAGTCTGTTGAGGATGTGGTGGTCGTGACAAAGGGCGCCGCCTCCGCTGCAGGTGTGGACGAATAGCTGTTCTTGTTTTCCAGGCCCTCTTTTTGTTTTTCATTCCCCAGCACGCGCCTTTTTGCCCGTTTTGCCTCTAGCCACCCACCCCTGGAGTTCCGGTAATAAAGGGTGGGTGTTTTGCGTTTGTATTCGATGATTTTTGTTGTTTGTGATGTTTATAGTTGTTTATTGTAACCATAGTTACATATATATACAATCAAATATATCTTTTATTATTATAGGAAGTATGGGGGTCCCAGGGCGGGTGGGGGCCTGGCTTTTTGGGAAATGAAAAAGGAAAAACCAACGCAAAAAAAAGCGAAAAGGAGAATAGCGGGAAGTGGATTTGAACCACTGATCTCTGGGTTATGAGCCCAGCGGGCACTCCAAACTACCCTATCCCGCTACAAGGCGTATTAGAGATGAGGTAATTAAAAAGCTTGGCAATTGCACACTTTTTTGCCTTGGCGGAAAATATTCCCCATCCATTCCGCAAAAAGAGGCAAACATGCTTTAGGAAATTGGCGGGCAGCGCCTATAAATTCCCAAGCCTGCTTCGCTTGGAATCGAAAAATTCAAGGCAGCTTCCACAGCTGCCGCACCTGAAGCGCGCGTCCACAGCATCCGAGAAGTCCATTATTTTCTGCTGGCTGCAGCATGCGCACCTATAACCTTCCTTCCCTGCCGCCTGCGTGGCCTCCTCGGCAACCACCGCGCCGCCGACATCCTTCAGGCGCCCCTCGTCCATTTTCCAAATGTACGAGTACCAGCCGCTGTCGCGGTCCCGCACGCGCGTGTATGCGAAGACGCCGCGGTTGTGCAGCCTGTTCAGGACCACACGGACCTCGCTCGGCTTTATACCCGTTTTTTTCGCAAGCTCGTCATCGCTCATGTCCATGTCGAACTCTCGTATTATGTTTATGGTGTTCTCCCCACCAATCTCAATGAGCCGCTGGCGCGCGGCCGCATCCGCAAGCACTGCGGCCCTTGCAGCCTTGGAATACGTGCTCCGCTTCACTATGATGTCCGCGTTCGCGGTTTTCCTGGCCGGGTAGGTTTTTTTTGCCTTGGAGAACGGAGCCCTCCTCCCGAAAGGCCGCGCCGCCTGGGCACTTTCTGCGCCTTGGGGCTTTGCAATTTTTTCCCCTGGCTGTTTTTTTGTGGCGCGATAAGAAGCAGAACTGGCTTTTTTTAGGCTGGAATTTTTGGATTCCGGCGCGGAAAAATTCCCGCGGGATTTTCCCCTCCCTGCCTTGAATTTATTTTTCGGATTAGCCATCCAAAGTCACACAGTTTTTCTGACCCACTCTTTATATATCCCTTCAGTCGCTTTCACCATGAAGCACTACCTTGCCACACGCATTTGGCACAATTGTGAGCCTGCCTGAAAATTTTTTCCCCAATTCCTTCCCCGAGAAATACCTGTCCAGGAAAAGCGCAAGCGCGCCCACTTCCGAATGCGGCTGCGTCGTGACCGAAATGTTGAAGTCCGCAAGCTCGTATGCCTCGCGTGGGACTTTCCCCGCGCCCACAATGACTATGCATTTTTTTGCGGAAAGCTTTTTTGCGGCCGCGCGGAAATCCTCCCCGTACATTGTGAGGTGCGCCACCTTCCAGCCTGCGCGCTTGCGCTCCGCGAGGAATCTTTTCCAGTTCTGCTCGTACCTCACCTTGAATTCCCCGCCCCAAATTTCCGAAACGCGCGCAATCCCCTTCACCACCGACTCGTCCAGGTCGCCGGAAAGCACGCCTTCGGTGGCGCCCAGCGCGCGCGCCACAAGGAAAACATGGGTGGTAATCCGCTGGTCGCGCATCTGGCGGTGCCCGAGCCTCAGGATGCAAATCTCTGCCATGCGCTTCTTCTCCATCGTCTCGCTTTAAAACCTTGCAGCCAAAAATGCCGCATGCAGAAAATCCTCATAGACACAAACATGCTCCTGTCACAATTCGAGTATGCATTCGACCTGCCAGGCGAGTTATTGCGCATTGCAGCCGAGCCGTTCACGCTCGTCATCCCATCCGCCGTGATGGCAGAGCTTGGAACAATCGCCGGAAAGACGGGCAACAAGGCGCGCGCGGCGCGCTTTGCCCTGCAGAACCTCCCGAAAATAAAGGCGCTTTTCCCGGTTGAGGTGGTCTCCGAGCAGGGATTCCCTTCCCGCGCCGACGACTGGATTTTTAAATACGCGCAGAAAAACCATTCCTGCGTTGCCACCAACGACGTTGGGCTGCGCAGGCGGCTGCTGGCATTGGGAGTGCCGGTGATTGCCGTCAAGGGGAAATCAAAGCTGGATTACGTCTAGCCGCCCCATTCCGTTTGAATTTCTGAAAAAATCCGAGGTGATAATTTGGTAGCGTCAGGAACAATGCCGGACATCGTGCTTTATCTTCCGGTGGTGCTTGCGGTAGTCGGAATAGTGTATGGCGTTTTTGTCGCGCTCTCGATTTTCAGGAAAAGCGAGGGCACGGAAAAGATGAGGAAGATTTCCGGCGCCATCCGCGAGGGCGCGGATGCCTACCTCAAGCGCCAGTTTCGGACAATTGCATTGTTTGCAGTCGCTCTTACCATCATAGTCTACCTTGCGCTGGGCCCACTCGTCGCCATGGCGTTCGTGGTCGGCGCGGTATGCTCCGGCCTTGTGGGCTACTTCGGCATGTACCTTGCCGTGCGCTCCAACGCGCGCGCAGCGCAGGCATCGCTCTCTTCGATGCAGGATGCGCTTTCCGTCCCCTTCTCCGCAGGCGTGGTGTCTGGCTCTCTTGTCTCGGGAGTCGGACTATTGGGCGTCGCAGTCGTATTCATAGGCGTTTACCTTTCGCTTGGCGCAAACAGCGCCGCTCTCGCATCAGCAGGCCAGGCGCTCATAGGCTTTGGCTTCGGCGCAAACCTCCTCGCGCTTTTTATGAGGGTGGGCGGAGGCATTTTCACCAAGGCGGCGGATGTCGGCGCAGACCTGGTCGGCAAGGTGGAGAAGGGAATACCTGAGGACGACCCCCGCAACCCCGCCACCATCGCGGACAATGTGGGCGACAATGTGGGCGACTGCGCAGGCATGGGCGCGGACGTGTTCGAGTCATACACAGTAACAATCATCTCCACCATGGTGCTTGGGATGGTGTCATATGGAATTTCAGGCGCAATGTTCCCGCTCCTGGTGGCAGGCATTGGCATGCTGATTGCGCTCGCATGCAGCGTGTTCGTGCGCGTGAAGAACGAAAGCGAATACCCGTTCGAGGCAATGAGGCGCGGCTTCCTGTATTCCACCGTGCTCCAAGCGATAGCATTCGCGGCGCTGTCCGTTTTTGTCCTCAACACAAGCGCGGCATTCTTTGCGCTCCTTACAGGCCTGTTTGCCACGCACGTCATCATGAGCTTCACGGACTACTACACATCCACCAAGCACAAGCCCGTGCAGGAGATTGCCACGGCGGCAAAATCCGGCGCGGGCACCAACCTCATCGCAGGGTTGGGTGTTGGCATGGAATCCGCAGTGGTCGGCGTCCTTGTGGTGGCGGCATCCATTGCGGTTGGCTACTACGGTTTCGGGCTTGGCTATTTCGGCATCGCGCTTGTGGGCTTGGGAATGCTCTCCACAACCGCAATGATTATGGCAATGGACACCTTTGGCCCGATTTCTGACAATGCAAACGGCATTGGTGAAATGTCCGGGCTTGAGGCAAAAGGCAGGAAGAGGATGGACGTGCTGGACGCAGTGGGCAACACCACCAAGGCAGTGACCAAGGGGTTTGCCATCTCTTCCGCGGCAATCGCGGCGGTGGCGCTGTTCTCCACCTACTTTGAGACCACCGGGCTTTCCTCGATAAACATCGCCCTCCCCAACGTTTTCGTCGGGCTTCTTATCGGAGGCGCGCTGCCATTCATCTTCTCCTCCCTCACTATGAAGGCTGTGGGCAGGGCGGCAAACCTTGTGGTGGAGGAGGTGCGCAGGCAATTCCGCGACCCCGCCATCATGAAAGGCACCAAGGACCCTGACTACGCGGCATGCGTGGACATCTCCACCAAGGCCGCGATAGACTCGCTTTACCTGCCCGCTGCGCTTGTGGTGCTCACGCCCATAGTGCTTGGCTTCACGCTCGGGCTTGAGGCGCTGGGCGGCTTCCTTGCAGGCGCAATCCTTGTGAGCCAGCTCATGGCAGTGTTCATGTCCAACGCAGGAGGGGCATGGGACAATGCCAAGAAGTACATAGAAGAAGGGCACTTTGGCGGCAAGGGCTCAGACGCGCACAAGGCAGCGGTGGTGGGCGACACTGTCGGCGACCCATTCAAGGACACGTCCGGCCCCGCGCTCAACCCCATGATAAAGATACTCAACATCGTCTCCTTGCTTGTTGCGGCAATCATTGCCGGCAAGCAGGTTGGGGCAATATAGTTTTGAGTATCTTTTTCCTTTTCTTTTTGTTTTTTCTTCTTTCATTTTTCTCTTTTTCCCTTCTTTCCTTCCTCATTCCGCACCATCGCGCGCCGAAACCCCTTAAAAATCATCGCGCCAGAAACAATGCATGGCGGCTCAATTCTTGGGAAGGATGGCGGAAAGGCGGAAATCCGGCGATTTCCACTTCGCGCTGGCGTCAAGGCATTGCAAGCTCCACAAATACGGCCAGGCGCAGGAAAACATCAACACTGCCATCAGGCTCTATTGGCTGAACAAGGCGCCTTCAGTTTGGGCCTATGCCTTAAAAGGGAAAATAAAAGCCATGCAGATTTTTGGCATGCCCGCGCAGATCGCCCAAAGGGATATGAAATACTGGGCAGCCGCAACAGAAGAGTACCGGCTTGCGCGCGACCTATTTAACAATGAAGAATGCACCCAGGCCGAATACGACTTGGCTCTGCAGCACATCCAAAAGGCAATATCCCTCTATCATAGGATTCCCCTGCCTGCTTTCGGCTCATCTATCTTGCAGCATAGGATTAGGGGTGAAAAAGAAAGGGAAGCCGACCTTGCGCTCCCGCTTCAGGACAGGGCGTCGTTTAGGAAGCAGCAGCCAATCAATGAAAGCTTCATTTGACTTATTGTGCCCTCTACTGGCATCTTCTTCCTTACCCGCCGGTGCCCCACAATGGTTAAAAGAGGTTTGCCATTAAGGGACAAGCAGTGTTTCCATGGCGGATTTCCAGAAAAGCATCCAGAAAGAAACCCAAGCGCTCACTGCCCAGCGGAGCAGGGAAATGAGGGTTACCGCATTCACTGTGAAGAAACTGATGGACGAGCGCGCGATTGGAAGCGGGGAATTGATGTTTGGTAGGGGCGAGCATGGCGCAGCCGTCGAAACCCTAATCCCTGCCGCGCTGAATATCCTTGTTGACAAGTGGTATGTCGTCCTGAAGTTCATGCGGGAGGACGCGGTAAAGATTGGCGAATTGACGAGGGAGGAGTTGGAAGAGGTCCTCAAAATCGGCTTCCTTCCCAGGACGGCGACCTACTCCTCATTGCACATAATATCCGCGGTCAGGCTCCTCAGGCACGTCCGCA
Organism: Candidatus Micrarchaeia archaeon; assembly: GCA_041659465.1. Classification (GTDB taxonomy): domain Archaea; phylum Micrarchaeota; class Micrarchaeia; order Anstonellales; family Anstonellaceae; genus UBA10161. The sequence goes on along the minus strand of JBAZYD010000008.1, from coordinate 38,350 downwards.
AAGGCTATGCTGACGAGCTTGCAAGGGCGGGCTCGTCCCTGGAGATTCTGGACAGGGCTAACCTGATGCTAAGCGAAAGGAAGAGCGGCCACAGCGATGAAGAGCTCCGGGCGGCAATCGCCGTTCTCCAGTCATTTGATATAAGCACGCTCCAGAAAAAACGCGCCGCGGTCAAAAGGCTGCTTGCGCGCGAAAGCGTGGGCGAGGCAGTGAGCATGCTTGAAACCGCAATTTCAATGGAAATGGGCCATAAGCGCGACTTCCAGGTGGCAAGGGCGTGCTCGAAATTCTGGAAAGCGCGGAACAGGGTGGGCGCTTACAGGGACAGGCAGATTATCAACATTTCGTATTACAACTACCTCAAGGAATGCTCGCTTCGGAAGCTGAGGGATGAATGGCTGTATGCCCAGCTGAGGAAATTCGCCGGAAACCCTGCCAAAATCCATGAATACCTGCAATTCGACAAGATCAAGCTTGACAAGCTTGCTGAATTAAGGGGAATGATTGCCGCCCGGGAGCCAAAAAATGACATACTGCTCCAGATAGAGTCGTACAGCCGGCTTTTCAGGGTCCCGGAACGGAGCGCGCACGGCGCCGACAAGCGCATCGCACTGGCCGAGGCGGGTGTGGTCCTTCCTCCAAGCCTTGGCAAGGACGACTACCAGATATCTCATTACAGATGGCTCTACAAGTTCGTCAACCGGGAACTGCGCGCGCTTTCACTGAAAAAGCTTGGGCACCTTGAGCTTTTCGTGCACGCGAACAAGCCGCGCTTCATCTTAGACGAGCTTCAAAAAGGGCACGAGCCCTACCTAAAAGGCACGGTCATTGCCCTCAACTCGGCAGTGCTGGCGTTTGAGGCGGGAAACTTCCCATCGGCGCAGGATGGCTTTATCCGCGCGGCAGAGCTCCTGCAGGCGACTTTCCAATGAGCGCTTCCAAAATTCACATTTAAATCATTTTCCACACAAATCTCCTTGGTGAAGGCATGTACGCATTCAACTGCAAAATATCCCCCCAAAACAAGCAGGAAGGCAGGAAATTCATCAGCAGAATGACCTCTGCCGAGCACGTCTCGCGCGGGATAAGGCGCCGGGATGCCGGGAAGCTCGCGCTCGCGCAAAATGATTTTTATAAAGCCCTGATGTCCTGCGACGAGCGCAAAGAGCCCGACCTGTACAAGCTCGCGGGCAATCTTAACGCCGAAGCAATGATAATGAGGCAGTCCAAGCAGCCAAGGTTCAACTGGTCGTTCTGAAACTGCGCAGCTGCCATCATGCCCCGTCCTTTTTGGCGGCCTTCTTTGCATAATGCAGCGAAATCAGTTCCTTTATCTTCAGGACGCAGTTTTCATGCGAGCCTACGAACTCTATTTTCATTTTGCCGTCAACAAGCGCATTGGTATCCTTGCTTTCGCAATAAACCAGCGGCTCTGAAAAGATTTTCTCTGCGCCATCGCCAAAATAAGTGTACTTGAAGGCTGTCACAACCTGCACGGTATGCATGGTGTCGGAGTCGGAATGCAGCTCCATGTCCCTAATCACGGCATAGAGCCCTGGCGGCGCGGTGCAGATGGTTATTTTCGCTTCCTGGTTTTTCCCCATTGTTTCGCCTGGCTTGCCTATCTTATCCCGGTGTCTATGTCAAAGTCCATCTGGACCAAATGCCCCTTCTCGATTGTGAATGCTTGGGTGTAATCCAGGCGCGGCAGCCCGAACGATGCGCCCGATGCATCCGTCACATTCACCAGGTAGCTGCCTATCCCGAGCTTGACTCCGTAATAGCCGCTGGAAGCAGCGCTTGCCTGGACAACCAATGCCTTGCTTGTGGCGTTGTAGACATTCACGCGCACCACGCTATAGTCAAACACCCTGCTGCACGGCTCAACCGGGCAGAGCGGGCCAATGGTCACCTTCCCATAAAGCGTGTAGTTGGCCGGCGGGGCGGGCGGAAGGGTGTAATTTGCCTGCGGGCAGGCTGCAAATGCGCAATCCAGCCCAGCCCTAAAGACATACGAGCCGCCAGGGCAGCGAATTGCATCCCCCATGCATGCAGGCGGGTAGATTTCGAACCCGCACCTGCCGGAATGGGACACCTGCACATTCAGGCACGCGGCATAGCAGTTATTTGAATACGTCTTGCCGTCCGCGCCGCATACCGGCGCCTGATCATTGGGGCATGAGCACACTATCGGAGTGGTGCTGTTGCCTGGCGGGGGCGTATTGTTGCCACCTGACGGGCAGGCTGCAAACTCGCAATTGGGGCCCGCCCTTCCGACTGCGCTTCCATCCGGGCATATTTTCGCATCCGCCGTGCACGCGCGCGGAGCAACAGGCCCATTCTGGGTGCAGCCAAATGCAAACAACGAGACAAACAGCACCGCAATCATCAAAATCATCTTCATATGGTCACCTTCTTGGTTCGCAGCCCGTAATGGAAATTATAAGGAATTCCGCTGCGTTATGGAAAAGCCCCGCCACCCCTGTCCGCTCCCAGCCCTCTGAAATATCGATTTCAATGGGCCCGGGAGCATCTTCTTCTGCCATGGCGCGCGAGCCTCCGCCCTCCCCTTCCGGCATTGCTGGCCCGCCTTCAGCATCTGCCCCGAACCGCGCCAATGACATTTGCATATCCTGCACCACTTTCGGGCTATCTGCCCTTGCGAACCATTCAGATGTTCGAGTTCGGGTTGCACTTGTTCAGGCACCCGAGCTTGTCGTTCTCATCTGTAAGATTGTAGCATTTGTTGAAATCCCTGTTTTCAGACCCGCACCACATCGCTATGCAGGAAAGCCGTTCAGGCTGGCTGGAAATGGCTATGCATGCTGCCAGGCTGTTTTCCTTTGGGCAGGCCTCGAACTCGCAATCAGGCCCCTGCCTGCCCACCACGCTGCCGCCCGGGCAGGTCTTGGCCTCCTTTGAGCATCCTTGCGGGCATGCTGCAAACTCGCAATCAGGCCCCTGCCTGCCCACCACGCTGCCATCCTGGCATATCTTTGCATCCGCCGTGCACGCGCGCGGGAGCAGCCCGAGCACCACTATGGTGCCCCCATCGATTGTTATGTTGGCATTTGCAGGTATTCCTGCTCCAACCCCGACATTGCCCTCGGCATCCATGCCGACTTCGGTGTCGGTCCTGACCCTGCCGTCGGTTACCTTGACGTCTTCCCTGGAGCTTGCGTCAACCTCGGCATCTTCCCGCCCCTGCATGCGCACCACCGGCGCCAGGATGTACTTGCCATTGCCTGCCACGTGGACGGACTTGTCCGCCAGGAAGTCAAAGGTCACCACTGTCGTTGCATTCGGCTTTACCTCGAAGCCTCCAACAATCTTCAGGTCGTTTGAAGGCAGTTTTGCCTCATGTTCGCCGGAAGAATCGGTAACAGTCACCCTGGATATGTGCATGCGCACCTGCCCATAGGAGCCGGCTTCAAGCTTTGCGTCAGCCATGAGCGACTGGCTTTTGCTTGCCCGAAGCTGCATAAGGTCGTATGTGTACGGGGTCGAGGAAACAGTCGTCCATCCACTGGCGGCATGCTGCACCTCGAGGCGGTCCACAGTCACTTTCACGCTTGTAACAGTGCCCATGTCCGCCGCAGCATCTGCCACAGTGAACACCGCCCTTCCCTGGCCTGAAGACAAACCACTGCCATTCTGGGCGCAGCCAGCGGCAAAAAGCGAGATTGCCGCCACTACGGCGAATGCGAAAAGCAACGGCATTTTTTTTGTTTCCATATATATCACCTAGTTAGAATCCCCAACCCATGAAATGTAACAGGAGCACCAGCAGCACGCCGGGAATCCCTGCAATCGCAACGGTCCCGACCGAGAAAAGGTTGATTACGACATTTTGCACCAGGAACATGTTCACAATCAGGAAGATTACGATGCCCACGACCGCGTTGGCAACGAGGTGCACGGGATTTTTCAGGAAGGAGTACAGCAGGTACAGTATGAACACCGCAACCAGCAACGCCCCCATTTCTATAAACATGGCCATATTCCCGCCTCACGCCCGTTCAGTATAGAACGCAAGATTCGAGTAGCGCAACAGCAGTATCAGCAGAAGGCCGATGATGCCGCCTATGGCGACCACCAGGACCGTGATTATGTTGATGGGTATGCCCACCCTGAAAATCAGGTTCAGCAGCATCAGGAGCACGATTGCAAAGATTGAATTGACAAGAAGCGCCATGGGGTTCTGGATGAACACGATGAGCAGCCAAAGGGCAACCAATGCGAGTATCAGCGTCCCAAGCTCTATGTATTGCTTTGCCATAAAATCACTCCCGTTAATCCTTCCTCATCTGGTTGAAATGCTGCCGCACGAAACGCTCCCTATCGATACGCCGATATTGTCGTTTACCGGCCTGCTTGCGAAGTCGCAGTATATGTCGCTGTAAAGGGGCATCCCCACCACGGGGTCCCCGCCTCCAAGCAAGTGCCTGGTGGTGGTGCGGTCGCATACCCACACAAGCTCGTCCTGGGGCGAAAAGCCGGTGAACTGCACCCTTGCCTCATAAACATAGTTGGCGAGGTCGCGCTTCACGCTTGACTGGTCAATGTAGCAGCTTTTCGCCGTTTGGGGCTGCCGGACAACAAGCGTCTGCAGCGCGCATACCGCGCCATCCGCCTTTATCCAGACTTCCACATTGCCCGGGGTGTAAAACTGGCACAGCCTGGAGCCCCTGGTGAGGCCGCCTGTGGATATCTCGCGTATTTCATTGCCGCAGTTGTAGGTGAACGCCACCTTCCGCTCCGACTGCACGGCAAACCCTATTTCAGTCGATTCGCCCGGGGCTATGACCGATGGATTGAGGGTGAGGGCGCAGGTGTGCTGCGATTGCAGCGGCGGAGAGGCCGTGGCGTTGTTCTCGACGTTTGCGCCTGTCCTTGCGTTGATTGCCGGCGGATTCTGCGCAGGCTGCAAGGCGTTAGGTTGCTGCTGGGCCAAAGGCTGTTGCGGGGCGCCTGTGCAGCCCAGCAGCAGAAGTGGCAAGATGGCGAAAGCCATCAGCAAAAGTTTTGTATCCATCAAATCCCCCAATCCCATCGCACGCAGGGCTTATGTCCTCATGATGCGCTTTCCTGCCGGCCGGTTCTTGACCATGCCCTTTCCACCCTTCCCAACCGCGGCGCGCTTCTTTGCCGCCGTCATCCTTCCGCCCCTGCTTTTCTTTGCCATATATGTACACCTCGGTGTGTTGTTCGTTTCAGCTCAGTATAATATTCATTTCAACTCATCTTCGAGTGATTCATGCCCCTTCGGTCTTGGTCGATTTCTGCGTCCGCGTCTGCTCCACACGCCTGCCGGATGCGTACATGCCATGCTTCCTGTTCGGGCTGCTTGTAGTTACGGTGGTTTCGCGGCTGACGCTCCCTTCCTTATCGCTGCCATAATAGTGCCCAGCGATGAACATCAATGCCGAGATGAATATCATCAGGCTTGGGAAACCGACATAAATCGCCGGAATCAGCAGGCTCGAAACATCTGCCTGGAGCTTGGACAATTCAGGCGGGGCGGCTATCCCGCACGATTGCATCTTGGCAATCTGGTCCGACGAGGCAAAAGCCACTGCTGACGCCAAAACGCCGGTGGCATAGGTTATCACCATGATGGTGGTTGCCACAATCGTCAAAATGACGATGAAAACAAGAATTCCCGATACTGTGTTGTGCTTACCCATTCAAATCATCTCCCCATCCACCTGCTTAGACGCCCGCCCTGAAGAGCTTTACTGATGCGAGGATGGCAAGCGCGCCCGACATCAGCGCCAAGCCAACCCCCGTCTCAATCTCCACAAATCCACTTCTTCGTCTCAGTTGGTTTTCATTCTTCTTTTCTATTACGAATATAATAGGTTATTAGCCTTACTAATATATATAGGTATGTATTAGCCATATATATTTGTATATGCTAGCCCCTGGCTGCCGCCGGCAAGTTCAATTGAACCATCGAGGAGGCAGGCTTCGGAAATCAGGCCATTAGGCACTAGGGGCTGGCAAAAAATCGCTGCATCCCAGCCGCTTTACAGGTAGTATTTGAAGTTCTTCTCAAATAGCGCCGTGAACTTCCTGTAGTCCGCCGGGTGCTCCTTTACCTGCCCGTCGTAAAGCGACTTTATGATGCTGTAAGTCTTCTTCTGTTCAGAATTCAGTGTGTCCATGAGCACAGGCTTCCTCATGTACGCCTCCGTCTTCCAGCCGATTGAAAGCACGGCATCCATCACTTTCCAGATCTTTTCCTTGCTTACCGATGCAATGCTCTCCATGGGCTTGGTCGGGTTTGCCTTGTTCTTGGCGCAAAGGAAATGGTAGTTGAACCTCGAGCCGACCAGCCTGGAAAAGTCAGGCGAGGAAGTCACGTTCCAGATTCCGGCCGAAAACGGCGTGAGGAAAGGGTCGTTGACCAGGCTGTGGCGCTCGTCGTAATTGATGAAATAGTGGCGCCAGATTGCCTCCAGGTTCGCCTCGGTAAGGTAATACTTGAGGATGGGCGACCCAAAAAACAATTCCCCGGCATCCAGCTTGTCGATCGAAAGCAGCCCCTTCTCGCCAAGCTTCCGGAAGCGCTCGCTCCAGTGCTTCTGCCCGGCGGACTTGATCCCAAGCAGGCGGCCAATCTGGCCCTTGGTCATCTTGCTGGGCATGGTCCAGATTAGCGCAAGCAGAATTTCCTCGTCGGTGTAATTGGCGGCTTTTGGCATCGGGTCACCTTCTATGCAGTATCTTATATGCTATTACTTAATAATGGTTATTGATGGCATCGCCTTTCCGTGCTGCCTGCGATTTTCATTGCCAGATGGGCGATACCTCGCCGCTTGCGGCGGGCCCAACTGGCAATATTTCGACCGAATGGCGATGATGCCCCGCTGCTTGCAGTGGGGCGCGACCAGAACGGCGAACCGTTCTGGTGCGCAGCAGAACGTTGCGACGTTCTGCTTGCGCCTTCGGTCGAATTCATTTAGGGCGGCCTGCCTTGAAATCGGCGAACGACTTGCTCGCCTTCTGGCTCCAAAAATCCGGAAGCGCGTTTGCTGCGAACCCCCGGAATTCGTCTGAATAGATGTAGGTGGAATATCTGCCAGTGTCTTCCAGGCCTGCAAACTGCGCGCTTATTTCATCGTAAATCTGCCCGATTTTTTTCCGCTCGAACTCCTTCTGCAGAAGAGAAGGCTTTCTCATCAGGAGGTAATCCGCCTGCCTAATGGTGTTTATCTCGAGATTGGCGGAATTTTGCGAAATGAAAAGCACCGAGAGGTCCTTGTGCCTTGCCACAAGGAGCAATGAAGACAGGATTTTGTTTGCAGGCGACTGCGACGAACGTGAGGAGAAAGTGATGCCTCCCTCGTCAATCAGCACGAACGCGCCGTTTGGGACCTCCTCCACGCCGTGCACGGGGCGTATCCAATCCGGGAGCGCGGACTCGTCAAAGCCCATGGCACAGACTTTCCTGCCCCCCTTCGCGGCAATATTTTCAAGTATGCGCATGCCCAGTGCCGACTTGCCGCTCCCCCGTGCTCCCAGCACCAGCCCAATCGTGCTTTTTGACGCCAGCAGCTTCCCCTCGAATTCGTCAAGATTGCCTGCCAGCCGTTTTTGGAGCGCAAGCGGCTGATACACTGCGCCCGTGCGCGGCTTGCTTGATTTTACCGCTGCACATTCCCTTGCCGCAGACGCTTTGCCCAGGGCAGCGCTCATTGCCCAAATGAAGAATTTAGTGGCAAGATACGGGGCGCGGAGTAGGCCTGATGCGACCCACACCCAGGCATTCCAGAGATTGCCTGCAAAACCCGCGCGTTTTTTTGGCATGCAGTCAGATTGGCGAGCCATGTTTATTAATTCAGGTCAAAAGCCCCAATCATTCCTTCAGCCTTTTCTGCACAGCCTCGCCCTCCAATTCATGGAGCGCGTTTGACGCCACCCATTTTGCCGAAGGGGAGTCGATTTTCGCTATCTGGCGCGCGACATCAATCGCCTCCTTGTTGAGCGTGAGGCTCCTCTTGCCAATCTGCCTAAGCGCCCAGTTCACGGCCTTTTTCACGAAGTTCCTCTCATCAGTGGAGCCTCGGATTATGTGCGGGAAGAACTTCTCGAACGCCGCCTTTCCCGCGCGCTTGTCGTGCACTGCCAGTGTCGCCATGAGCACAAAGCCAGCGCGCTTCACGTATTCCTCCTTGCGAAAGCTCCACTCAATCGCCTTCTTGTGCGCAAAATCTGTCTTGTCAAACAGGTTGCCGCACACCTGGTCGCACAGGTCCCAGGAGTCAAAATCAGCCACCCAGTCCTCCATCTGCCGCTCGGTCACGCGCTTGTAATCGTCAATGTACGCCGCAAGTATCCTTGCCTCGTGCACCTGCGTGCGCCACAGGTCGGATGCCAGCCCGTGGTGCAACCCAATGTGCTTTGCAAGCCTCCGAAGCTCCGGTATGGCAACCCCGCACGCATTGTCCACGTTGATGCCGAAGTTCGCCATGCCCTCCAGGTTCTTCTCCTTTCCCTTGTGGCGCAGGTGCGATACCAGCTCGTTTGCATTCATAATATCTGGATTTGACGAAAAGCTATATAAGGCGCAGGCAACAGAAACTTTGCATGGCGCCCGAAGCAACAATCGAAATGCCGGCATTGAAGATCGGCAGGCAAATCCACAAACCCGGGGAAAACCTGTTTTTCGTCACCAAGGAGACCACTGTGAAGCGCAACAATGAAACCCTCTTTTTCCTCGCCAAGGTGGCGGACCAGTTCCCATTCGACTCGGTGATAAAAAAGGACCTCGCGTCGCTCATTGCCGAGTCAAGGAAGAACCCTGCAATCCTCGCAGGAATGAAAACAACGGTCGGAGTTGAGCAAATTGCCTAAGATGCCCGCGAAAAAAACAAACGGCAACGCGATATACTCGGTCAAGCTCGAGGTTGGCGGCGCAACCAGGATATTCACTCTCCGCGTCGGCAAGGATTCCACCGAACTTTCCCTGGTGAAGGATGGCAAGCTCGTCGAGATTCTGCGCGAGGAGGACAAGGAAGTCACGCACGAAAAATTCTGAGGTGTTGGCATGTTCGTTTTCCAGGTCGGAATGCAGAAAAATGCGCCGCAGGAAGGGCAGGCATTCAAGCAGCAGGTGGAAATTTTCACTGGCAAGGATGCGCAGCGGCTGCTCAAGGCAGTCGGCCCGGCCTGCGAACAGATGCTTTTAAAGGTACACGGGGTTTAGGTCTTCTTATGGGCAAGGAAAAGCTACCAAAGCCCGGCACAATCCCCTGGGACAAGATAAAGGAGGTGCGCGTAACCTCCGACGGCAAGGCATACAGCTTCGAGTTCGACCTCAACGGCAGCCGCCAGCGCATGACCGTGACCGTGGCGCAGGGGCAGACCGAGCTCACCCTCTCAAGCGAGCGCGGCGAGCCCATGGTGAGCGCCATCCAGCGCGGCAACGAAATCAAGATACTGGACTTCTCGGAGAGAATCGCGCTGCAAAAGCGCGGCGGCGCGTTCATGATGAACAGGAAGATAAGGAAAAAATAGCCGAGCTACATCCTTCTTTTTAGCGTACAGCAATCCCCAAGAAAGCCAAGTCTCGTTTCAACTGCCTGGAATTCTTGAAAAGAACAGCCTTCATCCCCATCTCCCTGGCTGGAATCAGGTTCTCTGGATGGTCATCGATGAAAATGCATTCTTCCGGCGATGATTTCAGCTTCGTGAGGATCATCCGATAAACCTTCTTGTCCGGCTTTGATGCTGCGGCTTCGAATGAATACAGCGTGGAATGGAATAATTTATGGTAGCCGAATTTTCCCTCGCAGTAATCCACCCATTCCCTCGTATGCACCGATAACAATCCCAATCTGAAGCCATCCTCCTTCAATTGCTCCATAATCTTCCTGGTTCCCTCTATCTCGTTGAAGTTTTTCCGGACGGCTTTCTTGAGTTCGCCAGCACTGGCTTTCCATTTGTGTTTCTCAATAATTCTCAGCCAATATTCATCCTCTGTCAGTTCGCCATGGAAAAAAGCAGCCAATTCCGGTCCAGTCAGCCCTCTTTTTATCTCATTTGCCTTGATTCCGAGTATTTTTTCCAGGTTGTGCTCTGCGCCCAGAAGCCCTGTAAGATATACTTCTGAAAGGTCAAAGATAATGGTTGTAATCATCAGACCACTGTTTTTTTTGGCGGCAGCGCTGCCCTATCCCTGCTTCTTAATTATCGAGAAAATGTCCCCTTCCTGCAGCACGTGCTGTATGCCCACCTTCTGCCCAGGGAATTTCGCGCTCTTGCCCCAGACGAGCGCGTACTTGAAGTCGCGCGCGAGGTCGCGGTGCAGCCTGTTGCACGCATCCTCGATAGTGGCCCCTGTCCTCATCATCATGGGCTCCTTCAAATCTGCAACGTCCATGCGCGGCTTGGTGTACACCCTCATCATGCGCAGGCCATCAAAAATCGCCTTCTTCAGTTCCTCGACATTCTGCCCTTTCTCTGCGGAAACAGGCACATAGTCGAATTTTATCGCCTTGAGGTATTCCTCGCTCACCATGTCCACCTTGTTGAGCACGACAAGCGAGTGGTTGTACTTGCGGTTGCCTGCAAGCACGTCGATGAGCCTGTCCACGGTGGCATCCTCGCGGAAGACAATGGACGCATTGTGCATCCCGTACTCGTTTATCACGCCCGTTATCATCCTCTCGTTCAGCTTGGTGAGCGGCACGGTGGAATTTATCTCCACTCCTCCCCGGAGTTTTTTTGTAATGTATATCTTGGGCGGCTCCTCGTCAAGGCGGATGCCTATGCCCGCAAGCTCGTCCTTTATGTTCGCAAGGATGCCGGGCTGGAAAACATCGAGAAGTATGAGCACAAGGTCAGCATTCCTTGCAACAGCAAGCACTTCCTTGCCGCGCCCCTTTCCCTCTTTCGCCCCGACAATAATGCCGGGCAAGTCCAAAAGCTGTATCTTCGCCCCGTTGTATTCCATCACGCCTGGAATGCATGTGAGCGTGGTGAAGGCATATGAAGCCGTTTTTGATTTAGCCCCTGTCAGCACGTTCAGCAGTGTGGACTTTCCGACCGAGGGCAAGCCGATGAAGACAACCGTGGCGTCCCCGCTTTTCTTGACGTCAAAGCCGCCAGTCCTCACGCCTGATTTCTTGGGCGCGATTATCTCGCGCTTGAGCTTTGCAATCTTTGCCTTGAGAAGCCCGATGTGGTACTCGGTAGCCTTGTTCTTCTGCGTGCGCGCCATCTCCTCTTCGAGCTCGCGCAGCTTCTCTTCATATCCCATATGCCTATTTCGCCACCTAGCCATTTAAAACTGAGGCGCCCAATTTCCTGCATGGCAAAGGCAAAATCCCAAAAAGCCCCCGCAGCGCCGTCCGGCAGGCAAGCCGTTCCTGGCGCCATCGGGCAAGGCGCGGCTGAAAACGCCGCCCAGCCGGGCGACTCGGTTCTGGTTTCAGGCCCAAGCGGCGAGCACAAGGGAATATTGCTCCCGTCCTCCGACCCAAGTGCAATCTCCATCAAGCTTTCCTCAGGCTACAACATAGGGATAAGGAAGGAAAACGTGCAGAAAATCAAGGTAGTCGAAACCGGGAAGCCCCCGTCCTCGGCTGCTCAGGTGCGCGCCGCTTCGGCGCCAAAGAAGGATTTCCTCACCATACTGGGCTGCGGAGGCACCATAGCCTCCAGAATCGACTACCGCACAGGCGCAGTGGATGCGGCAACCACGCCTGCGGAGCTTGTGGACGCATTTGCCCACCTCTCGAAAAAGCCGCTGCGCGCGAAATCGCTCTTTTCAATATCATCCGAGGACACCACGCCAGTCCACTGGCAGAAAATCGCGCAGGCTGCGGCCGACGAAATAAACGACGGCGCGCAGGGCGTGGCCATCACGCACGGCACGGACACGATGTCCTATTCGTCCGCGGCGCTCTCTTTCATGCTGCAAAACCTTCCCTGCCCTGTGATTTTCACAGGCAGCCAGCGAAGCTCGGACAGGAGCTCGTCCGATGCGGCGCTCAACATGCAGGCTGCTCTTCTTGGCGCAGGCTCTGATTTGTCCGGCGTGTTCATCTGCATGCATGAGAACCTCTCGGACGACTCCTGCCTCCTCCACTTCGGCGCCAAGGTGCGAAAGATGCACACGTCGCGGCGCGACGCCTTCCGTTCCATAAACTGCAGGCCCGCAGCGCGCGTGTCCCCGCTTTCGGGCAAGTTCGAGAGAATCTCCCAACTCGCGCAGCCGAGGAACCAAGGCAAGCTCTTGCTTGACACCAGGCTCAACCCCAACGTCGCGCTCATCTACTCTTACCCTGGCATAAAGCCTGAAATGCTGGCTTCCCTCTCAAAATACGACGGCGTGGTGATTGCGGGTACCGGGCTTGGGCACGTGCCCTCGAATACCTCCAACAACAAGGATGCCGTGCCGGTCATCAAGGAGATTTCCGCGCTCATCTCTTCCGGCATCCCGGTGGTAATCGCGCCGCAGACGATTTACGGCAGGATAAACCTCAACGTCTACTCGTCCGGCAGGGTGCTTGCCGAGGCAGGCGCAATCGGGCACATGTGCGACTTCACGCCGGAGGCGGCATACGCCAAGCTGATATGGGTGCTTGGGCGCGAGAAGAAAATGGCGCGCGTGCGCGAAATGATGGAGAAAAACATCGCGGGCGAGATTTCCGTGCGCTCGGAAATAGTGGATTTTGACTTCTAGTTTGCGGTTTGAACGTGGTAGCTATGATGTGCGGCCTTGAAATACACCAGCGCCTGTCCGGCAGGAAGCTGTTCTGCTCCTGCGTGCCACCTGAGGCAGGCGATGCAACGGCAGGCCCATCCAGCCCTGCGCAAGGCGCGCCTGAATCCGAAAATTTCACCCGCAGGCTGCACACCGTGCGCTCCGAGCTTGGCGAGGTGGACGCAGCCTCCGCGGCGGAGGCGAGCCGCAGCCGCACGTTCTCCTATGTTGCGCCCGCGCCCTCCACCTGCCTGGTGGAATCCGACGAGGAGCCGCCGCACTCCCTCTCGCCCGAAGCCCTGCACTCCTCCCTCACGATATGCTCCCTCCTTTCTTCACAGCCAGTGGACGTGCTCCATGTCATGCGCAAGAACGTGATTGACGGCAGCAACACTTCGGGCTTCCAGCGCACCGCAATCATCGGGATTGGAGGCTTCATCAGCACCAAGTCCGGCAAGCTTCCCATACAGACAATCTGCATAGAGGAGGAAAGCGCAGGCATAATGGAGGGGAAAGACGGCTCCACATCTGGCGGGCAGCCTATGCAAGGCAGGGGAGAGCATGCGCAATACGACCTGTCCCGCCTCGGCATTCCCCTTGTCGAAATCGCCACCTCGCCTGATTTGCACTCTGGAAAGGAGGCGCAGGAAGCCGCGCTTGCAATAGGCACGCTGCTGCGGAAAACCGGCATGGTGAGCCGCGGCATAGGCACCATACGCCAGGACCTCAACATTTCCATCCCGCAAGGCGCGCGCGTGGAAATAAAGGGCGTGCAGGACCTCTCATTAATCGCGCTTACCGTGGACCTCGAGGTGCAGCGCCAGGAAAAGCTCCTATCTGTACTTTCCGAGGCAAAATCGCGCCTCGCAGGCAAGCTGCCGCCTGAGAGCATATTCGACATCACGGACGCATTTGCGAACACGCAGTGCCAGATGGTCTCAAAGGCGCTCAAGGGCCATGCGCGCGTGCTTGCCATCCCCCTTCCCAAATACGCAGGGCTTCTCGGCACTGAAATCTCGCCCAACCGCCGCTTCGGCAGCGAGCTTGCCGACTATGCGCGCGCCTACGGCGTGCGCGGATTGGTGCACTCGGACGAGAGCATGGAGAAATACGGCTTTTCGGACGACGAGATTTCCGAGCTTCGCATGGCGCTTTCGCTCAAGCCCGAGGATGCCTTCCTCCTGGTGGTCGCCGACGAAAAAAAGGCGCGCGCAGCGCTTTCCGCCGCTTTCAGCCGCGCAATACGATTCACGATAATCGAGGAAACCCGCCGCGCCAACCCTGATGGCACCTCCAGCTACATGCGCCCGCTGCCAGGCCGGGCGCGCATGTATCCCGAAACCGACGTGGAGCCCATATCGATAACTGATGGAATGCTTGCAGCGGCAAAAAAAGCGGCAAGCGCCATCCAGGCATCCGAGGCAGAAACAAAGGATGCCCTCTCCTCCCTCCCAGCCGAGCTTTCCGCGCAGTTGGCCGCGGCAAAAGGGCTCCTCTCGCACGCCCCCTCCCACAAGAGCCGCGCGCTCACTCCGGAGCTTTCGGTTTATATTACCGCAATCGAGGCGGGAATCGACGGCAAGCTCGTCGCCTCCACCATCACAAACACGCTGCAATCCCTCAAGCGCGAAGGCTCAGACACGCGCGCGCTTGACGAGGAGCGCCTGCTTTTTGCGCTTTCCGCCTGCCAGGAAGGCGTTTTTGCGCGCGCCGCCATGCAGGACATACTGCGCGAAATGTGCAAAGACGCAGCAGCCACCGCCAAATCTGCAACGGAAACGCTCTCGCTTTCCAAAATAAGCGGCAAGTCGCTTGCAGCACTTATCGATGAGGAAAAGCTCAGCCTCGCGGAGCTCATGGCAAAGTACCGCCTCAGGGTGGACGCGGCGGAAGCGCAGGAATTCCTGAAAAAGACGAAAAAATGACTTCCCATGGGGTTGATTGGATGAATGAAAGCAAGATAGCAATATTCGTTACTGGCGGAACTTTTGACAAAGAGTATAATGAGCTGAACGGGCGGCTGTTCTTCAAGGACACCCACTTGCCGGAGATACTGAAAACAGGCAGGTGCAAAGTCGAAGTGGAAATACGCACCCTGATGATGATTGACAGCCTGGACATGACCGATGCCGACAGGAAAATAATTTCGGACAATTGCAAGGGCAGCCCGGCAAAAAACATCGTCATTACCCACGGGACTGACACGATGGTTGAAACCGCCGCGGTTTTGGCCAGGGAAATAAAGAACAAGACCATCGTGCTCACCGGCGCGATGGTGCCATACAAATTCGGAAGCTCGGACGGGCTGTTCAATTTCGGAAGCGCCCTAGCCTTCGCCCAGGCGCTTCCACCCGGCGTCTATATTGCCATGAATGGAAGATGCTTCCTGTGGAACGCAGTGAGAAAGAACAGGAAAATCGGGGAGTTTGAGCCGCTTTAAGCAGGTTTGCCCCCAATGCCGGCTGATGCAGCGCTCAGGCTCTCGCTCGAAAAAATCACGGGCAGCGCGCTTGGGGCGCTCATTTCCGGCGAAAAGCTCGACCTCGCGCGCCTGATGGCAAAATACCGCCTGAGGGTGGATGCGGCCGAGGCAGATGAACTTCTCAGGAAAAAGTAAGCCAAGGGCGCGCAAGCGAGCAAAACACCGGCAACCGCGCGGATTAATGCAAACCATCGCGCCCGCTAACGAACAACTTTTTTACTTTTTAACCACATTATTTTTAAACACTTCAAGGCAGATTGGCTCGTGGAGGATATACCTGGCAACGCACCTGCCAAAAAGCAGGCTGCAATAGTAATAGACGCAACCAAATCCAAAATGGCCCGCCGCCTTGGTTGGGGGTGCCTAGCCGTGCTTACCCTGCAAATCATCAGTTTAATCATCAATCCACATCTTTCCGCCTTCTCATTGATTACATTGGGCACGTTTACAACGCTTTTCTCGCTTTTCATATTCGCTTCCGGGCATAAATTCTACTTCAAAAAGATTGCCCCAAAGAAGATTGCAAAAAACCTCGAGGCAAAGGGATTTGCTGTCCAAATCTTCCACACATCAGACGACAGCTGGAAAAACATCCACAATTTTTTCAATTCGAACGCAGGGAAAGACGCAGTTTCGCTATTTTTATACTCTGGCCATGGCGAAATGGGCAGGAAAAAAGGAAAGTCGGCCATTTTCTTCAGGAAATCAAGCATCAACTCCGAGAAGTTTGTAGCCTGGTTCCGTTCATTGGAAGGGCAGAAAATAGCGGCAGTGGACGCATGCGAATCCGGGGGGTTTGCCGCGAATGCAGAGGAAACAGGCGATCCGAATATTGCCATATTCACGTCTTCAGGCAAGAAAACAGTGCACGTCATCAACCCATTCATGGGGGTCATGCTGCGGATGGCAAGGTCAAAAAAAGGCGAACCTTTTGCGTCCGAGTTTTTCAGGCTGAATGGGAAAATAAGCGGGAGTAGGAAGAAGTTTACAAAATACTCTCCACAGTCATACATAGGCAAGAATATGGCACAAGTGAAGCTGTAGCAGCTTATCTTGGATAGCTCCGCCGGCGCACGGGCGCAGTCGAGGCAGATGAACTTCTCAGGAAAAAGTAAGCCAAGGGCGCCCGCCCAAGGCGCGCCTCGAAAAAAAGGGGAAAAAGTGGGCGGCGGCACCAAGACTTTTAAACCCGTTTCGCCCAATTTCCATCATGGTCGCGCAAGCAACTGAGGGCGCACAACAGACGCCCGAATTCAAGCCGGCTCCATCCGAGATTTCCCCCCCTGACGGCAAGCCATACCACCTCATGGTGAGCCAGAACTGCTCATACATCTACTCCTCAAACATAGAGCTTAGGAACTTCCCCGACAAGGAGTCGCACATCTTCATGCACAGGCTTGAGGAAAGCCGCGGCAAGAACGTGCAGATACTGCATCGCTGCTACCCAAAGCAGGACTCCTCGCTTCTCCAGCTTTTCATAATGGGCAAGACCGTGGGCGCTATCGCCAACCGCACAGAGGCAATCATCCCCTATCTCCCCTACGCGCGCCAGGACAAGATTTGGAAGCACGGGGAGGCGCTCTCGGCCGAAATTGTGCTGCAGATGCTTTCCGCCGCGGGCTTCACGTCCGTTGCCACCTTCGACTGCCACTTCCTCAAAAAAGCCGGCGTGTTCCGCCATGGCAACCTGCAGCTTCGGAACTTCTCGCTTTCCGAGGAGCTGGTGGCATACTTCAAGGCGCGGAAGCCAGACGCGCTTTTCATAAGCCCTGACCAGGGCGCGGCATACATGGTGAACGAGGCCGACGGCAAGAGCATGGTGAAGAAGCGCGGCGAGTACAAGAACCACAAGCGCCAGGCAGTGCGCAATGTGGAATCCCTTGAGGCAGATTTTGAGGTAAAAGACAGGGACGTGGTGATACTCGACGACATGATTGCAGGGGGCGGCACGATGATACGCGCCACCAAGGCAGTGCTTGCGCGCGGCGCCGCGTCCGTGTGCTGCGGCTGCACGCACGGGCTGTTCCTGGGCGACGCCTACACCAAGCTGCAGCTTGCGGGCGCAGAGGAGATAGTGGCATCCAACTCCATCGCGTCCGAAGCGTCCAAGATAGACATACTCAACACGCTTAGGGAAAAGATAGTGGGGCGGTTTTAGAAATACAAAATCCCGTTTATGTGCGGCACGCCACCTGCGCGTGGGGCGCTATGGGTGCCATTTCCCATTTATGTGCGGCATGCTCTCTTCGCAGAAGGTGCTTTCGGGGCAGATGGCATCACGCGACTTCCTTTTCAGGCCGCCTGAGCCTTCGCCAGATTTGCTGCTGTCCCCTCCCTCGGAATCCGTCTACATCGGGCGGACGAAATACCTGGGCGTGCCGTTTTTCTGGAACAGCAAAAAGCTCCTCAATCCGCACCTCTGCGTGGTCGGCACCACGGGCTCGGGCAAGTCCTACTTCGTAAAGACCTTCATCACGCGCGCAGGGCTCACGCTTGGCGCGTCCGCGCTCATACTTGACTGGGCAGGCGAGTACGCGGACTGGGTGCGAAGCGCAGGCGGGCGCGTGGTTTCCTTCGGCGAGGAGGGCATCAACCTGCTCGAGCTGGCGGGAAGCTCCTCCCGCACGCGCACGCAGCAGGTGATGGATTCGCTGCGCATGCTGACCGACATCTCATCGTCACCGGCTCAGTGCCGGATGACCGAGGATGCGATGGAGAAGGCATATGCCGGGGCCGGGAAGGCGCGCGGCAGGCTCCACAGCGGGAAAAGGCCGCCCACGCTGGAGAGCGTGGTGCGCATACTGGAACGCCAATCAAGGCGCAGCGCCGATGCGGCGGAAGCCGCGCGGCGCATAAGGAACCTGCTTTGCTCATCAGGAGGCTCGTTCACGAAATCCACCCTGCCGCTTTCCTCCCTCCTCTCCGGGCTGGTCTGCGTGGACCTGCACTCGCTGCCGACCGAGGCGCTGCGCTCTCTTGCAGGCCTTTCCATCCTCCAATTCGTGAAGGAAAGCATGCGCGCCTCGGAGTATTCCTCCCTCTCCCGCCCGCGCCTGTTCGTGGTGGTGGACGAGGCGTGGAAGATAGCGGCGGACGAGCGCTCGGACGTGGTCTCCATCGTGCGCGAGGGGAGGAAATACGGCTTCGGCCTCATTGTGGCGTCCCAGAGCCCGACCGACGTGCACAGGAGCATCTTCTCAAACGCGGGCACCATGCTCCTGTTCCGCCTCACGCATGCCCAGGAGCGCAGCTATGTCCGCTCCTCCCTGGCATATTCTGACTTTTACGAGGAGGAGTCGCATTCGCTCTCGGTGGGGCAGGCAATCGTGCACCTGGAGTTCTCGTCCCCTGCCGCCTGCCCGCGCACCTTCATGCTGCGCAAGGTGGACGGGGAAGAGCTCCTGGTAGCGCAGCATATACGGGGTGGTGGGATGGACCTGGAATTCGAGAAAGGGGAGCTTTCATCAAGGCTCATATCGTTCGGGCTGACCGACGCGCAGGCGCGCGCCGTGCTGTCGGAATTCGAGCGGCGCAGCTTCTCGCTTGAGGCGCTGGAGTTTGCGGCGCTTCTTTCGAAATTCGGGTACGGGCAGGCGTCCGCAATCTCGCTGCTCCGCGATCTTGGCGCATCGGAGCGCGAGCTACTTTCCGCCCTGTCGCCGTCAGGCAGGCAGGAAGGCGAGGCGATTGCCATTCTCCAGGGCGAGGCCGGCGCCGGCAAGGCGCCCAAAGCGCCAAAACGGAGGTAATGCCATGCAAGCTGCAAGCCAATTCAAGCTCGAGCGGTCAATCCCGGTTTCCTTCACTGGGAAATTCCCGCCCAGCACTGCGGCGCTGTCCAACCTTGGCTTCGACAGCGTGTCAACCACGAAATCAGCCGTAACAATCAGGAAAAGCAGGCGCGGGATGCACAACCTGCCAGTATCAGGGCTTGAAATCAGGCTGCAGCGCACGTCGCTTTCCATGACCATCTCATCGCCCTCCGCTCTCTCTCCGGAGCTTGAGGAAATGCGCGCATGCGCCACGCTTCTCCGCGTGGTTTCGCTGTTCCCGTCCATGCATGCCAATGCCTCTGAGCTTGCAAAGCTCCTCCTCCCCTCCCTTTCGGCCGCTGAGAAGGTGGCTGGCACGCCCTATGAATCGCTTGCCAAGAAATGCTCGGATGCGCACGCCGACCTGGGCTCGCTGCTCTCGAAGAACCGCGCGCTCCTGCGCTCTTCGGAGGAAAGCGTGCTTGCGTCGCTGGAGCTTGAGCGCCAGATATCAGCCCTTTCCGCGCGCATAAGGAAGCTGGAATCGGTGTCGGACGACACGCTTCTGGAGCTTGTGCAGGACTGGCTTTCCATGCACAGGGGCGTGTTCGACGCCGCCCTGTTTTCCCGCACGCATTCCGTCCCGCCTGCGCGCGCGGAGGAGGGGCTGCAGAGGCTGCTTGCCTCGGGCGAGGTGAAGCGGATAGGCGGCTCGCTCCATTCGCAGGGCGAGCACACCCACGGCGAGTTTGCGCAAAAGCCCCCGGGCGCGCTTGCGGCCATCGCATCCGCAATCAGGCTCCCCAAGCCCGGGAAGCCTGCCTGACAACACATCATTTATAAACATTTCTTATAACAGTAACTCATGCAAAAACACGCCCAAGACTGGCGCGCCAATTTTTCCCTAATCGGCACCAGGCACGATTCCGGCAAAGGCAAGGACAGGCTCTCGGTATATATCTTCTCCCTCCGGCGCAATGACAATCTTGCAGGCATCTCGGACGGGTTCGGCGCCAAGCCCGGCAAGATGCTGAAAAAGGAGATAGACTCCCCCCGGTTTTACACCCAATTCACGGATGAGCTTCAATTAAAGCACAACCACACAAGGATAGCGCGGTTCACTTTCCGATTTTCAGATGACGGGAAAACAGCCTTCAGCAGGAATTACCCCCCTCCCGGAACCCATGAGGGATATGTCCTCTCAGGCCTGGCCGAGTACATGGCGCTTTCAGATTTGCATGAAATGGGCGCAAGGAGCGTGCAATTCCTTGACGGCGGGGTTTTCAACATAGCCCAGATTCTCGGCAAAATGAGGAATGGCGTTGAGCGCACCGAGTTTTCCAGCAAGCCGCTCCTGTAGTATTTGCATCCTAAAGGGTCTTCTCAAGCAGCGACATTGCCTTCCTTATTTTCTCAAAAGAAGAGTCCATCCTCTGCTTGTAGACATACGAAAGCGCGGACGCAAGATTGTCGTCCTCCTGCATGGGCGGGAGCACGAATCGGTACCTGCGCGTTTTTGCCTCGATGACCCCCAGCTTCTTGAGCTGGAGCAGGTGGTAGCGCACCGCTTTGGGGTTGGGCTCCTCCTTCCTGATTTCCTTCACTTTCCCAAGCAGCTGGTAGATGTCAGGGTCAGCACCACCATGCCTTTTCTGGAAATGGAAATAAAGGAGCGCCTCAAGCACTTCCAATAAGCCCGCGCGCGTTTCATTGGGTGAAATGAGCCCGAGCGACAGGGCGAGCCAGCGCACGAGGGACTTGCGCGTCATCTTCGCCTCCTCATTGAACTGCAGGTCGCGCACCAGGCACTCGCCGCGTATGAGCTCGCTCTCAGGCATTCCCATATGCCCCCTTGCCGCGCCAAAGATTAAAAATCTCCCCAACGAATACAAGGCATGCTCAACCCGAACACCCATTTTTCGCCAATCCGCATGCCCTCATACGTGCGCAGCGAGGTTGAGATGGAAGTTTCCGTGAAAAACGATGCGCCCTCCCCTCTATGGGTGGAGGCCGACCTCATGATACCCGAGGCGATTTCACTCGCGCCCGACAAGCTCCTCTCGCACGGGCGCCTCAGGATCGGCATAGCGCTACCTGGTGAGAGAATCTCGAAAAAAGTGCGCATCTTCGGCGGCGCCAGTTCCTACCCTGACACCTACGTGCTGCGCCTCACATTCTTCGGCTTCGGAAAGGACGGCACAATCGCCGAGCGGTGCGAACTGCGCGCGGACCTGCGGTGCGAGAAAGGCGTGTAAGCCTTAAGTCCCTCTCCCCATTCTCTTTACAACCAAAGGCTCCACGTGCAGCACCACGTCGGAGAAAACCTCGCCCTTTGCGCGCGATGCGTCCACAACGGCATACTTGTAGGCAAGGAACCCTTCGCGCGCCTCGCGCAGGTAATTCTCGCGCACCTTCTCCAAGAAGGCAACATCCTTCTCGAACCTGTCAGGCGTCTTTTGCGCGCGCTTCCTTTCCCCCGACACCCGCGCGGGAACATCAAGAAGAATGACGATGTCCGGCACAAGCGCGTCAATGCCTGAAAGCCTCCGCCGTAGCTTGGCAAACCCCAATGCCACTCCCTGGTAGGCGAGCGTGGAATGGAGGTACCTGTCGCACACCACCACAAAACCAGCGGCGATTTCGCGCTCCATTTTTTTCCTCTCGGCAACGATATCGTCCGCAAAAACGTCCGCAAGCGCATCAGGCGCAACATCCTTCTTTCCCTTAAGGTGCAAAAATGCGTCCTTTGCCCTTCGCGTGGGGTATTTGTGCAGCCTGCACTTTATCCTGTTCTGCGAAAAAAAGGCAAGCAGGCGCCGGATTTGCCCGCCCTTGCCCGAGCCGTCTATGCCTTCAAGGACAATGAGCATAGCCTCCCATTTTCAGCTAAGTTATAAATAGCCTGCTTTCCCTATTCATGGCATGGGGAAAATCCAGGCGTCATCAGCGCCTATCTCTCGCGATGCTCCCGATTCGAGCCGTTCGCTCGAATGGGCGCAGTTTTGCCGTGCAAAACTGCCGTCGTATCGCAAGATACTGCTCACAGGCGCAAGCGGCAGGCTGGGCAGGCACGTGCTAGCGGCGCTTTTGGCAAGGAAGGAAAAAGTGCGCGCAATCGTGCGCCCGGGAAGCATGGCGAAGCTTCCACGCGGCGTGGAGCGCTTTGTCTGGGACCTGTCGTCCGACCCGCTGCCATACACTGCGTTTGCCGGGGTGGACAGGGCAATCCACCTTGCAGGCCTGGTAGGCAGCCGCCCATGGCGCGAGCTTGAGCTCTCAAATGCAGTGGCAACGCGCAACCTCGTGTCCTCCTGCCCGCAAAAGCTCTCCAAGCTGGTGCTGGCAAGCAGCATCTCGATTTACGGCGAATACAGGGGGCAAACAGTGGATGAGGAATTCAGGCCAAAAACAGAAAGCCCTTACGGAAAAAGCAAGCTTGCCGCGGAAGGGGAGGCACGCGCACACAGGCGCGGCATTCCCACGGCGATGCTCCGCTTCGGCATGATTTACGGCCCGGGCTTTGAGCAGGGATATTTCGATGTTTTCAGGTTCCTGGAAAAGGGCAGGATGAGGGTATTCGGGGACGGGCAGAACAGGATACCCCTTGTGCACGCGGACGACGCGGCGCGCGCAGTGCTCGCAGCGCTTGGCGCGCACATGGTCTCCTGCCGGGAATACAACATAGTCGGGGAGGAAGCGCCGACGCAGGAAGAGCTCCTGGCAATGGCTGCAAAAGCGCTCAATGTGCCTGCCCCCACACGCCATTCCTCCCTCCTCCTCGTGCAATCAGCCTCGGCAGTGGGCGGCCTGCTTTCTGCGCTTGGCCTTGCCGCCCCGCTGCCGTTCGACGCTGAGAACATACGGCAGCTCACGCTTGACAGGGCATATTCCACCGAACGCGCACGCCGCGAGCTTGGCTTTTCCGCAAAGGTTAAATTGGCTGCGGGCATCAAACAAATGGCGGGCGAGTACAGGAAGAAGAAAAGGGGAAAGGACGGCCAATGGCGGCAAACGGCAAGGAAAGGAATGACCGGCTGATGAAAGGACAAGGCACATGTGCGGGGCTTGATACAATGGGCAAAGTCGAAACATACATCAAGGACAACATTGCGAAAAAGGGCGGGCTGCTCTTTGCGCTCATCGACCCTGTGGACTACAAGTCGCCATCCGAGGCGATAGCCGCAGGCACGGCGGCAGGCGAGGGAGGCGCGGACATCATACTCATCGGCGGCAGCATGGGCGCGCAGGGCGAGCTTTTGGACACTGTCACCAAAAGCATAAAGGAACAAGCTAGCGTGCCAGTGGTGCTGTTCCCGGGCAACATCTCAACCGTGACAAAATACGCGGACGCTGTATATTTCATGTCGCTTCTCAACAGCCGCAACCCGTACTGGATTTCCCAGGCGCAGATGCTCGCAGCCCCGTCCGTGCGCAAGATTGGCCTTGAGGCGCTTCCGGTCGGCTACATAGTGATTTCGCCAGGCGGCACGGTGGGCTTTGTAGGCGACGTGAACCTTGTGCCGCGCGACAAGCCGCAAATCGCGGCTGCATTCGCCCTTTCGGCAGAGATGTCCGGCAGCCGCTTTGTGCTCACGGACTGCGGCTCCAACCCAAAGGACGGGCATATGCCCCTTGAGATGGTGGCTGCGGTTTCGCGCGTGATATCCGTGCCTTACATCGCCGCAGGCGGCATACGCACGCCGCAGGAGGCAGCTGCAGTGATAGCTGCCGGCGCAGGCGCCGTGCAGGTCGGCACCGCGCTTGAAAAAGGCGGGGACACGAGGAAAAAGGTCGCCGAGTTCGTGCGCGCAATCCGCGAGGCAGGGAAGAAGAAAGTCTAACTGCGGCATTCGCATCCCCTGCGCCCGATTGCGGCGCTGCACGCACGGCATCGTGATTCCATGGCTCTCACAATCCCTCTTTCGGACCACGACACCGCCTTTGAAGCTGCCCTTGCCGCAATAACGGCAGGCGGCATTGTCCTTTATCCGACCGACACGCTCTATGGCATGGGCTGCGACGCCACCAATGCAGCCGCTGTGAAGAGGCTGCGCGCGCTCAAGCGCCGGGATGCTGGAAAGCCCCTCTCCATCCTCGTCCCTGATTTTGCCATGCTCCTGCGCTTCTGCAAGCCATCTTCCGCCCAGGAAAAAATCCTGCACGAGCTTCTGCCAGGCCCCTATACGTTCATCCTGCCGCTAAAGCAGCGCCTGCCTGTCTCGGAAACTTTGGAGGCCGGCGTGCGGGTGCCAGAGCATGCATTCATGCGCGCAGTGGGCAAGGCCGCGGGCGTCCCCATAGTCACGACAAGCGCGAATTTTTCAGGGGAGGGCGATGCAGCCGAGCTTTCAGGCGTGGCACAGGAAATCCTCTCGGGCTGCGACCTTGCGGTTGACGGGGGCAGGTGCAAGTACGCGCAGGGGAGCACGGTAATAGACCTCATCAGGATGAAGGTGCTGAGGAAAGGCGCGGTGCGCGAGGGGGACAGGATAGAATTCTAAAGCTTCCGCTCATCCCAAAAAAGAAAAATAAAAAAAGAGAAAAGCGCCGCCTTACAGCAGCTTGGAGAACTTGTCCTTGTTCTTCTTGGCAATCTCCGCAACCGTGTCCTTCATGCCAAGCCCGATTGCAATCGCTGCGCCAAAGCCAAGCGCGATTGCGAAAGCCGAGAGCAGCACCAGGAACGACCAGACAAGCAGGGACGGGTCTGCCGACGGGAGCAGGAGGGGCATCGCAATCACCAGCGCGTTGTAGGCGATGAAGAGCGTCACAAGGAGCCCGATGCTGTTTGCAAACGGGAGCTTCTTGCTCTCCTTTATCCTGTCCGTGAGGTAGTCCGCCGCCATCAGCGCCGCGAGCAGTATCACCAGCCCCTGCGCGAGCGAGGGGAGGTAATTGATTGCCTGCGCCGCAATCATGAACAGCATGGGCATCTGTACCAGGTCGGCGGCGATTCCCAGGAATGCCACGACTACGTACAGCTTGAGCATTATTATCGCGACCCCGGAAAGCGTGAACCCGAGGAAGGCATCGTGCACGCCATGGCCTTCCAGGAAGCTCTCGAGCTTCACCCTGCGGAAGAACTCATTGAGGACCTTCCCGAGCAGGTTTGCCACCCAGATGCCGATTAGCATGACTGCGGCCAATATACAAAACGCAAACACGCCTGAAAGCAGGTTCCCAATGAAATTGGCAGAACTTGCTTGGAGCTGGTTCAGCAGGTATTCATACGCCATTATCAATCACCAGAGGGCAATTCTCATGCGCGGTATTTAAGGCTTTTGGCGATGAAGGTACTCCGCAAGCTTTGGGCCCGTAGTCGAATGCTCTTGCCTGCAGGCAAGAACTTGCCGGCAAGCCGACAATGGTTAAGACGTCGCTCTTACACAGCGAAGATTCGGGGTTCGATTCCTCGCGGGCCCATTGACTTTTTACATCGGCAAAAGATGTAAGCATTTCTCATTCTTCAAAATCAGGTGCAGCCGGCTCAGGCACGGCTGGCGCGGGGATAGGCGTTGCGGGGAGCGCGAACACCGAGGCATCAGGCCCCAGCCCATCCTCGTAGTACTCAATGTCCGTCAGGTATTCGGTGTGCAGCAGCGCCTTGCTCACATTGTACGAATCATACGCCACCACGCCCTGCGGGGCAAAGCAGAGCTTGCGCATGCCCATCATCCCTATTGGAACCCCGTAGCAGTTGCCATTTGCGCTGCCGATTTTGACGCTTTCCAGCCGCGTGCCGCCCTTTGCATCATTTTCCGACGGCACCAGCCTCTGCGCATCCCCCTGCGAAAGCGCGCCGCTCACATCATAGCACGCAGGCTTGGATGACGCGTAGGAGCACGAGTAGGCGTGCGAATCCACGAAGAAGAATGAAAGCGCGCGCATCCCCTGCGAAGACAGGTCAATCCTCATCATGCCCTTCGCGCGCCAGATCTCCTTTGTCGCCGGCCCCCCTTCCTCCACGGTGTAGCGCGCATAATATGAAACATCCGACGCTGGCAGGATGAACCTCGCCGAGCTTGCGGTCTCATTCCGGGCGGGCGCGCCGACTTGCGCGCACCCGGGGGAAAGCAGGATGGCTGCTGCAAGCATAATGAATGCAAGCGGGCGCGCAATATTTCCCATGCTCCGATTTCCATGCCAATATTTTATTAGGCTGACGCCCGGCTTTGCAGCCCGCCATTTATCCGCCGCGCGCTTTTGCGCCCGCCCCATCTTTTATTAGGCTTGCCTCCGACTTTCCATCATGTACCTGAAAACGCACGCCTCCCCTGACGGCGAGATTGTCGCGCTCTGCGACATCGAGCTCATCGGCAAGGTGCTTGAAAGCGGCAAGGCAAGGCTTGACCTGTCCGCCTACGCGCCATTCTACTTGGGGAAAAAAGTCGATGAGAAAGAGGCGGTGGAGGCGCTGAAAGCCGCCCAGAACGCCAACATCGTGGGCAGGCGCGCTTTGCAGGCCGCGAAAAAGGCAGGGCTCGCGGTCTCGTACGCTAAAAACATAGGCGGCGTGCCGCACCTGCAGGTCTACAGGATGCCCCCGTAGCGCCTTCCCGCATCGCAACTGTTTTTTGCTAGCCGTGCTTGATTTTGAGGAATGCAAGGGCGCCTATGAAGAGCGCGGTGAATGCATTCGTCAGGACGACCGGCAGGCTTTCAATGAGGACCCCGTATGCAAGGAACATGACCTGCGAGGTAAAAAGGAGCGAGAGCATGCCCCAGGAAAAATCCTTCATTTGGCGCGTCTTGAGGCTCTTTTTCAGCTGGGGTATCCACGAGACTATCACAAGCAGCGAAGCGGCAAGCCCAAGGAGTTCCACACTGTCCATGGAATGGAATTGCACCGTTGGAATAAAAAGGCACGCAGCACAGGCTTTTTCCTTCACTGCGATTCCCCCGCTGCCTGCAGCCGATGTTTCATAGCCATATTCGCATTTGCCGCGCTTCTGCCTCCATATGGCATGATTTCCGTCCAGGCGCCTTTCCGACTGTAGTTTCGCAGGGTGGCTTCTCAAGAGCGGGAGTGCCGTCTTCCCATTGAAGGCACGCAGCCTTCTTGCCAGGAAAGCAGGCTTTCCCGCCGTTGCCCTTATGGAGTATGTTTTGGAGTGCACATGTGGGTACTGTTAAAAAGGTTTAAAAAGGGTTGTAAAAAATGGAAAATCAAAACCTGTCCCTCTTTACATAGTGCGTGTGCAGCAGCCTCTCTGCCTCTTCGGAAAGCGGCGCGCCGAGCATTTCGCGGTAAATCTGCTGCACCACCGGGTTTTCGTGCGAGCGGCGCAATTTGCTTGCGCGGTCCGCGGAATAGATGGCTTCAGTCCTCTTCCTCAGCACCTCGGGGTCGCGGTAGATGGGCTGCCCGCCGCCCCCGATGCAGCCGCCCGGGCATGCCATTATCTCGATGAAGTGGTACTTGTCCTTAATCTCCATGAGCTTGCGCGCGTTCGCCCCTCCGTGCGCGCAGGCAAACAGTATCTCCTTGCCATTGAGCACTATCTTGCCTTCCTTCATGCCTTTCATGCCGCGAATCTCAGCAATCTCAACCTTCTCAAGCTCCGCCCCTGTTGCCAGGAAGTGCGCGGTGCGCAGCGCAGCCTCCATCACGCCCCCTGTCGCCCCGAATATCACGCCAGCGCCTGTCGAAATCCCGAGCGCAGGGTCGAATTCCTCGTCGGGAAGCGATGCGAAGTCGATTTTTTTCATCTTGATGAGCCTTCCTAGCTCACGCGTGGTGAGCACATAGTCCACCCCGCTTTCAAGCTCTGGCCGCGTGGACTCGAACTTCTTGGCAGTGCAGGGCATGATGGAAACAACGGTTATTTTCTTCGGGCTGATGCCCGCCTTTTTCGCATAATACGTCTTGATGAGCATGCCGAGCATCTCGTGCGGTGAGCGGCAGGTGGACATGTTCCCTATCAGGTCATGGTAGAAGAATTCCATCATCAGTATCCAGCCCGGGCAGCAGGTGGTAATCATGGGCAGCTTGCCGTTGTTTTCCACCCGCCTCAGAAGCTCGGACGCCTCCTCCATGATGGTGATGTCCGCGCCCAAGTCCACGTCGAACACCTTTGCAAAGCCGCAGCGGCGGAGCGCGGCAACAGTCTTGCCTGTCACAAGCGCGCCCGCGGGCATGCCGAAAAGCTCGCCTAAGGCCGCCCGGATGGAAGGCGCAACCTGCACCACCACGTGCCTGTCCTTGTCGTCAAGCGCAGCCACAACTTCTTCAATATGGGACCTTTCAGAAATCGCGCCGACAGGGCAGTTGAGTATGCACTGGCCGCACCGTATGCAGGCAACGTCCGCCAAATGGTTCTCCCAGTACGGGGTGACATGCTCGTTGTGCGCGCGGCTCGCAAAGTCTATCGCGAAGACCCCCTGTATCTCCGCGCACACTTTGACGCACCTGCCGCAGTTTATGCACTTGTTGTTGTCGCGTATCACCGCGGCGCCCAGGTCGGGTATGTAGTCCTTTATCTGCGAGAAGCGCGCATTGTCCATCCCGACCTCCTTGTAGGTCTGGCAGACCTCGTAGTCGTCCTCGCGCTTGCACGACGGGTCGGGCACCATGAGCTCCATGTTCAGCCTTCTTGCCTTCATCACGCGCTCCGAATTGGTGACGATTGATGCGCCCTCTCGCGGCCTTGTGGAGCATGATGTGACGAGCTTGCCGTCCATTTCCACCAGGCACACCCTGCAGCGCGCCTCCGGCGCCATGCTGGCGTGGTAGCACAATGTTGGCACATTGATGCCGTTCTCGCGGCAGATGTCAAGGAGCGACTTGCCCTCCGCGGCCTCGATTTCGTTGTTGTTCAGCTTTATTTTCATCTGATGACCCGGTATTTATCTTTTCATGAATGCATCGTAATCCTTCGGGAAATGCTCAAGGCTTGTCAGTATGTGGTTCCCGCACGTCTGCCCAAGGCCGCATAAAGCGGTGTCCTGTATGTGCACAGCAAGCTCGCGCATCAGCTCCAAATCCTTTTTCACGGCCTTGCCCGAGCGCACCTTCTTGAGCAGGTTGAGCATGCGCATGGTGCCCTCCCTGCAGGGCGTGCACTTGCCGCAGGACTCGTAGGTGTAGAATTTCGCAATGGAATACGCGACATCCACAACATTGTTCGTCTCGTCGATGAAAATGATGCTGTACGCGCCGTGCTGGCACTTTTCCATGTTGATGGTCTCCGGCGTCACGGACATGTTCTCGTCCACGGGCATTATCCCGCCGAAGCAGCCGAACGACATCGCCTTCAGCTTTTTCTCAGGGCGCGCGACATCTATGATTGTGGACATCTTCACGCCAAGCGGGAACTCGTACACGCCGGGGTTCTTGACATTGCCTGAAATCGAGAACAGGCGGAGCGTGGAATCCCAGTCGTCGAAAAGGACCGCCTGCGCCGCGCACGTCAGCGTTTCCACATTGTTGATGACAGTGGGCTTTCCCCAAAGCCCGTGCGTGGTGGGGTTGGGCGGCTTGCACATCGCATTTCCCCTAAAGCCCATTATGGACTGGAGGAGCGCGGTCGCCTCGCCGCAGATGTATGCTCCTGCACCCCTTACAATCTCGATGGTAACGCCTTCCGTCTTCGCGCGCGCAAGCACGTCGTCAATCTGCTCCTGGAGGCGCGGGCGGAGATAATCGTATTCCCCCCGCAGGTAGATGAAGCATCTCTTGGCGCCAACGGCATACGCCGCAATCAGAATGCCCTCTATCATGGTCTCCGCATTGTGCCGAATGATGAGCTTGTCCTTGAAGGTGCCTGGCTCGCCCTCGTCGGCATTGCAAACCACGAACCGCTCGTCGGATGGCGCATCCCTGCACGTTTTCCACTTCTTCGCGGTGGGATAGGCCGCGCCTCCCCTGCCCTCGAGCCCGCGCTTCCCAATCAGGGCAATGGTGGCCTCCGGTCCCAATGAACGCGCCTTCTCAAGCGCCTCGAGCTTTGTCTGGCGTAGTATCTGCATCAAGTCACTTCTTTTTTTCTCCCGCCTGCGCTGCCTCGGCTTCGCGAAGCTTTTTCAGGATGAGCTTGAGCCTCTCCACTGTCATCTTGGTGTGCGGCTCGCCGTTTATCAGCATGGCGGGCGCCTCGTCGCAGCACCCTATGCACGATGTCTTGTAAAGGGAAAACATGCCGTCCTTGCTCGTTTCCCCTATTGCGGTGGAAAGCTCGGTCTCCAGGAACTTTTCAAGCCTCACGCCGTTGTTGAGAACGCACGAGGGCGAGCCGCAAATCTCGATGACATACTTCCCCTGAGGCTCGGTGTGGAACATGGTATAGAACTTCACCACCCCGTAAAGCCGGGAAATCGGAATGTCCTGCTCCACCGCAATCTGCTTGAGCATGTGCTCGGAGATGTAGCCGTGCTTTTCCTGCACCTCGTGGAGTATGTTTATCAGGGGGCGGCTGTCCTTCTTGCCGTTTTCCTTAACCATTAACGCAACATTCGTTCGTACCTTTTATATTCCTAAGCTCCGTACAATCGCCGTGATTGCCATGGAAAACAAATACTCATACGTGCCGGCGTCGTTTTACCTGCAGGAATACCAGCTGACAGCAATCCGCGAGAACGTGGAGATGCTCCTCTACGCGGTGATCGCGATTTCGCTCCCCTTTGTCCTTGGGCACCCCCAAATCCTGGTGGGCACGGTGGTGAACTGTGCGCTTGTCCTGTCCGCGCTCAACCTCCGCGGCAAGAGCCTGCTGCCAATCATCGTGCTCCCGAGCATCGGGGCATACCTCGCAGGCTACATATTCGGCGCCGCATCGTTCGCCCTCATCTACCTCAACCCGTTCATCTGGGTGGGAAATGCACTTCTTGTCTATTCAGTGAAGGAGCTCTACCTCGCAAAAAGGCAGAACCGCGTGCTCGCGCTTTGCCAGGGCGCGCTCTGGAAATCCGCGTTCCTGTTCGCCTCGGCGTTCGCGCTCTATTCTCTCGGGCTCATCCCTGAGCAGTTCCTGGTGGCAATGGGCGTCTTCCAGCTCGGCACCGCGCTTCTTGGCGGCGGGGCTGCGCTTGTGCTTCAAGAAGGGAAAAAGAAGTTCTTTGCATGAGCGCGCTTCAGTTATTTGAATTGCAGTGGGGAGCTTCCCTCAGCCTTCAATCGCCTTCTGCCCCTTTCCCTTGGCGCCAATCGTGGCAACTCCTACTGAAATGCCTGCTGCCTTCAGGTCGGCAACGGCATCCTTGAACTCTGCAAAAGTAGGCATCCACCTGACATCGTCGATGTCAACGCGCCACAGCAGCGGCACTCTTTCACCGTCCTTGACCCTTATGTCCACTGGAATCATTCCTGTATGGAATACGTTATGCCCATACTCAGCCAGCACTCCCTTTCTTGCTTCCTCTCCGTCCGGAAGCGACTGCATGCCTTTCTCCCTAAGCACAAAATCCAGCGTATGGAAGCGGAGCGCGGCTTCCGCCTGGCTTATGGCTATCGCTTCTCTATGCTGCAATTCTTCCATCCATTGCGCCATGTCATTTTTGAAAAGTTCGAGATTATGGGGCATATCGCCGAACGTAAAGTACCTGTTTTCCACCCCGATTTGCCTGAGTTTCAGCAGGGGAATCTCCTTGGAAAAGCAATAAACGCCCTTCTCCTTCACAATCATCACTCCGATGAATTCCGCCCTCTTTGCAAGCTCAGACTCGGGGATGTCCCAGCCTTCCATGTCCAGCCTGCAGACCATCCTGCCGCTTTCATCAATGATGCCGGCAAGATTGGGGTTGCTTTCCCCCCTGACCTCGAAAAAATGCACAGTGCCTGGGATTTCCGAGACTCTTGAGGATTTTGCGCCTCCCCCATTCACGTACCCATGCTTTGCCATGCTCTTCACATGGCGCATGGTCTCTTCCTTCAACGGGGTGAAAAGCCTCGGGTTCAGGCTGTCTATGACAGCTGCTGCAACCTGCCTCGTGTGCGGGCAGTAGCACGGCATTGGCTCGTAAACAAAATTCGCCTCGCCTTTCCTGCCAAACCCTTCCGGGTTTTCCACTCCCTTCTCGTTTTTATTTTCAGGCTTTCCAAATCTCAGGAAGCGCCCCAAAGGCGAAACATCCCGGAGCTTGTGCCTATTGCGGGTGTACTGGATGACGTAGGTATTCACTATCTTTTCTTTCCCTTCCACCATCGTGAAAAGCCTGTGGAAGACTGTGCTCTCCGCGCTTTTCGGCATGAAAAAATGCTTCCTCATAAACACACGGCATCATTCCTGGCTACATGTGTTTAAAAATATATTGACGAGGAAGAAGAAAGCGCAGAATGCTTAAATCTGCTTCAGGAAGTTCTCCAGTATCCTCTCGCCGTTCTCGGTGTGCCACACTTCAGGGTGGAACTGCACCGAGAAAAGCTTGCGCGCGGGCGCTTCCATTGCCTCATGCGCGCACGTGTCCGAGTGGGCGAGCGAAACAAACCCTTCCGGCATCTTCTTCACTTCGTCAAAGTGCGACACCCACGCGTTGAAATGCGCGGGCACGCCGGAAAGCAGAATGCCAGGCTTATCAACATCAATGCGCGAGATTCCGTACTCCGCATTCCTCCCCTTCACCACTTCCCCGCCAAGAGAGTGCGCAAGAAGCTGGTGTCCAAGGCAGATGCCAAGCACTGCCTTTTCGTTGGGCTTTTCGCGGATGAAGTCAGGCAGGAAGTGGAAATTGTCTTTTGTGACCGAGGACGGGCCGCCTGAAAGTATCACAGCATCCGCGGCGTCAAGCTCCGCTCGCGCAACACTTTTCGGCACGATTTTTCCGTCATGCCCCAAGTCGCGGCAGGTGCGCCAGATGACGTGGGTGTACTGCGAGCCCATATCAACAATCAATATCATGGAAACTACCTGCCATTGCCTGACTGCGCCTCTTTATTCCAATTCCACTGTGGACGGCGGCTTGTTTGTAATGTCATAAAGCACGCGCCCGACTTCCCTTATCTCGTTTGTGATTCTCGTGGATATCTTCTGCAGCACCTCGGGCGGCACATGCGAGAAGTTTGCGGTCATTCCGTCCAGCGAGCGGACCGCGCGCACCACAACCGTGTACTGGTAAGAGCGCTCGTCCCCTCTCACGCCCACGGTCCTTGTGGGCAATAGCGCGGCAAAATACTGCCACGGAAGCTCAAGCTTCCCGCTCTTCGCAGCAGCCTCAAGCTCCTCCTCAACGATGAAGCAGGCGTTGCGCACAATCTCCGCCTTTTCAGGAGTTATTTCGCCTACAATCCTGACTGCCAAGCCAGGTCCCGGGAACGGCTGCCTCTCGGACATCTCAGGGGGCAGCCCCAGCGCGCGTGCGGCAATCCTCACCTCGTGCTTGTACAGGTCGCGCAAAGGCTCGACAAGTGTCATGCCCATCTTCTCGGGCAGGCCTCCCACATTGTGGTGCGACTTTATCGTCTCGCGGCTTCCCCCTCCGCTCTCAATCCAGTCGGGCGCGATGGTGCCCTGGATGAGGAAAACGGCTTTCTGCTTTTTCGCCTCAGCCTCAAAAACGCGTATGAACTTCTCCCCGATAATCTTCCTTTTCCCCTCAGGCTCCTCCACGCCGCGGAGTGCCGAAAAGAAATCCTTGCTCGCATCCACCACATGAAGCGTCACGCCGGCGCGCGCAAGCATCGCCTTCACTTGCTTTCCCTCGTCCTTCCTCATGAGCCCTGTGTCCACGAACACGCAGTATATCCGCTTGCCAAGCGCCTGGCTTGCAAGCGCGGCTGCCACGGAGGAATCCACCCCTCCCGACACCGCGATTATCGCGCGGCCGCTTCCCACCGCTGCCTTTATCGCGGAAACCGCGCCGCTGATGAATTTCTCGCTATTGAAAGGCATATGCCTCACTTCTTGTGCTCGTGCTTTGCATGCGGGTGCGCATGGGCGGCTCCATGTTCGCGCTGGTGCGCTTCATGCGAATGCCCTTCCTCTGGCGCATGCTTGTGCGAGTGTGCGTGCCCTTCCGCGGGGGCGGCCTCTTTCCCCTCACGCGCATCCGCAGCGGCTTTCGGCTTCTTGCCAAGCCTGCTTGCCACAAAAAGGATTATTCCCAGCGCCACCACCACCCCACCCATGACAATCGCCGCCAACCCTGCCATGAGATTAGTGTTCGCCTGGGGCTGTGTTGCTGCGGGCGGCGCAGATGGCTCGGGAGCCACGACCGGCGGCTTCGCAGTGGCGTTCTCCGCCCCTGCAACCAAGGTTTTCGCAGTAAGGTTTCCATAGGTGAAAATGTACTCCCCTGCAGCCGCGGCATTCACATGCGCCTTCCCATCAGCGCCAGTGGTGACTTCCACGCTTCCTGCGGGCGTTTTCACAAGCACAACCTGCCCTGAAAGTGGCGCGATGCCATCGGCAAGGAGGATTTCTATCACGGACTGCCTCTGCACTGATGACGGCACTGTGATTGAGGGCTGGGTCGTGGGCGCAACCGGCGTCCTGTCAAGCTTTGCATTCAGCTCAGTGAACTGCGACTGCAGCAGCATGGAGGACACGTTCTTCTCCACAAAGCCCGGGGCGGTGAAAACAAGCGCATATTGCCCCTCAGGCATGAACGACATCAGGTAATACCCGTCCCTGTTGGGCGCGATGCGCTTCACGACATTGCCATTGGCATACGCTGCCACTGACGCGCCGCTGAAGTCCGCAGGGCCGCTCACCTGCCCGTACGCGCTTGCATACGAGATGG
This sequence comes from Candidatus Micrarchaeia archaeon, assembly GCA_041659465.1. Classification (GTDB taxonomy): domain Archaea; phylum Micrarchaeota; class Micrarchaeia; order Anstonellales; family Anstonellaceae; genus UBA10161. The sequence goes on along the minus strand of JBAZYD010000008.1, from coordinate 3,729 downwards.
CCTGGCGCAGGGTGTATGTGATGTTCTCGGATTTCCCGACCTCAAGGATGTTGACATGCCTTGAATAGCCCCCCCTGTCCAGGTACACAAGGTAGCTGCCCGCATCCAGCTTGAAATAGGTCATGCCGCTCCCATCGGCCTTTGCGCTGTAGAGGAACGTGCCGTCCTTCACGATGGTGACGTTGGTGCCCACTGCAAGGGTGTCCTGGGACACAGTCACCTTTATCGCGACGTCGTAGGCAAACACGGGCGCGGCAAAAAGCACTGCGAGCGCAAATATTGGGAACAACTTCACTTGACCACCCTGAATACCCTTTCAATGCAAACAATAAAAAAGCGCGCTGAGGCGCGCAGTTGGGCCGCGCGGCCCAACCCGGATAAAAAGCACGCCCGCTGTCAGCCCCTCTGGCGGCAACCAACCGTTGCGCCCTCCACGCGCCCGCCTTTCCACACCGGGAATGAAAAAGAGTATGTTTCGCCAGCTGCGCCAATGCCTTCCTGGCATGATGATGCATTTGCGCCCGCGCCAGGGCCTTGCGCCTCCACACAGGCGCCCAAAAGCCCGCCAGACTCGTTCACTGCGGCATCCAGCGCCCCCTGCGCGGAAAATGCGCGCAGCTCCACAAGCGCGCCTGCTGCATCCGCGCATGCAAGGAACTCCCCTGCGCTTTCCTTTTGGGGCGCAAAGGCAAGCAAATACGCCGATGCCACGACAACCAGGGTGAGCGAAAAGGCGGCCTCAAGGCTGAAAAGGAACGCGCGGCTGCTCATCCTTCACACGCCCCCATGGGCCTGCCCGCCCAGCCATTTTCCGCAATCATCCAATGCTCACCCCTGCCTGCCAGCAGCCTCCGGCATTTTGTGCAATCATCCAATGCACGCCTCCAATCTCACAATCCTGCCATTGCGCACGCCTAGCCTTTGCGTGCAGTAAATTTCCCCCTCCTTTTCGCCTGCAAATGCAAACGAAAGCTCCCCCTCAGAGCCTGCCATGCGCAGGCTGGCATATCTCCTGCCTGTCTGCCCAAGGACTGCCTGCAAATCCGCTTCCCCACCCTTCTCCATCCTCTCAAGCGCATAGGATGAAAAGCGCGCGGAAAGAAGCGCCCCGGACGTTTCATCCGCCCCTGCTGCCGCCATCGTGCCTGCGCGATAAAGCATGGACGAGAACATGGCAAGCATGGCAACTGCCAGCACGAGCGCAAACGCAGCGTCAATGGACCAGAACGCGCGGAAGCAGGCAATGCAATCTCCCGCCGTGCGGCGCATTGCCCGCTGCCTGCATCCTGCTCGCCAGGGCGGCATCCGCGCGCATTCATTCGCTTTGCACATAATATTTCCCCTCGGCATCAACCGATATCTTATGGAAAAGCGGCTCGCGGATTGCCCCGCTCTGCTGCGAGGCAAGCCAGTTCCCTTCAGAAACAGGCACGCCGCTCAGGTTGCGCTGCAAGGTTGCCGTCGGCATCATGCTTGCCGACATGTCGATGTAGAACGCCTCGCGCGCAAGCGACGTGCGCGCATCCGCCCCGTCAATGGCAGATGCAAAAGCGTCGGATTGCGCCTTTGCTGCATGGGCAAGCACGGCCAAAGCGCACAGGAGCGCGGAAAAGGCAAGCAAAGCCTCCAATGAAGACTGCCCTTTCCTAATGTGCAAGCTATCCATCAATTTCACCTCCAAACCCTTCCGGCAGCAGCACGGCATGCCCCATGGCTGCCCCCTTGGAATAAAATGAAAAGCCGGCATCAGCCACGCGCACCTTTTTCCGAAGCAAGTTCACATCGAACGAGGCAGCGCAGGCTGGGTTGGAAAGCGGAAGCGCGCCAGATGGCACAACTGCGCGCCATTCTTGCCCATCAGCAGCGCCTGCCCCCTGCGCAGCCCCGCCGCCTGCCATCCTTGCAGACGCATCCTGTAGTGAAGCTTCGCTGGGCTTTCCGCACCAAAAAACAGCGTCATAACCAGCTTCGCGCAGCTGCCTCTCAAAATCAAGCGCAGACAGGTAAACCGCGGCTTTCACGGCTGCGGGGGCTTCCGCCCCTGCGCCGCTTGCCTGCGATACGGCAAGCGCCTTGCTGGCAGCATCGGACATTGCATCTGAAAACGCCGCGCTTATCGCCTGCTCCTGCAGGTGCATTGCTACCATTGGTTGGTATGAAACGTCAGGCGCGCGCTGCGACATTTTCGCAGCTGACGAGACGAGAACAAGGAGGAAAATGGACGCAACCAAAAACGATATTACGCCCTTCATCGCGATGCTTTCCTGCTCAGGCAAGCGCTTCCACGAATTTCACAAGGTAGCTCGTGGTCTTGTCTATGTCGTCAAGCGCGCACACTGCCACGTTGGAATGGATATAGCGCGTCGGGACGCAAATCGCAATGGACGGGATGCCGCCCCGCTCGCCGTAAACCGATGCGGCGTCCGTGGCGCCGCCCTCTATTACCTCTATCTGGTACGGTATCTTGCTCTTCTTTGCAACGTCAATGGACATCTTCTTGAGCTTCGCGTCCGCAAAATTCCCGCGCCCTCCAGCCTCCACAAGGCAAAGAGCAGGACCCTTCCCGAGGTGTATGAGCGACTCGTCCTCGCTCATCTCAGGGTGGTCGCCTGCAATGGACGTGTCCACGGCAATGAAAGCCGACGGCTCCAAATTATACGCGGCAATCATCGCGCCCTTGCCAAAGGTGGAAATCTCCTCCTGCGTGGTCCCCACGAGCACCACGTTTCGGTTCTTCAGCTTCTTCGCAAGCTCCAAAAGTATGTAGCATCCCACGCGGTTGTCAAGCGCCTTTCCCGTGACCAGCTTCCCATTGAGCACCTTGGTGGAAATGTCAAAGCAGATTGGGTCGCCGATTTTCACGCCCATCTTCTCGGCATCCTTCTTGTTCTTGGCGCCGATGTCGATGAAAAGCGACTTGTTGTCAATGGCAGCCTTCATGTCCTCGGCCTTCTGCATGTGCGGCGGCTTGTTGCCGATGACCCCGTAAATCCTGCCCTTGTCCGTCTCCAGCACCACGCGCTGGTTCACAAGCGCGCGGTTGTCTATCCCGCCCACCTTCACAAACCTGATGAACCCCTTTTCATTGATGTACTTCACAAGCATGCCAATCTCGTCCATGTGCGCGCCGAGCATGAGCGGCTTTTTCTTGGTGGCATTGCTGCGCGCAATCACGTTTCCGAAGCTGTCAATCTCGGCCTTGTAGCCAGCTTTCTTGAATTCCTCCATCATGATGCCGGCAATCTCGTGCTCATAGCCAGGAACTCCGAAAGACTCGGTAAGTTTTGACAGAAGTTTCATGTCGACCATATTACCACCCTCGCGTTATACTGCCAAGAAATCAGCATACAAGCATAAAAAGGGGGGCGGGAGGCTCACGGGTTGCTTACAGCGCACCGGAACCACTGGCATGGCACCCTGTGAACGTTTTTATGCCGCAGGTCGCCATTTCATTCCATTCGCGCTCGAAACGCTGTTAATATTAAAAATATATCTTTCTAATATGTAAACCGGTGATTTTACATATGAAATTCAGTGCAAATCTCGAAGGCCTGCCCGCGGTGATAATCAGCGAAATGCTCGCGCGCGGCGTGGCGCAGAACAGGATGGAGGCGCTGCGCATGTGCACCTACGCCGTGAATGAAAAATTCGGGCTGGTGAAAATCGACGAATACCTTGAAACAATGCGGCTCAAGGAGCGCATGGATGCCGAAGACCGCGAGATGGAAA